>CAYNEF010000001.1:0-168490 GCA_964396165.1 uncultured Pseudobdellovibrionaceae bacterium
TCGGTAAAAAGGGCTCATCGTTCCAATTTGCATTCCTCGCGTATGGTAACTTCTTTATTATCCTCCATGAAAAAAGCTTTATCATGTTTGAAGAAAAAGACTTTTTTCCCACTTTCTGCGTAACATTCGACTTCAAGCGAAGATCCTATGTCACCGAAAAACTCACAATCTACACCATAAAGTAAATTTTGTGCTGTTATTACATAGTGTTCATTGTAACCCACATACTTTACGTAACCCCTTAAGGCTTTAACAGTATAGAGCATTTTATTAATTGCGTTGCGTGTTACGTAGAATTGAGTTTCCGATAAGTCACTACCACATATGAGTGACACGGGTTTCGTCGCCGCCGATAATAGCCCCGATAAAAAGAATGCAGCTATAATAATTTGTATTTTCATTTTTTTTCTCCTAAAAGGAATATGCAATACAAGTCAGCATTTAAAAATTGAAATCGCGTTAAGGACTGTTAAGTAAAAGTTACCTATTTACCCAGCCGACAGTTCGGAAATTCCTTATGACAGCGAGCTAGAAATCCCCACGCCATCCCATAGGGTTCAAAGGATCCATCGTCTAGACCGAGCGACGGCAGTGCAAACACGTCGATAGAATTCGATTGTCTTAGAAATTCTTCATATTCCTTAGCGTACTCCGGCGAAAACTCACTCGTTACATAGCTGAGGAAAGGCTTGGGATCAGCTTCGATAGTCTTGAGAATTTTCGGACCTACGTACTTAGTAATATAAGCTTTAAAGTCGGGCATGGTGGCAAACGCAGAAGGCCTCCAAGCCGTTGTTACCACCTTGACGAAGAGGTCCCCTGGCTTTTCGATAATTCCAGAACGCAGCATAACATCTGAATGGACGGAGCGTATAGCGTAGATATGGACTGTTTTGCTCTCAAATGTTTGGTCTTGTTTTTCTTGGACAAACTTATTGTAATCAGCGAGTTGTTCTTTCTGTCCTGGGTAAAGGATGATTCTTAATCCACATCGACCATCTAGCTTTATCCAGATTCCAGCCTTCAGACCTAGTGCGTGGGCTGGTTTTAAATAAGTTTCGTCAGCAAATTTCGCTACTCGTTCACAGTTTTTCTCAGATGAGAGTTGTGGAAAGTCCTGTCGAACTAGATGATGAACGAACCACCGATTTTCAGAGGAGGAAGGGTTGTCGTAAAAGTCTAAAGACTCTCGACCTGGAATGGAGTCGGCGGCCCAGGACAGGTTGTTTAGGCTTATAAGAGTGAGCACTAAGATGGATAATTTCATTATGTTCTCCAAAGTAAAGTTCCTACGTACGTTATTCTGCAGCTAAACCTATTTCAAGCCGCAGCGTGGGTAACAACTTTGCTACGGAACGATGGGAAATACCTAAGAGTTGCCTATGTCTTTGAATTTTCTGACCACAAAGTTTTTATGAGCTGACTCACTCGTAGCAAGCCAGCTCATACGGAAAGAAACCTTTTTACTTGATACATTTAGGAATAATGGTCATTGCGTATTCACAATCTTCCATCTGAGAATAATGTTTTACGCTTTCGTAGCCTCCCTCATCGTTTAAGTAACGAAGAACAGGCATGTATTGTGGCAGCGCGATAACACAGTCACATCTACCATTTTTAGAGCGGGTCTTTCCAATCAATTCCTGATCTTCTTGCTGCGGCGAAACTGAAGAAGGCGTAACAGAAATCGAAATGGACTTTTGCTCGCCGGCAAAAACAAATTGTGACGAAACAGTTAGGACCAAAAGAAATAAACATTTTTTCATACTCTAGCTCCCTTTTTAAGTTGATGGCACTTCACAATGCAAAGCGATGGCCAGAGCGTTTGGGCTTATCTAAAACTTGACCGAAGCGCCAAAATGCTCAATTCAAATATGAAAACAAACTGTATTTAATCTAAATTTTCTTGCTAATGAGATGGATTACTTAAATAAACAAGCAAAACGAAGAAAGCTTAGACAATCGAACTGATAATACCACCCCTTATCGTTCGCCAAGCGAACAAATAGTGCGGCTCTATTTGCTTTTTTTATGGAACTACTTTTAAAAAATAGGTACAAGCTCTGTGAATTTAGATTGCTTCACAATGAAGCGGTTAGGAGTAAAAATGAAATTCGTTCTATCGTTATTTTTAATGCTTGGATTCGTGAGTTCCACTTTCGCAAGACCTTTGGATACTTCTGATAAGGCGAAAAGAGTACTATCTCTGCTAGCACCCAAACTTTCAAAAATCGAAGGTGTGAATGGCTACGGAGTCACAGGTTGTAACGCTAAAACAGGAGCACCTTCACTTAAAGGTGATTTTGTACACTGTATTTCCATCCTCACTGAAACTAAGGATGCCTACGAGGAATTAATCGAGACCTATCCAGTAGGCACCAAAATCAAAGGCGTTTATATTACCGTAGAGCAAGTCGGAGTGATTAGTCCAGAGCCTAACGCATCAGGCGGTAACTAAGCTTGGATTTAAATGTTTTACTAGATTGTGGAGGGTTCAACGATTTCTTAATTAAATCGTTGGCTCTCCAATATTCTAAAAAAAAACGAGTTAATTACTCAGACTTTTCTATGCGTGCAGGCTTTGCTTCACGTAGTTATTTGACCGAGTTACTTAAAGGTAAAAAAGGGCTTTCTCATGACTCACTCATGAAAATAAAGTCTGGTCTCAAACTTCCAAAATCTTATTTGGCCTTACTTGAGTTGCTAGCTTTACAAGATTATCCAGAATTACGCCCCAAAACGCTTACAATTGATCTTCTAAATAAAAAACTTACTAAAGCTCGTCGTACTTGCAGAGCTAAACGAATTGAAAAAGGCGCAGTTCATGAGCTTTCCTCACTTGCCGGACGTTCTGAAACCTATCAGGTATATGCGTCACTGGGCTCTGAGGAAAAGGGTGCCAGCCTTGATCAGATCCACTTAAGAAGTCGTTTGCCTGAAAAGAGCATAGAAAAATCTTTAGAGTTGCTTATTAAGGAGAATATCGTTGAGAAAAAAGAGGAGCGCTTCTATGCAAAAGCAAACTCCCTTTCGCTGTTTGGTCTAAAAAGCGATGAAGGCCTCTCCGAGCTATTTGGGCAAGTATGTAGGCAAATCATAGAAAATCGTAAGCAGCTCACCGACGATGAAACTAACTCGATATTCTATACATCGTTTTCCATGAACGAGTGTGACTTCGTGCGCTTCAAAGTTAAAATGAAAGAAGCTATCTTTTCTGTCGTAGAGGAGTTTCAAGAAGATGATGGCGATTCAGTAAGGCAACTATTTTTCTCGTCCTTCACTAATCTACGTAATTTATGATCAGTTCTTTGACATCTGGCAGCTTTGAAACTTACGACAAATTAGTCAAAAGGTGTTAAAGTAAAAAAAAATATATCTTATGAAAATCATTTTATTTTTTTGTCTCTTAGCACATATTTCTTGGGGGAAGTGTTCCACTTTATTAAATGATATCGCCAATGAGGGAAAGAGCCTCTCCCAACACCTAAATCAAGCTTTATTAGAAAAAGATGAATCCAAAATAGAAAAAGCTTTAAACGCTTTTCCTACCCAGACAACATTGCATATGCTTAAATTTTCTCAAGATGAGACTATGCCATTTACGGCAAGGCTTTTTGCTTTAAGGCAGACGTATAGGAAGGCGAGCTCTTCCCCCAAACTCCCCCATTGGCTAAAACAAGAGCTGGTTTCAGATGCCTTATCCCACGTAGAAAATTTCATAGAAATCCAAACAGCTTGGGCAAATGGACACTTATCAAGTGAATACTCTCCTCAAAAATCACTAACGAAGTCGAATGTCCCAGAACGATTTCGCGGATTAAACATTCCAATGAATGACGATTTAAGCGTGCTAAATAACACGGCACTTGAACTCCTCGCTAAACTCGAGCCTGATCTCTTTCTTAAGAAAATTCATGAATTAAAAGATCTCGCTTTAACCATGATAGAGAAAACGGATGAAGGAGATCCCGCTACTCGTAAAAAAGCTTTCAAAGAGATCGAGAGGACTTTTTCAAATTTGAGCATCAATCAAAGTCTCGATTTGAAGTTATTCGGAAAAACATTTCAAATCTTGGCAGACAACCCCTATACCCTCGATACAGCAATAGAAATGACAAATGGAGTGGTACAAAATTTTCAAGAAACTAGAAAAGATAAAGAGACTCAAAAAATCTGGGACCAAAATGTGACTCTCTTTAACCAAAACCTGCCTGAGTATTTACCTACTCAACTTGAATCCGCAGAAGCAGGGCCATTGCCGTTTTATAGAGTTATGAGCATTTGCCACGATATAGGTCAATTACGCTCCTGTATGAGTGAACCCAGAGGCACACAGGAACTTGCCATGCGTCTTAGAAATACGATTGCGCGCGCTAAAGGCAGGTCACTTTCTCGCGATGAAATTGTTAATTTACATGCCGATGAATGGGAACTTTACCTTAGAACCCAAGACAGCACGAAATCTCAGCCTCTGGAAATAGTAAGTGGCGTAAGAGAAGTACTTTTAAAATCTGCACAGGACTCTCAAGCTTCACCCTTTGCAGCTACTCAAAAAAGGATGGGAAACCCTTTTGAGTTTCACTCCTCATTTGTACTTCTTAATCAGTATCTCAGTCGTCTATCACAAGATGAGGCGCTACGAGCCAAAGTGATGAAAGATACAACAACGAAAAAGCTAATCGAGAAAATTGCAAAGGATAAGGACTCTGCGCAGATTTACGGGGAAAAAAATGTTAAAGAGGCTGAAGAGATCCTTTCAAAGTCAAACTGAAAGATACTCATATGTTAAAATGAGTTATGTTTAAGTTTTCGAGATGTCCATTTCTCCTTATAGCGATTTTGTGGGCATTTGTTTCCATGGCCGCCGATGAGGGCGCAAGTGGATACGGATTTATTTCTCAGGTTCATTTGCCAAACCAAACAAAAGGCCAACATTTTGGGTTTGAGCATCCCAACGAAACGCTTCCTCAATACGCAATTCCCATCTTAAAAAATGCACCGCAAGGTGTCTATGTCTCAGTGGGAACTGAAAGAGGATTTATTGGTGGCGCTCTGGCTGAAAAAGCGTCACATCTTCTATTAGCGGATGTAGATCCCAAGGTGGTTTTCTATAACAAAATCAACGCGGTTCTTCTAAAGCTATCTCAAGACAGAAAAGACTACCTCAAATTGCGCTTTGATACCCAACCGAACAAATGGTTAGCAATTGCTGAAAAAAGGGGGTTAGATCAAGCAGCTAGCCAAATAATTCAAAGTGCTATCAAAATGGAACAGGAATCAAGTACTCGTGTAAGCATAGAAAATTATTCGTGGTGGAAAGATGACATTAATGGCGCTAGTAGCATTGAGTTTAAAAGGAGTCGTAATAAATGGTTTCCTCAAAGGGCTTTTCGAGGGGCAAGCTATCTTGCTAGCGATTCTCAATACGAAAAATTACACCAGATGGCAAAAGACGACAGAATTGGAGTTCTTCAACTTGATTTTACTGATTTAGCTAATTTGCAGACAGTTGCGAACTATCTAAAATCGCAACACCTTCCAATAAGCGTTCTGGATACCAGTAACGTGATGGTTGAAATCAAAGAAAGCAATGGGAAACCTGATTACCGTATAAGAGATTTTCCTATCTATGAGGGGTTTCGCTCCGATGCATCGAACGAAAGTATTTTTCTAATGACTAAACTCAATAAATACCCACGAAGAAAAACCGGCACCCACTTTCGATGGGACTATCACGGTATTACATTCGGAATGTTAAATGACTCGAGAAACGGTGGAGCAGCCGACGTGTTACTTAGTCTGGTAAGAAGTGATGAAGCGATAGATAATCTCATTCGTACCCGAGAGGAATTAGCAACCCATCGCTCTTTCATTGGTATTTTATGTCGCAGAATCTTACTTCGCATAAAATGAGAAATAATTAAGGTTGAACGCTTCTCTTTGCGAAGATTACTGACTGTACGTGACAAGCTTTGGGAGTTGTCGCGGGATACAATACGGAAATTAAGGGGGAGCAACGAAGTGAAGACATTTTTCTTAGTACTTCTGATTAGTTTTCGATCCGCAGTTGCTGGGGAACATTCAAATTCTAATGCGGCGCATGTTGCGGGGTTCGATTATGGGATAAGTGATCTGACTCGATGTATGGTTGATTTGCATCTTGCGGAGCAGCTTCCGCCGATTTTGCAGTATCCTGGGAGGTCTCGCAGGCTTCCCTCTTTGGCAGGAAAGTTACGTAGTGATGCGGGGATATTTATTATCGACCCAGGGAACTTTAAAACTTATTTTACTCCGAAGGGGAAGGTCGGTGAAGCGGGTGTTTGGAACCAGTGGGTGAAAATTGAGGGAATGCCCCCGATCTTGGCTTCCATCGATGCGGGTGGCAATGCATCGGCAAGATTTCCGAGTGAATCTCGAGAGGTAGGGGCCACGGTGATCAAGCCCGTTCATATTGCTAGCAATAGTGGCACCGCATTCGAAGAAATCCGGAATCTTTTTTCAGAGCACTATTTGCGAGAATTAAAACGGACCGCCAAAGCCGAAGATCTGCCCCTAGCAATAAGTGACGCTCAACGCAGCTTCAAAATGTTTAAACATAAGGCACTGAGCCGAGACGAAGCGATAGATGAATTACGTACTTCTACTTGGCAGTTGAATTATTACTCTCGACTTCCATCGATTGAACGACTTGAAGGCTGCACAAAATTTCTGCTCAACAATCAACAGAAAGAACAAGCAGCAAAATACCTCATTCAGATTAAAGGTCTTGCAGACAAAATTAAAGACGCATCTAGCATCATGCACCAGATTCTTCTGCTAAACGGTAAATTGGAGATGTAAATAATTATACTTATGAGGACCTATGCGTCTGTTAAAATTACTCAATTTTAGAGTAGAAATAGCAATAACCGATGGTGTCTCCGGCTTTGTAGGGCTGGCTTCCTAACCAACCACAATTATTGCTTAGACAGACTTCCTTAAGAATAAAATAGACGGCACCATTTTCAGTAAAAGCTTTTCTGAGCTCTTTGTAGTCCGAGCCTTTTTTAACTAAGACAAGAGAATTGCTCTCAGTTGAATGATAAGCTCCCTGCTCAAATTCTGTTCCCACTTCTTCTGTAATATATCCGTAGATTTGGCTAGCAGATAGATGTCCAGTAAGTAAGTCAAAATAAAGCGAATAACCTAAAATCGGATCCCCGTAGACTATTGTGCCTAAATTAACATCTAACAATAGTTGTGGTTTTTGGGTTTCCACGCATTTTCCTTCCCAAACCGAATTCTTAGCAAAATCGCTAGTCGTAGCAGCTACATTTGCAGAATTAAATTTTTGCTGCACTCGCTCGTAGGGAGTTTCTGCAAAAAGCGAAATACTAAAAGACAAAATGAGGAAACGAAAAAATAATGAATTCATATACTCTCTTTTCATATTAGAAGCGATGATTAACCCATCGCGTCACACCTGTCAACCTTTGCTACTCATCTTTGCAGCAATCGATTATTGCAATAAAGTTATCAATAAATAACTACAATTCACTTTTAATTAATATACAGACACCTTAAAAAGAAAGCACCTCAGTTCGAAGGTAGTAAGCCTTGAATCGAGACAACAATTTATAGGAGTTCGTATGAAAACAAAATCAAAGTTCGTATTGTGTGGCACTTTAATCCAAGTATTTGCTGTTTGTTCGTTTGCTGTGGCTGATCAACGCCCCAGCTATGAATGTAGCGTGGCCAGTAACGGGAGTGAGAAATCCATCCTGTTTAATTCAGATGCAGATACTGCTGTACTGCGGGTAGAAAATGTAGTCGCTACAGTCACACGTCCAACCCCCTTTGGTCTGCATCTTGCGATAACTGATGAGAATATTACGAAGTTAGAATCGTATGCCTATGGGGATGGACGACCGACACGATTAGAAGCCGTTCTTATTCATCCATTTGGCGACGCTGGTTTCATAGGCAAGGTAGTCTGTGTTCTTACGCATTAGATTTAATCTTTGAAAATTATTTTGTGTGAACACTGCGACATTACTATTAGGCAGAGGACTCGTATAATCACTCTATTCAAATGGAGAACGAATCATGAAGCGAATCGTTTTAGTTCTTATCTTAACTCTTCGATTGCTAGCCGAAAGCCACAGTTCACCTGGTACTAATCACATGAAAGAAGACTCTATCATTCAGAGTCCTATCTTGGCGTGTGATAATCAGGAAGAAACAAGCGAGCAGAAAGCACACTCTGTTCGAGAGATTAAGATCGAACAAAAAGACAAGCTTCTTAAAATCTCAGCTAAAACCAAAACTACAGTTACAGACAAAGCTTCTGGTAAGGTTGAGAATTTAGATGAACCCGTTTATTGGGCCAGGAAAATTTCGCCGGAATTTCCTGGCGCCTTTCACGAAGTAAGTAATACCATTCGAAATGGTGTTCGCGTTATTCACTACTCGCCTTCACAATTGGTCGGGACAAATCCATCCGAAAACTATCAAGTCACGACACTTCAACATGGAAATCGCAAGATCTTTTTGGTAGCTTCAGCTAAACGATTCGGACAAACAAATGATGGGACGGATCCAGCCCTTATGTATCGTAACCTCACGATCTTTGATTCGACAGGAAATCTTATACAGACTACGTTGACCTCGAATAAGACGACAGAAGCCAGAAAAAGTGCTGAAATCCATGCTAAAGACAATTGGTTCCGCCTTTGCCCTAAACAAAAAGCTCTCGTTCTCTTTGGATTTGAGATTCCTCAAGCTAAGCGGTTTGCAACCCCTATGAAACTATCGCAGGCCGCACCTACAGAAGGTCTAGACAAAGAACTACACGATGAAATTTTTCAACTACTCAATAAAAGCTGATGAACATTGATCATCTTCACTATTTTTGTACTGTTTTTCGAACCGGTTCATTGGTGAGGGCCTCAGAGTTACTACATATTTCGCAGCCGGCAATATCAAAAGCAATCAAATCATTAGAAGTTGAAGTCGGACACAAGTTAGTTACAGCTTCGGGAAGAGGAATCGTCGTCACAGATTTTGGTAAGAAACTAGCTTTAGAAGCTGCGCCACTCATACAACAATTAAATAGTCTAGGGACGGAACATGCATCGTCTCCAAAAAATAATATTTTAAGAATCTCAACCTTTGAAGTTTTTTCTACTTATTTTTTGGGAAAAATCATCCCGGAAACGTTTGCAGATATGATTGTAGAAGTTTATGAATTAATTCCAGGTCCATTAGAGGACTCCATAGTGAATGAACGGTCAGACTTTGGAATTACCTACGTCCCAATTCCTCATGTAAGCCTTGATATCTTAAAAGTAACCACAATAGAAATGGGAATTTTTGGCATAAAGCGTAGATTTGATAATCTAGACTTCAAGGATTTACCCTTTGTGATCCCAAATCTCCCCATATCTGGAACACCGTCAAAGGCAATGGGTCTGGATGGATGGCCCGATGACCGACGTCCCAGAAAAGTGGCATACAAAGTTAGCATGATGGAAACTGCTTTAGAACTTTGCCGAAGAGGTGCTTCTGTCGGCTACTTTCCTAAGTTTGTAATAGATCTCCATAATGAGGTCGTTAATGCGCGATTTAAACTCGAGGAAATTTCTACTCCCATCGAAGCGAGCACAAAACGCCAAGATGTTTTTCTAGTTAAGAGAAAATCGAGTGTTGAATCGCCCTACTTTAAAAAACTCAGTAAGGCGCTTCGAAATCATGCGTCACGCGCAGCTTCACCGTAATAGCTGATCCTTCTCAATAGTTTCTTGGACCCAATCTGCAATCCCTGAAGTGTTCACCGCATCGTTTTCGGTGCCGTGCTCATTGCCAGCGACATGAATTGCAGCGATTTTGAATTTGCCTTGTTTTTTTCTGACATACGGCCCACCAGATACTCCAGCAACGGGAGTTTTCGGTTTTTCAAACTGATAAAAAACCTCTGGCAGATTTTTGGCCTCTGCCCTCTGGGAACTGATAATATTCGAGTTAGGATTTTCCACACCCCAGCGACCTGGATACACGTACCGGCTTAGGTCGTCGAAAGGGTACCCTATTGCCGTTAAAGGAGTTAGCTCAAAGAAGGGCGATTTTTCATTTTTTCCTTCAATCTCAAAGCTACCCATTACTTCTTCCCAGGATTTGCCTTTCTCTGGCGGCGTAAGTCTAAGGACAGCAACATCGTAACTACTTGGAATTTTATGAGGGTCGTACTCTGGGTGGATAAACACTTCTTCTACTTTAACTGGTTTGTGATTTTCTACTTTCAGATTAGAATGGATGTTTTCGCGGGCTAAAAAGTTCGGTTCAAATTCTATAAAATCAAATTTATTTTTACTGTACTTCTTTGTTACGACATGCGCGGCTGTCAGAACATAATTTCCTGAAACGATCGTTCCCGTGCCAGTCGGGACATCAGGCCCCGTAACTCTTCCTACCGCTTTTAACTCCTCATTTGTGGGGATAGAAAAGGGCGCAGGGACTAGCTTAAAATTCACTCCTAATATTTCCTGGACTAACTTCCAAGTCATCTGCTGTCTTGAGGCATGGCATTCAATAGTTTGAAAGGGAGAGTTCAAAAGCCGGATAAAAATTTCTCCTCGCACTTCCCCTGACTCTGTGAGAGCGTAATTTATTTCTGGGGTATCTTCTAACTTAGCTTTCGTGACTGTGACCTCACCACTCGTGGGAATAACTTGTCCCGGCCCAGGCCAAATACGACAATAAGGTTTCGTAAGATCAGGTTCTATACCTTTCTCGTTCTCGCTCTTCGGAATGAGTGGCTTTCCCTCTTGAAAATACGTAGCCCAAACCGTGTTTTTTTGAAGTTTTCTTGGTCCTCTTTGAACAACTTCGGTGACAGGGGATTTTCTTAAGTAAATAGGCTTATCAAAATTTAACGTACTCCCCTCGCTAAAAGCCAAAGGCGAAAAATTCACAAGTCTATCAGACAGATCGACTTCTCTCGCTTTATGGTCAGTCTCGCTATGGCTTTCAGAAAATGCCAAACCACAAAAAGATAGAATCAAAACATAAAACAACTGTGCCATAAAACTCCTGGGTATTAGCATTTTGCAAATTGTGTGCGAGGAAACTACCGGTATACAGCTAAATCTTTTTCAGGATATTAAACACTTACAAATGTGAGAATTAGTCCTAGTGATATAGATCAGAGGCTTGTCTACTTACTAGCCATCTTGAATCAAAAGTGATTTTCCAAAATAAGTTAGGCATTTATTTTTCTTTATATGGCCATAGCGTTTGTACTCAAGCTTGCGATACCCCATGTATTCACCCTGTTTTTACTCAGTCGGCTTCTTTTTTGCTTAGAACATAGTGAACTAATTGGGAGGGGAAAATGAGAACAAATTTATTTCTTGTCTATTGGATTCTACTTTCGCTTAATATTACAGCTTTTTCAGAAAACCAACTAAATCATGAGGTAAGCGAATCGAGAGCTGTACAAACACAACATTATGCAGCTTCTCCCTCTATCATCTCACTTGAATCTCCGAGCGGTTCTATTCGCGTAGGAGATACTGTGATCGGTGAAGACAATGCTATAGGTCGAGTTACAGCTCTTTTTGATAATGGGACAGCTGTCGTAAAATATGCTTGGTCATCGGCCGGCCTACAAGTCAGTACACTTTCCCCCCTAGTAAATGAACTTGGCAAATTTAAAGTGGGGGATACTGTAATGGACGAAGGAAATGCTATTGGGCGTATCGTTGGTCTTTTTGCAAATGGAAAAGCAGTAGTGAAATACACATGGTCTAGCACAATTACCACCACAGACAAACTGTCTCGTATGAAACCTTAGTATGATAATCGGAGAACCAGTAGTGCGACTTATAGCTTATTAACATTCAATTTGATCCGTTCAAGGATTTCTCCGAACGGCACCTGTCCCTTATAGTAAAGACTCGCACTTTTTTTGTACTCGGTCTCATATTCCTTGCGAATTTTTTCATCACTTAATAGGAACGCTTCATTAGTCGCGATATTTTTGTTGTCAGCTTCACGAAATCTATCATTTTTATGCTTTTTATATTCTTCAGTGCCAAGAAACGATTGAACTGCTTCTAATTCAAGCAAGCGGTAGATATCATAATAGTGCCGAAGAAAGTTAATCGGAAATTTTTCACCGTTACCCTGTTGTTGCCTGTATTTAGTAGAAATAGCCTGCAGTTTCTCTACAAAAGTATATTGTGGGAGATAACAAGGCACGTCTATAGCGCGATTATCTAGAACGGGAACTCGTATGCTCGCAGCTTTATCATATGCCCAGGAAGAAATTGTAATTTTTTGGTTAGGAGTTGTACTGTCGAAACCCACCTCTAGTAACACGCCCTCCTTTAATTTAGGAAGGGGATTATAGTGACTCTTGTATTTTAGCCGAATTCCAATACCGCGTGCTTTATCGCTATCGAACGTAGTATCTCGCTCAACAGATACTATCCCAGGAATTTTTATTTTATCAGTTAGCCAGTTAAAAAAATCAATCCTAGTTTGAATCTGATTAGGCTTATCATGATTAGGACCGGTTTTTACATCCATGTCTTTAGGAGGATCAATTTTAATGTCAATATCCTCGGAGAACCGATCGATTACTTTGTACCCTTTAGAAAGAGAGGTTCCTCCTTTGAGTTCGATATTGAATTTGAGATCCAGAAGCCCAAAGAGGCAATGCATGATCCAGTAATCTTTTTCAATAAGAACAGGGAGTATGCTTAGATCTTTCGCCAATATTTCAAGCAGAGAGGGGAACTCCTTATGATCGTGCAAAAAAGTTCCATTACTCATGGATTCAGTAGTTTCTCAAAAAATTTTCTTGTGCCTACCTTGCCAAAAGCGCGTGCTAATTTCAAAAGCACATGGCGATCAAATGATTTTGCTCGATCTTTAACATTCTCTTTTACTAACTCTCTATCTTCGGGAAGAGAACTTAAGTTGTTCATTAGATCCACCAACAAAAACTCTTCAGTCAGGTTCTTTGGATATTTAGGTTTCATTCGAAATTCGAAATGTTTGCCAGCCAAAGTAAAAGTACCGTGACGTTTACGGTTATAAACAATAGTCATGTTATGGAGTTGAGTCGTACCTACCCCTAGACTGTTATATAGATTTGGAGAAACGAGCAAAAAATCATCTTCTTTAAGAAAAGCGGCTACTAATTCATGCTCATTAGGAGGAGTTGCGCCAAAAACACTTTTCTTGGGACGGTAGTAAAGTCCCGCACCAGCTTTTTCCAGCAAGTGACTTTCTAAAAGATTCTTTAGTACTCGATCCACATTTGTTGAAAACTGTGCAAGCTCTTCCCTACGGTAGACTTTCCCCGGCCTTAAATGGGTACTGAATTGTTGAAGAACAGTCATACTAACCTCAGTTTGTATACTACCTATATCGGCTTGTCTTGTCAAAATATTTATTAATATTTCATGTAAATCATGCGCATAAATATCTATTTATATAGACTTATTTTATTCTACCACTGTCGAACTATTAAAAGTAACTCGACATTCAGGCTGGTTAGCATAAGTTATTGAAAGCTAACGGGTTTTCTTGATTAGTGTCTTTTTACAGATATATTTAAACAGGAGGTCTGAAAAGTCTCAACCAGTAATGAAATTCGCGAAGCGCAATTTCATTGCTGCCCCTCCGAAAACTAGAATCGCATCCATACAAGGGGACCATGCACTGAATAGGTATTTTTTTCGAATAGCTTCGAAGCTTGTAGCTAAATTTTATGGCTAATAATAACAGCAAAGACCAAATTCTTGGGCCATTCATTGGTCATGTAACTTCAACGACCGCTAAACTATGGGTGCATTGGCAGAGCATAAATGAACGAAAGGTAGTATTTTCAATCCATAAAAATGAAAACAGTTCTGCTATTAATAGCAAAACAGTAATTGTCACGGCTAACACACTTTGGGTTGCAATAGCCGAATTTGATAGTCTTGATCCTGATTCAACTTACTTTTATACTGTCGTTGATACTGATGGAAACAACCTATTAGCCCAAAGTGAAGGGCTTACCCAGGCAGATCTTAATTTCAAAACACTTCCCGATACCCTGGTTTTAAATAAACGCTTAGATTTTTTACTCTTAAGTTGCCACAATCCGGAGGCTGGAAAAAGTAATACAAATCCAGCGGCCGACGGATTTGAAGTATGGAAGCAAATCCCGGCTATATTAGAGAAAAACCCCAATGTTAGATTTGCAATACTAGGCGGGGATCAAGTCTACTTAGATGATGCCGCAAAAAATATCGGTCAGAATCCGGAAAAACGACTAGAAGCTATTTTAACAGCATATAGAACACATTGGAGTAATCTTCATTACCGAAAAGTACTGTGCTGTTTGCCCGCCTATCTGATTTGGGACGACCACGACATTATTGATGGGTGGGGGTCTGAAAGAAAGGCATTTGAAGGTGATACCCCCAAACCAAGAGCCGATTGGTTAGAATGGTTTGAATCTGCGAAGCTAGCCTTTTGGAATATGCAGGCAATACGCAACCCGGACGTGTTCGGTAACGGCAAAAACGGGCCTTTTGACTCTTGTATACGAATCGGCACAAGCGGCATTATTCTTGCGGATTTGAGATCCAATCGAAATTACAGACTCGAGCAAATTTGGCCCAAAGAACAGTTCGAATGCGTAACAGCCTGGGTAAAAAAACAGGAAGGGCTAGATACATTATTTTTTGTAAGTCCTGTAGTTTTTGCTCATGGAGATCCAAAATCTGAGGAAGCTACTGGAAAAATTTGGCCTCTTTTAATGGCACTTATCGATTGTTTTCGTAAAGCCGCAAAATTTACGAAATGGATAAACAAATGGGATAAAAGTATTGGTGATCTTAGAGACGATCTCGATGACGCTTGGTTTTCTAAGCCCAACCGTAAAACTGCAGCAAAAGTACTAGACTATTTCTTTAATCTACAAAACCCAAAGGATGGCGATGGAATTAATGTAGTTATTCTTTCAGGTGACATTCATACTTCTGGCTATTCAAATATCTACTCAGATGATTCTAAACATGGCGACTGTGCAGTGATTCCGCACATAGTCTCTTCGCCAGTGTCTTATAGTCCGTTTCTTTGGGTTTTTGAGGCATTTTTCAGATCGAAAACAAAAACTGTTCGACTTAGCGAAGAGAGTTCTTTTAAGGCTCAAATCAGTCATCACTTTGCTCACCGCTGTGCAACGGTCATATCTTTGAGAAAATCAGTTGGTTCAGAAAAGCTGCTTAAAGTTAAATACTATCTGGAAGGTTTCGAAGAACCTACTACAGTGACTTTTGACCTAGAGCGAAAATCTCGTAGGGAAAACTTGTCATGGGTAACGGATGAAAGCCAAGTACGCTCTATAAATTCTTAGTAACAGATCTATAATGAGATTTTCTTTAGCGCACACATGAGAAAGGCCAGACGAGCGCTCGCCCAATTTAAATCAATTTCAAGCCTGTAGTGTCCTATTTCATGACAGACGAGAAATCGCTCATACTACGGCTGACTGAAACTGTCTCCTAAATTATCAGCCGGACTCTGTCACCCGTGCTCGGACAGGACATTTGATGCTTTCAAAAACAACTTTGAAGTTGCAGCGATCATTTCAAATGACTCAGATTTAGTGACACCAATTCGAATGGCTAAAAATGAATTCCGTAAAACTGTTGGAATTTTGAATCCACAAGGGCATCCAAGTAGAGAATTAATAAAAATTGCCTCGTTTTTCAAAAGTATCCACAGCGCAAATATTCTTCACGATTGCCAATTTCAAAACACCTTGGCGGATAAGATTGGAAAATTTCATAAGCCCACTAGTTGGTAAACCAAGGACACCCGACAAGCATATTATTTTTACACACTCGTCAGGCTCGGCGTTGACACACCGGTGACACACAAGGAGTAGAAATTAACCGAAAATGACCGAGACCAACCGAAAACCGTAAGACTTGACAAGTGAACCTATCTTCCCGATATTCTTGTTAATATTGTGTGATTATAACTAGTTGCAGGGAAGGCCTGGTAGCCCGACCTTCAGGCTCATAACCCGAAGGTCGTAGGTTCAAATCCTACCCCCGCAACCAAAAATTTAAAAATGAATTCAAGGGGTTCTGGAAAGTCCAGAATCCCTTTTTTATTTTTAAATTTCTAAAAGGTTGCACAAAGGTTGCACCGTTATTTTTGACTTATTGCCGAGCCCGACGAGTGTGCTTTTTAGGGTTGCACCAACTGCAATCGAGCTCTTTCAGATTTTGCGGGATCTACAGAAAAGGTACGGGAAACTTGCTGGATCTTCTTACCTAACAGATGCACGTAGTTCATCGTGGTAGTTAAGTCTTCATGCCCTAAAATCTCCTTTACCGTTTTGACGTCGATCCCTTGCGAGAGCATCAGCGTAGCCGCCGTATGTCTTAAGTCGTGAAACCTAATGCGCCTACAGCCGCTAGCTTCTGCATCCCGCTCGAATCTGTCCGCAAATGCGTCGTGATTCATGGGTCTGTTATCTCTTCCCCTAAATACCGGCTCATCCTCTTTAACGTGGTTGTGCCGCACGAGAGACTCTAGTGCCTCCCGTAACTGCTTGGGACAGGGTACATGGCGACTCTTATCTTTGTCTGAAGCAGACTCCCCTTTTAGAGGCGCAAAGTCCTTCAAAATGGAGTTAAACTGCCTCCTGACGAAGAGGGTGTCCCCTTCATCACTTTTATCAAAGAAAAAATCGCATGGTTTAAGGCCCCAAATTTCTCCTGCCCGCATGCCAGTATTCAATGCCAGAAGGTAAGCAATATAGTTTTTTCTCGCAGAGAACTTACTTTTGCTATTCCAATCTTGGTATTTGTTATTGGTCCACGTGAGAAATTTTTTGGCCTCTTCCTCGTCCCAGAAGAGCATTTCTGGGGAATTTTTGGGAAGCTTTTCGAATCCAAATACAGGGCTAAAAGGGATTCGGCGATGTTTCGCCGAATAATTTAGCACTGCACATATCGATTCCGTATATCGGTTTACCGAAGCATTCGACCAGGTCGAATTTTTCTTTTTTCCCGGCCTTTGCTTCAACTCACCTTGAAGTTTACCCAGAAAATCTAGGGTCACCTTATTCGGTTCAAGATTTCCATAGTTACGACAGAAATCGTCAAGGTTATCCTTACATCTTCTGAAGTACCCCGGAGAAGATCGAAGAGATCGATATTGAAGCCATTCATCGGCTTCAACTTTAAAGGTGGTTCCATAAAAGGTTCCCACCTCCACAGTCCCTTCAAAGATCTCTTTCTTATCTTTGTTGAACTGTTCGACGAAATCCAGCGCCAGTTTATAACTGGAAAAGCGTCTTTTGATCGCTTTGGAACCTCGCCCGCCTTGGCGGACATAGGCAATCCACGCTGTGGTTCCATCTTTATTGAGGATTTTCTTAGGTTGTGACATTGCTTTTTTCCTTTCACTTGCCCTCAAAGGGGCAGTTACGGGATTAGGCCTTTTAAAATGTCAGTCCTAACGAAGAGCTTCCCTCGGAATTTAACGATGAGATTGTCCGGAACTTTGCTTCGTCCTGGTCGGTATCTCCAATCGTAAATTGTTTTCATGGAGTAACCGAAGCGCTTACAAAATTCGGACGCCTTCATTAAGCTACTCAGGTTGTCAAAGAGCGGGGCTGAATTAATCGGTTGCATGTTACTTACCTCCCAATTGAAACGCAAACGGACTCTCCGTCGTCGCTGTTTTACAAGTGCGCTATTTAGTTTTTTTTCAGATTCTACCGTCGGAAAAGCCATATCCGAATCAGTTAGACTTGACGCATCATCCGAGTCTGGTTAGATTTTGGACGGGTCCAATCAAATCAGCCAAGTTTAGTTTCTGGCCTCGTTTCTCCGCCGATTTGAGTTCTTTCACGATCCATTTGGCCAGATCGACTTCACTGATGTTCTTTTCCATGTAGGCTTGTATTTCGTTAGAATCGAATTCTAGGCTTCTATTCATCAGTACGAACTCAATTACATCCCCTGGCTTGATCTTAAGAGACTGTCGCTGTCCCTTAATTTGATCCATCCAGTGATTGACCCGTCCAAACGCTTCAGCGGAAAGTACATATCGATTGGCTTTGGGTTTCTTTTGAACTGTCTTTTGTTCTGTCGAATTCATTTGGTTACCCTCCTTTTATTTTTGGATAATCTAGCGGCTCCAAACAGCAGGTTTCTCGATTTCACATGAGACATGTGGGCCGATGTACTTGTTGCCTTCAATGGACTCTCCGATACGGACGCACGTAGCCTCCGGCGCACGTAAAGTTGGAAACTCTTCCTTCGCGATACTTTTCTTCGAGAGTGCTTTGGCAATGTTTTGCTTATCGATCTTGTCCTGGTAGGACAAATAACCGAAGGCCGCGCCAGTTAAAATGCCAATGCCAGCTCCAAGCAACGTACCACCGGTACTTCCATCGCTGGCCGCAATACCAATTCCGGTACCAATGCCGCCCGCGACTCCAGCTCCTAAAAGGATGCTGTCCTTCATTGAAGCGCATCCAGTTGTAAGAACTGCTCCAATAATGAGTGTACATATGTATTTATTCATTGTTACTTACCTCCTTAAAAAGATCCTTGGGTTCAGTGGCTGAGTACATAGGAGCAGAAGCAATAGGTGTGTTCTGAGCAGAGTATAAATCGTTAGAGGATAGCCGTAAGGCTATACTGTCACAAAAGTTGGGGGTGTTCTTTTTTTCGGAAGTTCTGGTCTTTTTTACACAAATTGAATTCTCTAAAAGGAAATTGGCGGAGAAAAGTTTACTACCATTCTCCCTCAAATTTACTAGTTTCATTTGTCCCAAACAGAGGCAGAATTTGAGGGATTTTCCAGCTTCATTTCCATGAATAATTTGGGCCTCCCAGCCTCTTTCTTTAAAATCCGGCAATGTGACAAAAATGTGACTTTCGAAATTTTCCGGATCAGACTTTTTAAGATCACGTCTAATCCGAAATGCTTCCTTGGCGTTTTGCACAACCCAAACAATTCGAGTAACCCGATCCATCCTGTATCTGTACCATTCACCAACAGATACATAGCTAACTCGATTTTTTATATGGAGTTCAACTTCAAGAGCGATGACTGCAAAACCACTACCGTAGGGTATCTTCCAATAACCATCAGGACGATGAACCTGTACGCCTGGTACCCACTCTGGAAAATATGCTTCGTCTATTCGGAAAAGTTCTTGTTCAGAAAAAGTTTCAACTCCCTGAGGCATGTTAGCCAGCCATTCACCGAGATGGCAGGCAGCAACGATATAGTCATGTTCTGCATAATTTGGTGCAAACCCCTCATTAGAAAGTACAGGTAAGCCACTGCGGATTCTCTCGTACCCTTTTTTATCCAGAGTCCAAGCAACCTCTCTAGTTTCCTGACCAACGTTAGTTAATCGAATGAAACCGTCCTTCTTTAATTCCCTGAGGCGCTTATAAGTGTTCTTACCATTTCCCTCGAAAAACTTGTCACACAAGCATCTTGAGGTACAAACCTTCCACTTCCACATAAAATGTAAGATCTCGATATCTCGTCTTGTAATCCTTAAACCTTTGTTCTGCATTTATTACTCCTGTTCCTTGAATGGCCCCGGTGGTACAGGATTGGCCTGCGTGATTACCTTAACCTCTCGGTCATTGGGAATCTGCTCGTTTGGACACCGTCCTAACAAGATCTTTGCCTCATCTTCTTTTAGGAAGGGGGTTTGCACTTCCTTCATGCTCATGCCAACTTTCCAAATAGCTCGGCCGGGAATCGGGGGAAGATCAGTTGCACGGCCATTTCCCAAAACTAGAATGCTCGAAGAATCATTCACCATTTGGAAACAGAGCACACCGGCAAGGTTAGCCTTTATCTGAGGATCCAATGCTCTGGAGTCAGGCCTCTGTGTAGCGATAATAAGGTGCAAACCAATGGCTCGCCCCTGTCTAGCAATTTTGCTTAAAATCTGCCGAGCATCTTGAACGCTGGTTGTCGTTCTCTTATCTCCCGCCAAAAACATTTCAGCAGCTTCATCTATAACAATGATATGACGATACAGGCCTTTCGGTATGTCCTCGCCCGCGGCAATCTTAACCCGCTCCGCCTCAGGCTTTTTGAAGAACTCTAAGATGTCCTTGCATCCATTTTCTTTAAGTAACTTAAGTCGATAGTCTGTGGTCCGCTCTAGGATCTTTAGGGCTTGAATCGCCGCATCCATATCCTGAGGTACTTGAATACGATTGAGTCCCTCAAAAAACTGCGACTCTACTGCTCCTTTCAGATCGACAATGGTAAATCGAGCACTCCGATCGTTAAGGTATAAACTAGTAATGAGTTGACGCGTAAATGTTGATTTTCCCCCCCCAGATTGTCCTGCCACTAACAAATGAGGCGTATCAACTAGGTTTGACTGAATCACTTCAGAACGCGTGGTACCCACAATGAAAGTAGCCGCAGCCAAACTACAACAATCAGAATACCGAAATTTTTCCGGCATCTCCTTAGTTGCATAAATTACATCTATGGTGCCATCTAATCGATTCTCTCTAAATTCATCGATAAAAATACGCATTGATTCTTCAATCGCTTTTTGATTTTGAGAGAATGTTTGTGTCGGAATCGAAGACTTGGTCAATCTTAACTTCCTCGTAGAATTACCCAGAGGTACATCGAAAACAAACTGAGGAATTTTCCCCAAGTTGTTCTTCAATCCGATGCTTTCAAATGTGTTCTTTAAAGTCTTTGAAATTCGCTCGCGTGTTAGGGATTCTCTGATGCCCCAAAACCAAAATGGAATGCCGATCGTAAACAAATAATAAGTTTGGTAGAGAAAGAAACTTCTAGGGTATAAAAACCCAACCCGCGTTTTGGAAAGCAGATACCAGTCGAATCGGAAAAACAGAAAAACTTCTAACACCAAACAGACTGATAGGCAGTCATTCCAAGGTATAGTTCCATATTGTATCCCCCGGATCAGTTCAATGAAAGGTTTCGAAAGATTACGAAAAACGATCACAGCTCGAGTAAGCCAATCACCCCCATCGATTTGCTGGCTATAGCCACGCATTAGTTCCCCCCGCTGACCATTACACAAATAGTTGTGCCTTGAGGAACCTCGATAATTGGCTGACGGTTCTTCAGGTCTTGCATCATGTTTCGAGACTCTTCCAGTGCGGCAGTAGCAGTACCGTTTAGTAGTGCATTCTTAAGCGAGGGCTGGGTAACGACAGCGCCCTGTTGCCCCTGGGTATCCTGTAAAGCGGTGGAAAAACCGCCCATAAAGCCAAGTCCCAGACTACCAGCTACTTGAATAGCCTTGTTCCCGACTAAGGATCCCTTGAGACCTACGATTTTGTCCGTCTGATCACATGCCTCAGCGGTAAGGTTACCGAACGTTCCATCCTTGAAGACCACTTGGCCAAACTTAATAAATAGCCGCTCCTCACTGGAGCTTCCAGCTCCCACAAGAAAGGCCCCCTCAGGAATCATGGTGTCGCCATTTACGTAAAGCGCTTTTGAGACCTCTGCGCGAACGAGACCATTCGAAGCTCCACTCACTAACTTTGCTTCCATCATTGATCCCGGCGGGATTTTTCCTAAGTCGCGAGGCCGAGTTACGACCTGAAGCCCGGCAAGTTTCACACTAGCTTTTGAATTTGATGCTCTCAGAACGCCGATTGCGATATCAGCTGTCGTTGCCTCCGGTATATTTTCAAGTTTCGAATCAGGCATCGAATCGGGAGTGCTAATACTACTGCGGCCGGGGCCTTCCGTATTTGATTCCAAAACCATGTTGGTAATTGCTAACAAAGACACTGAGACCACCAACCACCAAAACATTCTCTTGGAATGGATCGTATACTTTCTTCCGGTTCGTTCTACCGGCAGCAACTCGATCCACCATGCACCTTGTGACGCATCACCTTTCAGTTTAATTTCTGGAGTGTTACTCATCGCGAACCCTCACTTTCACTTTGGGCCCTTTCTCCTGCATATCGCGAACTATAACGATCTCATCACCAGTATCGACGCCACCAATCAAATCGAAGCCAAATCTTCGCCCGTCCAAATACACAAATAAATTACTTCTTGCGGACGCGGACAGTGCTGTAACTGCCAGATCATTTTCAATATATTCGACCGAGAAAATACCTTTGTTACCAAGAACAATTTTTGACGGACGAGTAGGAAAACTTAAGATAGTACTATGTCCAATTCCCACTCGGACTGACTGTGTTGCCTTATCATCCAAGTAAATTTTTCGGGCTGTTTTGGCGTACCCCTGGCAGCACAGCAGAAACCCTAGAATATAAATGTAGTGTCTCATTTGGAATCTCCTGTTTGAACTACCTGCGAAGCGCGCTTCATAATCAAACCGTAAGGATTCGTTTGCGTGCGGCTCACAGACGCAAGTTGGACCCGAACAACAAGCTGAAGTGCCGACCGAATCTTACCGGTAGATAGAATTCGGTCGGTGTCCACAACATAGGAGTCACCATCTGCTTTAATCGAGTTAATGAGCACCCTTTGGATAATTTGTTTCTTTTTGAGCTCATCTTGTTCCCTAACTCTGAAACCGACTTCATCATCCGAGAGAACCGATTTGTAATCGACGGCATCTGTATCGAAGCGCATCGGCAGGGCCGTTTTGATGAAATAGTCGATCTCCCGATTAGAGTGTTTCAGGTCGACAGGACTCACGTATCGAGTTCCACACTCGCGCTCTAAAAGTAGCGGCTGTCGCACGGCAAGTCGCGCAAGCCCGACACTAAAGATAATGGTCACAAGTCCCAGCAATGCGACTGTGGCTTTAAGAAGATGATTCTCGGTTAAGATGTTTGCCCAGGCGGTACTGAATTTCATGCCTTGCCTCCTGTTTTTGGATTATTTCTGACAAAAACTGGCGGGCGATTGGGTACATTGAAGCGCGGTAACTGCTTCACTACTTGATTCACATTAGCATGACTCCTAGTAGCCACTTCCGCTCCCGTAAGACCTGCATTTGTTACTCTCCCGATCGTGTTCCACCCTGATGAAACTGTCTTAAGCGGTGTTACCGATCCAACTCCGGGCACAGCAATCGTGCTTACATTCTGCGCCATAGAGGATAAGCCTGCCCCCGCGAGTGCATGGACGACCATAGGTGTAGCCAAGAGGGACCCGGCAGCGATAAGACAAAAGCAGACAGCCGACAGAAAACTTACGCTAGATCCAGAACCCTGGATCTCGCTAATTCCGGTACTCCATACGAGCGTGGCGATAATGCACCAGACGGGTTTCCACATGCTAATTTCGATCAAAGATCGATAAAGGCCCGACGTAGCAGCTGCTGTTTGGGGCAAAACGAAGAGAGCAATGAGAATTGGCGAACATATGTACAAAAGGACAGAGCTGTAGAGGTGGATCGCTTGAGCAACGTGCACAGAGAAGTATAGGAGAAAAAATGACAAGTAAGACAACCCAACGATCACGCTCTGCCTTACAGAAGTCCAAGACCAGGATAGCTGATCAACCTTCTGTCCCATCTTATCTAGGGCGACTCTGAAACCGGCTAGATCTCCAAGCTTCTCGGACAAAGCGGAGGTCACATTGCGAAGCATGTTTGCGACTTCAGGATAAGTGTACAAAAGAATGGCGGCAACCAAAACTCGCCCAACTAAAGGGCCGAACGAAGGAGTCCCACCCAAAGGCAGTTTGAAATACTCAACCACAACGCCGACAAGGAGAAAGACAGTTACCAACAGGAAGAAAATCGCCTGAAAGTAATCGTGAATCTTGTGCGCTTCTTGCGCTATCCATCCGATATCGCTCATTTGTACTCCGGAAGTTCGAAAGAGATTTTTTGATTTTGCATGGCACTCCGTAATGAACTGGAAGCCTCAAGGAACATTTTGGTATCTAATTTTTCCTTTCTGTTCTGAACAGCTAACTCTTGGGCATGAAGCTTTAGACCCGTCGCTTGCGCTCTTAAGTTCTGGTTTAGTACTTGGATAACAAGTCCGAGTGCCTCTGCAGTGAGCTTAGCCGCGCCACCGGGAGAGACCGAATGGCTTGCTGATTTTATCTGTTCGCCGATTTCGTCCAACGAGGCGGAATACTTGTAGTAAGAATTGTTAAAGGTCACGGCCTCAGCTACGCCACGATCCAGATCTCTCTGGACATTCTCTTCTGGAGAAGCAACCGGAATTCCATATATAGTTTGTACCTGCTTAAGAGCATCGCTCTTTTCCCATTCCTTATAAATCCCCGGATCAACGTTCGGATCGATCGTCCTAATTAAGTTTAGCGAATCATTAATGCCCTTGTTGATATCCTTGACTAGATCGAGGGACTCGTTCGCATTGTTCATAAGCTCCTTGAGCTTGGCCAACTGAAGGATGGCCTGTGCTAAAATTTGCATCAGAACCGCAACATCTCCGCCGAAAAGATCCGCCCTTGCAGTTCCTGCGTTCCCGAAGAGAATCGAGAACACGACAAAAAGGCTAATAAATTTTTTCTTCATAACGCCTCCTTTGAAGCAACAATTCCCTTCGGATACTCTTTAGCTAACTCCTTGAGCGTTTCGATTGATGGCCGATCTGGATGTTGATTTAATCTTTCCTCAACTACTGCTAGATCTCGAGGATCGGTTGTGGCGATCCAATATTCGAAAGGAGTCGGTTCGATGGCTACAACAGAGTGCTTGTCTTCAGCCATCAAGAATGCCTGCGAGTACGATCCTCTCAACTGATGCAAAGAAGCGATAAGAGCCATCTCATTGTCGTTTAGCTGAAGAACTTCTTTAAGTCTTGCTTGATCCGCACCTTTCTGCATCAGTACCCATTTCAAAGATGTATTTGGGAGGATCGCGCCAGCTACCCGACTGCGCGCGAAATCATCAATATTCTGGGATATGGCAATGGCTGAAGCGTAATACTTACGAAATGTACGAAATACCTCGCCGATGAATGCTGCTCCCGCTTCGCTTTCGAGAAGTTTCCAACACTCATCGAAAACTAGAAACTTCATACTGGCACGGTCCTTTTGAATTTCACGCCAGACAAAGTCAGTAATGATGTAGAGGCATACGGACTGCAAGTCCGGATAGGTCTCAAGCCCCTTTAAGTCGAATGACACTATCGATCGATCGAGAGCAATGGAAGTTGGAGCGTCGATCATTCTGCCAAACGGTGTATTTCCACACCAAGGGCCTAATATTTTTCCAAATCTCTTAATCAGGTCATCGTTATGAGCGAGAAGTTTGGACCGCAGGTCAGACAACTTAGGTGTTTTGCTCTCTTTGTAAACCTGCTCGATCGCTTCTTCTATCTCAGCTCTTTCAAGTCGACCCAAGCGAGCCTCGCCTTCCTCCTTAGTCATCATTTCAACCAGACCAACTAAAAACTTAATCTTCTGTGGTGATGGACTTGCCTCACCCGGCAACAGGTCAAACGGATTTAAAGATACTTTTGTTTCCAAGTGGAACGGGATGTATTGGCCCGTAAGGTTCTCACAAAGCTTTTTGTACGAACCACCAATGTCCACAATAAATACTTTCGGGTTCTCCTTAAGCATTTGTAAGAGTAGTACGTTAGTAAGAAAGCTTTTCCCACTGCCGCTACCGCCAGTTACGATTTGATTGTAATTCGACAACTCCTTAGAAAATGGATCAATGGGAACCAAGGTTCCCTGAGTAGACTTAAGAAGAATCCTAGCACCATCATGTCCCGACCATGGCCCATACAGAGGTAGCAAATCGGCAGCGTTTGAAGTTTTGATTCGCTTCGAACGCTCCTTAGCCGACGCATTTGGGTATGAGAACTCGCTGAAAATATCGAAGCTAGCGAGGGACTCCTCCATGCCTTCCGCCCCCGAAAGCTCACGGATTGTCAGAAGAGTCTGAGAAACCTGTTCATTTAAGACTTCCTCACTCGGGTGGCTTAGAAGAACATTGAGGCTCAAATGAAATACTTTTTCCCCTTGAGCTACTAGTTGACTGATCAAGTCTTCGAGATCAACTAGCTTTGCTTCACTTTCAACATCAGAAACTCCTGACTTTTTACCGCGAGCCATCGAAAACGCTAAACGTCTCTGAGTCTGTAGTGCCTCCAGTTCCTTGGTTTGGTCGGGAATCATAAGAGATACAAATAACTTTGAATCGAAAGGCAGAGTTCTTAGTACCCTCGCCATAGAAGCGTAAGTTTGGTCTGGAAAGAGCTTAATAGAGACGACTCGATGATGGTACTCGCCCAGTGAGAACCCGCGTTCGTATACTTGGACATCTGAAAACAATAGTGAGGACCTAACATCCTGCGGATCATAGTTCGCTAGTGACACGCCTCTTGAAGGATTCCACTGCACGTAGATAAGTTCAGCTATCTCCTTTGCACTAACCTCTCGAGTGTTTACCCCAAGTGAGGCAAGAGATCGAATAAGGTCCTGTTTTAGCTGGTCAGTTGAGTTTAGTTCCTTTGCAAACGTGTCCTCCGCGATTTCTTGAAACAATGGTGTCTTGGAGAAAAACTTGGGTTTTTGCAATAGAGGCGATGCGGGTTTTCTTCTAACGAAGCAACGCAAGCGATGGGTAGGAATGCACCCTGACTTATCCTGATTCTCTAGATAAGAGACCCGAGAGTCGACTAGGTCTGTACGCGTTTGATCCGCGTTACTTGCCAGTAAACTGCCAAATTTGGAGATTAATTGGCCGTTCCCGGCACCAATCTCTTGAGCAAACTGAATATTAACTCCGGGCTGCAATCCATTAAGAAAAGAGCAAATTCTGCCTGCAAAATTATCAATCCTATTGTCGTCCCAGCAGGAAACATCGACAGGAGTAAGTTCCAGGGCAAATCCATAGGAGCCATCAGAGAACACGACAAACTCATTCTGAAATCCCCAGATTTGAAGGTTATCTGCTAGAACTGAAGTCATACACTTTTACTCCCTTTGCTTAGCCGCGGCGGAGGATTGACCACACAAGGCTCGTGGAAAGCTGATAAAGTTCCAGGTTTGATTTGGAACCTAAGCCAATGGATCAAGTATTTGTCCGGCTTCCCCCGTTTCCCGTACCGAAGGACGAGCGCAAGAAGGCTCGAGGGAAGCCAGACAAAAAGCATTTTTAGAGAACTACTACCGAAGACAAAATTAAGGATAGAAAGGGTTAGGAAAATGGCCAAGATGTCCATAACTTCAAAGCCGAACATGATGAGCTTCTTATCCAAACACTTGCTTACGGGAATTGTTCTCATAGATTAGATCACCCCTTCCTACTGAACCAGCCCTCGAATGAAGGCAATAATGCTTGGAGCTCCAAAGCCAACGATTGCACCGATGATTGCGAGGACTAGATGTCCTCGAGCATTCTGAGAACCAGCTGCAAATGAGAGTCCGGCAAAAACCAAACCCAAAATTGCAACAAGGGGCAGAATCGTCGTAATTAGTTTTCCTTGGATGGCCGACAGAGTTCCCTCGACAGAGCAGTAACCAACAGTTGGGAAAACAACCGCCGAGACGAAGAACACTAGAGCGAACATCTGTACGTTCCGATTCTTCGCAATTTTCAGAACATGTTGGCCAGTTTTTCTTACAATTTGATTAATATTCATATTAATACCTCCGAGGGAAATCATGTTTTTCGACCTTACTAGGAGCTTCGTTACCTTGTTGATGGGCACACCCGTTCATGACGAGCAGGCCCAGCGCGGCAGCAAAAACAGCACACAGATATGCCTGAGGGTCCCTGAGTAAACTCCATTTGCGTTTCTCAAAGATATTCCATTCGATTTGGTCGATTTGAGAGTTGATGTCTCCAATTGGATTAACGTGCATTGTTCTGTTCCTTTCTATTTTTAAATGTTTCTTCGCTTTCCATATAACCCGAATAAGGCGGGAGAAGGCCCATTCTGTCGACTGAACGGGCCTTCATTTGATGGGTTACTGAGGAATCTTTTGTCGCGAAGTAAAAACCAACGTAGACAGCGATCCACGCGGCGAGTACGACAAATTTTTCAATTGTTTTTGTGTACTTTCGATAATCAAAATTTTTGTATGTAAAGTAGAGTTTCATCTTGTCTGGTTTCCTTTCTAATAAAGACCCTTCACTGAAATATGAGCATATGGCGATTTGGATACCGCCATTGGGTTCTTGGGATTAAAATTGGTCGCGACCAATTTCCCCAAGAACCGCCCGATCGACCGAATCGCCATTCCGACTACCTTAAAGAAACCTCTTGAGGCCTTAATCGGTAGTTGAGGAATCGAGTTCGGTTCGAAATAAATGCTCTCCGAATGACGGAGAAGTAAGTAATCAACGGTTGTACTCATGCGGCACCTCCTACTAGACTGCGCAATTGTTTTTGAATTAGTTTCTTGGAAAATTTTTCGATTTTTCTGTAGACCCAGTCCGGGATTGCAAGGTCCTGCATGTAGTCCACACAGTCCGGACTATAGTTACAGCTACAGCAATAAGCGTGGGTTCGGAGAACCTCATAACTTTGCATCTGGCATCGTGGGCATGTTTGCCATCGTTTCATTTGACCGCCTCCGCTTAGGTCCGAGGAATTTCGAACCTCTCACCCTTTACAATTGCAATTGCGGCAGCCAATTTGATGTGTCGCGTAATTTTTTATTCGCGGTTCACACAAATCCTTGAAAATTAACACCTTCCAACTTGTCTGCGATGCGCCACGGGTTGCCAACTAAGGGGTTTCCCGGCAGAATTTTTTCAATTCTGATTTGCGAGACGGAGAAGTTCTCATTTCTGCTAATCCGTGATCACTAGAATTCTTCGCATAAGAAGACTGGCCCAAATATTGTATTCAGGAACGGCTACTAGGAGAAGACATGAACTTATTGGTCTTGGATGATGACAAAATATTTCGAGAAGCAACGAAGACGTGGCTGGGCAGCGACTTCAATATTGTTCAAAGTTCGACATTCGATGAGGCCGTGGCAATCCTTGAAAAACAAGAAATCGACTTTGCGATCATTGATATCGATTTAAAAGATGCGAAACACGATGGATCTGACTTTCTCGCTGTTTTTAAGAAAAAGCATCCTGACAGACCCGCTATCATTCAGTCAGGGCACACGGAGGTCCCTACAGTAGTCAAGTGCATGAAAATTGGGGCAAATGACTATCTTGAGAAACCGGTAAAGAAAGACGACCTTCGAATCAGAGTAATGAAAGTACTGGCTGAAAGTCGAAGAACTCGCGTTCTAAACAGGGCGTTCGAAAAATCGAGTCAGCATCAGGAGATTTTGGGCAGCAATCCATTATTATTAGAGGCCAAGAAACTTGTGGAAAGAGCGGGAGAATCCAGAATCTTTTTTCATGGAGAAACCGGTGTCGGCAAAACTCCGTTCGCCTGGCTAACCAATCAAGTGGTGAGCGAAAATACTGGGCAAATTCGAGCTTTTGAACAACTCAACTGCGCCTCGATTACCCATGAGCATTTTCAAGATCAACTCTTCGGTCACAAAAAGGGGGCATTTACAGGAGCAATTTCTGACAAGAAGGGGCTCGTCGAAAATGCAAGCGGTGGAGATCTTTTCCTCGATGAGATTGGAGAGTTAAAACTTGAAACACAAGCACTCTTTCTGACCTTTATGGATTCAATGGAGTACTATCGGTTGGGAGATGATCAGAAAAGAAAGGCAGATGTTCGAATAATCTGTGCAAGCAATCGAGATCTTGCTGCAATGGTAAAGAATGGCACATTTAGGCAGGACCTTTACTCAAGAATTTCTCAAGTCGTAGTAAACATTCCTCCTTTAAGAGAGCGACTAGACGACATCCCGGTCCTTTTCGATCACTTTGTAAAAATATTTGCGGGATTTGCTAAACAATACGATCCCGAGATAATCAGATTATTTAGAAAATTTAGATGGGAAGAAGGAAATGTTCGGGAATTCAGAGATGCCGTTGAGTTTCTCTGTATTAGTTCCCGAAATGATGACAAAATTGAAATGTCTCAT
Organism: uncultured Pseudobdellovibrionaceae bacterium; assembly: GCA_964396165.1. Classification (GTDB taxonomy): domain Bacteria; phylum Bdellovibrionota; class FAC87; order UBA2466; family UBA2466; genus CALCZU01. The sequence continues at coordinate 29,971 of CAYNEF010000001.1, forward strand.
TTGAGTGATAGATACCGACCTTCAAGTCCCCGCACCTCTATTGCTGTGCCTGCGATCGCTCAAAATGAAATCGAAAAACTCTATCAGCAAGGACTCGTCTCTTATTTGGAGAATCACGAACGTGATGTGCTTGCAAATTGTGTAAAAGAATTGAAAGAACGTGGCAATGAGAGCGTCGAGGCTACCGCAGTAAAACTCGGTGTCTCTGCAGCTACTCTTTATCGACGTCTGAAAAAATACGACATCATGTAATCTACTATGGCCATTCTCCTGTGCAATCTGCACAGCTGTCCCCGGTTCTGAATCTTTTGCAAAACTGAGAAATTTTCAGATCTGTTTTGCAGAACTGCGAAACTTGTCTCCATAGCGGCCTGCTACTCACGCCCCTCAGTTCTTCACCTGGCTAAAACATTGTAATTACAAAGTTAATTATATCGCCACCCGTTACGCGGCGTGTCACGAGCTCTGCATTTTGATAGGTCCCAGAGGCACGCACGGTCGAGGGCGACGGTGATTCTGCCTAAGTGGAGTATTCGGATGGAATTAGTAAAACCAACCCAGGCTAAAATCCCGAACAAAAGCCTCCCGGCAGTTGAGCCCAGGGCGAAAATTGTCATCGTTGGTGCAGGGTTAAACGGTCTAGTGATGGCTATGCTTCTGGCTAAGCAAAATTATAAGGTTCTTGTCTGCGAAAAGCGAAGACAAGGAGAAGACGCCCATCCCGATTCCAGACGAGCAATGAATCTCACGCTGTGTGAACGTGGGTTAAGCGTTTTAGATCTAGTTCACTTACGAGAACAAGTAATTGCTCAGTCAGTAAAGTTAGACGGCCGAGTAAGTCATAAAGAAGACGGACAACAAATATTCGAGGCCTACGGTTCACGAAGTAATGAAGTCCTCTACAGTATCCAACGAACAAGTCTTTCGAAAATCCTTAGCGAAACAGCTGCGTGCTATCCCAATATTGAACTTCGTTTCGATACAGCTTGCACATTAATCGATAAGTCGAAAAAGTTAGCGCAGTTTCGAAATAATTCCCAAAATTTGGTAACTGAGGAACCCTATGATCTTCTGATTGGCGCTGATGGCGTATTTTCAGCAGTTAGAAAATTAATGCACAAAGACCAACCTTCGTTCGATCATACTGAAGTTAGTACTTGGGTATACAAGCAACTGACGTTACCCGAATCAACCTTCGTCCGATCGGATAAGCTCCATGTTTGGGCGCGTTCGACGTCGGTGATGTTCGGAATCCCAAACCGAGATGGTTCCATAACCTGTAACCTCTTTTTTAATGCTGTAGAAAAAGACACGGTAAAAAACCCTGAGGAATTTAGGAGGGCATATCCTGAGTTAGGTGCATTCGCACTCGATTTGTCTATTCAGTTCAACTCCAAACCGTCGAACCATCTGCATACGGTTCAAACGTTTCCGTGGCGCTATGAAGACTCTATTGTTTTGGTTGGCGACGCCTGTCACGGAGTACTTCCTTTTCTCGGACAAGGCTTAAACTCCGGTCTGGAAGATTGTGCGTATTTGAATGATATGCTCAAAGCGAGCGCTGAATTATGGAGCGACGGGCTATCCAAATACGAGACTATTAGGAAAAGGGATGCAGACGCACTCTCCCAGCTGATTCGGAACCATTTCGTCTATCTAAATTCAGCAACGTTTGCGACGCCCGTAAGACGTTTGGTAGCGATGTTGGTTAAACCGTTGGTGGCCCGCAAAAGGTCGCACATCTACTCGATGGTTTCCCATACCAATATTTCATTTGACGAGATCCTCAGAAAATCCACCACGAAACCTGGCTTCATTTTCACTGGGCTTATTCTTCTATTGGCAGCCCTACTCTTAATTGGAGTCAAAATTATATGAGCACATACATCGGCCTTCTCGTTTCGGTTGTAATCATGGGGCTAGCTGCCGGATTTTCGCCCGGACCAACGGCTACCCTGGTCATCACGCAAACGATGAGATACGGAATTGCTGAAGGCGTAAAGGTTGCAGCTGCGCCAATATTGACCGATATTCCGATTATCGTTCTTACTCTTACGGCGATGAACATGGCATCACTCAATTCCCACGCACTTGGAGTGATCTCCATTCTGGGCGCGTTGTTCCTTGTCTACCTTGCGTTCGACATTTTTCGTGAGTCAAAGCAAGTTAACACACAAAGTGACAGCCCGAATTCATGGTCAAAGGGGTTTCTTACCAACCTCCTGAACCCCGGGCCCTATCTCTTTTGGATAACTGTTGGAGGTCCTAAATTAATAGCGGCTTTCAAGACCGATGTGTCACTCGGCTTGCTACTTAGCGCTCTGTTACTATGCCTAATTACCGGCAGCAAGATCTTGATAGCTGTTTTAGCAAAGTACTCTACCCAGTTTTTGATGGGAAACCGTTACAAAATTCTAGTCAAGTCATTGGGCATCCTATTGTTTTTTTATGCGGCCAGCTACCTAGTAGATGGCCTTCACCTACTAGGAATTTCAGTATGAAGAAAATAGCCTATTTAATAATATTGCTTCCGACATTTATTTTTGCGGAAACCAAAACCGTGAAGGTCGGAGTAGCAGCTAACTTCACCCCATTAAACGACACAATGTGGAATGTGTATGCGAATCACTTTAAGAATGGGGTTGCACTCGCAATCAGCGATGCTTCAACAGTACTTTCGCAGCACAACTTAAAGATTGAACTGAAGGAGTTTAATTATGGCGACAAGAAAATCGATGCATTAAATTTTGCATACAAGATAGCCAAATCGGATGTAGTGGCTACGATTGGATACCCGTACTCTTCCGACGTACTTCTCGCCGGTTCTGTTTTCAACGAGAATAAATTGCTGCTTCTCTCTCCTTCTGCGACCGCAGATAGAGTCGGAGAGTTAGGTCGCTATGTCAGAACCTGTGTTTTCAGAGATACCCAGCAAGGGAAACTCCTTTCCAAAGTAGCCAAAGAATTTAAGCTTTCCAAAGTGGCGGTTATTTCCGTATCGGATTGTGCTTACTGTCAAAGCCTCCGAAGTGCATTTCGAAAAGACTTCGAGAACCGAAAGGGTCGCATTGTATTTGACGAGACCATCTTAGAAGACCAGATAGAGGATGCTAGCATCATTAACTCCATCGCCACCAAACTTAAAAGGAAGGAGATCGATGCAATCTTCTTACCTAACTATGAGCGGGTCTCCGCTACTTTGATTGCCTCTCTATTTGATAAGGGTATAAAGCCTAAAATCTGGCTAGGCGGTGACGGATGGGGTGGAATTGGAGAGCTGTTTTCCAAGATAGTAGGAAAGAGAACGGTTACAGGCCTAACGCTTGCTCACTGGCATCCTGACGAACAGGGTGAGAAGAGCAAATTATTCCGAAAGAACTATTTGAAAGAATTCGACAAGGAACCAAACGATATAGCGGCAGTTTCCTATGAAGCAATGAGTGTCCTCATTACCGCGATAACAAAGGCAAAATCACTTGATCGGGAAGAGGTTCTGAATTCTCTCGAACACGTTGACGACTTCAATGGGCTGCTTGGAAGCATTGTATATCCTGACGGTAACAGAACTCCTGAGAAAACCGTCGTACTCCTTAAATTTGATGCAGGAAAGGTTTCATTCCTAGAAAAGGCCAGATGATTTCACTTAAGAGGAAAACATATCGCATCATTGGTTTTTCATTCTTAGTTGCCGCACTAACCAGCATTGCGTGCGTAGGAATTGGCACGTTGATCCAGCGCCACAATAAACTAAACCTGCTTGGAGAAAGCATGGTGCTGAGCTCCCAAAATCAACTGGCTTTCATTATTCCGGGGCTTTTGGTTCAAGAAGAGTTTGGCTCGGTAAAATCTCGTCTAACTGAAATAAAGATTAAAGAGAAACTGACGAACGTTGAGGTTATTCCAAAGTCGTCCAAATCGATACCTGGTGATCTCAGCGGCTGCCAGGGCAAGCCAGGCGAGATAATAATTTGTTCGGATCCGACTAGTCGTCTAGTAACCACATTTGTTCCAATTATTCTTTCGACAAAGAAACTCGGAACCCTGTTGAAGCAGCGAAAAATGTCAACTGATGAACTACCAATCGAGTTTTTCTGGCCAATTACTATTCTCGTAGGCGGTTTTCTTTTGGCTTTTGGAATTATCAGTTTATGGATGGGTCTCTTCTTGCAAAATGATATCCGACACCCTCTCAATACTCTTGCTGAGATTTTGATTCCTATTCTGCAAAATAAGCAGGGTGCCCGGATGCCCCGATTCAACCTTTTGGAGATCCAAACACTCGCCAGTCGCGTTGAAGGATTAGTAAAGGATTTCGAAGAACGGCAAGTGAATGCCGCCATCGCGGAAACAACGCAGATGCTAGCACACGATGTAAAAAGACCCTTCGTTCTTTTGAGGACTGGGCTCGCGGCTATTCAGGACGAAACTGAAACAGAGCGAGTTAAGGAACTAGCCGCAATTCTCATACCTGAAGTTGAGAAGTCTTTGGCAAACGTTGAAGGACTTGTGTCTAATATCAGTGAAATTGGCGCAAGGAATCATTACGTCATCGAATCGGTTTCGATAAAGGATTTGATCCACACAAGTATTGAACAAGTATTTTCAATGCACAAGGAAACAAACATCGAATTTAGATACCAATGGAATCATACAAGGAAGATCGGTGTCGATTCGATGCGAACGCCCAGAATCTTCACTAATATTCTGGAAAATGCTGTCGAAGCGATGTCCGGCCGTGGAGAGATATCTTTTGAGACTTCAGAAATAGAGGAAGAGGGAAAACCCTTCTTGAAGATTACAATTGCCAACAACAATTCCGAAATAAATGAAGAAAATATTTCTCGAGTCTTTGACAAATTTTTTACTACGGGTAAGAGGCGAGGAACTGGATTGGGATTGGCAATAGTTCGAAAGCTTGTAAACGACTTTGGCGGAAAAACCTGGTGCACTTCGCAGTATCGAACTGTGCAATTTCATCTCACTTTGCCCTTGGTTGACGACAGTGAAGATAGTGCTTCACTCGTGTTCCCGTCTAATAGTGGAGATTTTAAAAGGTGAATTATGCCCAATAAAAATAAATTGAAAGTGCTTATTACTGGTGGTTCGAGCGGGATTGGCGAGTCTCTTGTCCGCAGTTTTGCTAAAGAGGGGTACGAAATCTGGGCTACTTTCAGTAAAGGGAAAAGCCGAGCCAAAAGCATTGAGAAGTCTTTATTAGGTTCGAAGGTCAAATTCGTACAAATGGATCAAGGAAGTAATGAGAGTATAGATCACGCTCTCTCACTGTTACCCGAGAATCTTGATATTGTCGTTTTCAATGCAGCCATTGGTACAGTCACATCTCAAGCCTACGGCAAAACGATTGAGGCGCAAGACTTGGCGCTTTTCACGATAAATGCCTTGGGGCCTATGTGGCTAACAAAGAAGTTAATACCGAGATTGGGAAAGGCTGGAAAACTCATCTATCTGAGTTCCGTTGATGGGGGGATCAACTATTTCAGCGGCGCTAGATACGCAGATGGAATGTCTAAAGCGGCTTTAACTCACTTTACAAAACAACTAGCGGCCGAGCTGGTGCATTCGAACTTGGATATTTTCACAGTATGTCCTGGCGCTACCGAGACTCCAATGCTTGCCGCGAGCCAGCTTAGTCACCTGAGCAAAGAAGATAGAAAGAAATTTTGTGAAGCCCTCCCAGGTGGACGCCTGATCTCTCCTGACGAAATTTCAAAACTTATAGCCTTTTTGTGTTCTCCGGCCGGCAGAATTCTTCGGGGCACAGTGATTGATGCTTCTTTGGGGCTCGGCAATAGCCCTAATGCCATTAAACGAACAAAGTACAAGGGGGATAAATGAGGCACATTGAGGACATTTCCGCTTTGATAAGAGTGTTGCGGCAAAACGATACCTTTCATGCATTGGTAATCGAAAGTCCTCCAGGTTGGGCAAAAAGCTCCACCGTTGAGAAGGCACTTTCGGAGGCGAACATTCAGTTTGTCTCTCTCGGGAGCTACAGTACACCGCTAGCACTTTACAATTCCCTGTGTGAAAATCCGAAGGCGCTCCTCGTTTTAGATGACTGTGCCGGTCTATTTGGGGAGGCGACGTCAATGTCCATCCTCAAGGCAGCATGTTGGGCAAGCGCGGGAAGTGGCGGCGGCAGAAGAGTTAGCTGGTCGAGTAGCTCAGAGAGAGTTCTGAAGCCCGAATTCGTATTCAATGGAAAAATTATCCTCCTAACAAACTCTGTACCAATGGGAAAGGAAACTCAAGCCCTTCTTTCACGGACTCTTTATCTCAGGTTGGCATTCGAAGTCAGTGAAGTTAAGTGCATGCTTATAGAAGCCGCAAGCTCTAGTGATTATTTCCCGGATCGTGGACTAGCGGAGAACGTGGTGCATTTTCTGGTCTCTAACGACCAGAAATACGACCTACGAAAACTTAACTTGCGTACTCTGAAAATGGGTTATGAAATAGCGAGGAGCAATCCAAGCGCTTGGAGAGACCTTCTACATCGACTATTACCCGCGACAACACAAACTTCGCCACAAGATGTTTTACGCTCGCTTAGCATCAGTGATCTACCTGTCGAGGAACAAGCAAGGGAATTTGCAATGGCAACTGGATTGTCTCGACGTACATTCTACTATTACAGACAAGGCAAAGTACCACTCAAAGATGAACCGAAATCCGCTGAAGATTTCGAGAACACTTCTAGTGCAAACTGCACTACTGTGCAGTCCATACTTACTACTTCCGCGCCGGGGCCTTTGGCATTACCAGATGATTGCCAAGCATAACTGGATTAGCCTTTAGAACTTCAGGAATGCTTTGAAGCGCTTTCTTTGGGTTTGGCGCAAATTCCATCAAAGCAATCAAAAACATTAAACCGCCTAACCATTCAAAGATTCTTGGCATAACTACCTCCGATATAAATACAAATATTACTGACAGACCTTAGGTGTCAACTAATAAGTAGATATTATTTACTTATTAGTTATAATAATTACTAATAACAATCTGTTAGCTATGAAAAAAAATCAAAGTTCATTAATGGTAATAGTCAGCAATAATATTAAAACTGCGCGAATCGAGGCTGGACTGACTCAACAAGTCCTAGCTACACGGGCAGGATTCAAAGTGTCCTACCTAGCAAGACTAGAAACAGATCCTCAAAATATATCTATCCAAATACTTGAAAGAATTTCAAAGGCTCTTGGAAAAAGTCCTGTGCAGTTGGTGCATCAAGAGGGAAAACCGCAAGCCACTCAGAAACACTCCCATTTGTTTCATCAGGGAATGCAGTTACTTAAAGCTTTTGGAACTACGCTAGAAGATAAATAGCTGTTTCCAAGAGGGGTATTTGCCGCAGATTTTTTATTTGTATAATATCTTTTCATGACGACGAGTGATCTTCCTTCGAAAACCGTACGCACAGACAAGGTCGGTTTTCGGAGGAAGATCAATTAAGCTGAGGGGGGGATATGGGATACTTTATTAGAAAAAGAAAAAATGGTTGGTCATTGATAAAAACATACTATGAAAACGGCAAATGTTTTGGGCCTTGTGTCCCTGTTTCTGAATACCCTCAGCATTTCTTTAGTACCATGATGACAAGTGAAGAAGCCAGAATACAAGCTAAACGCATCAATCGCGAACTACATAACTCCCAATGGATAAAGAAACGAGCAGCAATTCAAGAGCGAACTCACAAAGAAGTCCATGAAAATGTACCTTTTCTTCCTAATGCTCTTTGCAACGACTTCGACAAAGAACTCCAAGCTCTACATGATCCTAAACGGTTACAGTCTATCTGGAGAGCAGCTCGAAAGCTCATCAGAGCTGTTAATCTTCCTCCAGAAGATTGGAAACGCCGCTCTCAAGTTATCTATAACTATTTTGAGGAAAAACGTTTAAGCCCAGACTACGCCAAAAAAATTATCCGCGTAATGAACATTTGGGGTGAGTTCTATTCTTCAAAAACTAAAATAGAGTACCAACGCCTCGTATGCCCAACCGGTTTTGCCGCAGGAAGGATTTTACGGGCCTATAGGCTGCACCTCAAGCGCGATAAAGCATCAGAAGGTTTAACCCCAGACCTTCTGGATCAGATAAGCGGCTCTTTACCTCCAAACGAATACCATTGGCTTTACATAAGTCTCTGGTTCGGTCTTCGCCCCCAAGAAATAAGGAATCTTGGTAAAGGAAAAGACTATACCTATTTCGATACGGATAAGATTTCTGGAATAGATATTCTAAATATTTTGCAGACGAAACTGCTTAATCTTCCCGAAGAGGAACAATGGAAAAGTATACCAATCATATATCCCGAGCAAAAAACTGCGGCTAGATTTATTACCTCAAATAATTTCGAAGAACCTCGTTCTAGAACGATAAAACGTTGTACTTCCGGTAACCATCATCTATATGCAGGTAGAAAAGGGTTTGGTCCCCTCATGTGGGAACTCGGGCATGATGTTGTAGAAGTAAGCAGCTGGCTAGGACACAAGTCCATAGACCGTACTTATCGTGATTATATGAAATGGAAGCGGCTTAAATTACGTAGTCCTAGTAAAATGGTTTGATCGAAGAATTTTCTTTCAATAACTTCTTCTAGTTTGGAATGTATATAGAAACGGTGACGTAGTTTACCACGTCACCGTTCCGTGAGTACTTATTCTAGTTCGATCTCGGGCTTTTCTCCTGCACAACATCCGCAACCACCACCTTCGCAGCAGCTACCTTGTTGGCATGTACCCCCCTGACAGGAACCGCCTTGTTGGCAAGTTCCGCCCTGGCAGCAGGAGCCTGTAGCGCAAGTTCCACCTTGGCAACAGCCACCTTCACCGCAACAGCTGCAGTTTTCGCATGTGCATTTACCGCCTTCACAGCATTTGCAGCCTTCTTCGCAGCATCCGCATTCTGCACAGCAACCTTCATCGTCTTTGTCGACTGACTCAACAGCACCTTGTTGCTGCTGTTGTTGTTGAGCATTGACGCCATGTTGGTGATTGGTCTTACCAAAGGCAGTTTGCCCGTAAGAACCCAGCATGAGGGTTGTAAAAAGGGACAAGAGTCCCATCGTTTGCGTTAGTTGTTTCATTTGTTTCTCCTTAGTGTTTGTCTTTGTTTGTTAAAATTTACTTACGATTTGAGCTACTCTCTTAAGATTACCCTTACTAAAAAGTATTCTTAGAAATCGCTCAAAGCTCTGTTAGCAATAGATAACTATTTTGATTGGAATTACACGATTGGCGGGCGGGTAGGAAAGGAAAGAACTACATTATTAAACTGATGGATTGTTTCCCGAGAAGAAAAGGCGACGGATAAATTCTGGTTAAGTCGGAATATGATTGTGCTTAAGTAAAAGCCACAACAAGGACTTGCGCAGAGCTCGGAAGAAAAATCGCTCGAATGAGTATGAGTGTTTTCCCTTACAATAAACGAGCCTAGTGATTCTTCTTCACAACAACTGCCCTGATCGTTTTCGGATAGATTAATGGTTGAGCAACAAACGCGAGATGCCCCTTGGAGAAGCGTAAAACAGAGAAGAAATACAGAGATGACTCGCATGAAAGATTAAATTATCGTCCTCACTAGACTTGGTCAACTATCGCTTCCCAAGCCTACGAAAAGCACTTTTTGTACTTATTATAGATCTTAATATTTGCTTGTTCCTTTTTCACCTTAAGAAGAGATTAAGAAAACAACTCGCTCGCGACGCGATGTGTATTTGCGCCTATTTTGATATCAGACAAGCTGTGGCAGGATAAAGGCGAAGAAAAAACCGAGCCCGTAAACAATCGTAGCAGCAATTAGTATGCGCTTAGACCAGACCTTCGCCGTAGTGCAGCCTTCAGCAAGTTTTGGATCTATGGGGCAGGCATTATTACGCGCACGCCATTGAATAAAAGTCGCTAAAGCGATGAGAGCGCCTCCTATCGAGAATACCCATATCTTGTGCTGTGAAAAAAAAGTTATTTGAGGAACAGCACCAATCAATCCAGCAAACGCTGCTCCAAACCCAAAAGTAACAAACAATACTGGAAGGAAACAGCAAAACAGTGTCGTAACTGATCCCAAAAGTGCGGCTACTGCGTATACCTTCTTCATAAGAGCTCTCCTATCTTACAATTTTATCTACGCTAACGCCTGCATCCTTGATGAGTTTCGTAATTTCAGCATCACTTATTTCAGTTCCCTCTTTTAGCGATACAGTGACTTCTTTCTTTTCCATATCTACTTTCACATCTTGAACAGCTGGCTGTTCTTTAAAGTTTTTGGTAATCCCTTGAGAACAAAAGGGGCAAACCATGCCGTTTACAAGAATCTTTATCTGCTTTCCGGCAGCGAATGTGAGATTGGTAAAAAGAAGGGCCGTTACAAACATCACTTTAGATAATTTTAGTTTCATATTTTCTCCTTTTAAAAGTGAACCATTAAGTTAAGATTCCAAGTCCCACGGGCGGAAACGCCCATTTCCCATAAGACATTTCGATAAAAAACTCTTAAGACGGGTCCCACACGTAGATTTTCTGTACTTGCGTTTGGGTAGTATTGTACTTGAGCAATCAACCAAGAGTGGATTCCATCAAAGTCTGCTAAATAGGGAGCAAAACCAGCGCGAAGCTGATAACTAACTAATGACTCCTGTTCGCTTGCTCCCATCCATGTACTCTTTCCAGATACATAATATTTCCTGGTCTCATAATCTGCTTCTAGAGAACCTTCTCCAGCCAACTTCGTTCGAGAATCTCTTGTGGTTCCCCCCACACCACCATAGACATAAATGTTTGCCTGATATTCTTTGCCATTCCATCTTTGCACTAACCAAGATATGCGAGGGATTAAAAAGTAACGCTCACGTCCACTCATCTCTTCTCGTACAAAATCCACTCCCAGCGAGAAATTGCGCTCAAAAGAATACAGAACCTGCCAATCAAGCATATCTGGCTGGTTAAATGCCATGAAACTCCAAGCCCCCTTAAATGCGACAGGATGGGAGAATGCCGCCTGTCCGAGTAAAAGAAGCCCCAAAAGCCAATTATGTCGATTTCGCCACATTTATACTGTCCTTTAGGCTGCCTTTTGCCATTTTGGCTGCCTTTCAACTAGTATTACGCACGAGTTTTAAATTTGTGACCGGTCACAAATGGAACATTGAAACGTAGCACTTAATAAGGAGGCAGTATTTCGGAGCTCGAATCACAGACTGATGAGAAGCTTATGGAACTCTATCAACAGGGACAAAGTATTGCTTTTGAGGAACTCTACCACAGACACTCCGGCCGCCTATACGGCTATTTAAGATCTCGGCTTTCCTCAGCAAGTGAAGCCGAAGATCTTTTGCAGTTTATTTTCTTAAAGCTTCATCAAAGCCGCTATAGTTACGACTCAAAAGTGCCCTTTCTTCCCTGGGTTTTCACAATCTCCCATCACGCTGTTATTGATCACTACAGAAGAAATCGGATGATTCCAGAAGCACAAGAAAAAATAGTAGCGTTACTTGATAAGACCGCAGCATTTTCTAAAAATGAAAGTAGCTCCCCCGCTTGGAATGAAATTTTGGATAACCTTCCTAAGGATCAGCGAGAGCTGATTGAGCTTCGCTTTAATGAAGGACTTACGTTTGAAGAAATTGCGGGAAGACTTGGTATTAATGAAGCCTCCGCAAGAAAAAGAGCAAGTCGTACAGTAAGCCGTTTGCGTTCGTTATTCTTTGAAAAAGGAAAAGGAGAAAAGTCATGAGCCAATATTCCGAAGAATGGCTTAAAGAATTTAACAGTTTTGTGAATCAAAAGGAGATAGAGCCGCCGCTCACCTCTACACGCGCTATTTTGTCTAAAGTTCATAATGACCTAAATCCCTCTTTAAAAACTACAAGCGCTAAGCTTTTTGGCCTTCACGCAGTCGCGGCAGTCATTGTTTTTATTTTTTGTCCTCAGCTAGGTGTAGGTGCAATGATCGGCGGGCATGGATTGATGCATTTCTTTATGCAATTTGGTCCCGTGGCATGCGCGGCACTTTGTGGGTCGATATTCCTAAGCACAAGCGCACTGTTCGCTACCGTTTTTCTAACGAGAGAAGAACTAGCGTTGGCAAACCGCTACCGTTTTTTAAATGTCTCTTTTTTAGCTGCATTAACCTTTGTGGGACTTATTTTAGCGGGAGGAGAAGCGGATCGGGTAAGTTATGTAGCATGGATTTTGGGTGCTTTGACCGCAGGCTGGATTACCTTTAAAGTCGGTGCTTCAATACGGATTAAACATTCTATGATAAAGTGGCATTTGGGCTAAACGTGGAAGCAGTAAATGGAAGAACCAGTCGAAAAGATAAATGAGCCTCTAAAACCTATTGATGCCGAAGTTATTCGAATTCTTTTAGATAACCATTCCCGTTTCCGAGCTTTCATTGCCCGTCGCGTAGGTAGTGAATCTGTTGCGGAAGATATTTTACAGATTAGTTTTAAAAAAGCTTTGGAACATCCCCCATTATCTGAAAATGAACCCGGAATTCTCGCTTGGTTTTATACCACACTCAGAAATGCCCTAACCGATCATTTTCGTTCTTTATCGAGTGAAGAGAAGAAATTATTCGAATTAAGTGAGATCGAAGGGCTAAATGATCAGAAATCTGAATTCATCATTTGCCAATGTCTTACTTCGCTTCTTGGCACACTAAAACCTGAATATGCTCAAGTAGTGAAGGAAATAGACCTAGGAAAAAAGACTCCCGAAGACCTCGCTAAAGAGCTAGGAATAACCCGAAATCTACTAGATGTAAGGCTTCACAGGGCCCGTCAGGCGCTGAAAACGGCCCTAGTCCGCACTTGCGGTGCTTGCACCGAGCACTCCTGTTTAAATTGCACCTGCGACTAGTATCTAATTAAAATTCTTAAGGAAATCTTAAGTAGCCAGTCCCCCATACTTTGTCTATTTTTTCACTGTAAGAAAGGAGATAGGTCGTCCGTCCTATGAGTAAGGAGATAGTTATGAAATCATGCTGTTCAATGGATAAAGAAACCAAACCTAGCGAAACTAAGACAATCGATCCTATTTGTGGAATGACGGTTGATCCCAATACTTCGATAAACTCAAGATACCAGGGACACGACTATTATTTTTGTAGTCCCCATTGCAAAAAGAAATTTGATACGGATCCACTCCCTTATCTAAATAAAAAAGAGGAAAAGAAACATCCTCATGTGCTTAGTACGAGCAAAGATACATTACGAGCGCGAGATCAGAGCGCGGTTTATACCTGCCCGATGCATCCGGAGATTAAACAACAAGGTCCCGGTAATTGCCCAATTTGTGGGATGGCACTCGAGCCCTTGGAAGTATCCCTTGTAGAAACCGAAAATCCAGAACTGACGAGTATGGCAAAACGGCTTAAATTTGCCGCCCCAGTGTCCATTCCTCTTCTCCTTCTCGGGATGAGTGAAATGATTCCGGGGGTTTCTCATTGGGAATGGATCTATTCGACACCGATGCGGTTTGCTCAAGCAACTTTAGCCACTCCTGTAGTTTTATGGGCAGGATTTCCTTTTTTTGAGCGTGCCTTCGAGTCGGTAAAAAATCGCAAACCGAATATGTTCACTCTAATAGGACTAGGTACGGGAGCAGCATACCTCTATAGCGTTTTCGCCCTACTTTTTCCTGATCTTTTTCCCAATGATTTTAAATCTCACTCTGGCGAAATCAGTCTGTATTTTGAAGCTGCGGCGGTTATTATAACCCTCGTCCTTCTGGGACAGGTTTTGGAACTTCGTGCGCGCGGGAAGACAAGTGCAGCTATTCAGGCCCTTATGAAATTAGCGCCCAAATCAGCTCGAATTATACGATCCGATGGAACAGAAGAAGATACACCAATTGAAAATATTCATTTGGAAGATAAGTTACGGGTTCGGCCAGGCGAACAAATCCCTGTCGATGGGATCATTCTGGAAGGCAATTCTTCCATAGATGAATCTATGCTCACAGGGGAAAGCCTTCCTGTCGAAAAGGCAGTCGCAGACAAGGTTTCTGCCGGGACAGCTAACCAAACAGGAAGTTTTGTCATGGTCGCAAAGAGTGTAGGTAAAAATACTCTTCTTGCAAAAATAGTGAAAATGGTGAGCGAAGCCCAAAGAAGCCGTGCTCCTATTCAACGACTTGCGGACACAGTCGCCTCTTACTTTGTCCCGCTAGTAGTACTAATCGCCATTGTTACTGCCGTCGTATGGGCTATCTTTGGCCCCTCTCCTTCCTATAGTTACGCACTAGTGAACGCAGTCGCCGTACTTATTATCGCGTGCCCCTGTGCTTTGGGGCTTGCAACACCCATGTCCATCATGGTCGCTACCGGAAAAGCCGCAGAAGTGGGTATTCTCTTTCGAAATGCAGAGGCACTCGAACTCTTTGAAAAAGTGGATACGTTGGTATTCGATAAAACAGGAACCTTGACCCAAGGAAAACCCAAACTCATTACCCTACAAACCTTATCTCCATTTAAGGAAAACGAAGTCCTTGAGTTCGCAGCTAGTTTAGAAAAAGCTAGCGAACACCCGCTCGCCCAAGCCGTATTGAACTCAGCAAAGGAAAAGGGAATAGTTAAGTTATTGCCTGTAGTAGATTTTAAATCTCTTACAGGTAAAGGGATACTAGGTTTTATCAACCAGAAACAAGTTGTACTGGGAAATGAAAAAGCTCTTAGAGAGTTTAATATTAGCTCAGAAGAATTATTTGAAGATGCAAAATCACTACGAGAAACAGGACAAACAGTACTTTTTCTTTCAGTAAGTGGAAAATTAGCAGGGTTATTAGGTGTCGCTGATCCCATTAAGGAAAGTACGCCTGAAGCAATTAAGCTTCTCAAAGAAAGTGGACTACACCTTGTTATGCTATCGGGAGACAATCAAAAAACTGCTGAGGCTGTTGCTAAGAAACTTGGGATCGATGAAGTGCATGCAGATGTATTACCTGACAAAAAGAGTTTCATCATCGAGGAGCTCCAAAGAAAAGGAAGAAAAGTAGCGATGGCAGGAGATGGGGTAAATGATGCTCCAGCTCTTGCAAAAGCCGATGTGGGAATCGCAATGGGAAGCGGTGCAGATGTGGCGATAGAAAGCGCCGGCGTCACTCTTGTCCAAGGGGATTTAAGGGGCATTGTACGTGCAAGAAAGTTAAGCCAGATTACGATTCGTAATATCAAGCAAAACTTGTTTTTCGCATTTGGCTACAATTTCTTAGGAGTTCCCATTGCCGCAGGATTGCTTTACCCCTTTTTCGGATTCCTTCTCAATCCCATGATTGCGAGCGCTGCAATGAGTTTGAGTTCCGTCTCAGTGATTACAAACTCACTGAGACTTCGAAAAGTCCATTTTAAGGGAGATTACTTATGAAACGTTTACTCTATTTTACTTTCTTTATTTCTTGCCTAACGTTTGCTGAGTCTGAGCATCCGGAAGAACACACTCACCACGAAGCTATGCAACATGAAGGACATGGCGACCACATGAAAAACCGAGGAAAAGTATTTCTTCTCCCTTCAGACTGTAATGATTTAGAAGTCTGGGACTCGGTGACAGCGATGTGTCTTCCTTATCCCAAGGGCCAGGATATGACTCACCTCATGCTACATGGGAATGTTTTTCTTTCTGGAATCGCTCAAAGCGGACCACGTGGTGATGATGCTATTGCGTCTACGCAAATGCTAATGGGTAATTTAGGAAAAACCTTTGGCGAAAGGCACTACTTAAATCTCGGCATTATGACGACTCTGGAAAAATGGACGCTTCCACAAACAGGATATCCGCTTATTCTTCAAACGGGCGAATCCAATCATGACGGGAATCCTTATATCGACCACCAGCATCCCCATAACACACCTATAATGGGGCTCACTTTTTCCGATACGATTAGGCTCGGGAGTGGGGAAAATAAATCCCACTTAAAAGCTTTCTTTTCTCCTCGTGGCCAAAGTACAGACGGTCCGATTACATTTATGCACCGTCCAACGAGCGTCGTACAACCTGATGCGCCGCTGGGGCATCATATTGGCCAAGATGTCGGCCACATCACGAGTACCGTCATAGGGGCCTCACTGCGATTGAATACAACAGAACTACAAGCCTCAGTATTTAATGGCTCTGAACCTGAACCGGACGAAATTAACCTTCCTATTGGGACACCCAATTCCGGGGCAGTTCGCTTAGTGCAGTATTTTACTGAAGATTTTATCGGAATGGCCTCCATTGCTTATGTGAAAGATCCTCATGGCGGTGGGCATACAACTACTGCAGCGAAGACTTACGATGATGATGAGACCAGTGCTATCCGTTACTCGACTTCTTTTTATTCAAAGAATCATCTTTTTAATGATTGGCAGCTTTATAACAGTTTAATTTACGGTTCAATTCGAACATTCGGAGTCGATACGATGAGACACTCATTTTCTTATGAATTTGTAGTTACTGATCAGCATTCGACAGTTTTTAGTAGAACAGAAGTGTTGCAAAGAATCGCCGCAGAACTTTCCATCCCTTCGGCTACGGAACCGTTAAAGAGCGAATGGGTGGGGGCATTTACACTAGGTTATAGTTACCTGCTAAAAAATTGGGGTGCAATGCACTTAAATTTAGGTGCTTCAGTGACAAAAAGTTTCGTTCCTACTGCTTTTGCAGCGGAATATGGAGGAAATCCCTGGAGCGGAAAAGTTTTCCTTCAACTGAGTGGGATGGAAATGTGGATGCAGTAATGCTTTTGTCAGGGGATGCTACAGATGGCAATTGCTCCAACTTTCGCTACGCAGCCGCCAGGGTCATGAGAATAGGGATACCCCGGATACAGACACGGACGGCTGCTATTCATGACACAGCAACCCCAACTTAAATAGTTCTCATCAAATGATAGGACACCATGATCATCTTGGCATTTTTCCGTCAATATACTTATTTGCTTGTTTAACCGGCTAGTCGCCAATGCCTTAATAGGAGGTTTATTGTATTTAGATCCCCGACCATAATCATAAATCTGCTTTTGCCATGCCACCGATTCTTCCATTTCTGCGGTGCTTTTGCAGATTGCAATAGCCGATGAAATCATCGTAACAACGATAGACAATAGCATGAGACTACGCATGTGTTTCAACATAGTATCCTCCTCTAAATGTTTATTATAACATGATTAATCGCAAAGCATCTACGGCACCAGAACCGGTGTCGGCGTCGGTACAGGGGTTGGTTTTACCTGAAGAGAAAACTGATTAGTGTGGACGACACCTTTATATACGTATTGCATAAATAGCCCGTAATACCCCGATTTTTGAAAAAATATTTTCGTAATTTTGTCTGGGTCAATACCACCGACTGGATCCCCTCCGCCTGGGTGCGCATGTGCAAAATCGTTTTTGTCTGCTGAAATTCCCGCAATATGCATCTTCGCACCCAAATATAACCCTAAGTCCTCAAAGGGAACTTCCACGCCATTTTGAAAAATTTTAAAATAAAACTGGCTAAGCTGTTTCTGAGTGGGTTCGAATCCGGGCACCGGAATAAAAGTCACCGTAAATTCACCATCTACAAAAGTCAGGTTTTGTTCGGGTTTTACGGGGGAAGTAGGAACCTGCTGCTCAGGAAACTCAACGAAGCGAGCGTCAAAGGAGACGGTCTTCGTCGTGATTTCATCCTCGGGTAAAAACTGAAGATACGTTCTATAATCGCCTGGGGTTTTAAGAAGTATTGAAATTTCCCAAACGCCTAGTGAAACCTCTTCAGGATGGACGTGCAAATACTCTTGAAAACCAGTATCAATTACCATCATATGAATGAGTTTTTCGTGTTCTATTTGCATTTGAGCGGCAGAAAGCGGAACTGTGTCCGAACCGCGAAAGATGGAAAAATGTATTACTGTGTTCTGCCCCAGCTTTGGCCCCCCTTGGGGAAACGTATGTTCTACACGATACTTTGCCGCCAAGGCCGTCAGTTGAAAGCCAAAGAAACACAATATAAAACCAAGACGATATAAGCTCTTCATTTCAATCTCCTAAAAAAAATTACCAAGGCTTTTTAGATCCACATGCGGGCATCGCTGATCCCATGTAGGGATTAGCTAATTTTTCAGCCTTGGGTTGTACCCAAAAGCCTCTATTTTTAGCAACCATCGGGCAGAAAAAGAGCTGCCAATCTAGTTTTAATTGAGCATCAGCGCGTATCAATTCAATTGCTGCGTCGCTCACTTTGATAAAAGCAATCCTGACCGCATCAATATCTTCTGCAGTTTGAATTTCTTCAGTACCAGCAGCAATCGCAGTAATATTTTTTGTCTGTACTCCACTTGGGTTTTCAGAAAGCCATTTTGCAGATAGTTCATTAAGGTTTTTTGCTGCGGCCTTGGAAGCATCTACTTCATCTATCACGAGAGCATTATGTATCAAAGAATAGGTACTTAATACCTTACTAAAAGAAACTACCTCTTCTACTGTAACCGCATTTATCCAAAAATTTGCCTCTGATTCGTGGTCATGCAGAGGACCCGACTTCTCCGAGTCATAAGCAGCTAACACATTAACACTAAGCGATCCGCCATTGGGTTTTATCGCTTTTGTATGTTTAAAAGGAATATCATCTTCTGTGTGGAGGGCGTGAGATATAGAGTCGTGGTTTACAAACTTTATGGTATCTCCCACATGAACAGTCACTAGAGCATCTTTCGTATTCCAATCTGCTTTTTGAGTTCCTGCTTTGATATGAAATTCCACTGTCTGCCCAAAGCCGACAGCTCCCCAAAAAAAAGCTGCTAGAAACCACACTTGTTTACCGATGATTTGCATATTTACCCCTTTATTAGATTTAAAATAGTTAAGTTCAGTATCTCACCTAGAGAAAACCAAACAACTTAAGAAAGGATTAAGACTTTCTTAAGTAACCGCGTCAAAAGCTAGTCCGTATGCCCATTTTTCGAGCACTCAATCAAAAATGTTTTGTCATCTAAAGTTAGGCCTAGCGTAAAGTTCATTTGAGAACGTTTAGATTCAGGCTGGTCGTACTTAATTAAAACATGCTCCTTATCACCAGCAATTGGGATCTTAATATTATTCGGTACACCAATTTTTACCATCTCATCTTCTTTTTTTAGCTTCATCTGGCTCGATGCAGAGAGTACGTCCCCTACTACGTCATGAAACTCGTGCAAGTTATCAAAAATAGCCGCGAGTTCTGGAAACTCCTTTGTAAACTTTGGAGCTACCTGTCGGCTCATAGGCATCTCAGTTATATTATTAGCGGGATCCTCTGCCATCTTTTGAAATGTCTTAAGGACTTTTGCAAGAGCCGCATCTCTTTTAGGCCCTTCAGGTTCCATCAGAGCGTCGTAGATGGCTAATTGGTAATAGTGATAAGCCCAAATCAAACCATTGGCATTCGGAGCGCTCCTACGAAAGATCATGGAATAAGGTTGTCCTTCCATGAGTTGCATCATCGACTTACATTTCACTGGCAACGCTAAAGTAGGATAGCGTTGATACACTTCATTGAGCTGCTGTTTCAAAATTGATTTCGCTCTTTCAAGTGGCTCTGCTGCAATGACATCTGCGGAAACCCAGTGCAATTTATGAGACCAGGCGAACATATCCATGACCCAATTAAAATCCTTCGTAAAAAGAGGAGAAAGTGTTTCTTCCATAGGAGATTGTTTTGGGGGATCTGCTAAAATCTCCATTACTTGATCAAGTACAGATTTCTGAGGTGGTTCAACAGGGCCTTCAATAAATGAGAAGTCGAAATCTCCAGTTTGAGCATTACGCCATAGTTGCTCGTAAATAAGGGCATGCCCGTAATCAAAGGCCCAAAGCATTTGAGCATAGCGGTAATGTTTTGTCAGAAAAGCATTATTGGAAGCAGGCAAAGGCATCCATTTATCTGTGACACTTGCTTGAGTCATACAGCCAAATAACAAACAGCAACTAATTAGGAAGGTCTTAAACATTAGTTTATCCTCTTATCTTAGATTGAGCCTTTTTCCTGTGTTGTTCAACTTAAGATAGCCTTAAGACCGCTATGGCAGTATTACCGGAGATACCGCGCTCTGCCATCCTCCACCAATAAGGCGCATACAAATTGCTCCTTCTGTGTTCGGCACGGTAGCTCCCCACTTACCGCTTGGAAGTGGTGTCACCATGACGCTGCTATAAGGATCTTTTTCTGGATCGAATTTTATTTTGCTACAAGAGGATTCCCCTTTGGATCTAAGCATCAACTCTAACTTTAGATTTGCTATAAAAGGAACTTCCGCGAGTTGGCCACTAAGAAAGTAACCACCTCCAGCAGATGCGGCAGTGATTCTTTCTGGCGCTCTTAAAAGCATGGGGAACATGTAGAGATCGGAGGATTGCCCAAAATATCTTGCCTTGCCATTATTGTATTTTTTAACGATGAAATCAGTCATTACAAGTGTGAGCTCAACCACTCGGTCTTCGGGTTTCATAGTGCAACCTCCCTCAAGCGCCGAAACACGGAACTCATAATAAAACTCCTGCTGAGGGGTTAAAACATTGATACGCGTAGCACGAATACAAGTTGCAATATGACGAGAATTTTCAATTCCAATCGTACCTTCTTGAGCTTGGTATACCCAACGCCGTACTTCTCCTGGTGCCGTTTCTTCGAAAGGGCTTTTTCCACTATCAAAGACAAGTGCCCCGAACTTTAAGTCCTGATACCCTCCACGTACATTCCCGACGAGTGTCGGAATACTAAAATCGGCGGCCACTGGCATAATATCTGAAGGCAGTGGCGAAGGAGTAGCAAGAGCACTCCACTGCAAAAAAGCAGTAAGGAAAATAGTTAAAATTGCTAACCTATGTAGAACTTGCTTCATAATCATTGTGGACGAAAAATTTTATGGGCCTCCGTGATGATTGTTTCCAAGTCCGCTAAGGTATTTTTTAAAGGAGTAAAATCTCGTTTTTCAGGATCTGGTTTTGCAAACTCTGCTTGCAGTTGTTTTTCGGCATCAACCAACTTTGCCTTCGCCTTGTTTAGCTGCTCCGGATACTGAAACATTAACTCTTTTGCTTTTTCTGGTTCTTTTTTAGCCAACTCCTCAATAAATGGGGGGAGCATTTCCGTATCCTTACGATCAATCACTAGTTGCAACTCCGATTGAGCCGATCGCGCACGTACAATTCCTGCGAGAATCATTCCATCAGTGACGTCACCAGGAGTCGGTTTTTTTGCAGGTATTCCTATCGTCTGTGCATCTTGAGAAATAGCTTTCATCGTCGCTTGAAGAATTGGATTTACCTCATGTGATAAAGCAATGGTTGAACTAAGCACAATTCCTAAAATGAAAACGGTTTTATTTTTAAACATCGTTCCTCCCTATTCTTAATTTAGCAGCGTTTATGGCCACTACGAGTATCTTTACCTTAATTTTTCCAACAGTTGTTACTGGTTTTTCACACCTTAATTCATTCTTAATTTGCGTTCTTATCGATTTCACATGGACTATTTGGCACCACGCGCATGTAACGCCACTTGTCTAAACAACTTAAGAAAATCTTAATTATCTCTTTTTGCGACGCTGACTCTATTATCAATAGTATGGGTAGAATTTGTGAAAATGTAAGATTTTCGATTCTCATTTTTGTCATTGCTGCTGTTTCCGGCTGTAATTACACACGTAGTAAACTGGATGGGACAAAGCCTTTAGTCGGAGAGGGAAGATTTCAGAGCATCCAGAGAAATATCCTTACACCTAAGTGTGTAGGCTGCCATGGAAGCAGTTCAATATCTGGAGGTGTAGATCTCTCTACTTTCGAACGACTCATGCGAGATCCTGTTGTGGTTCCGTATTACCCCGAAAAAAGTAAACTCTTCACTTGTGTTAAATCGGGGTGGATGCCGAAAGCAGATTCACCTCTCTCCAATGAAGAAGTCGATTCTATTTACCAATGGATTTTAGCTGGGGCAGCAGAAGTAGGAGACGGAGACCCTTCCGCACCTTCTCCATCACCAACTCCATCACCAACTCCTACACCCACACCGCCGCCAATAAAACCAGAACCCAAATACAGTTGGCTACTCGCTAATGTCTTTTCCAAACCAATTCCGGGAGGACAGAGTTGTATAGAGTGTCACAGTGGGCCTAAGCCTAAGGCAAACGTAGATCTCACTACTTACCAAAAATTGATGGACTCAGAAGGGATTATGGCAAAGCCCATAGTAGCCCAAAGTCCCGAAGAAAGCGGAGTGTATGACCAATTAGTAAGGCAAAAAATGCCACCATTCCCCACAAAGCTTTCAACATTAGAAATTAAAGCAGTTTACGATTGGATCTCCAAGGGAGCGGAGAACAACTAAAGTGTTACAAGGGACGTAATTGTTAATTGTAAAATAGTAATAATTACAGTGGTATATACGCTATTCACATGACCACTCTATGCCCCGAAAGTGTGGTGTCTTGCTTGTAAATACGTTCCCAGGTAATCCTATATTATGGAAAAAGTTCGCATATTAATAGTAGAAGATTCCCCAGATGTAGCAAGTTTACTTGAAAGAGGACTTATTGAAGAAGGGTTTCAAGTATCGGTCGCTAAAACCGGTAATGAAGCAATGAGGCTTTTTGACGAGTCTTGGAATCTGGTTATTTTAGATCTCATGTTACCGGATGTTCCTGGAGAATCTCTGCTGGATTACCTCACTCAAAAAGTAGATGCTCCACCTGCTCTAATTTTGACAGCTAGAACTCGCTTGGAAGATAAGGTCGCACTTTTTCAAAGAGGGTGCGATGATTACTTAACTAAACCTTTCGCCTTTGAAGAGCTTATAGGTCGCGTAAGGGCGCTCTTAAGAAGATCTCCTCGGCCAATACCAGACGCTGTCGAGTATGAAGGAATCACTCTGGATTCCTCAACTCACGTACTCGTAAAAGAAGACAAGAAAATTACGCTGACTCCAAAGGAATTTGCTATTTGCAAACTTCTTGTTCGTGAGCCCGGAAGAGTATTTACAAGGCGTGAATTATTGCATTCGATCTGGGGTCTGGGGAATGAGCCAAAAACCAATTTCATCGAGGTGCATCTTGCGAATTTAAGAAAGAAGTTGGAACCCATCAAGCTCGACAAGTGGCTTCAAACAGTTCGCGGTAGCGGCTTAGCGTTTTCAAAAAATGCAATTATGCCGATTGAAATTCATGGATCTTAAAGTTAAATTTTCTCTTACGTTCTCTCTTGTCGTATCGCTATTAATGGCATTATTTTCATATGCTGTTTATATCCAAGTCGAAAAAAAACTTTTGAACTCCGCTCATCAATCCCTGTTTGAGCACCTGGAACACGAATGGAGGCACCTACAACTGAGTGACGATCAATTTAAAGCGCATACTAAAGGGAGTTCAACCCTTCCAAGCAAAACTTTTTTTCATAGAATATGGAAGGGCGAAACCTTACTAAAGGATACTTTTCCCTTCGCGATAGATTTGAATCCTAATGGGATACTTCCTAAAGCAGATAATTTCATGACGGATAGGATTAAACACGAGCTAAATGGGGAACAGTTTACCTTGGTAGGTTATTCAGATCTCAATTCAACGAAAGAATACCTAGCAGCCTTAAGAAAAGTTCTTAGTCTTGCGTGCTTAGCAGTACTTGCCTTGATCCTACCGTTAAGTCTTTTTTTAACACGATCTCTATTGCGACCATTTCGAAATTTATCGCAAAAAACGCAAGAGTTTGATGTCCACTCTCTTGCTTATCGTTTCCAAGAACCAAAAAGAAAAGATGAATTTGGAATTTTAGTGAGAAGCTTCAATCATCTATTAGAGCGACTGGAGGTTTCATTTAAGCAAACAAACCGCTTTGCAAGAAATGCTTCGCACGAGCTAAGAACCCCTCTTACGGTCATTCGAGGAGAAGCAGATTTGCTTTTAAGAAAACCGCGTTCGAAGGACGAGTATGAAACGGGACTTTCGAAAATTCGTTCCCAGTCCGAAAACCTCCAGTATACTGTTGCAAGACTTTTAGCATTGGCTGACTTGGAAAGAATTGAAATAGAAAGAAAACATGTCGCTATAAACGTGAAGAAAAGTATTGAAGAGTCGATTTTGTCACTCAACCAACTTCATCGAAATATTCAACGAGATATCAAAATTGAAGGAGATGATGCTGTCATCTTCGGACATAAGGAACTTTTTTCCAGCATTGCGAATAACATCATAGAAAATGCGCTGAAATTTTCTAAGAGCGCTATTCACATACAAATCAACAAAGAGAAGTCCGGAATAACTCTAAAAGTGAACGATGATGGTGAGGGTTCGGACTCTGACTTAAGTGGTTCAGAACTTTATCCAATGAGGGAAGGAATTTCCCAGTCTCTTCCTAAGGGACATGGATTGGGACTTTCTATTGTAAAAGCTTGCGTAACTGCTGCACATGGAACACTTGTATTTAGTAAAAGTTATCTTGGGGGGCTAGAAGTCAGAATTTTTATTCCTGAAAGGATGAGCTAATACGATGCGCGTCTGACATATATACAGACCTGCCTCGTACCGCTTCATAGTTGGACTTAGAGCGAGCTGTCGTCCGAGGAATGCATCATAATAAAATGATCTAACCTTTTCTTATTGGCGTATTTCAAGGTTTTTTACGTCAGCACCGAATCGAGCCTGAGGATAAGAACGTTTAAAATTACCTTTTGCCTCTTTGGCTTCAATGCATTTCTCGACTTTCTGGGAAAGCTCAAGCCAAGTTTGTGAGAGGGGTAAGTTATTGATTAAACATGCATCCCAGTATGTATATTCCGCTTCAGCACTGCAACCAAAAGACGTCCTGTCTTTTCTAGCAGCAGCCAAGATAATGCGATTTGGGGCTTCCATACTTGGCTCGGCAAAAATTCCAGAATAGCATGCCGATATTAACAAAACTGTTGGTCGGGTCCCACATGTGTCTTTTACAATTTGGTTTAGCTTGTCAGGAGTTAAAGGGTTTTGTCCTTTAATATAAAACCCTGTTTTAGAACCATGCGAAGTCATGTGAATAAGACAACCGTCCCCATCTTGTATGTTAAGGTCATGGGCTGCCCTTTCTAAGTTAGGGACGGTAGTAGGCCGTACTCCGTTAACTTGCTGTTTTGAACTTCTTGAAAGTTGAATTGTCTCATCGATACCGTATTCAGTGAAAAGTTGAAAAAGTTTTTTTCTAGCATTGTCAAAAGCGCTAATGCTGTCATCCCCACTCATAAGAATCATTTTCCAATTAGGTTTTGTCCCACCTTTATTATCTCTAGATTCGCTGGCTTGTTCTGATATTTTTATGCCACTTAGTTCCTCCGGAAAACTCTCTCTACCGAAGCGGCTTTTATAAGCATCTTCATTAATCTTCTTCTGTTCATAGTCATTTTGACTGGAGTTCGTTCCACACGAAGTGGTCAAAAACAAGGTTATAAGTCCCCAAATTATGGCACTGAATTTAGACATACGAATCCTCCATGGGTAAACTTGTCAAAACCGAAGCCGGAATTAGTTGCTGGTTATATTTTTAGAAGTTACTCTTTTTGTAAGACTGATCTCAGATATTATATTTTAAAGAGTACTTATTAACTTGCACTTTAAATTTGCATTAATAAAAATTTCCTAAGCTTATTGAGCCATTGCCTTTAATGTGGGACTTATTTTCACAAGGCCCCGAATAGAAGGCCCCGCATTAAATGAACTGGAAGAAGAATTACATCCCCCAAGCGTATGCACTGCTACAATGCGGCTTCTCTCAGGCTTTTCGTAGTCTGGAATAATAACGGAACTACCCGAACTTCCCGGATTTGTATCACAACTGTGATAAAACAGTCCGCCATTCTCCTTCTTGAATTGGCAATTTTTATTTGAAACTTTCATAGGAGTACCGCCGGGGTGGTGGATCATAAGTAATGGAGTGTCTTTTGAAATTTCGCGATCACTTATGTTATACCAACCCCAATTGACTCCCGGATTTCCCTCCAAACGCATTACCATATAATCCTGATTAGAATTTGAATTTCCAACTTCAACGACTTCCTTGCATTTAAACGTCTCTTGACCAGAAACTTGCGACCCTAAGTAGCCAAAAGTAACTTTTGTCCCTGAACAACCAAAATTACAATGACGAGCGGTAAGAAAAAGGTCCCTTTCAATAAGCGTTCCTGTACAAGCGCTGCCGCCTGCCGTTAACTTTCCAATCGGACGTCCCATTTTTTTCATATCTTCCAGCTGACTTTTCATTTCAAGCATGTCATTTGAGCTGCAAATCGTTCGTGTATTCATTCCTTCGTAGTACGGTTCTGCCATAACACAGGCCGATAGTAATATTGCAACCAAAACCAAATATAGTTTTGCCATATTTTTCTCCTCTTTTTGCTTAAATGTCTTAAGTGAGATTCTCTACTTTTACCGTAGCAAGCGATTTAAAATCTAGGTTGATTACTCAACCGAACCTTTAACAACAGTTATATCCACATCTCTCTTTACGGGTATTGTGAAAAATTCTTTGAGCATTCACTAAGATCTGCCTTAACAGCTGTTTAGAATAAATCTTTGCGGGGTAAGTTTTCTTGGGTGTTACTGCCGACAAGTAATTAACAAGTGATCATGAGTTTTGTGTAGGTATAAAACCTTTAACCCAACCCATGATTAACTTAAAAATAGATAAAAATTTTAATTCGATTAATCAAAGGAGAATCCTATGCGTTTAGTCTTACTTTTCACTTGTGTCTCTTCCTTACTTTTCGCGCGAGATTTAGACCATGCTTTCGCCTCCTTTTCCTCAGTTGGGCAGGTAGTTGTACCTGCAGACTTCTCATCCGCTTCACTACGCTATGAAATAGATGTAAGTGCAAAAACAGTGAAAGGGTTTGCAACCATTTCGTTTGATACTGCTGAAAAGGGATCACCTGCCTTCGATCTTATACCTACACCTAGAAATATCGTAGTAGACAACATAGCAACTGATGCAAAAGAAATTTCCGTGGATGGCGTGACGAAATTTAGAGCTCTTGGCAAAGTATTAGAAGCAGGTCAACACACAATGACAATGGAATGGTCTTTGAATAATGCGACTTTCAACAATAAAACGGTCAGACTAGGTTTTTTTATGGGCGACTTATCCGACCGGAACTACTTTGAGAAATACGGCCCCACATCCTTTGAATACGACCATTATCAGGCAGAGATGGCTTTTGAAATCAAAGGTACAGATTCGAAGCACCAAATTTATACTAATGGAAATGCCAGTGAAACCACTCAAAATTCCTGGCGCGTTCATTTTCCAAAATACTTTACCGCCTCCAGTTTTTTTATTCATATTGCCAATCAGGGATATTTCGCCGAAAAACGGTTTGACATACAACTAAAAGAAAAAACCATTCCTGTCGTTATTTATGGTTCCTCTATCAATACTGCGGAAACTACAGCGAGACGAGTTCTAACAGAACTGGAAAATACTTACGGACCTTACGGGCATGACAGCCTTACTGTCTACATCACGTCTTCAGGGGGAGGAATGGAATACTGCGGAGCCACAATGACTACGACTGGCGCATTAGGGCATGAACTAAACCATTCCTGGTTTGCCCGCGGGGTGATGCCGTCAAGCGGAAACTCCGGATGGATTGACGAAGCTATCGCCTCATGGAGGGATAATGGGTTTCCCAGTTATTCCGCGGCTCCAGGAAAACAGGCGCTGGCCTCTTTCTCGCCTTACCGCAGGTATACAACAAATTTAGCTTATTCCGGTGGCATGAAAGTAATTGGACATTTAGATTCCCTTTTGGGGGGAATGAAAGGAATGTTACGATTGCTCTGGCAGGAAAAGAAACATGAAACAATCACGACGGAAGAATTTCGTGAATTCTTAGAAAGAAAGTCAGGAAAAGATTTAAAAGCGCTTTTTGACAGAAGCGTCTACAATAAAGGCCGGGGACCGGAAGAGCCTTCGGTAGCATCTAGCCATCCACGTAAATACACGACTACAGAATTGCTTCTCCTTCAATAGCTTTGTAAGGGGTTCTTTTATTGCAATGAGCTAATCTGTGTTCAGACGTTAAGAGTTTCCTATCAGATTACACCGCGCAACAAAAGAAGTCAGATACTCTTTAAATACCAGCTTAATTTTTATTCCCACTAAGAAAAAAGGAAAAAAACATGAAAATCTTTTTCGGACTTCTCATCAGTAGTGTCTTATCAGCAGTTCCACTCCAATCCCGCCAAGTTTATGTGGATGTTCCTTATAAAGGGCCTGAAGGAGTTAAATCACTTGTCACTCAAGGGTTAGATATTGTGGGCGTAGATTTAGAAAAAAAGATTGTCACGCTCCTAGTGGAGAAGCAGCAACTAGCAAATCTTCGCTCTTTAAA
Organism: uncultured Pseudobdellovibrionaceae bacterium; assembly: GCA_964396165.1. Lineage (GTDB taxonomy): Bacteria > Bdellovibrionota > FAC87 > UBA2466 > UBA2466 > CALCZU01. Next base: position 58,328 of record CAYNEF010000001.1, read on the forward strand.
AGTGCTCGCCAAAAGAGAATTACTTGCCCCCGATTCCGCTTATAAAAAACCTTCCGACGTCGAACAATTCCTCCTTAGTACGGAACAAGCTTACCCTGATTTAGCTGTAGTGGAATCGATTGGGAAATCAGTCGAGGGAAGAAATATTTATGCCATCCACCTCTCAAACCATAAAATCAGATCACCAAAGCCCTCTGTTTTATTCGATGCCATGCACCACGCTCGCGAAATCATGACTCCTGAAGTTGCTCTTGATATTGTCGATTATCTGACAAAAAACTACGCAACTAACGATCAAGTCAAAAAATGGATGGATAGCTACAGTATTTGGGTAGTCCCGATGGTCAATCCTGATGGCAATAATGAAGTGTGGACCTCTCAATCGATGTGGCGCAAGAACAACCAAGGAGGTTATGGAGTCGATATTAATCGAAATTACCCGTATGCATGGAACTCATGTAACGGATCTTCAGGCAGCAAGAGCTCGGAGACTTATCGGGGCGACAAGCCTGCTTCAGAGCCCGAGACCAATGCGCTTATGGATCTAGCAAAGAAAATTAATCCTATCTTCAATGTCTCCTATCACTCAACTTCTGAAATTGTAATTTACCCTTTTGGCTGTAATCCCAAACATATCCCGGCACCAGATCAAAAAACCTATGAAGAGGTAGGGAAAGAACTCGCAAAGCGACTAGTGCGTGATTCGGGCTCAGGTTCTTATAAAGCCGGTACTTCTTATGAACTTTTATATAATGTCGACGGCGGTTCAATAGATTGGATGTACACTTCCAATAAAATCATGTCCTTTGTCATCGAGATGAACTCTAGCTCTCAAGGGTTTCAACCTTCTTATAAAAAATGGCGTGACAGCACCGTGAACCGTCAGCGAGCGGGTTGGATGTATATACTAGACAGAATGAGTGGTCCCGGGATCAAAGGCTAACTTTAGCCTTGAACTATCAGAGTTGGCTTTGACCAAAAGATAATTCAGCTTGGAAATTATCCGCATTCTTGAGCTTTCCCGTAAACTTTCCCGTATTACTGAACATCTGCGGGGACTGGCCTTGGAATTTAAATAGGAAAGAGCCTGGGTTTAGGCTAACGATAGGTCCTGGAGGGTGGCAACCCATTTCCCCACCACTATTTCTGAGTATCCAAGCGACATTTTTATTTTCTAACAGCATCTCCTCGACAGAAGCTTCGTTCTGGCCCGAAATTTTAATCTGGAGACTTGAGACTTCATTCTGCGAAAACTCTGTGCTTTCCCAAGCAAACGAGAGGTTTTTTCGCAAGATAGCCCGAGTAGCTTTTCCTTGAGACACCTCCATCGCAAGAAAGAGAGAGTTAGAGTTTCCATAGGTTTCGCAATACACACTCAGATCTTTATATAAAAAATTGGGTTTTATCTTGAGCCAATAAATATCTGCGGAAAAGGAAGCATGGCCCGTAACTAAAACAACAATGGCCAGAAATAGGTTGATTCGAGTTTTCATAAAAGCACCTTTCTATATTATGGGGTATATTCTTTTTGAACGAATTGTAGATTTAAATCATACGATCTTTCATCAAGCCGTTTTCCAGAGAATTTCTTCCAGTCCGAATAGCTAACGTTAATTCCTTCTTCCAAGCCCTCGGTCTCAAATTCGTATGTTGTGGTATTAGGTTGAATTGTCCTTAGAGGTTGTGGTGGTCGACAAAGCAGGGCAAGTTTCATACCGTCAAAGGCAAACCATTTGAGGGTTTCCTCAGAAACTTCCCATCGTTTAAGAAAGAGTTTTCCTTTAGGGCTACGATACAATTTCATCCCCTTCAACTCAGACTGGGATAAGCGCAACTTGCTATAAACCCCGGAATAATGCCATTCCTTAGGGAAATTACTCAACTGAGCGGCAAGAATATTATCGCCATCTACTTCAAGCGCTATTGCTACGGAACGGTCTACAATAGGTTTTCCGGCATTTGAAAAGTTATGGCAGACTATTGCCGAATCTGAATACCGCAGATTAATGTCTAACGTAAGCCAACGAAAATCAGAGGCAAAACTCGTTTGAACCAGTCCTAACAGCAAAGCTAACATTATTTTTGTCATAGCAGTAACTCCTAATTAATTAAATGGAACCCTTCTAAAGGCCTCAGCTTCAAAACGCACCTGAGGAGAAGTGATCGCCCGGCCAAACTTTTTAAGCCTTAACATTCCTTTTGTTTCTTCGCGGGTTCCGATAAAAACGCTTTTTTCCCCATTTTCAAATCCGAGCTTACCCGTATAAAAATCATAACTCCCTGATGTAATGGTAGCTGGCGTGCCGGCTTCGCGAAATAAAGCCCATCCCGCAAAACTTAATGGGAAAAAGGGATTTTCTGTGTTGGGGGGAGTTTTCCCAAGCCCAATTACAAGATTAAGATCCCACTGATTGCCTTCGAACATCCCGGAGATGGGACCCATTTTTTTAGCTTGAGGAGGCAACGTAGCTTGCCCATCTTTTCTCAATTCAAAGCTTCCGACACGGCCAAAAAGAATGGAGTTCCAAACACCTTTAACGACTCCATCACCAAACTCAGTTACCTGAAGAATAGCATCCACATCATTTTCAGAGCGACGAAATACAAACTGTGTTTCTGTTAACGGATTTGGATACGGACGAGTGGCAAAACGGTAAGAAATAGCTTCTGCGGATTGAAAACCACCAAAAAACAAGCTCGCTATTGCCGAAAGCTGAAGTTTTGGTGCTTCAGGAGACGAACCGTTCCCTTGGTAAGTCATAATATTTATCTTCGCTGCCTGATAAGTATTTAAATATTCATGATGAACATACCCTGAATATTCTCCTTGAATAGATTCTACAGGAACTTTTATAGCAGGGTTATTGGGTGGAGGATTACTTAAAAGACTTTGCGAAACTGGGGGGGAAAGCGTTAAGGGACCAGTCATTTCATCCGAGACACGTCTAAACTGACAGTCTTGCCCACAAGTAAGCGTTCCCTGATCTACGGTACACACAAGATTCTGCTTCGGACCATTCAATACAAGGTGTTTTTTAAAGAAATTGTAAGATCCCTGTTCAAAATAAGCAGCTATGCAGTAACCTTTTGGACCGAATAAACCACAAAATTTTTCTCCTTGGTTTTGCCCTAACTCTCCCCTAACCCGGTAAGTTGCAAATGGGTTACCAATCCGAGCTGTATCATCTGTGCTTCGATAAGTAAGCAATTGCAATCTAGAAGGATAACTTAGACATTTCCCCTCGTATTCCCCCGAAATGGGTTCGATAAGAGGGTATTGAGGCGCGGCGGAAGTATCTTGAGACAGTACAAGTTTTCCAACATTACCACTAAAATTCGAACGTAACTCCCCTTCCAACTTGCCGCTACCAAAGCTTGTAATCTTAACGGACACGTCCGCTTCAGGTTGATCGAAAACAAGGGTTTGGGTAATTAAATTATATTGAACGTTGTCGAAGTGGTAAGCTACGTATTCCTTGCTTTTAAAATCCCCAAAATGAAGCGTTAAAACTGCCATTAGTTCAAGTTTGTTGCCTGTTTCGCGAGAAAGTATAAAGTCGATTTTGGCTAACTGGTCACGCTTTAAATCATCGTGATGAAGGATCCCGACATACCGCCGAAAGACGTTATTCGAGGGTAAAGTATCTGCGGAACTAGCTTCTATAGACGCTAAATTTGAAACGTTATCTTTCGCGCACGCAGGTAGGGTAACAAGTAATAAAATTAGTAAATTTAATATCTTAGCAGTGCGGCACAAAGGAACCCCCTATAATTATGCCCTTCTTGTATCGCAAAAACCTAAGATAAGAAATTTAATTTTCGGTTAAAATCATTTCCCCCTAGCATAGGCCAATCAGGGTTTTCGCTCTTTTACCTGCTACACTGAAACGAGTTCGGAACGATCACAAGTTTATAACTAGTAATCACAGCATTGTTGCCATTGCCCATATCACCCGATAAATGCCATTTTCCGTTCGTTTGGCCATCTTTTACGTACTCAGTTAGATCACGTGAGAACGTAACGTTGGTTCGGGACTCATCCATATAATATGCCCAAATGGCTTGTCCCGAAGGTGTCGTTAACCAAAAACGGTATTTGGAAGGAATCTTCACCGCTGCGGTATAAGTTAAAAAGATTTGGCTAATGTCTTTTCCCGATGCCGTTACTTCTCCGATAAGATAACTCACTCCCTTCACCGCCAAGGGCTGCGAAAAGGAATTATTTTCCAAAGTTATCGGCTTCTCCATCAGTTTGCCAATTAAGAGAGTATTCGAAAACCGGTGTAGTAAATTTGGACCTTTTAACATAAAGGAAAGAAGCACACGGGAACCACAAGGAGCGTTTGGAAGGATAGCTCCATCGAAATTCAAAGTCTTGCTCTCGCCAGGCACTAATTTTACCAAATCCATTTCAGTTTGCTGCAATGCTAGGACAGGCTCTGCACTCTTCACTCCAGTAGATAGTTTTAAGGAATTAAAGGTCATTTTACTGGAATTTGTAATGGTAACAGAGACAGAAACCTTCTCCCCTGGCTCAATCGCCCCATTTTGATTTCCACTTACTTCTTTAATCTCTACTTGCTCAGTGAGTACCACGGCCTCTGCCTGACAAGTGACATAACCAACAACCAAGCAAGTCTGGGGCGCAAAAAGACTACTGGGATCATAAGGGTCGCAAAAACTATTTTGCATACGCGAAGTAAAATTGCCACCCTGTCTCTGGCAAACATTCTGCAGTCTTTGAAACTCCTGACGCAGTTTTTGTTTTGCGCTCGCGTAGGCAGTTCCTTCACTATCCCCACTTCCATACATGGGAATTTGATCGCTCCAAAGCACCTGCGCAGATACCGAAACAGTTAAAAATAACGTAAAAGAGACAAATAATAATTTGTAGTTCATACCTATTTTTCTATCCCACTCTTCCATGCCAATCAAGTATAGCTGATACCGTTTACTTTTTCTTAAGAACGCATTGCACAAACACATCGCTATTCACCGGATTCCCATTCAAGGTAAGTGAACGTGTATAACTGATAGAAACGTATTCAGAAGACAATCCCGCCCACGCCTGTGCCAAGGAGTAAATATCGTACTCATGCGCCGGTTTGTGGCGAAGATCACCGATTTGTAATTGCATCGTGTTTCTACCAGTGCGAAATGAAATCTGAAAAGAAGGCGATTTCAAAACAATTGGGCCAGACCAAATAGCTTCATTGACTCCAGGATAATTGGCCAAATCAAACTGGATAGGCCAATCATTGGAATTAATCGAGCTGCTGTATTTATTCACTTCCTGTTTGCCCTCAATATCCGTTATCGAGCCATGGCACTGTAACTTGTACTCACTCGGATTAATAAAACCTTCTGCCGCGCGTACAGAAGCTGCCGAAAAAAACATAACTAAAAAACTGCATAACAATTTCATAAATATCTCCTAATAATTACTTGAAGAAAGTGGTATTTTTCATGTTTTCAAAATTGGCGCAATACTAAATCCAAAAAAAACAGCAACAGATTGATTATGTTGCGATTAATACCGACAGAAAACTGCACAAGCAAAGTTTTTATTAAAAGGTCTATCTAGAGAAATAGATAGGCAGCTTCAAACGGGGTTCGTACCGTACAAACGAAAGCTCATTTATTTGTAAATTTGGCTAAGACTACTTCTGCGACTTTTCCTAAGGAATCTGAATAAATCTCGCCTTTCAAAACTCCCTCGCTAAGGAGTTTTGTACGTAACTTAAAAGTCAGTCCTTGCTGCGCAGTCTTCAAAGTCAATAACTCGCTACTTAGATTCAAATTGGCTGAAGCGAGTTTAAGCTCAACGTATTCTTGTTCATTCTTGGCATCATCAAGAAGCATTCGAATGCTTCCAGTGATACTCAATTTTCCGCTTTCCTCCCGAGTTAGAACTAATGCCAGTCTTGTCCTCTCAGGTAGGTTTGATTCAGGATTGGTATTAACAGTAACACCTCTATAGCGCCCGCCCAACTCAGACCCTTGAGCTATCGTAGCGAGAAATGCCATGACTACCGCAAATGTATATTTTTTAAACTTCATACTGACTGACTCCAACATTTATTAAATTTTACAAACTCAAAGTGTACATAAACTCAACATTATTGGCCACTTTCGGTCAATTTAATATTACTTTAATTTAATAGCGCTAGGGCCAAATAATTAAAGTCGAAATTACAGCAGCTGTAGCAACCTAAAATGCTCTAAAGCAAAATAGTTAACGCCTGTCACGGGCCAATCTTAGCCAAGAAACTCAAAATAATCAGCCTAAACCCCCTCCTTAACAATCGAACACGGATACTTGTTAAACAACGCAAACCGAAACCGATTTAGGTTTTACTGAGAGTACCGATACATTTTTTATAGGGCATTCAAATCCTTTTTCAAAAAATGAGAAAATTATGAAAATCACTCTATTGGTACTCTTTGCTCTCTCAAGCAGTTTATACGCAAATATCCAGTTAATTAAAGAAAATGCAAACGAAGTTATCCTGTCTCTAGATACAAAAGGACGAAGGCTTTCTTCGCAGCTCATGCGCGGCAAACAATATTCGAGGATAGAGCTTTTAGACTCAATTCTTGACACAGCACCGGGATATCCCGAAGTCCCCTTCAATCGTATCTATATCAATGTTCCCTTAGGAAAAAAGATTCAATTCGAAATTCTAAACCCAATCTTCCAAAAACAAAAAATAGCATACCCGTTAAACCCATTGCTAAATGAACAAGTACATAACGGAACGGCTAGGTCATTCGAGATTAATACTGGCGCCTATCAAAAAACTTATGGCGACAACTTAATCACCATTGAAGAAATTGGGTTTGCTGGATCGGACAAAATCGCGACTCTACGCTGGTCACCCGTAAAATATGAAGCAATTAAAAATCAGCTGGTATGGACTGAATCCATGACCCTGAGGGTGAAATTCATCGAAAGTCCTGAATTATTGCAAGAGAAAACACGGATAAAACCGACAGGCATTGCTTCACTAGTGGCTATTAACCCTGGTACTTACCTTGAAGAGCAAGGACGTGGCGCAAAAACGGACCTATTAATTGCGCATGAAAGCTACCGTACGACACTTACGGCCTTTGTCGAGTGGAAGCGGCAAGCAGGTCATGAAGTGCGGGAATATTATGTTCAGGGGAAGAAAAATTCCGAACTCAAGGCAATCATCAAAAAGGAATATTCTACAAATCAACCACCAACTAGTACATTACTGGTGGGCAGCATTGATCAGCTCCCTTCTTGGAAAGGATCTAATGATAATACATGGACGGACTTCGACTACCAGATTTTGGACAATGATAAAATTCCAGATTTGTCGTTAGGGAGAATCCCCGCTCAAAGCGTAGAAGAACTTGCTGGTTTCCTTGAAAAAGTCGTAGCTAGGGAAAAATACCCAAGAAACATAAATGAAATTTTACTAACTGCGGGAAAAGACACAAGTCTAGGTTGTCCGAATAATGTCTCTAAAGTTGGTGTTAAGCTTTCGGAAGAGGGCAACCCCGTAACCATTATTAAAAAGTATCGCACCGAGGTTTCGAGCCAACAAGTTTGGGACGGTTATAACTCTAATCCCAATATCATCGTGTACGATGGGCATGGTAATCGAGAGGGAATGACTGAAATCCCACTCTTAAAGTCCAACTTAAGTGTACTTTCTAACGCTGGTCTTCCTATCCTTTTGGATATTGCCTGCCTTAACGCCAATTGGAAAAGCTCTGGAGCAGCATCCCGCAATTTCGCAGAGACTATATTACTTGATCCCAAACGAGGTCTTGCCGGAATTTTAGGTTCGGGAGGCAGCGGGAACGGCCATGAATACTTCCAAACCATAGGCCGTACTATGGCGACAGCACGAAAACAAATGAATTCCGACAGTCGCACTAATGAAATTGGTCGTGTGATTTGGGCCGCGAAGATCAAAGCAAACAATCAGGATCGGACATATTGGAATTATTATGGCGATCCGACCTCAAGTATTTGGGAATCAACTATTAGTAACTAAAACTTTTTTAATCGTGTTTGGTAGTACATCGTTCGGCACCCCTTAACTCTAAATAAATACAAAGGAGAACTTATGCGCCTACATAACCTGTTATTCTTAACTATCCTACTTGCCCTTACAAACGGAGTCGCTGCGGAAAACCGTATTGTTGGAGGAACCCCAGCAGCGGCTGGCGAGTTCCCATTCATTGTTTCATTGCAAAGAGGATCGAGCCATTTCTGCGGTGGATCTTTAATCAAAAAAAACTGGGTACTGACTGCCGCTCATTGCGTTCGTTCCGGCACCTCTAGTTTGAGAGTCAAAATCGGGCTACTTAACCTGAAGGACAATACGGGAGTCGAAACCTTTACGGCAAAACAGGTAATCGTTCACCCTCAGAATAACAGCTCCACAAACGAAAATGACCTGGCACTGATAAATTTAGACGGAGAATCCAAGTTCGCACCGGTTATTCTCAATAATACAACCATCGATATTCCTGATGAAGAATCAAAGGCGCCTATTGCCACTACAATGGGTTGGGGAACAACTTCGGAAGGGGGAAAGATTTCCCAAAAACTCCTCAAAGTGGATGTGCCGCTCGTAAATAGTAAAAATTGCGCAAATGCTTATCCAGGAAAAACGGACAAGACGATGATCTGTGCGGGATACCAAAAAGGTGGAAAAGACTCCTGTCAGGGAGATAGTGGCGGGCCTCTCATTGTTAAGCTTGCTACCGGCGAAACTGTTCTTGCGGGCGCTGTAAGCTGGGGAATGGGTTGTGCGAGACCCAAAAAATATGGCGTCTATGCCGATGTAAATTTTGGTTTAAGTTGGATCGAAAGCCAGATTGAAAAAAATTAGTCTTTCTAATTAAAGAAGAATAGTCGCGTTCTAAATTAATCGCGATAAAGGCAATGTGCGTAGATTACATGGCTGTGGCGCGCTTCATGAAACCTAAGTTTACTTACTACTTCTTCTTGCAACTTTTCGATTTTCGTCTCATGAAACTCAAAGATCTCGTCGCAATCTATACAAACGATGTGATCATGATGGCGGGTAGCGCTGATTTCAAACACTTTTTCTCCAGTGTCCTTAATAAGCGTTTCACTTACAATCCCTGCCTCGGCAAAGATTTGCATAGACCGATAGACAGTAGCAGGACCGACATTGGGGAATAACTTCGCAACTCTTGCTATCAGTCCTATTACGGTAAAATGAGACTCGTGCTGCGCAACGATGCTTAGAATTTTAATCCTGGATTCGCTTTGATGAAGTTTTCTTTCAACGACAAAGAGATCTAGTTTGCTCTTAAGTAATTTAAACCTTTCTTCTTTAGTAGAATACTGTGATTCTGCCCAAGAAGGAACTGGGCGACCACATGGAAGCTTGTAAGCTTTAGTTTTCACGGTAAGGACGGCTTGAATGGCTCTAGCACTTCAAGACTCCTCTTCATGGATCTTTTCGGTCTCCACAGAGGCGCCAAGAGATTTTTCAAGCTCGATTCTATCGCTCAAAAATTCATATTTGTAGTTTTCGCGTCTTAACTTTGTTTCGTAAAGCACTTCGGCCGCTTGCTTTAAGTCGATTGAGTTCTTAATCCCGCGCTTGTACTCGCTCATAACCGCGCGGTAATATTTTTCCGCACGATCCAAGTTTTTTTCCTCAAGATCCACTCGTTCCTGCACTACTTTTAATTTCCTATAAGCAATATCCATTTGTGTAACAGAGGTAAGAATTGCGTTTTTTAACTCGGCTTCAGTCTTTAGCCGCTTTGCCTCTCCCTCACGCTTTTCCCAGACAGCATCAAAGCCTGAAAACAGCTCCAATTTAATAATGCCCATCAAACTGAGACTTGCCCCCCCTTGTTGCGGTCTTTCGATTAAAGGCAAATAACCAGCTTTTGCCTCGATATCAAATTTTGGGAGCCACTTACTTGTCCAAGTTTTAGACTGCACCGACGCTATACTGGCATTCCGTCCCGCTATTAGAACCTGCTCGCTTCTTTCATTCATTTTCTTTATATAATCCATAAGCGAACCTTTAATATGCTGGTGCTGCAGTTTTCCAATCGGCTCTATTTTCGCGCCTATTTCTTCCCCAAGCAACCTTCTTAAATTAGCCCGGGCAGATTCTAACTCTTGTTGGACTAGCACAATGTCTGATCTTAGGATGGCATCGCGCAAGTCAAAATCCATGACATCAGACTCACCTGTCATCCCGGCTCCGCGCTTTTGTTTCGCGAGTTTTCTTAATTCATTGTTAAGTGTGAGCGCCTCGTTTTTGAGGTCTAATTTTCCCTTCGTGAAAATATAAAGGTGGAAAATATTTTCCACATCAAGTCCCACGCGAAACTCAGTACGGTTGAGTCTAACTTCCGCCTTTTCAGCTTCTAAACTAGCTATTTGCGACCGGTAGCTATCGGAAAATCCGTTAAATACATTTATATTGCCATAAGCATATCCAATCACTGCAGACTCGCTATTATGACTGTCAATTTGATTATCGGCACCACCAGCCACTCCCAATTTCGGGTAGTACGAGCTTCTCACACGTCCAACAACGGCCTTTGCCTCTTCCAATGTTTTTCTTAATGCCGTCACCTCATAGTTATGCTCTACAGCGAATTTCTTTGCATCCTCTAGGCCCACCGTCCCAGTTTGGGAAGAATGACTTGGACTAGAATGGAGAACTTGCGAAAGTCCTAAAAATAACATTAAAACACTTCTCATCTTCATCTCAATCGAGCTCCACTTGGATTTTTGCCTTTTTTTCTTCGCCTTCGTATTTTGCCGAAATATTCGCAAAGAAACGAAACGCCTTTTGGGGATCAAAAGCGGCTTCAAAATTCGATTCTGTAACTGTTACCTTAACCACTTCCGTTTTCTTTTGACGCGGCAACTCAATGCTTAGGATCACGTCCTTAAAAGCACTGGTAGGAAGACTTGAAAAAACTTTTGGGTTTTTGGGGTTTAGAGTAAGGGGGTAAATCTTAACCACCTTTTTTGTGTATACCACTTCAAAGAAAATTTCCGCCTCTTCCTTTTCTTCGTGGTGCTCATGCCCTTTTTCGGCGTGGTTTTCTTTCGACTCCTCTTTTTTGTCATGGTCATGTTCTTTTTCTGCGTGCCCTCCTCCACCATGTTCGTGTTCTTCTGCTTCATCATGTTCGGAGGCTTTTACTTCACCACCATGAGGAGCGGCGGGCATAGCACCCGGCATATCGTGGCCCTCGTGAGAAAATACATAAGCTCCCAGGGTCATCATCAGTAGAATTGACAATTTAAATTTCATGCGTGTTTTTCTCCCTGCTCACGGTGCAATAGCAGTTGCTTTTCAGCGGACTTCTGTCCGAACTTATAAAACACAGTGGGGGTTACCCACATATCTAACAGAGTCGAGCTAAAAAGGCCGCCAAAGATAACAACGGCTACCGGGTGAAGGATTTCCTTTCCAGGCTCTCCTTTAGCGAGAATCAACGGGACAAGCGCCAGCATCGCCGTCAAAGCCGTCATTAACACCGGCACTAGTCTCTCAAGAGATCCCCTAATGACCATCTCATCGGAAAACTTTTCCTTTTCATGTTCCATAAGATGGAGATAGTGGGAAATCATCATGATGCCGTTTCTAGAGGCAATCCCGCAAAGAGTCACAAAAGCCACCATGGAAGCCACGGAAAGAATTCTATCAGATAGGAAAACCGCGACTACGCTTCCAATGAGTGCCATTGGAATATTGAGCATAATCTGAATCGAGATGAAGGCTGACTTAAAATGCATATAAAGGACGAGGAAGATTCCAACAATAGACAAGCTCCCTAGGATAAGCATCATACGACTTGCTTTTTGCTGACTTTCAAATTGACCACCATAGCTAATGAAATAGCCCTCAGGCATTGTGACTTTTGATTTGACGCGTGCTTGGATCTCTTCAATCACGCTATTCAAATCCCTTCCCGACGTATTGGCTTGTACCACAATACGCCTTTGCATGTTTTCTCGGTTAATCATGTTGGGACCTGTCGTTTCGTAAACATCCGCCACTTCATCCAAAGTGACTCTTCTCCCATCGGGCATCGTCTTAATAATTAAACTTTGAATGTTCTTTACACTGGATCTTGATTCGTCATCCAAACGCATAAAAACTTCGTATATCCTTTGTCCCTCTAACACCTGGGCAGTGACTTCCCCTGCCAATGCCATTTCAAGTTGCGTGGCAAGCTCTCCCACTACCATGTTATATTTGATCACTTCGTCTCTCATAAATCGAATTTTTATCTTTGGGATCTGCACTTGTTGTTCAATTTGAAGGTCGACTAAACCTTTTACATCTTGAATCTCGCTAAAAACTTGTGCCGCTAAAGATCGTAATTCACTTTGGTTCGTACCAAAAACCTTAATTGCGATTTGTGCTCTCACGCCAGATAAAAGGTGATCTAACTGGTGAGAAATGGGTTGCCCAACATTGATAGAGGCTCCTGGCAAATTTTTTACCAACCTCTCACGGATTTCTTCGAGAACAGTATCTCGTTTTCTTCCCTTTAAGTTAAAATCCACATCGATTTCACTGTTATGAACACCTTCGGCATGCTCATCTAGTTCTGCTCTACCTGTCCGCCTACTGACTGATTTTACTTCTGGGCTTTCAAGGATCAACTTTTCCGCCTTTGTCCCAATTTCATTCGAATAGTCTAAGCTCACCCCGGGGGTCAGGATTACAGCTATCATGGCGGTACCTTCATTAAACTTAGGCAGAAATTCTTTTCCCATAAAAGGGATCAGACAAATACTCGCGATAAAAAGACCGCTCACAGTACCTAAAACAAGCTTGGGTTTCTTCAATGCTTTTCTTAAAATCTTTTCGTCCCATTTTTTTAAGAAGCGTACCAAGAAACCATCGGCTCCGTGCTCCATTTGCTTCATATTAGGCAAAAGGTACGAACAAAGCGCAGGCGTTACTGTAAGCGAAATCAATAAAGAAGCGACGAGAGAAACCACATAGGCAACCCCCAAAGGGGCAAAAAACCTTCCTTCAAGGCCGCCTAATGAAAAAAGCGGGATAAAAACTAAAACTACGATAATAGTCGCAAAAACAATCGAATTTCTTACTTCGGATGAGGCTTCGTAAATAATTTGGGTTGCAGGTTTTGGATTCTCGGCATGTTTATTTTCTTTTAGTCTTCTAAAAACATTCTCTACGTCAACGATAGCGTCATCGACAAGTTCACCAATCGCAACTGCGAGCCCCCCTAGCGTCATCGTGTTGATATTGAGATCAAAAAACTTAAACACAATGGCAGTAAGTACGAAGGACAATGGGATCGCAGTAAGAGTGATTGCAGTGGTCCTGAAATTAAGGAGAAAGAGGAATAAAATGATGGTGACAAGAATTGCGCCGTCTCTTAGCGCCTCTTGAACGTTGTGAACGGCATGCTCAATGAAATCCGCTTGCTTAAAAAGATCTTTATTAATTTTAACTCCTTTTGGGAGAGTCTTTTGGATGTCTTCAAGGGTCTTCGCAATTTGTTCCGACAGCTCGATCGTCGAAGCCCCAGGTTGCTTTTGGATACTCATGATGACAGCGGGGGAACCATTGATACTTGCATCGCCGCGCTTAATTCTTGGGCCAAACTGGACTTTTGCGACTTCTTTTACCTGGACCGGTCTTCCCAAAGAACTCCCCACTGAAGAGCTCTCCACTTCCTCAAGAGATTTGACCCTGCCAAAATTTTGGATGAGATATTCTTTATTGTTCAGATTTACGAATCCGCCCGTGGTATTTTGGCTTAAGTGGGTGAGATTATGCTGGACGTCTTCAAGGCCAATGTTTCTTTTTCTCAGCTCTTCGGAAGATAATTTGATTTGATATTGTTTTACCATTCCCCCGATCGGAATGACTTGGGCAATTCCCGGCGTTGAAAGCAGCCGAGGCCGAATAACCCAGTCGGCTATTGTCCTAAGATCCATGGGTGTAATAGCCGGATCTTCCGAAGAAAGCCCGACTAACTGAATTTGGCCCATAATGGAAGAAATCGGACCCATGACAGGACTAATCCCTTTTGGAAGAGTCTCTTTTACAAGAGCTAACTTTTCGGCGACAAGTTGGCGGTTTCGAAAGATGTCCGTTCCCCAGCCAAACTCCATGTAAATTGCAGACAGGCCCACTCCTGAAGTGGAACGGACGCGCTCTAGCCCAGGAGTTCCATTTATGGCCACTTCAACCGGAAGAGTGACAAGGACTTCGACTTCCTCAGGGGCAAGTCCCCCGGCTTCTGTCATGATTGTAACGGTAGGACGATTAAGATCAGGAAAAACATCGACCGGCAAGTGAACTATAACCCATCCCCCGTAAGCAAGAAGCATCGCTGCGCTTGCTAGGACGAAAAGGCGGTTTTTAAGAGAAAACTGGATGATCCGATCAAACACCTAAACTCCGCTTAGAGAACGAACCCAACACCGAGATCGAAAGACCATCCTTCAAATACTTGTGCCGAGGCAAAGCTACGGTACAGGGTCGAGCCAAGTTGAACACCTTTAAACCATTTGGAAGCTTCGCTCGTCCCTTCAAAGAGATTTAAATGAGCTGATAACTGATAGGAAGGCACCCAAAACCCTTGTTCAATCCCGTCAAGTTTCCCACTTTGATAAAACCAAAGAAAGCCGACTGAAGAAGCAATGCCCGGCTTTAAAAAAGAAGCGCCCGGAATACGGTAGTCAATTTGAGCCCCTAGATTTAAAGGAAGGGTATGGACTTTTAAAACGTCGCTAAATTTCTTTCCCGATTTATTTGTCACTGAAATCAAGCTTTCACGGTAGGAATACCCAGCCGAAGCTAACCCTGAAACCTCAACGCCATAAAAAGCCGCTAAGACAGTTCCCACCTCCACCCGTAAAGTGGGAAGGCTTGAACCCGTACTTGCATAAGGCACGGTGTAGTAATCGTTTGATAGTTCAAATTTCTCAGGGGTAATGTAAGAAAACACGGGCCTTAATATAATCCCGTTTGAAGCATAATTTTCAACTTTAGCTTCCGTGACACTTTCACGGTAAAGCGTATTGACTAAATCCTTATCCATTTCAAAATCGGATTTAGATTCTGGTTCTGAGCCAAAGGTAGACAAACAAAAAATAGCTAAGACAAACAAAAACCGACTCATTTATTCACCTCTAAGTTACCCACTTCCCCGAGCGCATCCGCTGCTACTGTCCCTCGGATTACTTTCCGATCTACGTCCGCTTTCACCGTTAAATTGTAACTTCCCGTTGTTTTTGCAACAAGCTTTCTTGTGTAGTAGTTATATTGAACTTCGCTGAAAGGGAGCTCGAAATACTCAGTAGAACCGAAGGGTCCAAGATAAAACCTAACATTACCAGTCACTTTAAGACCGTTGGGGCTTGTCAGATCTTGGGAAGTGACAAAAGCGATCTGCACTCTTTCCGGTAGGTTAGAGTTTGGATTTGTGTTAACGAACTTACCTTGATAGGTCCCTTTTAAAGCCTCAAAAACATCCCCTGCTCCTGCTGTATCGGGAGGACCAGTTTTTCTAAAAGAAATTTTTCCGAGCGTTCCCGTATATTGGCTGGACCATTCGCCAGTGACCTCCCCTTCAGCCCAACTTCCGGAGAGAACGATATCAGTGCCTTCTTGCCTGAAAATAATTTGCCCCGTAACGGCGTTAAACTGTACTTTATCGAACTTATAGGTCAGATATTCCGATGAGTTCCAGTCGCCGCAGATTAACTTTAAGGTAGCTGCCGCCTTCAACCCCTCAGGAGGCTGAAAACTCGTCTGAAGGTTAAGCTGGCCTAAATGGTAGAGCTTGCCCTCACGCAAAAGAATACCTTGGTATTCCCCCTTTAATTGTTCTGCTAACCCATTTGTCGATTGCGTTGCATTGCGATCTAATGAAACTGTCCCGGAACTCACAGAGGTGGGCATCGTCCAAGTTCCCTGAAGTTTTGACTCTGTTTGAGTGAGCGAAAAAATTATATTTTCCCCAGAGCTCGCGACTACAATATCAAGAGCACTTCGTTTTGGATCAAAATCAGCCTTTTGTACGGCAAATCCAGGAGAGGTATTCGGATCACATCCTTGACCAAATGTAAAACATAGGTATCCCGTAAGAATTGGGGTCATCACAGGATCGACTTGTCCTTCAATCGTTGTAGGGATGTCCTTGATTTCAAGACGCAAGGAAACGTTTTGTGTTTTACCGCTGGTCTGCACGAGTTTGCCAGCATACTCCCCTTCGACCTGTTTTAACTCAGAACGTTTATTTTCCGACGATGCTCGAAGCTGTTCTCTTTTCAGATCTCTATCGCTAACAGAATTTTTCGAGCAGGAAATAGCAATAAGACCAAAGAATGCAAGTGCAAGTTTTTTATACATTAGTACCCTTCCTAACTTTATGGATAGTGCGTAAGGGTGGCGTCAGCGACTTGCCCCATCCCATCGGCAAAAACAGTGCCTGTAAAAATCCCATCGTGACTCATTTTGCCTTTGAAGGTTAAGCCATATTCCATAGTACGCGCCGTCAAATAACGATTGTAAAAATTAAACTGCACATCGGTGAGTTTTGTTTCCACATATTCCAAAGAGCCAAAGGGTCCAAGGTAAAGACGCACATTTCCGGAAATGACAATTTTAGGTTCTGTCCCTGAATTTTCTTGCGTACTCACTAAAGACATTGAAGCACGCTCTGGCAGATTAGACTCGGAGTTGGTGTTTTTTAACTCTCCCCGATAATGTCCGGTAAGCGTTTTAACTAAAATGCCTTGAGAAGGAGGCGTAGGTTCTACATCTTTAGCAGCGCTGAACTTGCCGACCTTTCCAAGCAACGTCGAATGCCAGTCTCCCTGAATCGTTCCGGTCTTAAGAAAACCAATCATACTTACGTTATTTTTTTCGCTTCGAAGAGTAATTTGCCGTGTAAGTAAGTTCATTGGCACATCGTCAAATTCGTAAGTTAAAAATTCATTTGAGTTTTGTTCCCCGAAAAAAATTCTCAAATTTGCTGATATTTTAAGCTGGCCACCACCGACGTTTACGGTGCGTAGCGTTATGTGCGCATATTGGTAAAATTGGCTGCCGTCATGAAGTAAAACCGCCTTATACAACCCCTGCACCGACTCATCATCCAAAGAATTAGCTTCAGAACCAAAACTTGCGAATGGCGTCATAAAAGAGAGTACTAAAATACCTAAAAAAAACTTTTTGATGTTTGACTGGAACACGAATGCCTCCTATTGGCTTAAAAAAGGTGCAAATTTGCGCCTACAAATACTTTAGTGGCGGATAACTTATCTTTCACTTTAAATTTACTTTAAGATGCTATGCGCAATAACTTTCCCATGCTAATTCCCTTATCAAAAGAGAGGGAGCCGAATTTGAAAGGGGAAAAACGTCGTATTTTATTGGTGGAAGACCATATAGACATGGCAGAACCTTTAATAAAGGGGCTGGAAGAAGAGGGGTTCTACGTAAAACACGTAACTCTTGGGAAAGAAGCCATTCGTGTTTTTAACGAGGTTTGGCAACTAATCATTTTAGATCTCACGCTTCCCGATGTGCCCGGCGAATCTATTTTAAGCCACTTAAAACAAAAACCCGACTATCCTCCCGTTCTTATCCTCACTGCCCGAAGCAAAGTAGAAGATAAAGTAGAACTCTTTCGTCAAGGCTGTGACGACTACATGACTAAACCTTTCGCATTTGAAGAGCTTTTAGGACGAGTTCAGGCGCTCCTTCGACGTTCGCACCGGGTTCTGCCTAATAAAACCACCCTTTTAGATCTGGAATTAGATCCCAGCACTCATGTGCTCTCTAAGAAAAACCTCTCTACGCAACTCACTCCGAAAGAATCTGCCTTAGTGCAATTTCTTATGGGAGCCGAAGGAAGAGTAGTCTCTAGGAAAGAGTTGTTCTTATATGGTTGGGGACTTGATAAGGAACCTGACACTAATTTCATCGGGGTTTACCTCTTTAACCTAAGAAAAAAACTTTCTGAAGTAAATTGTGCAGACTGGTTGATGACGCTTCGAGGAACTGGATACCGCTTTTACGATCCGAAAGAAAAACAATGACGACGAAAGTTAGATTCACTCTCACCATTTCGATGGTAGTGGCCCTTTTGGTGGGAGCACTCAGTTCGTTCGTGTATGTGAGAGTCCGCGCCAAGATGCTTACCCAGGCTTCCCAATCCCTTGCGGACTTCCTTAAGCATGAAGCCGATCATATCGTTCATCCTATGGAACAAAATGGGTTAGTGATCGACAAAAATCACTTTGGGGATTTTCTTTTGAAAATAGAATCTGAAAACGAAATCCTTTTTGACGGATTCCCCCAAAAAACCGCCGAAATTAATTCTCCCAATTACATTGTAAAAAAAGTAGTCCAAGATATTAACGGAAAGCCTTTGACCTTGACGGGGGCTTATAATTTGGCCCCTCTTTATCATTACCTCGACTCGCTTCTTCAAACTTTGATGTTAGGGTGGGTGCTTACTGTTGCACTCATCATTCCTATTAGTTATTCCCTTGCACTGGCTTTGCTTAAACCGTTTAGAAACCTTGCTGCAGTGACGTACGAATTGCGCGCCGAAAGTTTGGAGTTTCGGTTCCCAGTACCCCAATATAAAGACGAAGAAGGTCTATTAGTAGTTTCTTTCAATGCTCTATTGGAACGTCTTCAGAGGTCCTTCGAAAGCATGAGAAATTTCTCACGTAATGTCTCCCATGAGATTCGAACGCCTGTTTCCGTCATTATGAGCCAATCCGAGATGGCTTTGCGAAAAAACAGGACTTCCGACGAATACCGTAATGCTTTGGAAAAGTCCTTTGATGAATCAAAAAGGTTAAAAAGCATTATTGACAACCTTCTCTCGCTTGCTGAAGTTGATAGGATTTATGATGAAAACAGAAAGACCACTTTCCCTGTTTTGCTAAGAATTAAAGAAATTGTGGCAACTCTTACTCAGCAGAGGAATGAATTGAAAGAAATTGCAATTGACTGCGACGAAAATCTTTTGTTTATCGGAAATGAAGTGGCTTTCACCTCTATCGTCTCAAATCTGATTGAGAACGCCCTTAAATACGGCGGAAAAAAAGTACGTGTATCCTGCATGGAGCAAGGAGAGCGAGTAGTTTTTCTCATCGAGGACGATGGCCCTGGGATGGTTAGCGCCACTGCCTTACCAAGCAAAACAAAAATGCCTAAGGGAGAAACAAGTCATGGACTTGGGCTTTCAATTGTAAGAGCTTTTTCTGAAGCTTATGGAGGAGAACTTATCCTTAAGCAATCTTCCCTAGGTGGGCTTTGCGCGACCACCTCTTTACCCTTGAAATAAAACTCATGACTCACTGCAAATTTGCTGGGAATAAAATAGATTTCACAAGTTCGTAGCTTCAAATTAACAAAGGATAATCAAAGCCGTCAGGACAAAGAACGCAAGATGTATTATAATTCAAAAAAAGAATAAAATTTTAATTTCTATTAAAAATCAATTGGGGGAACTAATAATGAGGTACTTTAAAAAAGTTGGCGCGATCTTCTGTCTGACTATAAGTCTCTTTTCATTTTCTATTTCTGCCAACGAAACAAGCGATAAAGAAGTAGAACGAATTAAACCTGAAGAAGGAAGTTCGAGTCTTTCTGATCATCCTTTGCGCGCAGAATCTCAATTCGGAGCCAGCTTGGATCTTAGGCCTTCCTGGTCAGGTAACGAAGGGAGCATGCACACAGAAAACGAACTTGCTTTGGAGTACCGCCCAACCTCTAGTGCTCACATCGGCTACACCCAAGAATTTCAAACTAACCTCTACAATCCTAATACTGGCGAGACCGACCAAGGGGTTAGTCCTCATCTACATGACGGGTATCTACGAGGAGAATTTAAAGAAATCTGGAAAAATGGGAATGGCCTATCCTTTACTAATGAAGCACGTGTTTATTTACCCACCCATGCAGGGGATCGCGAGGCTGGACTCGTAACAGCACTCAGGAATTATTTCAAATTCAATTATGAAGTCTCTGACATGGTAGAGCTTGCAGTGATGGATGCCCCTATTTTGCATGTTTATAATAAGGCTGGCGTAGTGGACGAAGCAGGAGAAGCTACAGCAAATCCCGTAATTGAAAACAGGCTATTCTTGGTCGCTGGACTTTCTTTCTTTAAAAAATCACTTAGTCTTAAACTTCCTTTGATAGTTGAAAACGCTCGCCACAGTGATTTTCAAGAAGGGGCAAAATTTAATAATAGTTGGAGCCATAAACTTTGGGTTTATCCGGAGCTTACTTATTCCGTGGGGGAATCTACCGCCATTGGAATGGCGTACTACAGTGAAAACCTCGTTAAAGATGACTTTTCTGAACTAGCATTAAATGCTGGATTTTCAAAAGGAGTTTTCCAAGTCATTCTCCAACAGTCTTTGTAGAAAGTTCAATTACTAATAAAATTTAAGAAGCTGCTAACCCTTGACTTGGGTCAGCGGCTTCTTTTTTCAGCGATTATCGGCATTATCGGCACAAGGAGTAGCTATGAAACTAATCTTGTAGTGGTCGGCACCCTTCAGCATCCGCATGAAGGCCGCAAATCTTTTGATTGTTTTTCTGTGCCCAATCTGTCACAAATTTCAATGCTGTTTCACTGGAAAGGCTTGGGAGATAGCTTGTTGTCTTGATATCCCCGCGACTATTTACTCCAACTATCCATCTAACCTTCGTATTCTTCTCGACATAATAAGCCGCTCCACCAGAATCCCCGTAACATAAGCCGCACCATTTTTAGTGATGATGTCATTACTATTGCCTTGTGGTGTACGAGTGACCTTGGAAGTTCCTACACGAAAAACTCCGTCGTTTCCTCCGCCGCCACCCGGTTTTATGCACCCATATCCTGTTAATGTGAGTTCATCGTCAACGCGAACACGGTTTGTATCTGTATTAATATTTTCGTAGACCGTTCCTGTCACTGGTTTATCGATCAAGCAAAGCGCCCAATCAGAGGTGCTATTGTTGCTGTATTGAGGGGTACGGGCACAAACGCTATTGTATTGATTCGGTCCCACGCTAAAAACGGCTTTGCCGCCGTTTTTCACACAGTGAGAAGCTATCAATAACGTATTAGTTCCAATAACGGTAGCTGAACAACGAGATCCCGACATAGAAGCATATACAGAGCTAGGCCAATCCTTTGGATCTGCAGGCTCTCCGTTGATTAACCTTCCCTCGAATTCATCCGCTATTGATAGACTTGCTCCAAAGATTGCAAGCATGCATATTAGATTTTTCATAAGCGCACCTTTCTTCGCTATCGCGAATGATTGTTTTTTAATACGTCGAAAGGAGCTTCGACAGTTTGACTCAGTTACTTAATCCATTTATTTTGCATGCACTGAAACTTATGATCGACTGTTAAGGCTGATTCTTAAATCGAAAAAAATCAAAGGATGATATCTATCTAATGACTACTTTTCCTTTTTGCCTGAACAACAAAAGTAAAACCCATAGCATCAAGAACTATGTCTATCCCAGTCAGTTCTGAATTTGTACGCTCTGATAAAATTAGCTCAAGGTGAGGAACTTTTACATTCATGATTTGAGCTACGCGAGCCATGCCGCCAGCACTAACCTCTATCACATCTCGGAGAGCTCGTAGAAACGTGGGTGTATCGCCAACTTTCAATGCCTCATTCAAATAACTTGCCGCCTCCGAAGGATCTCTAAGAAGGTCCTCTACTAAGTATTGAATGTCGGCGTTCTCATCCATATTTAGTCTCTACTTCATAAAACTAAACTGAGGGCACTCTTTATTTACGTTGTTCCAATAAACCTTTCCTTTTTTTGTCATCTCTCTATGGTGATCGGAATGTAAAGATTGCAGCTCCTCAAACTTGAGAAGCTCTAGCCACGGGAGTTCAAATTTACCGCCTTTGTGATTCGGTGACTTATAAAGATGGTTTTTGACTTTAGTAATTGTAGGGTTCCAATCACCTTCTACCGACCACCATCCGCCAGAAATTGGATAGCAAGCGTCCGTGTATCTACTTTCTTTCGCTCTTAACCAATCTTCATTCCAGATTTCTACTTCATCCTCAAAATCCTGCGCCTCAGGCACTGCTATTAGGATTGGCCCAGTCAATTTTTCAGTATTGCGACCATGCTTGGACATAAAAAATTGAATTTCGCTTTTCTGGGTAGCTTGATCCCAGATCACAAGCTTCTTAAGCCATGTAGAATCCTGTGAAGACAAGTACGGACCTGCTTTATCGAGAAGCCTTCTATAGTCAATTGCAGAAAACTCTGTGGAATCATAGATAAGCACAAACTTATGCTCTCTAGATTCAGAGGTTCCTTTCATTATTGCTCGTACCCCTTTTGACGAAAAAGGAACCGCAAGCAAACCAAGTTTTCCAGCCATTATGATTAATTCCCTACGAGTCATAAACCCTCCTTTAATGATTTTTTAATATCGCTCAAAATTAATTTTTCATTAATTTTTGCTTAGCTCGGAACTAAACCTACTCCTCCAGTTAAGCATGCATAGGTTTTTAGCCGGTTATTCTCAGGTGAAACTGTGATCGTCTGTTAATAAGCCGTCTTGAAAAACGTGCAAAGAAACTTGCTAACGTCTGTTAAGCGATTTCACGAAACAAAAGCGTTTCGTTTCGGAATAAGCCGATACACTTAAAAGAAATCAAAAGAGTCGGCATGAGTAAATTCAGTCAATGGATGCATTTATTCATTAAAAGAATCTTAATTTGTGAAAAAGAGATTGCATGATTATGTTAATAACCAGGTGTAGACACTTTAAATATAAATTCTAGCAGCTATGAAAATACAAAAGCAAAAAACGATTGTTTCTTTCCGGAAAATCCATTCCCTATTTACTCTACTTGTTCTTTTGTGTCTTTTAACTACAATGTTAAACTTGCAAAAAAACCCTTGTTCCACGAACCGGACAAACTTTACAACTCAAAACAGTACTAACTCGTCCCCCTTTTTACCGTTCCGCTACAATAGTGAATCACATGCTCCGTCATGCGATGAATCCTGTAATGACTGTTTTCATGCGATTATCCCACAACTGCAAATAGACGCTTCTCAGATTATTACCCTAGTGAAAAACACTTACCTCATGCGTACGCACTCAATTCCTATTCCACCACCTTTTAGACCTCCCTCTAATTTTTCCGTTTAATGTTGTAAAAAAGACCCGAACACAAACTAAATACATTATGTTGGAGAAATTTTATGCAATCAGATGCTCAACCTTTGTCTCAAAAATGGGTAAATTCAATAAAGAAGTCCCCAAACCAGTCTAAAAATAAGACACCCAACCGAAACTTATGGGACTTGGGATTATTTTCCCTCCTCTCGGATTGGAAACGCCTTTTCTCTTCAGACTGCTTTCGGCAAGATTTTATTTCAGGTCTAGTAGTAGCCTGTGCTGCTGTGCCTCTCTCTTTAGCTATTGCCCTAGCTTCGGGAGTTACGCCAGCTACGGGGCTCACTACAGCAATCGTAGCTGGGATAGTGTGCGCGTTATTTGGTGGCAGCCCTCTTTCAGTAAGTGGTCCAGCGGCTGCAATGTCAATTCTCGTAAATACCGCAGTCATTAAATACGGCTTGTCGGGCCTTTTTTTACTCACCTTAGTATGCGGCGCCTTGCAGATTTTTAGTGGCGTATTTCGTCTTGGGAAAATTATCCGCTTTGTTCCTGCTCCAGTTATAATGGGTTTCACCGCAGGAATCGGAGCAATTATTTTTACGGGGCAACTACCTAAAGCTTTAGGACTTCCAGCCGCTGATCCATCCCATGTTTGTGATGTAATCACACATTCTATGGAGATCTTCCGACAAACAAATCCTATGGAACTATTTCTGTCTTTGCTTACTATTGGCCTTATGTTTACATTCCCTAAGTTTTCTTCCAAAGTTCCAGCCGCCTTAGTGGCTGTTGTGGTACCTTCAACTCTAGCAATCTTTCTAAAAATACAAGTAGAAGTCATTGGAACAATTCCCACAAGCTTATTACTCCCTACTGTCCCTACCTTGCCTAAACATGTAGATGAGGGTTTCTTTTTAATGGCGATAACTATTTACGCTCTTGCCTCGCTGGAAACTCTGCTTTCTTCAAGTGCTGTAGATAAAATGAGTAGAGGAAAAGCACATAACCCTGACCAGGAACTAATAGGCCAGGGCCTCGGTAATATAGCCTCAGCCATGTTAGGCGGAATCCCCATAACCGCGGTAATCGCCAGATCTGCACTAAATGTTCAAGCAGGAGCAAAAACTCGAAGATCGTCAATTATTCATTCGTTATTTATAGTGGCCGCTATTTTGTTATTATCTCCCGTTGTCAGTCGGATCCCAATATCGGTATTAGCCGGGATTCTTCTTTCTACCGCTTTAAGAATGTTAAATCCTAAGGAATTAGTAGAGCTTTGGAAAACCTCTAAAACCGATGCCGTCGTTTATGCAGTAACTTTTGTCGTAATAGTTCTCGTGGGCTTGCTTGCAGGTGTCCAGGCCGGTATTGCAGCGGCATTGATTATCGCAGCTATACGACTTTCGCAGGTACGAATCAACGTGGACGTTCACGAAGGAATGTCGCCTACACGTCTATCATTATCAGGCCCCTTAACTTTTCTTTCGTCGGGCCAAATGTCCGACTTGCAAAAACGTCTCGAGAATGAACCTATTGACGGCGTACTGCTCGACTTGTCAGCCGTAAGTTATTTTGACCATTCAGGGAGTGAGCAATTAACAAATTTTATCAATTATTTATTTAGACGAACCTCTAGGTTAGCCGTCTTACACGCTTCCCATGAGCTAAAAAGGAAAATAGAGTTCCAACTAGAAGAAGCTACAAAAGAGATTTTTGTTGATACCGAAACTGAGGCACAAATAAAACTCAACGACAAGTTACCGATTCGTCGCCTCTTACAAGGAATAACTAGTTATTCGCGCAAGAAACAAAAATATGAATTGCTCTTCGAAAAACTCGCGGAACGGCAAAGCCCTCACACTCTTTTAATCACATGTTGCGACAGCCGAATCGATCCCACTCTAATTACTTCGACTCATCCAGGTGAACTTTTTGTTTTAAGAAACATAGGGAATCTTGTACCGAAATATGGTTCCACTAGCCATGTTGGCGAACAGGCTGCCATTGAGTACTCTCTTTCCGTACTAAACGTAAAAGAGGTTGTAGTGTGCGGACACTCGGGATGTGGAGCAGTTCATGCGAAGCTCAAGGGCGTGCCTAAGACTTTACCCGGAGTGGATAAATGGTTAACCCAAATAAACGATAACGCTTTCTTGGCCACGGACAATGTGGATACAGCATCAAAAACAAATGTAGTGCAACAAATGGAAAACCTGATGAGTTATAACATCGTCAAAGAAAAAGTCGAATCAGGTGTCCTACGCCTACATGGGTGGTTTTACGAAATTAAAACTGGTGATGTCTCTACTTGGGATAAGTCTTCTGGTTCTTTTGGAAAGCTTTTTCTAAATCGAAATTAGTTCCTTATGCGCCAGGTAAAGCCTTAACCTAAAATTAATATGAATTAAATTATAAGCTCTGTCAGAATTTAGACTAACTGAAAAGCACCGTGTCTTTTTTTTGAGAAACACTTAAAGGTATCGAATTAGCTAACCTAGAAAAGGAGCCAATATGAAATTTGGATGGTTAACTGCGCGTTTATTTTTTCTTGTAATTTTTATGCTGTCCATAAGGACAGCTGACGCTAATAGTACAGAAGCTGTTGATACCATTCCAACTGAGGGCAAAATTGTAGCTACTGAATGCGCAGGGATGGATAGCACATGGAACGAAAACGATAGCGCACCCGAGCTGGATTACGACTGGGTATATCTAGATTGCTTCCATGATTCTGTGGTTAATAAAAAATGTCCACAGACTGCGAAGGCAAAAGGTTACAAATGGGCCATGATTAAAGGAGAATGTGCGCGTAGTTATTGGAAGTGTTACGGCTCGATGTAAGAAACCTTATCCTATCCACACAAATAGGGACGAGAGCTGTTAGGCACCTTACACATCCCACTGCATTTTTGCTGCGGATGTGCTACACGACATTCTTGTATCGCGAGATTGCAGGCGTTATTGGGACCGCTGGATGCGCCGGCTACGGTATGCCATCCATGTTGGTCATTTTTTGTTTGCACACTACATTTTAGTTGCCAACGTAGTGACTCACTTTCCTCACTAGTTGAAATTTCGTTTGCAAATATATTTCCGGAGATAAAAATAAAGATTAAGCTTATATAGATAGATTTCATGGAATTATTCCTTTGATTGGGTAATGGCGCTTTACTAATCGATTTCATTGTTTTTGGACATAGGGTTTAGGATGGGACACATCGTAATTTACTATTTCCCACCAGCATTGACAGGGATGTTGAGGACCGTAGTAATTGCATCGGAAAGCTTTTTTTCCAGTTTCCCTGATATAGAACAAGCTTAAACCACTTTCGGAATCTTTAAAAACATGCGCCTCAAAATTTCTATCCGTCGATGCTCCCCCACACTTACTTGTGGGGAAATAAAGCTGGGTAGTTCCACTAAATTTATTGCTTTCTGCCGCATCAGGTTTAAGTTTCACCTGAAATGAGGATGTAGCACCCGTAGTAAACTTACGAATTGCCCTTAGAATATAGCCATCTGATACAGCTTCAATTTTAGCAGGACCTTTAAAGTAGGGGCTTGGCTCTTCCCCATAGAGGTAAAGGCCAGAAGGGATTTCCGAAACAGGCACTTCCTCGTCTTGGTTGTTTCTCTGTTCAAACAGAGTAACTTCTGCGGTTTCTTGCTGAAAACTTTGAGATGAACAAGGAAGGATAATTCCTAGAAAGATTAGTCCCCAGATCTTTAATGTTTTCATATTCGCGGCCCCCTATGGTTTGTACTAAGTTAATTCTAATTAATGTTAAATTTTTACAGAATACAATCCCAACTGCACATTAATTTTTCTTTAACGCCCTTGCCATGGCCATATTAACTCATAGATGTTATTAGAATTGATATGACGCAAAAAAACTACGATAAGGCCGGTACTACCTCTCACTTGGAATTAAAGGTTCACGGAATGGATTGCGCTGAAGAAATCTCGGCCCTTAAACGAGAGATACTGCCTACTCTTGGGGAAAACGGGAATCTTTCCTTTGATCTACTGAACGGGAAAGTGTCCATTACCTCAGAAAAATTTATCCCATTGGAATCCATATTAGCTGCAATAAAAAAAACCGGGATGAAAGCCGAAATGTGGGACAAGGGACAAAAGCATCCACAAAAAGAATCTTGGTGGCAAAGCCATAGCCGCACAGCATCGACATTGGCTAGCGCAACTTCCCTTTTAATTGGCTTTTTGCTCCATGCGCTCACTTCGAAAAATTTCCGGATCGCTTTTGGCGCTGAAGAAACTGGACAAATACATGATGTTCCTTACGCCGTACGCGGCTTTTATCTCTTTGCAATCGTCTCGGGAGGTTGGTTTATCCTTCCCAAGGCTTTTTATTCCTTAAAAAAATTTCGTCCCGATATGAATCTGCTCATGACCATCGCCGTGTGCGGCGCCATCCTGATTGGTGAATGGTTTGAGGCGGCGACAGTCGCATTTCTCTTCTCGCTTTCGTTATTGCTGGAATCCTGGAGTGTCGGCAAGGCAAGAAAAGCGATTCAATCTCTTATGGCTCTTACACCCTCTCGAGTGCATCTAAAGGATGTCTCCGGTGCACTTAAAGAAGTTGAGCCATCTGAAGTCCCTGTTGGATCTATTATTCTCGTTCGCCCCGGGGAAAAATTCGCTCTCGACGGCAAGATCATCTCAGGTTCTAGTTATGTCAATCAAGCTGCCATCACTGGGGAAAGCATTCCGGTTTTTAAAGATTCAAGCGCTGAAGTATTTGCGGGTACCGTGAATGGCGACGGAGCGCTTGAAGTAGAAACGACAAAGTTGGTTTCAGACACTATGCTTTCGCGTATTATTGGAATGGTTTCTGAAGCGCAATCGAAAAAGGGCCCTTCGGAGCAATGGGTTGATAAATTTGCGGTAATATACACGCCGATAGTCTTAATGTTAGCGTGCGCTGTTTTATTTATCCCGCCACTCTTTCTAGAAGGCAACTGGACAGATTGGATTTATCGGTCTTTAGTCCTTTTAGTTATCGCTTGCCCATGTGCTTTGGTCATATCGACTCCCGTTAGTATCGTATCTGCATTAGCGGCGGCGGCTAAAAACGGGATTCTAATAAAAGGTGGAACTTATATAGAGGCCCCAGCTCATTTAAAAGCCATTGCTTTTGATAAGACCGGTACCTTAACCCAAGGCAAACCAAGAGTGAGCGAAGTTATTCCCTTGGGAAACCATACTGAGGCTGAACTGCTAGCCCTTGCAGCCGGAATGGAAACGCATAGCGATCATCCCCTTGCGAAAGCAATAAGGGAACATGCGGAGCAAAGGGGAATTAAGCCTAGTGTCGCAACTGATTTTCAAACCATACAAGGGAAAGGAGCCACAGCTTTAATTAAGGGTCGAACTTATTGGCTTGGCTCCCACCGTTTTTTGGAAGAAAAGGGGCAGGAAACCCCAGAAGTGCATAAAGCCATAGAGGAGAAATCTTTCTCCGGAAAAAGTGTAGTAGTACTCGGCAATGAAACGCATGTGTGTGGTTTTATCGCTCTTAACGATTCTTTAAGATCGGGTGCGAGGAAAGCTATTGAAGATCTCAGGCAAAAAGGCGTTGAACGGCTGGTCATGCTGACTGGAGATAATAGGACAACCGCGAAAAATATTGGTGGGGAAGTCGGCGTTGATGAGGTCTTGTCCGAGTTACTGCCCTTGGACAAAGTAAAAAGTCTTGAAGCGCTTAATAATAGATACGGAACAACCGCTATGGTCGGGGACGGGATTAACGATGCTCCTGCATTGGCCGCTGCTACATTAGGTATCGCAATGGGGGTCACAGGAAGTGACGTCGCTCTTGAAACGGCTGATATCGCTCTCATGTCGGATGATCTTTCGAAGCTGCCTTGGCTTATCGACCACTCCAGAAAAACACTACGGATCATTCGGCAAAACATAACCGCTTCAATTTTTGTCAAAGCTGTCTTTGTGCTCCTTACCTTCCTTGGATATTCTTCTCTTTGGAGTGCAATCGCAGCAGATATGGGCGTCTCGCTTGCGGTTGTATTTAATGGGTTGCGGCTACTTAGCAATAATGTCGAAAATCAATCCCCGATAACACTACGATAGCAAATAATTTTTTACATGGCCCCTAAGCAGCCAGCCCAAGCGAAAGGAAAAGAAGCCTCCTAATAAAGCTCCTAAGGACCAAGCTGCAATGAGGCTAGCAGGGATCGTATGTTCCACTTCCCCAACGGATAGAAAAAAACCCAATGACAAAAAAACCAAAAGAGCCCATTGAAGCAGCGGTGTTTTTCTAATTGCTCGAACTTCGTGCGTTCTCAAAAGAAAAGCTGCGACCAAACCCGTCCCTCCCAAAAAGACAGCTCCACAAGCGAGCATGCACCCATAAGATCCAAAGCTTGAAAAAAAGCTTAAAAGAAAATCATTTTCTTTGTGGATTGTGACTCCCAATTGTGGGCAGAAGAAAAGCGTGATCACGCCCGCTATAAAATGAATCGCGAATAACTTGCAGAAAACCTTCCAGATGGGTGGGTTGAGCTCGTCATGCAGTGTCCGTTTAATAAAAGCTGTAACGTCGGAGGGTGGTGTACTCCGGTCGGATTCCAAAAAGTACTGGTACTCTTTGTTCCAGTCGTCTTTTGAAAAATCTTTTTTCATTTTTTTGCCCTCAATTTCTGTCCGTGCATTTTCACCTTCTTCAGAGCACGGCTAACCATTTGGCGCGCGTTTACAGGAGTCGTTTCAAGCCGTAACGCAATTTCCTCAAAAGAAAAATCGTTCCCGTACCTAAGCAGAAGCGCTTGTTTCTGTTCCTCGGAGAGTATTTTTAACCTTGCGGTATCTTCCAATAATACTGGCTCTAAATTGTGTTGTTCAGCCTGCACGCTGGTGACAGTAGTTTTAGAAATCTCGATAGTTTTTTTACTTTCCCTCCCTTTGGATCGCAGTGCATCTATCATCACACTTCGACAGATCGTAAAAAGCCAAGGGAGCAACGGTAGCGGAGTACGATATTGCATGCGGGTCAGGTGAAACTTAAAAAAAGTGCCCTGAAAAATATCGTCCGCGAGCGCACTATCTGAAATGCGCTTTCTCAAATAGCCTCGAACTAAATCCGCATTTCGATCGTAAAGCAGGTTGAATGCCATGGAATCCCCTTCCTGGTAGGCAATCATCAACTCCTCATCGGTTTTGGAACTGTAATCAATTTCACTCATACTTATTACGATCTGAGTCCACTTTTTTGTGACAAACCATTTAGCTACCACGGGAAGCACTAAAAAATCAAATACTTAGCAAATAATCCACTTTAAGTTAGAAATTCGTCACAAAAGCACACTGCGCTTCGTAACTATCTTCAAGAAGGGAAATCTTCGACAGCCATTAACTATGGTTTAGAAGAAACGCTCAAAAAATGCATAAAGGTCTGTTAAAATTTGTGGGAATTCTAGTAGGAAGTTCTCTTTTATTTGCTTATTTGTTTAGCTTTAAACAGTCTAAAACCGTAAGCAGTGAAAACCTTAAGTCTTCAAATGCTCAAACTTGTCAAATCTCGGAAATGACACCTACGTCTTGCTCAGGGGATAAGGACGACCACGCTGGTTCTGCTGAAGATACTTCACACTGTCAAAAGCACTGCGGCCATGTTCATGCCGGACTTCTCTCAGATGCAAATCTGAATCTCACTTCACCAGACTCTAAAAAATCCATCGATTCCCCCGAAAAAACACCCGAAAACGTAATTCTCGATCCTGGCTCTCGTCCTCCCAATCTTTAAAAATTAGTTTCCTGAAATTTATTAAAAACCAAGTCCATGAGTTTACGGTCATAAATACCTTACTCATAAAAATCAAAATTGGAGATTAAACAAATGAAAACTTTAAATCTATTAAGCGTTGGAATAATTATTACTTCTCTTTCAGCAAGCGTCAGCTATGCTCGCACAAGCTCAATCCGAGGTCGATTCGATCATAGCATGCGAAAACCAGTACTCACTGACGTAAAGTGGACCGGAACATTCCGTTGTGAGGAGAAAAAACACGCAGTCGATCATGAGAAAAACCATGAATGCGATCTGGAATTTGTAAATGACGATACAAATGAAGTCTGGAACGTTAAAACCACAAAGGCTCTTGAGTCAATGCACCAACAATATGATGGGCCAATAAAAGCACAAATTGAAGCAGTGCGTTCCCCCCGTTATTTATTAGGAGGAAGTTATGTGGATATCAAAAATATCAAGCTCATGGACGGTGCGGTAAAAGACGATAAGCTTCCTGAAAGTAAAGATAACGAGAAAATGAGAAATGGCCGTATTTAATAATCAAACCGTTAAAAAATAGGCGTCCGAAAGGACGCTCTAAGGCCACTATTTCTGTCTACGGAACAGCGGAAATAGTGGCTTCTTTAATGCCATTCCGGCGGTGTTACAACGCTTGTAAAAAGGCAGGGAGAAAAAGTGCGTTTAAGCTTATCCAAAATAGCCAAAATAGTAACCATCCTGTTCTTGGTTTTGCCTCCAGTACGGGCCGAGGAGGAAGTTAAACCTGAAAAATGGACTTTAACCAAATTGCTTGAAAAGGCTTCGGCCAATTCTGCAACTGTTAAAGCTGCCGAAAAAGATTCTATTTCAGCTGAAAACCAAGCTTACCAAGCAGGCAAATGGGATAATCCGGAGGTCTCAGCAAACTTTGGCGAAAAATCCGATAGTAGCACTAAAGGAAACGTCTTTCAGGTTTCCCTGCTTCAAACCGTTCCTGTTTTCGGACAAAAAAGCATCTTGGAAAAAATAGGGAACCAGCAATTCCTCATTTCCCAAACTGAAAAACAAATCCAAAGCCTAATCCTTCAGCATGAGGTCGTAAAACGAGCTTACCGTCTCGCCGCGGTAGACGAACAAATGAAACATGTTTCCCATCGCAAGGATAAAATTCACCTAGTTGAACAATATTTAAAAAGCCGCCCCTTTGCCTCCCCCTCTCAATTAGTGGAAAAAAGCCTGATAGAAAATCGCTTGCGAGAAAT
Organism: uncultured Pseudobdellovibrionaceae bacterium; assembly: GCA_964396165.1. GTDB lineage: Bacteria > Bdellovibrionota > FAC87 > UBA2466 > UBA2466 > CALCZU01. The sequence goes on from CAYNEF010000001.1 coordinate 90,531, forward strand.
AGAAGAGAAATTTGTTCAAATTTCAGCGACAAGGGAAAAAGAATGGCAATCCTTGAACATACTGCTCAACTTTTCTTCACCAATTTATCCCGAGCTAAATTGGTTTACCTCTCCTACTCTTCCTAACCGCGAAAGCCTACTTGAAAAAATACAAAAGGATAATTTGGAGATCACTAAACAATCAAAGGTGGTTGCGACTTCAGAATTACAGATCGAGCAGGCAGGTAAAAAGGTTTATCCAGAGGTTCGAGTAGGGGGAGGATACAATCAAGAAATTTTGGGTACTACTGAAAAGTCTTACTATGGAATGCTTCAGCTCAGTATCCCTCTTCTAGACAGGGGGGGCTATGGGCTTGAAGCAGCAAAAGCCAAACGCGAAGCAGAGACTTACCGATTGGAGCAACAGCGACGCGAGACGGTTAGCAAGTTTGGAGAAGCGTGGGCTGAGCTGACTGAAGGGACAAGGCGACTAGAATTATTTCCACTGTCACTAGTCCCAAAACTTGAGAATCAAATGAAAGTCACCGAAGCAAATTGGCGAAAGGGATTAGTGCAAGTAGCGTCATTTCTCGAACTAGAAAACCAAGTACATGAACAAGCTGTAAAAGTATTTGATGCGCAAATGGCTTATGTCGAAGCTCTAAGTCACGTGCTTCTCTCGTCGGGACAGTCTTTTCCTGTGGAGGGAAAATAAAATGCTCAATACTCTTGTGGAATCAGGCCTTCGTAATCGTCTTTGGGTATTTTCCCTTTTTGGCGCGCTTGCACTCTTAGGAATCGGTGCAGTTATTAGCCTTCCTCTGGATGCTGTTCCAGATATAACGAATGTTCAAGTTGTTGTTAATACGAAAACAAATGCTTTAGATCCAGGAAAGATAGAAAAGCTCGTTACCTACCCCATCGAAACTGAGCTTTCGGGGATGCCGGGCGTTGAGCAAGTCCGATCTCTTTCCAAATATGGGCTCTCCCAAGTAGTCGTTATTTTCGAGGAAGGCACCAATATCTATTTTGCGAGACAACTTGTTTCCGAGCGACTTCAAGGAGCGCGCGAAAATATTCCAAGCGGGCTCTCCCCCGAAATGGCTCCTGTTACAACCGGCCTTGGCGAAGTACTGATGTATGTGGTGACAGCAAAGCCAGGCTCTGATTTAGCGAAAAAAACCGAGAAAGAACAACTTTTATACTTGAGAGAGATGCAAGACTTTGTCATTCGCCCACAACTTAAAAAAATTACCGGTGTGGCTGACGTTGACACTAACGGAGGATTCCTTAAAGAAGTGCATATCAACTTCGTTCCAGAACGCCTCGCCCACTTTGGGCTATCTTTGGATAAATTCATCACAAAGATCGATTCCCTAGGAGAAAGTTTCGGCGGAGGCTACATACAAAAAGAAGGGAATCAAGTAATAGTTCGGGCAACGGGCAAGGTGGCCGATCTTGAAACCATTTCCAACTTGCCATTAAGTTTAAATGTAAGTGGAAAACCAATTCGGATAAAAGACGTTGCAGATGTAAGCGTTAATAGCGCTCTTCGACTGGGAGCTGCAACTTTTGGGGGTAAAGAAACGGTACTGGGCACAGTTCTCATGTTAATTGGTGGAAATAGTCGAGAAGTTTCCTCGCAAGCAGAAGACTTTTTAAAAAGAGAAATTCAGCTACCGCAAGATGCTGACGTGAACATTGTTTATTCTCGAAGCCACCTTGTGGGCGCCACTATTCATACTATCCTTAAGAATCTCTTTGAAGGGGCGCTGCTAGTTGTCGTAGTCCTGTTACTTTTATTGGGCAATTTTAGAGCTGCCTTAACCGTTGCGCTTGCTATCCCAATCTCGATGCTTTTTGCGCTTAAAGGCATGGCAATTTCCAAAATTTCAGCGAACTTGATGAGCCTTGGGGCAATTGATTTTGGGCTGCTTGTGGATGGTTCTGTCGTTCTCATTGAAAATATCGTTCGAAGATTTGAAGAACTTCATGGAAAAGTTATCGATAAAAAAGAAAAACTGGAAATTGTATTAGAAGCAAGCCAAGAGGTTTTAAAACCCATCGTATTTGGACTTTTAATCATCATGCTAGTCTACGTACCCATCCTTTATTTAGAGGGTGTCGAAGGAAAAATGTTTAGACCAATGGCGGCAACGGTGCTTTTAGCTTTGGGCGCAAGTCTTATTGTTGCCTTGTTTCTTATGCCTGCATTGGCTTATTTCCTTATCCCCAGCAAAATTAAGGAAACAGAACCCTGGCTCTTTCGTATCATTAAAAATCTTTATCAACCGTTGTTGAAGGTTAGTTTAAAGCAACGATGGATAGTCGGCGTTATTACGTTAATTCCAGCCACTCTCGCAATCTTTCTATTTTTTCAACTGGGGTCTGATTTCGTGCCTCAGTTGGACGAAGGAGATTTAGTCATTAACCTTGCAAGGGAATCCCGGCAGGGAATAGACGAGTCGGTAATTCGCCAAAAACAGGCTGAGGAAATTATCGGGAGTTTTAAAGAGGTTGAATCCGTTTTTTCCCGAATGGGCACCCCTGAATCAGCCCTTGATCCTATGGGACCCTATTTAGCGGATACTTTTGTAATCTTGAAAAAGAATAAAAATGAATGGCCCCAAATATCAGGTAGAACGAGGACAAAAGAAGAACTGTTTGAGGCTATCAAAGTTGAGCTTGAAAAAAATAACCCGACCCAAGAAGTTTCACCTAATCAGCCCATTGCGATGCGATTTAATGAGATACTTGAGGGATCTCGAGCGGATATTTCCCTTAGAATTTATGGACCCGATCTGGACAAGCTTGTTGAATATTCAGAAAAGGCGCAAAAGATTTTGTCTGATATGAAAGGAATATCCTCCCTTGAATCAGATCCTTTAACAGCCCTGACCAAAGGTCCAGTACTCGATGTGGTCTTGGACTACGAAAAAATGGCGCGCTTCGGACTTTCGCTTCGCGATGTGAATGGCGTTCTAGAGAGTGCGATGAGCGGACGTGAAGTCGGATCTTTTTACGAGGGAGATAGGAGGTTTGCTATCGTTCTACATCTTAAAGAAAGCTTAAGAAATGACATTTCTCAAATTGCCGCTGTTCCGGTAAGTCTTCCTGATGGGGGAACTATTCCTTTGTCATCCGTCGCTACCATTAGCGAACATGACCAGGTTACAACAGTCGCAAGAAGCGGTGCCAGAAGATATTCCGCGTTGTCTATTTTTCTTAAGGACAGGGATATTGCGAGTTTCGTTGTGGAAGCAAAAGAGCGAATTAAAAGCCAGTTGAATTTGGACTCAAATTATACGGTCGAATGGGGAGGACAATTCAAAAACTTGGAAAGAGCCCGCAAAACTCTCTTTATTATTATTCCAATTACACTTCTTGTGATCTTTATTCTCCTACTAAAAAGTTTTGGTAACATTCGCCACTCACTGCTGGTTTTTAGCGCGATTCCATTCGCTGTAGTTGGGGGAGTATTCGCACTTTATTTTAGAGGAATTAATTTTAGCGTCTCTGCAGCGGTAGGTTTCATTGCTTTAGCGGGTATCGCTACACTGAATAGTATGGTGATGGTAAGTTTCTTTAATCAACTTCGTGCTAAGGGAGAAGGGATAGAGGATACAATCTTTAAAGGCGCCCTTCTAAGGCTTCGTCCCGTTGCGATGACAGCGCTTGTAGCTAGCTTAGGGTTTCTTCCCATGGCATTAAATACCGGCATGGGCGCCGAAGTGCAACGCCCCCTTGCCACCGTTGTCATTGGCGGACTTTTCACCTCAACAATTTTGACTCTTATTGTTGTACCTATATTATACGGCTGGATTGAGAAAAAGTTTGGCACGGAGAGTTCCACTCCAGTAGACCGCGTTTAAGATACTATGTCATTATCTGAACACACTCATTCTAAACTCTAATCTAGGTATTGCAAATTCTTCCTATAGAGAATATGTTCAAAAAAAATCAGGGCCGGGTACAACCTTCTTGATTTTCAAAGACGGAATGGGGGCTATGAAAATAGCTCCCATTTTTTATTAATATCTTAAATAGCAAAAAGTAAGGCTAGAAAATTAGGGACGCTTCCGTCTCTTTAACCATACTAATACTTCCGAAGTTTGGTACCGTACCGCTCTCCCTATTTTAAAATAGGGAAGTCCGTCATCTACCATGAGTTTATTGATATAGCTTACAGAGATAGCTAATCTTTCTGAAAGTTGATCCTTTGTAACCAAAAACTCTGACTCGCTGAATATGGGGCTAGGTTTTTGCACTTCAGTTGAACGCATTTTATTTCTTCAAAAAAAGATTTTTCACTCATATAGGAATTTATTGGCAACAGAAATCGAAAGTTTACAATTCCTCCCGCAACAACGCAACGAATCATACCACCTTTTTATCACTAACTCCTAGCTAAGCGAGCCAAAAGAGAATCCGGAGGACTGAAGTCCTATTAGTTATGGAAGTGCCCGACTTACCTATACAAATGAAAAGCACGGAAAGCTGGGTGGCAATTATTGGACTGATTTAAAGACAACTGGCCCGCTAACACTATTTAAGAAATCTTAGTCGGAGCTATGCTCCTGTGCGAAAGCTTCGATTCTGGATTTAAGTTCATCTCGAACTTTTCGAAAACGACTTAACTCTTCTTCTTCAGAGCCCCCTTTGCCAGCAGGATCAGGCAAAGGCCAATGCACTTTAGTTGCCCTAGAAACCATCTGTGGGCACACTTCTTCCGCGCATAAAGTAATCACATAATTTAAACTAGCAATGAATCCCGGATGCAAGTCATCGTATGACTTAGAGTGATGACTGGTAATGTCGATACCAATCTCATTCAGCGTCTTTATGGCACTGGGATTTACTTTCGACGGTGCAGATCCCGCGCTCTCCACTTTCACGCTTTTATCGAATATCTTTTTAGCAAGGCCTTCTGCCATTTGGCTCCTTGCTGAATTTGCGACACACATAAATAGAATATTCATAATAGTTTCTCCTCAAAGCGTCTTTTTCTCAACCAAAAGGCAGCCTGGACAAGCGAGATCAGTACCGGCACCTCAACCAAAGGTCCTATAACAGTCGCGAATGATGCCCCATGCGCTATTCCGAAAGTCGCAATCGCTACCGCAATCGCTAGTTCAAAGTTATTCGAAGCGGCTGTAAAAGATAGACTGGTTGCTTCTCGATAATTCGCGCCAGCCTTTTGACTTAATATGAATGATAAAAAGAACATTACTACGAAATAGATGGCGAGTGGAATCGCTATACGTAAGGTGTCTACTGGTAAGGCGAGGACCGTATCCCCTTTTAAAGAAAACATAACCTCAATTGTGAATAAGAGTGCCGCTAAAGTTATCGGACTGATCCGAGGAATAAACTCCTTGTCGTACCAATCAATTCCTTTTGTAGGTCGCAAGATAAGTCTTGTAATAAAACCAGCCGAGAAAGGGATGCCTAGGTAAATACCTACTGATTTTGCGATATCCCAAATCGTTACATGCAATTGTAGACTTTGGAGTCCTAACCAACTTGGAAATAGAGTTAAAAAGAGATAGGCATAGAAAGGAAAGAATAGGATTTGAAAAATAGAATTAAGAGCGACGAGCCCGGCGCAGTACTCGGCACTTCCTTCCGCAAGTTCATTCCATACGATAACCATGGCTATGCAACGGGCAATTCCCATTAGCATTAACCCTGCCATATACTCAGGTTTGTCTTTTAAAAAAATAATGGCCAGAAAAAACATGAGCAAGGGTCCGATAAGCCAATTTTGAATTAGGGAGAGAGCTAGGATTTTTTTATTACGGAAAACCTCTCCTAATTTTTCGTACTGCACCTTCGCCAAAGGGGGATACATCATAAGGATCAATCCTACGGCGATAGGAATTGAAGTCGTTCCCAAACTAAATTGAGTAAGGGCTTTCCCCAGTTGTGGCGCAAATACACTTATGACTAACCCCAGGCCCATGGCCAAAAAAATCCAAAGGGTTAAGTATCTATCTAAAAAAGAAAGTTTCTTGGTTTTCATGGCAGGTATCATTGGCATTAGCAACACTTAGCGGCTGTTGAACAAGCGTTTGCTTTTGGAACCAACCTTGGCGGTTCTGTTCCGACCGCGGGTAACTGTTCGTGTACAAAAAAGACTTCCCATGAGTTCCCATCCGGATCTTGAAACCAAAATTTGTCTTGCTTCGCAAAGCAGCAATCCGTTGCTTCCTCTATCAACGTTGGGATGTTTTTCGCAGAAAGATTTTTTTGCCACTCCTTCACTTCATCAACGCTCTCGACCTCAATACCAAGATGGTTCACATGACTTGCTTTTCTGCCATCTACCGCTTCATGCATGGCAAAGTTCAGAGCTAGCGTCTTTAAATCAAATTTTGCATAGGTTGCAGATTGTTTTTGAGGTTCTACTCCAAATACAGTTCGATAGAAATCTACTGATTTTTTTAAGTTCAATACATTAATAGATAGATGTGGTCTCATTCGGTCTCCTTTAACAACCTTTTTCAAAGCAATCGAAAATTCGGCACTCTCGCATGGATTGCTCTCCCTCACCGCAAACTTTTGAAAGTCGGAAAAGAGAAGCTTTCATCTGCTTCAGATCCTCAATCTTTTTACGAATCTCCTGGATCTTCTCATTGGCCTTTTCTTGTACCTGGGCACCAGTAATTTTTCGCTTGGATTGTATATCCAAGAGTTCTTTTACTTCCCGTAAGGTAAACCCAAGTTCCTGAGCACGCTTAACAAAGCGAACACGGGAGGCCTCATCGTTTGTATAGAGCCTAAAACCGCCATCACGGCGTTGGGGCTTTTTGATTAGCCCCTTCCGCTCATAAAAACGAATGGTTTCAACTCCTACACCGGCGAGCTTAGCTAATTTTCCAATCGTCATATCCACACCTAACACCCTACACTCCGTACCATAGTACGGAGTCAATGGTAATCTTGATTTGAGCCAATTATTCAGTTTGAAGCAGGAATTGGACATTGATTCCTACAGAACGTACATTTTACTAGACAAAGACTTTTCCACCACTAGGCACATATTTTCAAATGGAAAGATTGTTTACGCTTCAAACGTGGGACGATTGCACCGTAGGGTTAGAAGATCAGCTTAATATTATTAGCTTTTGATTTCTAGTATATATCTATTCAAAATGTGAGTGATCAAGTTCATACTTGTTTGTTATGTTGAAATTAAGACGGCCTGTATTTTCTTCGAAAATAATTAAATTATTTTTAGTTTGGGTTCTTGCGCTTGCATACAAAATGCCTTTATATCCTTTTTTTCGAGCTACTACACCTAAGATTTGACTAGCACTGGGAATTTCAAATTGTTGGTTAAGATCGAACCACTCATTCATCACAACACTTCTAGGTATTTTCAGAGCTTTGAATGTCGGATCAGCAGTTAAAACTAATATATTATCCAGATCGACTTCAAATTCAAAAAACCAGTACTTAGGCATTTTAAATTCACTTTCTATTTCTTCCTTTTTTCTTCCGATTAATTGCGCATAATTATTCTTTTGTATATCTAAATGGAACAGCTCTGCATAACAACATTCTTTACTCTGACTCAAATACAAAACTCGATTACGCATTTCTGCAACGTTTTTGTAGTTAAACCGTGAATTTGAAAACAATGATCCTTCACCAGACAAGGGCTCGCTGCTGTATGCTTCTTTAACAATTCGGAAAAAATTTGTTTTCTTGTCTTTATAAGAGCATTTGGCAGCGGAGGAAAAATCTAGCTCTGATAAGCTATCTAATTCTGCCTTTAATCTAAGCTCTTGCCTTTGGAGAAATTTTTTCTTCGATCCCTCTGTTGCGAACTCATCTTCAACATCTGCAACAGTGTTTCGTAAGTACCACTTACAAAAAGCATCTACCTCTGAGGGATTAGTAAAACACACCCCATCAAGGACACTAAAATCGTACACTATTAACCCAGACGTTGTTCGAGGATATTTCTGACTTGGCGAGTTTTTCCTTTAAGCATAAATTCTAGCGCACTTTTATCATCAAATTCCGGTCTAGGCATTTTAAGCCAACGCTGCATCTTCACTTTAATGGCAGTGGGCGCAAGCTCGGATTCTGACTCTCCGATAATTTTAATGATCAAATTAAATATTAATAACCACTGCTTCAGGGTTTGGTTCTGTGACGCGTAAGGATTTTTGCTTATTTTAGACTCATCTAAATGAAAACTTTCAGCAATCTGCTTTTGCTTTATATCCAATAATTCCGCAAGTCGCTTAAGGTTCACTTCGGTAGGATTTTCTTGTGTGTATAAGTCTTCTAATACATCTAAATCTTTAAAAGAGTTAGATGTTGAATCCTTAGTGTCTTTCTTGCTCATTTGCACTCCAAATTCATTAGTGAATACCTATAACCTACTAGCATCCACATTTCAATATAGGTGCAATTATTGTGCAATTGCATGGCAATACTTTTATAATTTAATTATATCACTAACTAATTGATTTTAATGATAATATCATAACACACTGCTCATATAGCACTATATACCATACAAAAACAGTGTCAAATTTCATCATTTTGCCTGTATTTTATACACTAATGAGATTGTCTTTTTTAGTGCATTAAAAGAGTAACTTTTAGGAAGAACCTTTTAAGGGCAGTCACTACTTCCGTATCCTTTAATTCTGCTTATGATGACAAGTTTACCCTGTTTAATATGGGTGAGCCCGAGGGGAAAAAGATCGTAGATTTTTTCAAGTTTAATAATGTCGAAGTGTCGGTGGCAGCCAAGCTTTATTCAAACTGCCCTAGATGAAAATAAACGATAGCTTCTATTTTTTTACGAGTTACTGACCCCGACGAGTATTGGAAAACTACCCAAAAGGTTGCACCGAGGGTTGCACCAAGGTTGCACGAGATCCCAAGAAAGACCGAAATTAGCCGAAAAATTCCGAAGGAAGGTACGTTTGACAGACTGGCCTAACCCATAGTAATTATTGTTTTAAGTTAATTGTATTGGACAGTTAATGATGCGAGGAGTTGTCCTGGTACTTCGGGCTCATAACCCGAAGGTCGTAGGTTCAAATCCTACCCCCGCAACCAATCTTTAACCTTTGAGAAAAACGTCGAATGCAGATATTCCGGTCGAGATCTGCTGCAGGTAAATTACATTCGCTAAGGTCTAAAAATACCACCAGTGTTGATTGTTCCACTGGAATCTTGTCCTCCAAACACTACCATCTTGGTGCCCGTCCATATTGCGGTATGAGCGTTGCGGATAGAGGGAGCAGTCGTAGTAGTAATTGTCGTCCAGGAGTTAGTAGTAGGATTAAATAGTCCGCCGGTGTTGTTATACACAGTGCTTCCGTCATCCCCTGCAAATACGAGAAGCTGAGTACCTGTCCAAATACCTGTATGATAATAACGAATGCTTGGGGCGCCGGTAGTTGTAGTGAGAGTCCAAGAGTTGGCGCTTAAGTCATATACGCCACCTGTATTGATTCCACTTGTACCGTCCCACCCTCCAAACACCACCATTTTTGTCCCAGTCCAAACAGCACTATGTATCCGACGAATGTCCGGAGCACCTGTAGTGGTAGACAGCGTCCAGGTATCTGTCGCAGGATCATATGCGCCACCCGTATTTAAGAAAAGGCCCGCGCCTCGATCGCCTCCAAATAGTAAAGCTTTTTCGCCTGTCCAATTAGCAGTGTGATTTGCACGTATGCCAGGAGCACCTAACGTAGTCGTAGCTGTCCATGTATCGGTTGCGGGATTATATAGTCCACCCGTGTTTACCCTCCCACCACCACCTCCTCCTCCGTGCACAAACATTTTACTTCCAGTCCATGTAGCCGTATGTAACCGGCGAATGCTAGGTGCGGCAGTTGTCGAGAGTGCACTCCAAGTATCAAGTTGCGGATCATAACTGCCACCCGTATTGAGATAAGCCCCATTGTATCCACCAAAGACAAGCATCTTAGAATCTGTCCAAACTGCAGAATGGTATGCACGAATATCGGGAGCACCGGTTGTAGTAATCTCTGTCCAAGAGTCAGTAGATGGATCGTATGCCCCTCCAGTATTGAGATAACTACTTGCAACTCCCTGTCCTCCGAACACTAATACTTTTGAGCCTGTCCAGACTGCCGTATGCACATAGCGAATAGCTGGAGCGCCCGTGGTCGTACTGGAAATCCACTTGGCAAAATAAGTAAATAAACCAGTGCCGGTTCCGCTTTGAGTATCCGGATTAGTAACGGTGATGTCAGCACTTCCTGCCGTGCCGCCTGGAGTTGTACACGTAATGGTGTAGTAATTGACGATCGTGGGTGAAGTACAGGGACTGCCTGCTACAGTTACTGTTGCATTGAGAGAAAAACCGAGGCCGGTTATTGTAATAACTGTTCCGCCAAAAGTGGAATCAGTCTCTGGGGTCACGCTAGTTACGGTAGGCGCTGGTGCAATAGTGCTTGATGAACTAGTTACTCCATTGCCACAACCAGATATTAGTAAGAGATTTAAAAAAAAATAAACTATCTTCATCATTTCGGTTAGACGCATATTTTTTAAGTCCTGCTTATTTAAAAACTAATGTATCTATATCGTCTCCTCGGAGAATCTTATTTATAGTTGGATAATGCGAATATAAACACAATTCTGGTACGAACGGTAGAGCTGCTGTGGGCACCTCAACGGGGAGGGCAATTACCAAGTTGAGGTGTGAGGTGGTGGGCCGATGTCGATTTTCCTACTCCCGAGCTGCCATGATTTAGACAAGAAGTAATCTTACTAAGGACAAAGTCAAAAGATCTAAATCCTGTGGTTCAAATCCTACCCCGCAACCAATTGACCAAAGCCGCTTAAGTACCAACTACCGGACATTCCTTAACGATTAACACTCAAGCTAAACCTTAACCTTGCACGTGCAAGGTAGTTTCACGAAAGAACTGCCGTACCTTTTCATTGTGGTTACAAAACTGTTTTTTTGGCAACTTTAGCAGTGTGTATTCTTTAGGCGTTTAGTGAATTTCACAGTCTGCACCAGCCTGTTCTATTGGTACTTAACTTGCTCAGCTCTATTTATGGAAATTAGTAGGAGCAAGTGATGCGTAAATTCTTTTTTAATCCCTTAATACTGGTAACACTATTTTTTCTCACTCTAACATCCTTGCAAGTGGCGCAAGCCTGTCAAGACTGTACGAATGGAGGCTCGGGATCATCTTGTGAGACCTGCGAATACGTCTATAATTCGAATACGGGAAGTTATGACTATATTTGCCAGAGCAATTATAGTTCCGTTTACTACTACAATTATCTAACTCTAGATGGATACGCGCTGGATGAAAGAACTTCTCTGCCAATTACTCTCGATTACACAAGAGTAAAATTGTATGATCGCTACGGACGTCTTCTTGCTACAAGGACAGCTGATTTAGACGGCTATTACGATTTTAATGATTATTACATAACCGATAGTTACAATGTGACTTATTACACCGTATGCGCAAGTGCTGGGATCAACTATCCAGAAAAATGCTACGAACGGAGTTTTTATGACTCAGCAAATTCGTATTGTAGTATCTACAACTATCAGAATTTTTACCTAAAGGCTCAGCCACCTAAACCGACAAACATTGTTTTCTCTGGAGTAACTCAAACGGGCGCCTCTGTGAGTTGGCAAAACGGCGGTGGCATTACAACAGGATTTAAAATAAATTTTGCGGCTGGGAGAGATTACCCCTCTTGTAGCGGGATGGACGTTGGTTTAAGTACTAGTCGCAGCTTTTCTGGGTTAAAAGACTCCACCCAATATTTATATACAGTATGCGCGTATGACCAATATGGAACGTACTCCTATCCGCTCAATGGGCAACTGATTACGTCAAAAGATCCGTTAAAGATTTCCATTTCAGCTGGCAGAAATGGGTATGTCGGTATTGACGGAAAAGTTTGGGACTCGGACTCAGGCCTTTACGCTGGATCTACTGGTACTTTCTCTACAGGTAATTCAATTCAAAACGTGACAGATTCAGAACTTTACCAGTACACGCGCTATGGTCAAAATTTTCAGTATTCGATACCGATGACTAGCGGTAACTACTTCGCATTTTTGAAGTTTGCAGAAGTGTATTTCAGCTCGGCAAATGAACGCATTTTCAATGTTTCATTGAATGGGAATACAGTTTTATCAAGTCTGGATCTTTTTGCGGCAGCGGGAGGCCGCGATAAAGCTGTGGATTACGTCTTTCCTGTGGCTGTAGGAAATGGCATCTTAAAAATGGATCTAGTGGCCTCCAAAAACAATGCTTCGATTAATGCGATACAGGTACTAGCAGCAGGAAGTGGTAAATCGATTGTCGGCACACCGGCGTTTCCCGCGACTGCCTACGTTTGGAACCAATATACAGCAGCAGTTGCAGCACCGACTTATACATTTGGTGCAAGCACTCTTTCGTCACTCCGCTCTTGGATTGGGTACGCGGGAGTTTCGTCAAAACAAAATTTTGCTTGGAGCGGTCTCACAGCAGGAAGAACTTATTTCGTCAGTTACTACCCAGCATTTGCTACAGACTCGGTTCCCTACACCGCAAATATTGTTTCTGGTTCAGCTACAATCCACACGGGCCAAACGTTTGTTCCCAAGCCTCCCATCGCGAATGGAAATTATTATCAAGTGCCGACTCCATGGATGATAGTGTTCACTGCGAACTCTTCTAACGTGACTTTGCAATTGGGCAATGATCAAACAAGTGGTGCCCATTACATGTATTTGGATTACGTCGAGGGTTCAAATCCCAATATACCGGCGTTTATTGCGGCTCCTCCGACTCCCACTAACTTTGTTGCTAGCGCAACTACTACGTCTAGTCTTTCCTTTACTTGGAACAGTGCTGGGGGAACGACACAAGGATTTAAGTTTAGTTCTGCTGCCGGAAATGTTTCTACACTTGGTTGTGAGTCAGGAACGGACTTGGGATCTGCTACAAGTTATACTTTAGGAAGTTTACAACCAAGTACTACCTACACAGTGGCGCTGTGTTCGTATAACTCTGTTACTACCCTTTCTCAACCAGTTCGGCTTGTACTAAATACAGCTAATTTGCCATTGCCTAACTCGGGAAGTGTTCTCGTAAATGCAGGGGGAAGTTCCTATACTGCGGCTAACGGAGCAAGGTGGTCCGCAGATTCTGGTTTTTCCTCTAGTTCCACATACCAAGTATCAAATTCGATATCAAATACGGTTGATCAAAATTTATATCAAACCAGCCGATATGGCTCGAGCTTCACCTATACTGCAAACGTCACTGATGGTCTTTATGAAATTACTTTAAAGTTTGCAGAGCCCTATGTATCTGGTGTGGGCCAACGTGTGTTTAATACATCGGTAAATGGTATCCAGTGGCTTACCAATTTTGATATTTTTAAGGAAAGTGGAGGAAAGTTTGCAGCAGTAGATCGCAGTGGGTACTTTAATGTGACAGGTGGAAAAGTAACGATTCAGCTTTCTGCCATAGCAAATAATGCGATGATTAGTGCAGTCCAAATTTCTCCTGTTCCTACACAAAAGCTTGTCATTGGAACACCTGCCTTCCCTTCAACAGTGGGAGTATGGAACCAGTTTCTCTCTGCTAGCGCTAATGAAAACTATATCGTAGGAACTAGTAATCTCTCCAAAATACGTTCTTGGATAGGCTATGCTGGTGCGTCCACTACGCAAAGTTTCACTTGGAACAACTTAAGTGTCGGTAAGAGTTATTATCTGAATTACTACCCTGCATTTGCGACAAACTCTATCCCATACTTTGCAGAGGTAACTGCAGGAACAGCAACATTAACCAGTGGCGCTACATTTACGCCCCCGTTGTCTTTGTCGACTGGCAATTACTATAATGGTCAACTTGCTTGGCCAATTCGCTTTGTGGCAGGTTCTCCCTCAATTACGATTCGCATGCGTAACGGACAAACCAGTGGTGCTCAATATATGTATTTAAATTGGGTAGAGACTGTGAAACCTTGATCAGTTCGGTTATCATAATCCCCATGCAAATGATCAAATTCATTCTTTTGAGTCTAACCGCAATATTTTTAAGTGCAGGTTGCGCACATTATCACAGTTCTATAATTGAGGAGCAACCTCTGACAAATAAACTGGAGGCATTTAAGAATATAGTGATTGATGCCTCCTCAGCTGATCCGAACTCCAAGCAGTTTGAAAATGTATTTTCGACAACGCTTTTTGTTCAATTGAAAGAATCCAAACTCTTTAATTCAGTCACGTATAAGGCAGAACCTTCCAGTGAGGCAGATCTCATTCTCAAAGCCACGATTTTGGATTCAAGACTTCCGCCGGAAAAAGACGATTCCATTTTTGTGGCAGATAATAGATACGGGTTTAAAATTAGATACACACTGATTGCCGCAAAAACCAAATCCCCACTTGTTTCCTTTTCCACACAATCGGATTCTGGCCAACGCCACTATTCAGTCGGAACTTCTGAGGCCGGCTATGGATTTTTGCGCTCCGCTAGAGAAGTAGTAAATTATATAAAATTACACAAATAAGAATTTAAAAAGATTTCGGCCTATCTTATTGGTGCGAGCTCTAATAATGCATTATAATCATTTGATGAAAAATTATAAAATTCAATTTTCTCTCGCCATCATTGGCTTACAGCATTTATTTTGTTCTGCTTGGCTATTTGCAGATAGCCCTTCCATTCCCTTCTTTGGAGAGAAATCACTTCTAGTGATTCGTATGGATTTTTCAGATAAACCTGGTTCTCCTGCGACCGAAGGTGAGATGGCCATACTGACGGGGAAAATCCGTCAGTTTTTTCAAGATAATTCTTACGGCAAAGCCACAGTCAAGCCGATTACTTTTCCGACTATCCGAATGCCGCAGCCCTTGTCCTACTATGCGGAAAAAAATGCTAATGGTTCGTTCATCCATTATCAGGAAGTTCGGCGTGATGCCCTGGACGCTTCGCGTGCTGCTGGCTACCCGCCTGAGAATTATGATCGTCTATTATTCTTTACTCACGTCAGCACCGGACCTTTTGGTAATTTTGCAACCGGGAACAGCGCCTATATAAACGACGTGCCGCAAAGTATAGGGGCTTTTATCCATGAGTTAGGACATGCTTTTTCTTTACCCCACGCCCACTTGTTTGGTTATACCGATACCTCGATGACTAAAGGCGTCCGTGACGAATATGGGAATCCCTTCGACATCATGGGGTTTGGAGGCACCGGCGATAAATTGGCTCACCATTTTAATATCTTTTTCAAATTTGGACTTGGTTGGATCACGGATGACGATGTGATTACCGCAAGCGTTGATGGAACTTATCGCATCATGCAACAAGACGCAGCAACGGCCCATGGTCATCGAGCTATTCGCATCTTGCTTCCCTCCTCTGCTCCGGCTGATTACTGGATTGAATTCCGTCAAGCCCTAACGGACCATCCATTCGCGATGAATGGAATAGAGATTTATCGTGCTAGGGGGGACATGGGCAGCCAAGAACTCTTGCGAGTGATTCCTAACCCCGATCCCAAGGCGGATTGGTACAAGTCGCCATTGAGCATGAATACGACTTTCACTGATTCCCAATATGGAATTAAAATCACCCCTTTGCACAAAGTAGGAACGGTTCCGGAAAGCGTAGATATCGCCATCCTCTTTAACTCCTTTTCGCACAACCACTAGTTAACCGTTAGCGGAACTTCTGGCAGCTCACTTCGCCGCCTACCATGTAATACATTCCGGCTATTTGCTGTATAATTCTGTTTACAACTACGGGACTATTTTTGTCTTTAGCCACGTTCATTCTTAGTGGGCCATCAAAATCGCTTTCAACCTCTACATCACGGGTAACGCCAATCCCGTGCTTGGGCATGGTTAAGTCTGGTTCTAAAAATCTCGTTAGACTGATAATGGGTTGCAATCCCGCCACTATTAATTGGTAGTAAATTTTTCCAGCCTCATTGTAGCGGTAATATGCAATTTCGTTATTAGACCGGCATAACTCTACATTTTGCGTAGGTAGCCCCTGCCCAATGGGAATCAATTGCGCATCTGAAAAAACGGAAGCTGTTACCTTACGTGTTCGGACAGCAGTCGACTCTCCCCCTTTATCGCGCAACAACCGATAAAAAGCCTCGTGAAAATAAAGTGCGGCCTTACTAACATTGTCCATTTTGCTAATAATGCGCATATTCTTATAAATTTTATTTGTTTTATCGTTCCAGGAAATGGCACCTTCTAGTGGACAGCCTTCCATCGTTAATTCGTGTTCCATATCGTTAGGCGGAGCGATACCAACTCCTATAGGCAGTGAGATTCCCTCATTTTGGATTTTTAAAAGCAGTGGACGTAAGGCTTGAGACAGGGGACTGCCGAGTGCGCTAGTCACGAGCGGGTCAGAAGCTCGTTGAACTTTTGCAAGGGCATCTTCCAGTAATTGCGCCACTGTAGCTTTGCTTTGCATGGGGACTAAGGAATAGAGGTTTTCTCCCTCGAATAAATCAAGAAGCTTTACTGACTGAACTCCGCCGTTTCCGTCGCGACAAACAAAGGCACCTCCACTATTGGATTCATGACCGCCATCCAAAGCGGCGTCCGTGACACTGCCTAAAGAAACGGCGGACAATAGAAAGTTGAAAGAGAGAAAAAGTAGTTTTACGTTAATTTTCATTTTATTTCCTTCATTGCTGAGGTTTCCTTGCCCTAGAATTAAAGAGGGCGAGAGTAATGGCAAGGCGCTTTGGACACTAAGTGTGTTCCAAACAATATCTTTTCAAAAATCTAACCAAAACAAAAAACACCAAATGCTTATTTTCATATTGGCAAAATTTTTGCACTGATTTTCGTGCTTTAACATTAAAAACCTTTTTTTCGAGGAAGCAGCATCTTATGAAACAGCAACTGGATAAGCTCTCCACAAGGAGGAAAACGTGTGTTTTGCTTTTTTCACATATCCTCTATTTACTTAAAAAAGTTTTAACGCTTACTTGGCAACTTACAATATTTATATTGGTTCTAGTCTGTTCTTTAGAAAATTTTCATTCGCCCGCGAAAAACAGAGCAGAACTATCTGAGGGAAATGTTCCCTACATGCACAAAAGAGCTCACCAAATATGGCAATTAACGACATTTAACCAAAGATATAAGAAGGAGCAACCATAACAGCTAAACTCATTATTGAAGAAATCCCGTCGTCCGCTAGAAAAGAAGAAATATACGAATTCTTCTCGGCATCGTATACAGACCGCGTCGCAGACCACAGCATTGCTAAGCACCAAATTGAACAAAAATCAGGCAAATCGAGTGTCGTATAAGAAAGTTTATGTTTAGGGCAGGTGTAGAATACCCCGTTAATAACTCTTATCCCTTAGACCGCTTGATGCCGTTAGCGGAGGGAATTTATTTTCGGCCTCTTTTCATTTTGTCTACGTCTGATTTCCATCTCCAGACGTCGGCTCGTCCGGTGTTATGGAAAATGATTAGGCAATTGTCAGAGAGAGGGGAGTTTTTCTCGAGTAGCCGCGCGGGCCAAGTGGCATCGTTCCTCAGTTCTTTAAATGCAGCCTTTAGTGTCTTAAAATATTTTGCTTCCAACTTTCTTTCATACGCAATTCCCCGATTTAATTCTTTCTTAGAAATATTTTCTGGGGCATCATTGTCCATGAAAAAAGTTTCGGCTGAATGTTCCGCGATTTCATCTGTTAGGGATTCGGGAGGCCTGAACCCAAAGCGTGTCCAATCATTCAGTCCCCAAGCCTTACTGTCTGGCCAGTAAGACATTTGTTTGCCGCCTAAGTCTCCATTTGCAAGATAGGCGTATTTTTTTACATCTCTAAACAAGGCGTCTTCCATTTCTTGACGTTGTTGCTTGGGAATGGACATGTCGTAAATGAAAGACTGATAGGATATTGCGTTGGGTGGAATCCGATCCACCAGCGCATAGGTAAAAGGCAGGTGCTTATGTACCTTTGTGTGAAGTACACCCTCCCTTTCTAAAATAGGGGCGCTTTCTACCATCAGATTCAGAAAGAATGTTGGGTTAAGCTCCCTATATGCCGGCTTTGGAATCCTAAGAACTTTACCCGGGAATTCTTTCACGGAATAAACCCGTGTCGTATTTCCACTGCCGAGAAACTCATCGATAGTAAAAGTACTATTGTCTGAAAATTTTAGGACTGTTCCTTTGCTTAATTCGAATTGCGAAATATTTCTTGGGCTCTTGACGAAGATGACCTCTGGCTCGAGTTCTTGCTCGGCTCCAAGAAAGGCACAAAAAAGAAGTACGAAAAGGTACAAGTGTCGCATGATACTTTTTCGGAATATCTGTAGTTAAAGGTAAGAACTATATACTGGGAGCGTTAGCCAATTGTGGTTAAAAATGCACAATCTCACTGGAATGGGGATCTCCTTATGCAAAGGACGAGATTGCTTCGTCGGCTGACGCCTCCTCGTAAGGATAAGAAATTTAATCTACCAAAGGAAAGAAAAAAGGCCTGTAGTCTGTTAAGACTGCAGGCCTCTTCGGTGCTAGGGAACCCCGTTTTATCTTTAGGAACCATTTACCTGTAACAATACGCATCTGATACGCGAGTCTTTTACGCGGCATTAGAAAGTAGAATATGAATTTCGGAACAGGTAAGCACCAAAGTAGAATAAATTGTAAAAATCTGCTAATTAATTTTGCGAAGTTGACCGTAAAAAATTGCAGTCATGCCCAATGACCGTTTTCGACAGGCGCCGGGGTCAAAACAGAATTACGCTTCTGAAAATATAAGAACGGCCTCTCGAAAAACGAAAGCCAGAAGATTCGATCGGAACGCGACTTCGAACTGATTGGGGCAGTTACCATAAGAAACACACGAAAGTTTAAAAGTCTTTCCTTATGAGAGAGCAAAGTAGTGATAGTTTCCAAGCACTGAATTCGTACAGGTAAATGATCAATATCCTTCCCCTAAGTTGCCTGAAGATCCGCTAAGGGGTAAGACTATTATCTTGAGGTAAATACCCTGATGGGAAGTACTGTATCTGATAAAAACTACGGTTTTCAATTTGAGAATAGCTATGTGCGACTACCAGGCGAATTTTATTCTCATGAAAACCCTATAGCCGTAAGCGCCCCCAGTACCATTGTCTTTAATAATACTCTCGCCAAAGAGTTAGACTTGGATATGGAATCTTTGCAAAAAGATTGCGCTTCTGTTTTCTCAGGCAACAAAAAGATACCGGGCACTGAAACTATAGCTCAGGCATATGCGGGGCACCAATACGGACATCTCACCATGCTCGGAGATGGACGCGCCATTTTACTAGGCGAACATTTAACTAAAAAAGGGCAACGCTATGATTTGCAATTAAAAGGAAGCGGGCAAACTGTTTACTCTCGTCGTGGGGATGGGAGAGCAGCCCTTGGTCCTATGTTGCGTGAATATATTGTAAGCGAAGCCATGCACGCATTAGGCATCCCCTCCACTCGAAGCCTTGCCGTAGTATCGACAGGGGAAACAGTATACCGAGATGAAATGCTTGCAGGCGCTGTGCTTGCAAGAGTGGCGTCTAGTCATATTCGCGTCGGCACTTTTGAGTACGCCTATCACTACGGAATGGCATACCAAAAACCACAACTCGTGAAACTTCTCGCAGATTATACAATTGCACGCCACTACCCTGACTCTAAAGAGCAACAAAACCCTTATTTGTCTTTTCTAAAAGAAGTCTCTACTCGACAAGCTCTTCTCATCGCAAAATGGATGAGTTTTGGTTTCATTCATGGAGTGATGAATACGGACAATATGGCGGTTAGTGGTGAGACAATTGATTATGGCCCTTGCGCATTTATGGATGCTTACTCCAGCGATAAAGTTTTTAGTTCTATCGATAGTGGCGGCCGTTACTCTTACCAAAACCAGCCTGTGATAGCTCAATGGAATATCGCGCGCTTGGCAGAATGTCTTTTACCTCTACTCGATGACGACAAGACAAAGGCCACAGAAAAAGCAAACGAAGTCTTAACTTATTTTATGCAACAATACCATTCGCAGTGGTTGCGAGTGATGAGAAATAAACTTGGAATTTACAATGAAGAAGAAGCGGATTTTAAACTCATTGATTCACTCTTAAAGAAAATGCAAGAATCGCACGCTGACTTCACAAATACATTTCGCACAATTCACTTGATATCTAATCAGACTGAATGGCATTTAGAGTGGAAGGCGCGTTTAAGTAGGCAAAAAGAAAGTGAAAGCCAGGTACAGTCTTTGATGCACAAGAGTAACCCTTATGTAATTCCTAGAAATCACCGGATAGAAGAAGTGATTCGTTCAGCATACCAAAATAATTTTGCTCCGCTTTATAAAATGATCGAAGCGATGCGTGTACCTTTTGAAGAAAATACGCAATTTGAAGAATATACAAAGCCACCTACTGACGATGAGCTTGTCACGATGACCTTTTGTGGTACGTGACAGTTCTTACGTGTTTTTTTTACGGTAGCGGCGCACTAAATTTGGCACAACCATCATGAGTACCAAGATGATGATCGTCGTCCAGGTACCATCCCCTAAAATATTATTGAGCCAAAGTGTAGAAGCCATAATGAGGCAAAAATAAATCATGTCTCCCGCGATGGCGAACATCCATCCGATGAGAAAACCATGTCCAGCGGCT
The DNA here is from genome assembly GCA_964396165.1 of uncultured Pseudobdellovibrionaceae bacterium. Lineage (GTDB taxonomy): Bacteria > Bdellovibrionota > FAC87 > UBA2466 > UBA2466 > CALCZU01. The sequence goes on from CAYNEF010000001.1 coordinate 111,184, forward strand.
GCAGCAACAGCCCGGCCTGTCATCGGATCCACTCCAAAGGCAACAGTGATAAGGGCGAGCGGCCCCAAGTGTGTTCCATAATGGGCAGTTGTTTTTTTCATTGTTTCTTTAAAAGCCTCACTGAAGCGTGCTACTTTTGAGGAACGCTTTGCTAACATAATCACAAGCAGAACAACCGGCTCGAGCACACAGGCAAGTATGATATCGGAAATAAAATATAAAATGACTGTGATGGGCCATTGAATGCTGCGGCTTCGCGCAAGAAGAACTCCTGCAGGAATCCCGCCTCCAATCGGTATCAGAAAAACAGCTAAGACTCCCCACATGTTAGAAAGCGCATGCAAAAAACTGTTTTCATTACCCATTACGGCTAATTATCGAGTGGAAAGGCTAAATAACGCAAGATCAAATAGGATAAATATAACGTAATAAGTGACAAATAATCCCTTTCACCTCGATTGTGTATGACTCTCAAGCTTAGGCATCAAGATTGCTATACAGCAGGACTATTAGAAGGAGGCATATATGCCGAAAACATTCGTTACATTTGTTCTATTAACTGCATCTTTATTTTCCTTTGGAGCCACACGAACTCTAAACACCCAATTATCCGAAAAAGAGAAAGCGGAGCTAACTGCTCGGCTAAATGCTTTTCATCAGAAAACAAAGGTGCAAAACCCAATGGATATGAGAATTGGCAAAATGGACGTTCTTTCAGAAGAATGGACCGAGCCCAATCCGCTCTTAAAACAAACCATGCCTCATACTGATCCGCTGTTACAATCCGCCGGAAAAAAATTGATGCCTCAGTTTCTAAAATCCCGCTGTGAACAAATATTTAAAAAGAAGTATCCATTTCTTGAGTGCCAAACCAAAGAAGCATGGAACTTTGTGGCTACAGATGAAACAGAATCAGAAAATTCTTTTGAAGGCCTTTTAAAAACCTGGATGCCAACAGAAGCCATCGTTCGTAATTTAACCCAGATACCCGTACAAGCAGAAATTGCCCAGACAGTATGGTCTGGTGATTATTGGAGAATGCGTTGGGGGCTAACCTCTTACCGTTATTCAGATCCTAGATCTTTTGCCACATATAGTGAAGCAGTAGACTCGTATCATCAACCAGGAGAGTGGCTATCTGCAACAGCAAGTCATACAACTGCAGAGTTAAGCAACATCGCCGTAAAGTGGTCTCCTGCAGAAAAATATGACTTGTTAGCCGGAGACGAAAATATGACTTTGACTCAACAACAAAAACAAGAAGGTTCTTATAATCTTGGAGAAGATGGAAATGTGGAATCCTGGTTTGGCATCTGTCATGGTTGGGCTCCAGCATCTTTTATGGTTCCTTCGCCAAATTTTCCGGTTCACGCCATCAGTGCAAGAGGAGCTGACGTAGTTTGGTATCCAGACGATGTAAGAGCAATGGCCACTCTTGCTTGGGCGAATGGAAATTTTCAAACCAATTTTATCGGCGGCAGATGTAATCAGAAACAACCTGAGCGCTACCCTAACGGACGACTGTCCCAACCAGAGTGTTTCGACAACAATCCGGTCAGTTTTCACTTAGCACTTGGCAATATGATTGGGATTCAAAAAACTCCTGTCATTATGGACGCCGCATTCGACTATCAAGTGTGGAACCAACCGATTCTTGCCTATGAATTTGAATACTATAACCCTCTTGATTTGCAACAAAAGGGAAAAGATTGGCAGAAATATGTTGTAACTTACAACGAAGCATTTAAATCAAATGACCGTTTTCAACAGCCTTTGACTCGTGGAAAAAAACAAAGCAACGGAAAATATGATGATTCACGCATCACAGGTGTAGTCGGCGTAACTGCTACGGTAATTTACCTGGCGGAAACGACTGCAACACACACTACAACACCTTCGCGTAATAACACTGTTCGTGTGACCTACACCTATGACCTCGAATTTGAGTCGCAGAATGGAACGCTCATTCCTACAGGTGGAGAATGGCATGAAAACCGTCATCCGGATTTTCTTTGGGTTCCAGAAAAAGGAAGCATAGCTAAATTAAATTACGATGCTACTGCGCTCAATGTAGATCTTTTGCGTAAACCTGAACCACTAACTACTACAACTGCAACTCAAGCAAGCAGTTCAGGGTACCCACTCTGTCAGGTATTGGAAAAGGTAGTACGCAGTGCGAATCCACAGGGCAGTTATCAATGCACTCATTGAAAATTGATTAGTTTATTAAAAAAACTCCCGGAGTCTTTCGGCACCGGGAGTTTTTTTATCTCTCGATTAATTCTACTTTATACCCATCCGGATCTTCCACAAAAGCGATTACCGATGTTCCATGTTTCATCGGTCCAGGTTGGCGAGTGACTTTTCCCCCGGCTTCCACCAGTTTTTTACACGCGCCATAAATATCTTTCACACCGAAGGCCATATGACCGTAGGCATTTCCTAATTCGTATTTGGAAGTTTCCCAATTGTGTGTCAACTCCAAGAAGGGTTCGCTATCTCCCCCTGCGCCTAAAAACACCAAAGTAAACTTCCCCTCGGGATATTCCTTTCGGTTGTGCAATTTTAATCCAAGCACTTCCGTATAGAAGTGTATCGATTTTTCCAAATCCACTACCCGAATCATTGTGTGTAAATAGCGCATGCTTTACTCCTTAAACTGTTTGCCTGAGTGAAACACAAAATTGACAGGCACTCAACTCTTTGGGAAGAAAAGCTAAAAAAAGAATTAAACCGCCGATTACCTCCCTGGTTTCCTAGATAAGCAGTCCTTTAAATTTTTGCAAAAGCGTTAAGGCACGAAGGTGATACTTTCGTTACCTGTGCTTTACGTGTAACTGGTATATCAGAAAGTAATTCTTTACCGCGAAGAGATAAGGGACTGTCCATCAGTTCCATTTTAAAAAGACGATCCCCGTTCACAGTCATATAGTTTCCTTCTGAATCACGACGCCATTGCATCTTTTCCAAGCTTTCGCTAACAGGAGTACCGGTCACTTTTTCTCGGCGTGTAACTTCTTCCACTAATCCCGCAAGATAAAACATTCTATCGCGAAGGCGGCTAAATCTCGTTTCAGATATGCGTGCAAGAGCCGGCAAATTCTTTTCAGTCGCCGCATCCAATGTTTCCTGATTTGACTCTAAAAACTTTACCTGTTTGCCAGAGGCACTTACCGCCCATTTGTAAGGAATGTAAATCACATGCCCTTCTCTTTCTGTAGGCGCAGTATTGGTCATGATATCTTCGACCAAGTAGGCATCTTCGGCTTCGGCCCCCAATACTTTTGCGAGACTTTTTACAATTTTTGGTCTCTGTGATTTGGGAAGTGAAGTATCAATTTCTGTGCGAGTGTCATTCGGATCCAGGTTTAATCCATCTTTATTGGAAAATACTTTGCCGCCTGCTTTTTCTACTGCGCTTAAAACGCTTTCGCCGTTAGGCATACATATTTGAGAAAGCGCACTGCGGTTACGAGTTTCATTTCCAAAACTAAAAAAATGCACTTTCCATCCATTTTGAATCAGCCATTGCACAAGCTCTGGAAATCCATCGGAGACTCTGTACCGATTGACTCTCGCGGCAGTATCCCCACCGCTTTGCAAATCTGTTTTTACTTCAATTGTTTTTTCAAGATTGCTTTCATTATTCGCATGAAACAGAACTACACCGTCTAAATCAAACACGATAGATTTTTGGCCAGCTCTGGATTTGGGTAAAAAGAGTACGGAGAGAAGAACTATTATTTTTAGTGTGTGTTTCATAACTACCTCACTTGAAGAAGCGACGCAGTCAGAAGAAAAGGCTCATTTGGGTAATTAAAAAAACGTACTCTGAAGGAATACAAATGAGAATAACTAGGGCTAGTATCGTTTAAACTTGATGACACGTTGTAAACGGCCTGCGGTACCGGTGTACCCACCGAGTAAAGCGCCCTCGATTCCGTAATCCGTTATCTTACCCAGAATGGTTTGATCAGCATCCAACGACAGTAAGATTGTCCCTGTATAAAAATCTACGATTCCTGATTGTACAACACCGTACACAGTGCTGCTTCCGCAATAGAGCTCAGCGGTTCCAGTCAATGTGAAAGGAAAATAGGAAGGAACATGGTTATTTGAATTACTGATTGCCATCATCGTCAGATTGAAATCCATCGAGAAGCAGCTATTATTTGGCCGTGAAATATTGGCCGTATATTTTCCTTGCACAGGTTTAGGCAAATGCACACCATTAAAAATGGCCACATCCGGGTTTTCCCCTTTTACAAACTCAACTGTACCCACCTTGCCGTAACTTTTTGAGTAAAGAATACCTTTTAGTCCCTGCTCTCCCCATTCTGTTATTTTTAAGATCTGATCGCCTGTGCTATCCAAAAGCAATTCTTTGAATTTACCCAGAGCTAATTGAGTGGGCACAAAAGCTATCGAAATGGAACTATCCGTGTCTGTATCTGTACCATGATCGGTAGAAGGGAAAATTCTTCCCACCATAGAAACCATCTTCTGCCAGGAACGGTGATCGGAGTTTTCTACAGGAGCTCCTGAAAGCGCAATTTCTAAAGACATAATTTTATAGATATTACGTTCTTCTAAATGCAACACGCCGTAGTATTCCCCTTCTATATTCGAACGATCCTTTGTAGGAAAAATATGGTTTTCTATCTGTTCAATCCCCTTCAGATGGTGTTCTCGTGATTTTTTACTGCACTTGTACTTCACCATGTACTCGTCCAACGAATCGGGTGCGGAAGCAAGGCGTGTGAATTCGCATCTGTTGCCGCATTTAATCGAATCGCCCTTTACGTGACAGGATTCTTCCGCAGCAGGAAGTAAAAGAACTGCAGAATAAGGATTGTAACTTGCCCCTAACCACGTGCCGAAGATAGTACTATTCCCCGCAAGAGTGGAAAAACGTGAGTAGCCCAATGTGCGGGCTCGGATCTGTACCCCTTGCAGTGTATTGATCTTATCCCGACTGGAATCTTCCAATTTACTTGCTTCGAGTTGCAAGGTGATGTCTTTGCCCTCGCATCTGCCTTTGTACTCACCAGTCAAAGACTTAACCATCGGGATATTAGGAAATATTGCGTTCACTTTTTCAAAGTCATCGGGAGTGGGGGTATAAACCAATTCAGCATGACCCCTAATAACACCACCACGGGTGCTTCTGATTTTGCCTGTAATTTTATTTCCATCATCCAGCACCATGCCTTGCCAGAATGTAAGATCTGTTCCAAATCCAGAGAGCATTCCATCCAAAACAATCTCTGAAGAATCCCAAAGATAATCTTCTACTACATAGTAATGGCTGACGTATTCGTGGGTGGTAAAACCCCCTAACTTTAACTTTAAAAAAGCAATAAGTTGGGACTTGCCGTCCACTGTATCTCTTCTTTCAAACTCGATACACAATCCTACTTTTTCCGTGCGCCCTTCGAAAGTCACAAACCCGATATAGGTACCTATCTTTGGACCAGCGGCGAAAAGGCGAGTGGTCAGAATTAGAATGAGAAAAAATGCTTTGAAAATCCGTGTATTTTGCAAGGGAAAGACTCCTAAAAAGTGTGCTTTTTTAGCATTTTTAAGAGCCAATAATCAATACTCTTCAAGCGTGATGAAAGGTGACATTTATTGTCAAAAAAAAGAGGCGATCCTTTGGATGGATCGCCTCCTCTTCTTAAGTGAAAGGTTTTTAAAGCGCGCAATTAAGCGTGGCAATAAGCCCAGTTCAATTGCACTGCTGCATGTGGAATCTGGTTCAAGAAAAGTTGAACCATTGGCAAGATGACCAGTAATGCTTGAATGACTGGTGCATATTGAGGAGCAATGACAGCAATGATTGGCGCTACTTGATTTAAAATAGCGATAATAGCGCTGATGTCTATCTGGCCTCCTGCTGCTACTCCACTAAATTGAGAAGCAAGCGACAGTGCTAGCGTCAATGCGCTGTTCGCATTTCCACCGGATACTGTATTTAGAACTGTAGACAAAGAAGCTAAATTGGAAGGATCCACTTTGATCTGACCAGAAGCAGCCATGGTGGAAATCAGTTGCATCAACTGAGCATAATCCACTGGTACTTTTGGGACAGAGGGAACTTTTGGTTTTTTAGAGAACAAACCACTTCTTGAATTGTCACTTTCGGTAGCAGTACCACCGTTTAAGACATCAAGTGCCTGTTGTTCTGACATTTGCGTTTCGACTTTTTCTTTACCGCAAGCGCTGAGTAATAACAAAGCGATGGCGAGTGTAGATAGGGACTTTTTCATAGGGACCTCCGAGAGAGTTGTTTTTAGTTATTTATTGGAGGTAACGTGCAGCTATCGAAGAGAGTGGTTTTTAGGATGCGAAAAACCACTGAAATATCTTCTGTAATTCCAGTATTACTCTTGAATTAAGTTAGGAGTTTCCCGCAAAAATGAAATTAACGGCATACTTGAAATTAACGGGGGCCGCGAAACCATTTCAGTATTTTCGTGTGTTTAGCCTCGGCAATACGTTGTGTTTTGTAGATACCTTTATGCCCTGAAAAATAAAAGCTTACGTAACACGCAACCAATGCATAAGGCGCAATCTGAAATCCAAAAATTTCCACAGCCATAATAGAACACGCAAGCGGGGTATTCGCGGCTGCACCAAATACGGCAGCAAAGCCGACTGCAGCAAGCAGACTTGCAGAAACAGGAAGTAAAGTACTAAGAGCACTTCCTAAAGTAGAACCGATAAATACCAAGGGAATAAATTCTCCTCCCTTAAATCCGGATCCCACAGTAAGAGCTGTGAAAATAAATTTATAAAGCGGAAACGAATAGGGAGAAACGTGGTTTAGCGAATCCTGTATTGTAGAAATTCCAAGCCCTGCATAACGGTATGTCCCTTCCCAGTAATACAAGAGCACTAACAAGATTCCCGCAACAAAGGGTCTTAAATAAGAAAGAGAAATGTATTTACTTTGCATTTTTTCTATCGTGTGTGTCGTTTTGGAAAATAACATTGCAGTGATTCCAAAAAGTATTCCTGCGATTGATACCCAAAGGAAAGACTGCAGTTGAAAAGGCCCTATTTCAATATTCGGGTAAACAGAGTGGGGCGCGTGCAACACGACTGCGGTGTAATAGGCAGTAAAGGAAGCCAGAAAACATTCAACGACTGCAAAGGGTCTTAACTTTCCAATCTGAATCACTTCCATTCCAAATACGACTCCCGCCCAAGGTGTCCCGATGGCGGCGCCAAATCCAGCGCCTGCTCCTGCCACAAGTAGAATTTTTCTTTCTTCCTTTTCTATTTTAAAAAAGTGCGAAAGCTGATCGGAAAGCGATGCCCCCATTTGCACGGCAGTTCCTTCTCGCCCTGCCGATCCGCCAAATAAGTGCGTCACTACGGTCCCCAATAAAACAAGCGGAGCCATGACAAAAGGAATGGTATTTTTCGGATCGTGAATCTGTTCGAGGATAAGATTATTCCCTCGAGCCACTTCTTTTCCGAATCGGTGGTACAGCCAACCAATCGTAAGTCCAGCAAGCGGCAGAAACCAAATAAGAGATAGGTGTGCTTCTCGCGTTTTAGTCGCTATATCCAACAGAAAAAGAAAAACGGTTGCAGCAAGGCCAGAGAACAAACCCGACAATAAACTAAGTAAAATCCATTTAAGGGTGGGACGTCGTTTTTTACTGGGCTTCATATGCAGGCTCCATTATAACCAATTAGTGAGTCGCAGACTAAAATTTCTCTGTCTTTTACTTTATCTGCAACTTTACCCAATCTGTTTCGCTGCTGCCAAAAGAACTCCTGTAAATCCTCCGCAAGTTCTTTTTGAATTGGGAACTTTGCTCGACACTCCAAATTTTTCAATCCTCTGGCACCTGGAATTTGGAGCTTGTCTTGTAAACAATATCCATGGCTGTCTGGGGATTCATGCCGCTTATAGAACGGAAAATAACGACGCAAATACCTACCCCGTCTTTCCCGTTTTTATCTCTTATGAGCAAAGTTTCGATAAATACTTAAGAGACTTTTCTGTCAGTACGTTGATAGGACAAAACAGCCGCGGATCAGCGGGCCAAATTGATTCTCTCTTTCTTCTCGGGTGGAGGTGGGTGAATCCACTTCTACATACAAATTTAGCTGTCGGTGTCGGGCCCAGATTGATACTGCTCGGTGAATCTAGCGTTTCGGGAGTATTGACGATAAAAATGGGTTATTCACTATAATGCATTGCAACACTGCTCTAACCGCTAGAGTGCATCCTTGAATTATCCTGCTATTAGCTTTATAAATCAGATAGATGAAAAATATTCTTATCCTCGGGGGAAGCGGGTTTGTCGGTTCTCAACTGGCAAAACGTCTCAAATCCCATAATCCCAAAGCCTCTATTCTAGCGATAGATAATTTAAAACGAAGAGGATCGGAATTAAATCTCGCCGACTTTAAGAAACTCGGCATTGATTTTTCCCATGCCGATATTCGAGTAAGCAGCGACTTATTCGATCTCTCAGGCAATTTTGATTTAGTAATCGATTGTTCTGCAGAGCCAAGTGTCCTTGCCGGACTTAACTCGGCACCTAATTATCTTTTGCAGACAAATCTAATGGGTACCCTCAATGTGCTTGAGTTTGTACGTCAACGAGCTAAAAAACTTTTATTCTTATCCACGTCACGCGTGTATTCGATACAACCACTTACCGAAATAAAGCTGAATGAATCAGAAAGCCGTTTTGATGCGAATGCGAAACAAGAAATAGCAGGAGTAAATAACCAAGGAATCAGTGAAATCTTTCCGACACATCTTGCCCGTTCGCTTTACGGAGCAAGCAAACTTTGTTCAGAGCAATTGATTCAAGAGTATAACTACACGTATGGTACAGAAACACTTATCAACCGATGTGGCGTAATTGCAGGCCCGGGACAATTTGGAAAAACGGATCAAGGCGTGTTTACTCTTTGGGTAGCGAAACATTTCTTTAAAGGGCAACTTACCTATACGGGTTTTGGCGGTCAGGGAAAACAAGTCCGTGATTTGTTACACCCAGAAGATCTCTTTGACCTTGTTGTAAAACAAATCAACGATTCAAAACCCTGGAAAGCCGAAACGTACAATGTCGGTGGTGGACTTGCTTGCAGTACTTCCTTAAAAGAGCTGACACAACTTGCGATTGAAAGTACGGGAAATAAAATTTCTATTGAATCAAAACCTACGACAACCAGTGTGGATATCCCCTGGTATGTAACGGACAGTACTAAAGCGAGTAAGTATTACCAATGGAGTCCCAAACACACAGCTAAATCAATTGTCGGAGATATCACCAACTGGATTCGCGAGAACCAACGCTCTCTCGAACCGCTTTTCATGAATTAGGATTAATATGAGTATTGCGCTAGTAACAGGATCTTCGGGTTTAATTGGAAGTGAAACCTGTAAGTTTTTTCACGAAAAAGGAATGAAAATAGTCGGGATCGACAATGATCTTCGCAAATATTTTTTTGGTGCTGACGCTTCCACTAACTGGAACACATCACAACTACAAAAATCTTTAAAAAACTTCACACACCATGCTATCGATATCCGGGATCAAGAAGGTATTTTCAAACTTTTTAAAGAATATAAAAGCGAAATTAAGGCAGTCATCCATACTGCTGCACAACCCAGCCACGACTGGGCTGCCAAAGAGCCTTTTACCGACTTTACTGTTAACGCTAACGGCACGCTCGTGATGCTGGAAGCAACCAGACAATTTTGCCCGGATGCCGCATTTATTTTTACTTCTACCAATAAGGTTTATGGTGACACACCTAATTTTCTTCCTCTAGTCGAGAAAGATAGACGCTGGGAACTGGACGCCTCACACAGGTACTCTGAATTTGGAATTGATGAATCGATGAGTATTGATTCTTCCAAACACAGTATATTCGGCGCGAGTAAAGTGGCGGCGGATGTCATGGTACAGGAATACGGACACTATTTTGGAATGCACACTTCTGTTTTTAGAGGCGGGTGTTTGACAGGCCCTGCGCATTCAGGCGCCGAATTGCACGGCTTTTTGGCTTATCTGGTAAAATGCGCAATCACTGGAAAGCAATATAATATTTTCGGTTATAAGGGAAAACAGGTTCGCGACAATATCCACTCCTATGACTTGGTAAACGCGTTTTGGCATTTCTTTGAAAAACCAAAAAGTGCATCCGTATACAATATGGGTGGATCTCGCCACAGTAATTGCTCGGTTTTAGAAGCAATTGATCTTCTGGAAACCATGACCAATAAAAAGTTCAATTACACCGTAACGGATACAGCGCGCTCAGGGGATCATATCTGGTGGATAAGTGATGTCAGACGTTTTCAAAAAGACTATCCGGGCTGGAAATACAAATACGATTTAAAAACTATCTTAAGCGAAATTGTAGCTGCCACAATAGAGCGCTCAAAAAACTAATACATGAAAAAACTTGCCGTTGTTTTTCTATTCTTCAGCTCCATTGCTCTACCTGCAGCTGTTGACTATTTCTCAGACGCTCCCAGAGCTTTCAAATCACTTCTTGCAGATCCGAGAGAAGCGCAATTTCGGGTTGGCTATTTAAAAACGGGTGAAAAAAACTCCTACCTGGATATGGTAATGGGGGGGCAGTTAAACATAGTGAACATCATTCTTGAAAACGGACATATTTTAAATATCGGATTAAAAGGGCTCATTTCTTCCCGTTTTCAGTTTGCCTCCAAATCATTTGATCTTCAAAACTCGGATTACATCGGTGGGCTAACAGTTGTCTTTGGCAGAAACACTACATTTTTGGAACTTTTCCATTCACACCAGAGCTCTCACTTTGGAGACGATCTTGTAGCAAGTAATCCCGCTATTTTTAAAAATTATAGTTATGAATCTGTCAGACTTCTCTTCTCAAAAGAATTCGTATTTCCGTTGCGTGTATATGGTGGTCCTAAACTTATTTATCGCGCGGATCCGGAAGAGTTACTAATGAAATCGCACATTATCTTGGGCGCCACTTATTTTCCCGAACTCATAAATGATCTGTATTTCGCTCTCAACTTTGAATCTAAACAGGAAAATGACTGGACTGTAGACTCAGCATTTACGGTTGGATATATGTTAGGAGAAGGTGCAAAAGTGCAACGCAGACAAAGATTATTTTTAGAGATTTACAATGGTTACTCACCCATGGGGCAATTGTCTAAGATAAGAGAATTTTCTGTGCTAGCGGGTTTCGCGTTCACTCTTTAAATATATCCACTCGGGGTTTTGCTCTCTAAAATTTGTTAGAAGATCGGCGATACCACCTTCTGCTTTTTCCATTCCTATCTGTGTACCTTCAATTTCATTTTCAATCAGAACAGAAGTGACGCTCTCTGATAGCGATTCAAGCAGAATTTTTCCCTTCCAATAGCCTATGTGCTTTGTACCCTTGATTTTTTGGTATTGGATTTCCACCTTCTTCGTTTCGAAAGATTTCCCTTCAAACAAATGCATAAAGGCTATTACCCAGCGTTGCTTGAACATAGATGGGCCTGCCGAATAATTTGCTTCAAAAAAAAACGGGGTTGAGGGATCCTGCACTTTGCTTAAACCATCCATATTGGCATCACGCCACTTCACACCTAATGCGCTATGCGAAACGGCCCAGGTTTCAGTCATTGGCCGATATACGCAACCGCCCCCTTTTGCAAAGTACCGCTCTTCTGTTGCATGCTTATCGATAATCATCGGCTCAATACTTACCCACGTTTTTTGTGTAGCATCATATTTACAGACGGTAGTGGATAACTCCGTTTTCTTGTTTGGATCTATTTGGGTACTGGGGCTAGATTCTGGTTCTTTGATAAATGGTGTGTCATCTCCGTCTTGAGAACCGCAGCCACTTAAGAAAAATACAATAAGAAGATAAAGTATGGGCACAGGCGCTATGTTAGCATCTCGCGCGCCTTTAGTGCAACCTCGCGAGCGGTGTCTACTTTGTCTGCGAGGCAAGTAATGTGTCCCATTTTTCTACCAGGTCTTGCCTGCTCTTTTCCATACAGGTGCAAATAAACATCAGGAAGGTCGAGTACTTTTTTCCAGTTTGGCTCACCCTTTGCCCAAACATCGCCGAGTAAATTTACCATCGCTGCCGGCCTGTGCATTTTAGTAGAGCCTAAGGGAAGTCCTGTTACTGCTCTTAGTTGCTGTTCGAACTGAGAAGTTACGGATGCTTCAATCGTCAGATGCCCGGAGTTGTGTGGACGTGGTGCAAGTTCATTCACAATCAATTTTTGATCTTTTGTAACAAAAAATTCGATGCAGAAGGTTCCGACTACTCCCAGTTTTTCCGTGATTTTCTTTCCCAGAAGAACAGCTTGATCCGCTACGCTCTCAGTCACTTTCGCAGGACAAATCGTCAGGTCCAGTACATGGTTTTTATGCACATTTTCAAACAGATTCCAATGCACAAAATTTCCAGACTTGGATCTGGCACAGACAAGGGAAATCTCTTTGTCGAACTGGACAAAAGATTCTAACACTGAAGCCGTCACGGTGTTCGTGCTTAAGAAAAATTGCAATTCCACTTCATTTTGAAACTTTGTCTGCCCTTTTCCGTCATACCCAAAACCAGCCGTTTTTAAAATACACGGAAAACCCAACTGTTTTGCAGAGTTCATGAGCGAATCATTGCTGGACACTTCTCGAAAAGGAGCGAGAGGGAAATTATTATCGAGCAAAAACTTTTTTTCTCTCAAACGGTGTTGCGTTGTTTGCAGCACCTGAGTGCTGGGGTATACGGGCACTAACTCTTCCAGGCGACTTGTTGTTAGGGCTGGGATATTTTCGAACTCAAGTGTTACGACTTTTACCTGAGATGCAAACTTGGCAAGGCTGTCCATATCCTCATACTCTGCCTGTATGTGTTCTGCTACTTGAGATAGAGGAGGATCTTTTTCCGGCGAATAACCGATTACTTTGTACCCAAGTCGTGCGGCGCTCATTGCCAGCATTCGCCCCAACTGTCCACCGCCAAGCACTCCAATTGTTTCACCGGGTAAAACAATTTTGTTTTTGGAAGCGTCGATCATTTTAATTTTTCTTTAAGTACTTTGGAAGTTTGCTTGTTTCTAAATTGTTTAATTTTTTGATTTAATTTTGAATCCTGCAAAGAAAGAATCTGAATAGCGAGAAGGGCCGCATTTTTTGCACCGGCTTTTCCAATCGCAAGGGAGCCTACTGGAATGCCTGCAGGCATTTGTACAATGGAAAGCAGGGAATCTAAACCATGCAAAGTTTTGCTTTCTACCGGAACTCCGAGTACTGGAAGCGTCGTTTCTGCCGCAATCATCCCTGGCAAATGGGCAGATCCACCGGCACCGGCAATAATTACTTGTATCCCGCGCGACTCTGCCGTTTCTGCAAATTCTCTTAAAAGTTTTGGAGTTCTGTGGGCTGAAACAATTCCACACTCATGGGGAACGCCGAATTCCTTCAAAATTGCAGCCGTTTCCTTCATGGTTTCCCAATCCGACTTGCTTCCCATGACAATCGCCACCAAAACTTTTGAATTCTTTTTCACGCCCCAGTTCTACACCAAATCCCCCCCATAAGTCCACCCACAGACCCAAAACCAAAAGCCCACATATTTTCAAATGAATCAGGAGTACAAACGAGCAGAGTCACAATCATCTGGTGTTTTAATTGGGAAGAAATTTAGAGCAATGGCAGGGAGTAAAGGGAAGTGCCTAGGGGGAGAGGGAACGCGACTTCGGGGTTGGAGCGCTTCCCTCTCCCCCTAGGCACTTCCCTTTACGGACTACTAAAAGCAACCAACATACTTAACTCAAGCAGCAACAACTTTAATCACATTCTTATACTCAGAAATAATTTCACGCGGCTTCCCAACATTCACAATTTCCCCATCCGCCATATAAATACATTTATGACAAATTCTCTCAATTGCATCCATATCATGGCTGACAAAAAGAATCGTGCGTCCGTTACCAGCAATTTTCTCTGTCTTCTCAAGACACTTCTTCTGAAAAGCATTATCCCCGACAGCAAGCACTTCATCGATCATCAAAACTTGCTGGTTTAAATGGGCAGCAACCGCGAAAGCAAGTCGCACGTACATCCCAGAGGAATATCTTTTTACCGGAGTATCAATAAACTGCCCGATTTCGGAAAAATCGACGATCTGATCAAATTGCCTGTCAATTTCCCTTTTTCGCATCCCTAAAATCGCGCCATTCAAATAAATATTTTCTCTCCCCGATAATTCCCCATGAAATCCTGTGCCCACTTCAAGTAACGAAGATACGCGGCCGCGAATGATGGCATGTCCACTGGAAGGCTCGGTAATGCGAGATAAGATTTTAAGCAAAGTAGATTTTCCGCAACCGTTGTTCCCTACAATCCCGATGATTTCACCTGCATCCACATTAAAGGAAACATCTTTCAATGCCCACATGGAATTAGGATAAGGCCCTTGTCTGCCGCCATGAGAATTAGGAGGCGCAAGCTGAGAAGACCTATCACGGAATTTGAGCCACGCTCTGTCAATCGTTTCTCTTAGCGTATGCGAACCAATAATGCCAAGATTGTACAACTTTGAAAGATGGTGCACTTCGATAATATGTTTTTTAGTTTGTGTCATTTTATACTGTGTCGATGAAAGATTTTTCTGTTTTGGAAAATGCGGATAATCCTAAAATGAGTAAAGTGACAGAAATCAAAATGGCGCTATAAAAACAACGGTCAGAGAAATAACCATAGCCTAAGAATGCATAGCGCACTCCTTCTACTACGGTTGCCATTGGATTTAAAAACACAAGGAATCTCCACTTAACCGGGAACTGGGAAACCGGGAAAATAATGGGGGTCGCGTACATCCAGAGCTGGATGATAAAGCCAGTCATGTGTACCAAGTCTCTATATTTAGCAGTAGCGGCTGCCATAAGCAGACCTGCGCCCAAGCTCAAACAGATAGAGATTAAAAATAAAATGGGCACCATAAAGACGAAGTTTGTGAAATGTAAGTGTGCGCCACTTACCGTGAAAAACTTGTAATAGAAATACACTAAGATGAACATTCCAAATTGAATGAAGAACATCATGAGTTTAGAAGCAATCGCAGCTAGAGGAGCTGTAAGTCTTGGGAAATAGACTTTACTCATTAGATGCGCGTTGAGTACTAATGAATTGGCAGCACCTTCAAAAGAGTGCCCGAAGTATCCCCACGTTGCGAGGCCGCAGAGATAAAATAAAATAGGTGGCACACCATCTGTAGGCAATTGAGCGATATTGCTAAATACGAGATTAAAAATTCCAGAGAGAAGAAGCGGTTGTAGCACATACCACAACGGACCTAATATAGTTTGTCTGTATTTGGAAATGAACTCTCTTTGCACAAATAGAAAAAGCAGATCTCTGTACTGCCAAACCTCGAAGAGGTTTGGAAACGTGATTCCTCGCTTGGGAGCGATACGAATCTCGTACTCTGCTGATTTTCTTTTAAATCGTTTAAGCATGGTTATAAGAGTTCTCATTTAATTTATCGGCACAATTATCAAGATTTCTTAACAATCTTTATTTTAGAAGTGACACAGTGAATCGACAGCCGATAGGATTTACGGAAGGTAAGTAGAGGAATTGCTTGGCGGGGAGTGTATAAGTCTGCTTTGTAGCCTCAGAATACAACTCAATGCGTTTAACATCATTAGGCAATTTAAACGCAGCATAATTATTTTTTGCATTGCATGAATTAATTTCTTTTTCACCCTCTTTGAAAACCAGAGCGGTTGCGTCAGGTAAATTGCTCACTGAAACTGCTTTTTTAGGATCTAACAAAGAACCATCCGGCAGTTGCGAGCGGAGTATATGAAAGCCACTAGTATGAGTTTGCAGAGAAAGTGTAGGGTAAGAATCCAGGTAATCGAATGCAACATTTGTACGCAGCCAAAAAACAGTGGGAACTAAGGCTTCCTCTGAATGTGCTTCTTTTCCAAAAAATCGGCTGGGGCCTAAGAGCACACTTCTTTCAGAGTAAAAGGGGATTTCCAAGTGCCCAATAGAGTCTGAGTGGTAGTAAATCAACTCAGTCGGCTCCGTCATGGATTTCAAGGTCAAGATCTCAGAAATCTGAGGGCGAAAATCATGGTAGATAATTCCCAAAATAGAATCCAAATGTTTTATCCGCCAACCGAAAACAAATACCATCAAAGAGAGTGAGACATAGAGCAAGAGCTTTTTTCGTACAGTCATCAAGGAGGCCATCCCGATACCCGCCAACACAAAAATATAAGGCGTTTCGGTAATAAAATAATAATCGTGGTGTACATGAATATTAAATAAAATGAGAACAGGGATAAAGATTACGAGTAGCAGTATCAAGCGTGAAACCACATATTTTCTCGTCGCAAGAATTGCAAAAAGAAAAGGCAACACTAAAAAATCAGAAAGAATACTTCTTCCAACTATATTGAAAAGCCTCACCCATCTCCATCCTTCAATGCGCTGGTAAAGTTCTCCAAAAAACCATCTTGGAGCATTAAAATCACCGGTAATGCCTAATACATGAGTAGACCACTTCATCCAAGAAAAGCCGATAATCCCCTGTAAGCAAAGTGAGTAGATGAGATACTTGTGCTTTTCTAATTTTTCTTTTTGATAAAATAAGCAATAGCACAAGTAGAAAAAAGCAGTGAGTCCCACGGAAAACCAGACAGTCACTTTTCCCGTACTGGCAAGAATTCCAAACAAAACAGAAAGAATGAAATTCTTTTTCTTGGATTCGTTTACTTCGAGACAAACAAGGTAATACGCACTCATCAAACAAAAACACTGCACCATCAAATCAATAAGTACGGTACGGGAATAAACAATATTAAACGGCGAAATGGTATAAAAAACAAACGACCAGAGGGCAATCTCTTTAGAGAAAATTTTCTCTGTGATTTTGTATAAATAAATTGACCCGACAAAGAAGAATAAAACACTGATAAGCCGACCAGTCATCTCAAGCGAAAAGCCCAGCTGCATGGCGTGTGCAACAAGCCACTGGTAGAGCGGAAACTCTATCACGTAATTCCATAGTTTCCCTCCGTAAGGAGATCGGTAATCAAAGACTGTTCCAAACCCCTTATTGAAATAATACGCAGTTAAGGCAGTTTGATTTTGTCTCCAAGGATGAGGCTCAATCAAAGGATTATTTAAGTCATAAAATCTAGGATGCAGAGTGAGCGGCAGGATTAAAAAAGCGATAAACGACCAGGTGTAATAACTTACTAGACTTGAAAAATCACTCTTCTTTGGTAAGTGTATCCGCATTAATTGCATCGCATCATTAATAAGTTTTAATCTAATCTTCTACAGCCGATTACTTGTATTTTGTTTGCTATAATATCTGTTTATAACCAATAAGAATATTGAATTTTCCTATCGATAAGAGGACTTATGGGACAAAGTAAACAGAAGCAAATCTTAAACGCACAACAAAGCGGTTCCATTAAGTACCAATGGCCGCTGCATTTACTCACTGTTTTTGTATTAATCGGCATCGGAATCGGCGGTTATTTAACCTGGCACCACGAAAACGAATTGTACGGCGATAGCTCGGTTTCTCTCGTAAATTGCCCAGAGAACGCAACTATTAACTGCGAAGTAGTGAACACAAGCAAGTACTCAGAATTTCTCGGAGTACCTATTGCGGTCTTTGCGATCCCCACTTACCTGCTCATACTTGCGCTCATTCTTTTTAGAAAAAAACAAAAAAATGCGCTGCAATCCGTCTTTTTTATCGGCTTAATGACAAGTGCGTATTCGGGTTATCTTTACTATATTTCGACGGTAAAGGTCGGCTATCTTTGCCTTTGGTGTTTCAGACTCTATCTCATCAATCTTTCGATCCCGATCCTTTCTGGAATCGCACTATGGGAAAACCCTCTTCAACACTTTAAGAAATGGGCTGAGCTGTTTGATTTCAAGCAAGCAACCACGAAATTTGCAATGACAACTTTTTCCGTATGCATGGTCGTCACACTCATTGGTCAAAAAGTTTACCGCACTTCTCTTGTGAAAACAGGCAAGAGTGCTTCACTTCCTGGAGCACAAGATGGTGAATCGGTTGTGAACTGGAATAAAGGTGCTTTTGTCGTGCCCTCTAAATTAAAAATGGTGAAAAGCAACGGACACGAATTAGAAACTGTGGATTTCGATATACAAAGTAAATTTGGAAAAGGAAAACCGGTTGCCTTATTCTTTCACTCTCCTGGTTACGGTTTTTCTGAAAGCACACTTTTGGAAACAGAAAAATACATTCGTGAAAACAACAAAAATACGGAGTTTTACGTCGTTGTCGGCAGAGGCGGTGATTACCGATTAGAAAGCGCGTGGGAATCCATCAAGTCCCTGCCCCTTCCTAAAGACGTTACCATTCTTATCGATGAAGAACATGAGGCAATGAAACAATTAAACATTCAAGAGACACCAAATTTAACTCTTGTAGGCGGTGATGGAACCCTTGTCGCATTAAGATTAAGAGCTTTGAACGCCTTACTTCCCGGAGATGAGAAGAAGACGACAAAAGAAGTTCTTGCTCAAGTTGAAGCAGGCCAGTCTAGCCCCCAATACAAAATTACCCCCCAGTATTTTCCCTCTTCACAACTTGTAGGAAAATGCGCGCCCAATTTTACATTGAACGACATCACAAGTGGCATTCCCTATAAATTCACGGGAAAGTCTGCCAATGGGAAGCCGACATTACTCGTCTTCTGGTCCTCTACCTGCAAACACTGCCAGAAAGAAATCCCAGAAATTGTTAGACACATGAAAGCAAATCCGTCCAAATACAACGTGGTCTCTGTCAGTAACATCAAGGCAGACAGACAGGATGGAACTTCTCATCGCAATATTACAAAAGCTTATATCAAAAATACGGAAATCAAATTCCCGGTGCTTGTGGATTCGGGAATGGTAAACAGCCTGTTTGGCGTTATCTCTACTCCAACGTCTTTTGTTATCGCTCCGAATGGAGAAGTGTCGGAAGCTTGGTACTATGTTCACTCCAATCTGGATCAAGCAATGACCAAAGCGCTGGATAAAGCAAACTCCATCAAAGGAACTTGCGAAAATTACAGCTTTCCCAATTTTGCAAAACTGCAATTCGACATGACAGACTCAAACAATAAACCTGTCAGCATAGGCAAATTGATTGACCGCCCTTCTCTTGTGCACTTTTGGGCAACCTGGTGCGGACCCTGTCAGGAAGAATTACCCAGTCTTCTTTCTTTCAAAGCAGAGTTGGAAATGGGCAAAGGAAAAGTACACCTTGTTTCTGTGGAAGATGCTGAAAGCGGAGACAAAATTGCCTCCTTTCTTTCTAAGTACGGAAAAAACGTGACTAGCTTTAGAGATCCCAAAGGGGGTCTGGCAAATGAGCTCAACTTAGGCTACTCCGTGCCCAGAACGTATCTTTTAAATGCAAACGGTGAAATACTAGCTATGTTCACTGGATCTCAAAAGTGGAATGATCCGGCGTTCAAGGAAAAAGTTTATGCCTGGTTGCAAATGAACTCTTCGGAGCGAACTGTTTCCAATATTAAAAAATGAAACTTACATTTAAAAAAAGACTGACACACAATCTGCTGACTTCGGTATTTGCTCAAGGCGTTTCTGTTGTAATTCAATTATCGCTTATTCCCCTTTATTTAAGATTTTGGGGAAAGGAGCAACTCGGCCAGTGGTTTATCATTCAATCTTTCACGAATTGGCTTTTCATCAGTGACTTAGGCCTTTTAGGTGCACAGGCGACTGAGATTACCCTTCTTGTTTCTAGAGAGAAGATCAAAGAATGTGCGAAACTTTTTAAATCGGTATCTTTTACAAGCGCTGTGATGTTTACCGCCGCAAGCTCCCTAATTATTTTCTTATCGAGCTTTACAGGTCTTTGGAAAATGTTGGGCATTGAATCCCCTTCGCAAGATCTAGTCTGGATTACTCTGTGTCTTTCCACTCACACCTTTCTCATGCAACGAACGGGACTATTGCATGATGTATTAAGAGCTCACGGAAATTTAAGTAAAGGCACGATGTGGAACAGCTTTTTTAGATTGGCGGAATTTTGTGTGACAGGCTTCACAGTCATTGCCGGTGGAAAAATGCTTCACGTAGCCTATGCACTGCTCGCGACCCGCTTAATTGGTTTTTTCTCCATGCAGCGTGCAGTACAAAAAGAACATGCCTGGTTGCAAATGCCCGTTGAAGCAGAGCTCTTACAGGTGAAACGACTTTTAAAGCCGTCTCTTTCCTATTTACTCTTTCCCTTAGCAGACAGAATAAAATACGACGGAACAAGTTTGATATTGGGCGCTGTCTTTGGGCCTGTCGTTGTCTCGGCATTCAACACGGTAAGAACCCTGTCAAATTCTGTCTATCAAATCGGGGCGCTTATCAGAAACTCGATTCTGCCGGAATTTTCTATCGCACTGGCACGGTTGGAGATGGAAAAAGCAAAAAACATTTTCATCACTTGTTTATTTTCTTCCACACTTGTCACACTCGTTTGCTCCATTGTTTTATTCAAGTTCGGAGCTCCCGTATATGAGTTTTGGACGCACAAACAAATTTCGTTTGATCCGATGCTCTTGCAAGTGCTTTTAATGGGAATTCTTTTTCACGGGGTTTGGAGTAATGCCGCCCTTCCCGCTATTTCGATGAATCAGCTTTCAAAAATTAGTTATTCTTTGGTCATCTCTTCTGCCTTCTCACTGGTATTCGCATGTATCTTGTCGAGCTTCATGGGCTATTATGCTTTTGCGATAGGTTTTATCGTTACTGAAATGCTGATGATTCCTGTGGCATTTAAGGAAAGTTTTAAGGTCTTAAACTTCGAAGCAAGCGATTTTTACCAATCTATTAAAAACCCATTCAGATCGTGAAAATCCGGTTTATCTTTTAAGTGCTTAAACGCATAGTAATCTTTTTTACCCGATTGAAACTCAATCACAGCAGTCATACTGGCTTTTAACTTGCCGGGGGAGTTTAAGACTTTTCTGATTCGTGCACTATCCAACTGCACTTTTAAGTTCAGGCTCTGTGGATTCACATCAAAATGAAACTGGGAAAAAGATTCTTTGCCTAATAAGTCTGAAGATTTTTTTCTCTCACTTTCAAAACTAAATAGGCACCAATCAAGCGCAGGTGAAAAATTCCACTCCAGATATTGGCCGGAAGAATTTGCGATAAATATTTCAAAGCAAGTTGTGTTGTATAAACCGTCCTTTTTTGCAGGGCTTTTCGAAGGTGGGGGCAACTTCACAAGCGCTGTATTGCCCGTAACGGTAAATTGAAAGGAAGTATCGACGCAGATGCTCAATTCTTTTTCGTGGCCATAATAGGGTTTAAGTTCAAATGATTTCAATTGCTTAACACTCCGTTCGAGCTGTCCGCCTGCAAATACCTCTTGTTAACTTAAGATATTAACAAACCTGCAGAAAAAGCACACTTTTTCTACCGGTCTCTACAATTTAAAGATAGGGGGCATTTCATGAACAAACTCAACGCAACGTTTCTCACTTTTAGTATCCTGATTTCAAATCTGGTTTTTGCTTCACACACCATAGAAGAAAATATCCAGAATTTAAAATCACGTCGGGTGACAAGCGACAATCTGATAGTGAAAATCCGCGACGGCTATACTGCGGAAGAAGCGAATCAGTTAATCCAGCAGTTGGTTTTAAATCTAAATTCAAAATCCATTGAATTAGAGGCTTCTCCATTGTTTGTGAGATCCGCTCAAATCTATAAAAGAGAAAGACTTCAAGCCGAATCCAGAGGAAATGAAAAGCTTCCTCACCTGGAAAATTATTTTCAATTAAGAGGACATAGCTGTTTACCCCTTTCTGAAAGTGAACTGCTTTTAAAAGATGTCTTTGAAGCACCGGGTGTGGAATTCGCCTATTTTGATCCCAACAGTGAATCTGCAGTAATAGACGATTCCAAAACTTTCGTACAACAGGAAACAAAAGCGGAAACACCTGATTACCAAAAGGATCAATTCCATTTAAGAATGGCTCCCGAAGGAGTCGATGCCGAACTTGCGTGGCAATACCCAGGTGGAGCTGGGGAAGGCATCAAGTTGATAGATGTGGAATGGGGATGGAATTCCAAACATGAAGACTACTTGCCTCCGTTTTGGAAAAGTCCAAAGGCGACACAAGATAGTGATCATGGAACTGCGGTATGGGGCATTGTAGCAGGAAAAAAAGATACCGTCGGAGTCACAGGGATTGCAAACCAAGCGCAGTATGGCATTGCCTATTTCGAATCTGCCAGTACGTATGATTTGGCAGCAAGCCAATTGTCTCAAGGAGATATTCTCATTATAGAGCAACAAAAATCAGGACCGGATAACGGAAATTATTCTGCTGTAGAATACTGGCAAGCGACCTTTGATGCTTTTAAAACTTTAACTGCTAAAGGAATCCACGTCATTGAAGCTGCCGGCAACGGGAGTTCCAACTTCGATGGTCCTGCTTACAACGGAAAATTTGATTTAAAAGTTAGAGACTCTGGCGCCATTATCGTTGGAGCCGCAGGAGCACCGAACTCTGATACTCCACATGCTAAATTAGGTTTTTCTAATTACGGAAGCCGAGTGGACGTACACGGGTATGGCAACAACATGGTTACTACCGGTTATGGGACATTATTTAATGGAGGTTCGAACCGTAAATATACGGCTAAGTTTAGCGGTACGTCCAGCGCGACTCCTGTAGTTGCGGGCAGTAGTGCCTCTTTACTCGGAATGTTGAAAGCTGTCGGCAAAACAGCGACACCAGCTGAATTGCGAGAAGCTTTAAGACTCACTGGCACTCCGCAAGCAGGTGACATTTCTAAGCACATTGGAAATCTTCCAGATATCAAACAACTTAGGAAGTACTTTGGGCTAGATAGATAACGCCACTAATTGTATGGATTCGACTGTTCGTTTCATGTTAAATAGCCCCTCTCTTGGAGGTTCTGATGAAACGACAATTATTGGTTTTAACACTTTTCGTGTCTGCATTTTCCCATGCAGCCGTATCGTTAGTAGATTTCAAATATGAACTTTCCTGCTCAGTCATCAATCACAATTCAACTGACACTATCATGATTCACTCGACGATCGAGTACGATGCAAAATCCAACACGTGCATTTCCACTCAAGGCAATTACTTTGAAGGTGCCAAAGACGCTTACGAAATTGCTTTTAAGTGCGTCCAGCCTGTCCCTGTGACTTTGACAAACGATCGCCTCATTCAAGCTTGGTTATTGAAAGCCCCCTTAGAAGGCCCCACTCACCGGATAAATGAATTAGCATTGATGCTGGATCACACAACGCAAATGGCAAATGGATTTGCCACAGCACCAAATGGCACTGTCTATTCTATTACCTGTAAAAAATGGTAACTGCTTAGGCTCGTTTAAAAAGTTCTATCGCACGCTCTCTACGTTCTGCATGATCCACAACTTGTTCGGGGTAATCGCCTCTTTCCAGAGGTGCCGGATTGTGAATCACTTTGGCGGACAAGTGTCTTAACTCAGGAATCCATCTCTTTAGATACACGCCATCTGGATCAAACTTCTCACTCTGAGTTGTAGGATTAAATACCCTGAAATAAGGTTGTGCATCACACCCCGTAGAGGCTGCCCACTGCCAGCCGCCGTTATTGGGCGCAAGATCACCATCGAGTAATTTTTCCATAAAATATTTTTCGCCCCAACGCCAGTCGATAAGCAGATCTTTTGTCAAAAAAGAAGCAACAATCATTCGCACCCGGTTATGCATCCAACCGGTAGCATTGAGCTGCCTCATCCCCGCATCTACAATGGGGAAACCTGTTTTTCCTTCTGTCCAGGCCTTAAAAAGTTTGGAATCGTTTTCCCATTTGATGTTTGTGTACTGTTTTTTGAAACTTTCCTGTTCGACGTGAGGATGAAAAAATAAAATATGGTAGTAAAACTCTCTCCAGATAAGTTCATTTAAATATTTTTTCGCACTCTCGCTTCTTGCACTTTGGAGAGAAAGCTCCGAAATAATCTTTGCAGTCGTGATAGAGCCATTTTTCAAATAAATGGACATTTGTGACGTTCCATCCACAGAAGGAATGTCGCGTTTTCCGCTGTAGCCGCTCACTTTGTCCGCAAATGCTCGTATTTTCTGTAAAGCTACAAAACTTCCTGCTTTGGGAATAGGAACATCCACGTGTTTTTTATTTTTATCGAGAAATATTGTTAGACTATCAGTGGGGGCATTTTCTTTTATGAATAGGGGTTTCCATTTCAGTGTTATGGAGTGCGACTTTGCCGTTTGTCTCTCTATTCTGTTTTTAACTTGAGGAAGTTTCAACATCTCAAGCCATACTCGGCTAAAAGGAGTGTAAATTTGGTAAGGCCCGCTTTTTTTTGAAAAAAAGAGGAGTTCTTGCGGTTCAATCAGTAAGTGATCTGATTCGGTATGGACTTGAACGCCCAATTGTGTGAGTTTTTTTTCCATCTCGCTGTCGCGGTGTCTGGCAAACGGCTCATAGTCACGGTTCCAGGTGACGCAGTCTGGATTTTTTTTAAATTGTTTGAAAAGCACAGGCATCGCGTCCAATGGACTTTGATCCAAAACAAGAAGTTCCCCTCCCATTTCGTGCAGTTCTTTCTTTAACGCTTGCAGAGATTCCAAGAAGAATTGAAAACGGTTATGAGAGAAATCTGATCTTGCGAGAAACTTCGAATCAAAACAAAATAAACCGACAACACGCCCATTATATTTTTTCAATGCCCATTGCAGGGCAGGATTTCCGGCAACTCTTAAGTCCCTACGAAACCAGTGGATTGCAAAAGCGTCGTTCACGGAAATAACTCTTCAATTTTCTTGCGTCTGAAAGAAAAAATAGTGCTCAAATCTCGCTTCACTTGCCAAAGAGTCGCAAACTCCCCTGCTGTTCCCAGTGGCATACGATAAAGCACGCGATCGATCATTAAGGTTCCTCCCCGCACACTTTCAAAAGAATGTGTATGGTGCCAATAACTGTAGGGACCTTTTAGTTGTGTATCTACGAATTGCTTATTGGGAATCCAATCTTGAATCTCCGAGCGCCATTTGAAGGGAACGCCTTTTAATTTTAACTGGTAATCTATTTTCGTATTGTTTCCCATTTCGGCAGTGGATTTGCCAATCACCTTGAATTGAAGAAACTCTGGAGTCAAAGTCTCCAGATTTTTCTCATTGGAGAAAAAGGGGAATACTTTTTCAACCGGATGGTTCACCCATTGGTACGTTAAAAGTTCCTGAACTTCTAATTCACTTTTTTTTTTACAATTTCGTTCAGCGCTTTATCGATTGTAGGGTATTCAAATTTAAACCCTAGTTTTTCGGCCTTTTCAGAGCTGACCTTTTGGCTATCCAGTACCAATGCGGAAAGTTCTCCCATCGCAAGTTTAATCCCGAACGCAGGTGCTGGCAGCACTGCCGGTCTAGAAAGTGCAGTTCCCATAGCTTTTGTAAATTCTTTATTTGTTGCTGGGTTAGGCGCAACAGCGTTCACAGGGCCCGCGACTTCGTTTGTCTTTAGAGAGAATTTGATTAGTGAAATGAGATCGTCAACATGTACCCAACTCATCCACTGGTTTCCGTTACCCACAGGCCCACCCAATCCGAGTTTGAAAAGTGGTAAAAGCTTTTGCAACATACCGCCCTGGCTTCCTAAGACAACACCAATGCGCAAATTTACCAGACGAACTCCAGAAGTATTCTCGATCGCTACTTTTTCCCAATCTGCACAGACGTCAGAGAGAAAACCTGTGCCCTTTGCCGCATTTTCTTGGAGCACATCATTGCCTCTATCTCCGTAAAATCCGATAGCAGAGGCACTGACAACCACTTTTGGTTTTACACCGGATTTTTGCATCCCTTTTAGCAGGTTGGTTGTTCCCACAATGCGCGAGTCATAAATTTTTTTCTTTTGTGTCTCGCTCCAACGTTTGTTTGCGATTCCCTCGCCAGCCAGATTTACAATAGCCTCAACTCCTGCAAAAGCTTCAGACGATGGCAATTCTTCCGTTTTCCAATCAAAGGTATTTACGGGTACGCTAAATTTGTTTTTTGCGGACGTTGCATTGCGGGAAAGGATGTTGATCTCATGTCCGTCACGAAATAATTCATTTACGAGCTTTGTGCCTACAAATCCTGTGGCTCCAGTGACGAGTACCTTCATAAAACACCTCATTCATTCCAATTGTCGGTACTACTTCTAGTGAAATATGGTCGTCCTTTCAATTCTTTAATTTTAACATATCGCATCATCACTCTTCGCTCGTAGTTGAAAAAAAAATCTTCTACACTAGCGATTCGAATTTATGGCTAGAAAATTACCGAAAAAACGTCGCAAAAGAGTAGGAAAAAATACGAAGGGGCTTACCCCCAATGAAGTTGCCTCTACTGATCTCCCCGTCAGTCTTGAAAAACTGACTGACCAGATTGTATCAGACGGTGGTTGTGTCTTAAGTACGTACCGGGAGCCTTTGGGCGGCAACTGGCAGATTTTTGCGTCTCTTCCGTTAAGTCTGATTCAACCAACTTCCTATCAAAGAGATTTATCCGACACGCATGTAAAAAGACTCGCTGAAAAAATCGAAAAATTGAACCGTTTTTTAGATCCGATTATCGTCATCCGTTACGAGGGGAAATACTATACTCCCAATGGATTTCACCGGATGTCAGCAATGCAGAAATTGGGTTGCAAGACAATAGTCGCGCTCGTTGTGGCTGAAACGGAAGTGGCCTATCAAATTTTGGCTTTGAACACAGAGAAAGCTTACAACGTAAAAGAAAAATCATTAGAAGCGATTAGACTGCTGAAAGAACTCGCAAAAGAAACACCCTCCAGTCTAGAAGCGGATTTTGGTTCTGAATTAGAAGAAGCTGCCTACCCTATATTAGGCGCGTGTTATGAAAAAAATCCGCGTTTCTCAGGCGGCGCGTACTTTTCGATTTTAAGAAAAACAGAAAGTTTTTTGGAAGAAAAATTAGGCAAGTCGCTCACCCAAAGGGAGAAACAAGCAGGCGTCATTCTTTCTTTGGACAAGGAAGTCGTAAAGATTGTCGAAAAGTTGAAAAAACAGGGATTAACCAGTCCCTTTTTAAAAACATTTGTCATCGCAAGACTCAATCCTTTACGCTTTAGAAAAACACCCTTATCGTTTGAAGATACCATGGACAAGATGTTTGAATCGGCTGAAAAATTTGATCCGTCAAAAATTCGTCCCGATCATTTGGCTAATACCGCAGGTTCATTAGAAGATAATTGATGCTATTTAATACACACAAACGCGCTAAACCTGTTTTAAAATGGGCTGGGGGAAAATCCGGCCCCTTACCGCATTTATTAAAACATTTTCCGACCCGCGCAAAATTGTATTACGAACCTTTTTTCGGCGGTGGCGCTGTGTTCTTCGCACTCAACCATTCGGTCGACAGTCATATCAATGATGCAAACCCTGAGCTTGTTAATTTATATCAAGTCATTAAAAAATCTCCCCAGCAATTGATAAAGTGGCTGGATCTCTTTTCAAAAAATTACTGTGAAGAATTTTACTATGAAATGCGATCGCACCATCCAACCGACAAGGTGGAAAAAGCGGCGCGTACGGTATTTTTAAACAAAACAGGTTTTAATGGGCTTTACCGTCTTAATTCCTCTGGAAAATTTAATGTTCCCTACGGCAAGCGAGAAAAATGCCCTAAATTGTATGTAAAAGAAAATCTCCTTGAGGTTTCCAAGCGCTTAAAAAAAGCGCGGCTGACCAACTGGGACTTTGAAAAAGTAATCGATCTGGCAGGCAAAGACTCGGTGATTTACTGTGATCCGCCCTATGAGCCACTCAACCGCACCTCGGCTTTTAACCAGTATATGGCAAAGGGCTTTTCACAAGCCGAACAGACCAGGTTAAAAGTGGCCTGTGAACGTGCGGCAAATAGAGGTGCTAAAATTATTTTATCTAACTCTGCCGCAAGCTTTATCAAAAACCTATACGCTGACTGGCAAATTAAGCTAATCCCCGCAAGACGTGCAATTAATTCTAAAGGAAGCAGCCGGGGCTATATCTCTGAAACACTCATTTTAATGGGACAATGATGCATCTATGAGAGACTACGCGCTTTTATACATCAATGGAGTACGGCATGAAGTGCGTGGCGCGGATGCGTCCATGATGCTTGCTGATTATTTACGAGAAGAATTAAATCTCTCCGGCACTAAAATCGTTTGTGCGGAAGGCGATTGTGGCGCCTGTTCGGTGCTTCGCTCTTCTCCTTTAAACAGAGAAAAAACATTTCAAACCATTAATTCCTGCATCACTACTATCGCGCAGATGGATTGCTCGCAACTCATCACGGTAGAAGGGATAGCCCGAGGCGAAGAGCTTAGTCCCGTACAAAAATCCATGGTGGAAAAAAATGCCAGTCAATGTGGCTACTGCACGCCCGGTTTTGTCTGCGCTTTGAGCGGGCTTGTGGAAAAAAGACTGAAGTCAAAAGACTTTTCGAAAATCGAAGAAAAAGAAACAAAAAATTTTCTTACGGGTAATTTGTGCCGCTGTACCGGATATGTTCCTTTCATAGAAGCAACGGCGGCGCTTGATTTGAAGGCTTGCGAACCGCTTTGGAAAAAATTTGATTCGGCAAAGATTGAAAAGGAATTATTAAAAGCGGCTAAAAGTGCGCTTCATATCACCTCTAAGAATTTTTCTATTCAGGCTCCCCTTACCGAAAAAGAAGCACAAAAGTGTCTCGAAAAAGAAAAGAAAACACGCATCATAGCTGCAGGAACGGACTTAGGTGTTCTCGTAAATAAGAATAAAATGGAGTATGAAAAGCTTCTCAGCCTGCATCTGGTAAAAAGCCTCTACGCCACAAAAAAAGTGGGAAAAAACCGTTTCTTTGTGGGCGCGCGGGCTACACTTGCGGACTTAAGATCCGACTTGTCTGACTTGATTCCTGAATTTTCAAAATTTTTGGATCTTTTTGCGTCTCCTCAAATCAAAGCTGTAGCTACATTAGTCGGCAATATTGCCAACGCGTCACCTATTGCAGATTCGGCTCCTTTTTTACTCGCCACGCATGCAGAAGTGGTTGTTCAATCAAAAACGGGTAAACGCAAAATTCCCTTGGATAAATTTTATGTCGATTACCGAAAGACGCTTTTAAAACCAGCAGATCTAATCTTGGGACTGGAATTTGATATCCCTGAGAAAAAAGAATTTCTTCGGTTAAAAAAATCTTCTATTCGAAAAGATCTGGATATTTCCTGTGTAAATGCGGCTTTCAGAATGGAAACGGACAAAAGTAAGGCCATAGAGCACGTTACTATTGCCTATGGAGGCGTTGCCGCGACTCCCTTACGTCTGAAAAAAACGGAAAGTCTGTTAAAAGGCCAAAAGTATTCCGCTGAACTTCTGAAACAGGCTATTGATAGTCTGCAATCTGAAATCAAACCCCTATCTGATCTTCGAGGGTCTAGTTCGTTTCGAAGACTCTTAGCAGAAAACCTGTTAACCGATTTTTTAAGTGAGGCATTCACATGAATATCCCTCACGATAGTGCGCACACCCATGTCACCGGACAATCGGAATTTATAGACGATAGAAGAAAAGCCCATGGCGAACTTCTTGTAGGCATCATCTACAGCCGCGAAGCCAGTGCGGAAATTACGAAAGCGGATTTCAGCGAAACACTTGGCATTCAAGGCGTAGTAGGAGTGGTAACGGCAAAAGATGTTGTCCACAACCTCTGGGGAACCATTTTTCAGGATCAACCGCTTTTAGCGGACAAAGAGGTCGCTTTTGTCGGAGAACCCATCGCCCTAGTAGCCGCTACGAATAAAACGGCAATGAACCAAGGTATTAAAGCGGCAAAAATCCAATATAAGAAACGCTCGCCCATTTTATCCATTCAAGAAGCAAAGAAGCTTAAATCTTTTATCGGAAGTGAAAGAAAAATCGAGAGAGGCGATACCGACAAAGCTTTTCGTGATGCACCTCATACACTTACTGGCGAAATAGTTATCCAGGGTCAGGATCATTTTTATTTGGAAAGCCAGGCTGCGATCGTTTATCCGAAAGAAAGTGGCCAGTTTGAAATACACTCTTCTTCTCAGCACCCGACAGAAACCCAACATGTTGTCACACACGCTCTCGGACTCGATTCCAAAGACGTTGTGTGCATTGTAAAAAGAATGGGCGGCGCTTTCGGTGGAAAAGAATCACAAGCGGCTCCCATCGCGGCCTACGCAGCCCTTGTCGCAAAAAAGTTTCAAGCTCCTGCTCGCATTACGCTTACCAAAGACGACGACATGATTATCACGGGCAAAAGAAACCCGTTTGAAAATGAGTACCGGGTCGCTTTTGATACAAACGGAAAAATTCAAGGATTAGAAGTAAAATTGTTTTCTGATGGCGGAGCCTATGCTGATCTTTCTACAGCCATTATGGAACGTGCGATGCTCCATAGCGATAATGCCTATTACATTCCTCACATCAGAATCACGGGACAAGTTTGCCGCACGCACTACCACCCACACACGGCCTTTCGCGGTTTTGGTGGCCCCAAGGGAGTTGCTACTATCGAGCGGATTATCGAAGAAATTGCTCACTTTCTTAAAAAAGATGCGCTCGAGATTAGAAAACTGAATTGCTATAAAAAGGGCGAAGACATCACACCCTATGGGCAACACATCGAAAACAATTGCCTGCCAGAACTTTTCGCTAAAATAGAAAAAGATTCAAACTACTATTCCAAAAGAAAAGAAATTGAAGAACATAACAAAAAAGATTTAAAAACCTTAAGAGGCTTATCTGTCACTGCCGTCAAATTCGGCATTTCTTTTACGACTCGCTTTTTGAACCAAGCCAATGCACTTGTCGTCTTACATCGCGATGGCTCGATTCAAATTTCCACAGGGGCAACCGAAATGGGACAAGGGGTAAACACCCGTGTTGCTCAGGTAGTTGCAGAAGAGCTGGGGCTTTCCATGAGTCAGGTACGCGTGATGCCGACTTCCACAGAAAAAAATGCGAACACTTCTCCTACTGCAGCTTCTAGTGGTACCGATCTCAATGCCAGTGCTGCAGTACTTGCTGTGAGAAAAATCAAATCCCGCTTAAGCCAGTTGGCAGTCCATGTTCTTACAGTTCCCAAAGAACAATGGGCAAAAACGGGCGCTCCACTCGGCACTGTGCATGAAGTAGAAATTGATAACCGTTTGTACGACTCCGAAGATCCTAATCAAGGAGCGGACTGGGAACTAGGTACTGCAACATTTAACGGCATTCAATTTAAAGACGGTGAAGTATTTAACGAGTTTGCTCCTACCGTAAAGATTTCCTTTAAGGAGCTCGTAAACGAGGCGTATTTAAACCGCATTTCCCTTTCGGAATATGCGCACTATAAAATCCCCGGGTTGTCTTTCAATAAACTGACAGGTGAAGGAAACGCGTTTTTTTATTTCACTCAAGGGGTAGCGGCAAGCACCGTCACGATTCACAAAGATACGGGCGAAGTAAAAGTAGACTCAGTGGATCTGTTAATGGATTTAGGCCGACCCATCAATCACGGGCTGGATATCGGACAAGTTACAGGCGGCTTTATCCAAGGAATGGGTTGGGTGACGACTGAAAACCTGTTCTACTCAAAAGACGGATTACTTTTATCGCACTCGCCCAGTACCTATAAGATTCCCAGCATTCAAGACATCCCACGCACCTTCAATGTGAATCTTTTGGAAAACAAGGAAAACAAAAATAGTATCCGTGGCTCTAAGGCCGTCGGGGAACCGCCTCTTCTCTTAGGACTCAGTGTTTGGGCGGCGATACAGGATGCATTAAAATATTTACCCATTTACAAAAACCAGTTTCCAAGACTTCGCCTGCCGGCCACTTCAGAAGTCGTCTTGCGCGCGATTAGTCCTGAGCGTTTTAAAAGTTGGGATGAAACGTGTTAGATATTTTTAAAAGACTGACTGAACTTGCGGAACACGGGACTCCCCATGTGCTTGTGTCGATGATTCATTCCAGAGGAGAAGCACCTGCCGACATAGGAAGTAAAGCAATCATCACAAGCGAGGGATTAAACTTAGGTACCGTCGGTGGAGGGAAAGTTGAATTACGCGCCATTCAAAAGGCTAAAGAATTTCTTAGTCTTCAAAAAAAACATACAGAAACTTTCGTCTGGAATCTGCAAAAAGACATTGGGATGACCTGTGGCGGGGAAGTCACCTTCCTTTTTGAAGTTTTTGTTCCGGCACAATGGGAAATCGCCGTCTTCGGTGCGGGCCATGTTTCCCAAAGCCTCGTGCGCCTTTTGCAAACACTTTCCTGCCAGATTACTTGCATCGACTCACGAAAAGAATGGGTGGAAAAACTTACCCCCTCTTCGAATCTAAAAGCCGTGCATGCAGAAACCCCTGCTCTACTGGTACAAAGTTTTTCCGAGCAGACGTATTTTGTCGTGATGACTCAAGGCCACGCCTTTGATGTGCCAATTTTAAAAGAAATTTTCACGCACTTTCCCAATTGCGCGTATGTGGGTGTTATCGGAAGTAAAATTAAAGGCGATAGAATCAAGCGGGAATTGGTAGAAGCGGGAATTTCTCAAAGTTTGCTAGAAAAATTACGGTGTCCGATAGGACTCGCGATTGGAACAAACGCCACTTCAGAAATTGCTATTAGTATTGCTGCCGAGCTTTTGAAAGTACGGGATCTTGGCAGTCAACCAGAAGAAAACAAGCGTCACAGCTAAGGGGCGCAGCACGTAACTCCAAATCCCTTCCGCATTGATTTGCCCACTCATAAAAAAATAGCCAATGGATATCGCAAAAGAGACGAGAAGCCAGGGATTTACTCCCAAACGCTTTCGTTTAGTCTTTACACTGAGCGGAGAATTTTTACGCACCCTTTCGAGCCATCCGATATATTCCAGCTCAAAATGTTCTTTAGACTCCCAAAAAAGAACGGCTAGGACGAGCGAAACAAGTACTTTCATGAGTACCACGCCCAGCAGTACCCATAGACCATTTTCTACAGGCAAAGAAACATATTGGCAGAACTCCGTCCATAATTTCACTACAGCATCGAAAAAATGGCTGCCAAACAAAATATAAGCAATTAAGAGAGGCTGAACAAAGCCCCAGATAGATAACAGAAGCATCCCCAGTAAAACACCAACGAGATTGACTCCAAAAAGAAAAATACCGATTGAAAATAAAAACCCCTGCACTGAAATTGCTAACATCGGAGTCAATTTCTTTCCTGCAGGCGAAAGTGATTTCATCAGCGAAGAGGTGGTAGATACGGCATTGACATTGCTCACAGCTTTTTCTCGCACCTTTTCTTTTTTTACCAGCATCATCAGAACCAAACCCTGGTTTAAAGACAGAAAATGCCCTGCAAAGGGCAAATGCAAAGCGTGGAGCAAACTTCCCACTCCAATTTCGGTGGCAGACAAGAGCGCTACGGACTTTTGTACTTCGGGATCAGAAGACTTACTAATATTCATTGTATTTTTTGGCACTGCCTTTGGCGAGTTTGACCGGATACTTTTTCGTATTTTTTTTCATCTTTTTCCAGAAAGCGTCTTCTAAGTCCACTTCCAATTTATCGGCGATACGAACAAGATAGTAGAAAATATCGGCAAGTTCATCGGCAAGCATTTCTCGCTTGACCTTGTTTTTTCCAAGCTGAAGAGATTCTTCTTGCGTCAGCCACTGGAATATTTCGACAAGTTCGCCAGCCTCACCGGCTAGCGCCATTGCGAGATTCTTTGGAGTGTGAAAGTTTTCCCAATCGCGAGCTTTGACAAACTTTCTTTGGAAATCGACTATTTTTTTTATCTGTATCGCCTTTTTAGGAGCCATTTCTTACTTCTTTAAATTCTTTTTATGGTTGGAAAGCCAGGCAAGAAGCAGCTTACCGTCTTCTGACTTTCTAAAACTCACATGTTCAGGAGGCATTTGGCTTGTGCGCACCAGCTTTTCCATCAGCGAGAGAGTTTGTTTTTCATTCAGACGCGCCTGATTTAAAAACAATGCGCCCGGGTGGTTTTCCTTATTGTGGCAACCGGCGCAGTTCTTCACAAGAATTGTCATCACTTTAGTATCTTGATCTTCCGCATTTTCCACAGCAAAAGTAAAAGTGGGTAGTACAAGAGTAAAAATAAAGACAACTGCCAGAAGAGTTTTCATTTTTTCTCACCTTCGGTTTTTAATGCAGAAGGGTTTCTATTGCTTAAATTGGTATTTCTTAAAATTTTATCTGCGATAATGACCGGTTGTTTTTCAAGTGTGACTTTTACGCCCACAATCGTAATCGGTTCACCGTTTCTAAATTTTGTATCGTAGTCACTATTCACCCAACGCGGGCCCAGATGTACGCGTACATCCCCAGCCGCCGTAGCCACTTTCATTTCAAATCCAGGACCGTCTACTTTGTCCTTGTCGTATTCTTTCATCGACAAAACATTTCCCTGCACTGTCGTAGATTCACCGCTTTTATAAAGTTTGTCGTACTGGCCGCCGTAAATCACAGGTCCCGTCTTTTGGAGAGAGGCTTTATTTTCAGCATAAAGAAGAAAGGGAACTAAAAGAACCAAACTTAATTTTTGTAACATAGGCACTCCGATATCAGTAATTCATAAAACATTAGCACTTACTTTAAAAACTGTCATTGCGAGCTCGTAGAGCGAAGCAATCCCAATGAGATTGCTTCGGGCTATCACCCTCGCAACGACGGTATATCTCACTTGCATACAAGCGAAAAAGCACAGATTAGCCCGGTGCATTATGATGTATCTATTGCAAGTAACTGGGGGCCCCGATACTTTCATAGCAACAGAGGTGAATATGAAAACGTTTCTTTCCCTTGTATTATTAACCACTATGACAGTCGCCGCGACAGAAGATCCCAATTTATGGTTAGAAGAAATTGAAGGAAAAGAAGCGCTCGCTTGGGTAAAAACCCACAACGATAAAACACTCCCCCACTTTGAGGCGGACAAGAATTACAAAACTATTGAAGAAGACGTAAGACGAATTGCACTAGCAAAAGATCGTGTTCCCGCTCCGACCTTGATGGGACAATTTATCTATAATTTTTGGCAAGACGAACAGCATGTCCGAGGATTGTGGCGCCGCACTTCTTTAGAAAATTACGAAAAAACAGAAATCACCTGGGAAACTGTTTTAGACATAGACAAACTCGCCGTAGAGGAAAAAGAAAATTGGGTTTGGAAAGGCGTAAGCTGTTTGCCATCCGAGCACAAAAGATGCCTGGTCTCTCTCTCTCGTGGCGGGAAAGACGCTGCAGTCGTAAGAGAGTTTGATACCATCAGTAAGACTTGGATCGTAGACGGGTTTAATCTGCCCGAAGCGAAATCGAATGTAGGCTGGAAAGATGAGAATACCGTCTACGTCGGAACAGATTTTGGCGCAGGCTCGCTCACGCTTTCGGGTTACCCCAGAATTGTAAAATTATGGACGCGCGGCACTGCTCTTTCTCAAGCTACCACTGTGTACGAAGGGCAAGAAGCCGATGTTTCCGTAAGCGGCTATACGGTGTTTCGCCCGGAAACGAATTTACATTTTATCAACCGCTCGCCCAGTTTTTTTGAGAGTGAGCTGTACTGGTTTGAAGATCCGGCAAAACTTGTAAAATCCCCCTTTCCTTTAGACGTAGAATACAAAGGGGTATTCGATCAGTTTCTATTAGTCTGGCTGAGAAAAGACTGGTCTATCAAGGGAAAAACCTATGAGTCAGGAACAGTCCTTTCCCTTCCCGTCTCAAGACTTTCTGAACCTAATTTCGACGAATCTTTGGAAGTGGTATTTGCACCGACTGAAAAAACGGCATTAAAGGATCTCGTCACTACTCAAAGTGCGATCTATGTTTTCTTTCTCGACAATGTGAATGGGAAACTCGCAAAAATTAAACGCGCTTGCGGCGGATGGGGTAAAGCCAATGTGATGCTACCCAACTTTGGAAACATCAGCCCGGTTGCCGCCGATGATTTCAGTGACACCTTGATTGCGTCTTACGAATCGTTCACCGTTCCAAGCAGCTATTACCGCATGGGAGACATGTCTCCTAAAATCATCAAGCAAATGCCCGCACGCTTTAACAGTGAGGGAATCATTGCAGAACAATTTGAAGCGACAAGTAAAGACGGCGTTAAAATCCCCTATTTTCTGGTGCATAAAAAAGATTTTGCACTCGATGGTAAAAACCCGACGTTGCTTTATGGTTACGGTGGTTTTGAAATTTCAGAAATTCCTGCATACATAGGCACTTTAGGAAAAGTTTGGCTGGAAAAAGGCGGCGTCTACGCACTTGCCAATATCCGAGGCGGTGGCGAGTTCGGACCTAAGTGGCACAAGGCCGCTCTTACCGTAAACAAGCAAAAATCCTACGACGATTTTATTGCTATCGCGGAACACCTGATAGAAAGAAAAGTCACTTCCCCCAAACACCTTGGCATTCAAGGCGGCAGTAATGGTGGACTACTTGTCGGCGCAACGTTTACCCAACGCCCAGAACTTTTTAATGCCGTCTTGTGTGAAGTCCCGCTTTTAGACATGCAACGGTACCACAAGCTTCTTGCAGGCCATTCCTGGACGGCGGAATATGGAAACCCAGATGATCCTAAAATGTGGGAAGTGATAAAAACGTATTCCCCCTACCAAAATTTGTTTAAAGACAAGAATTACCCCCAAGTGTTTTTGATGACGTCTACCAAAGACGACAGAGTGCACCCGGGCCATGCGAGAAAGATGATCGCCAAAATGGAATCTCTTGGTTACACTCCTTATTATTTTGAAAATATGGAAGGCGGGCATAGTGCTGCAGCCAATATCGAACAAATGATAAAACGTAGAACGTTGGAATTTACCTATTTATTCCAACAGCTGACAGGTTCCAAATAAGATGTGCGGTTTTGCAGGATTTTTTACACCGGGTGGTACTTCTTCAGACACATCCCGTAATTTAATAAAAAAAATGCGCGATACGCTTCTACACCGCGGACCAGACGATGGTTTTGAGTGGGTGGATGCAGACGCTGGCATCGCCATGGGTTTTAGACGTCTTGCGATTCTGGATTTATCCGTCGATGGACGCCAGCCTATGCAATCGCCTGACGGCAGATACGTCATTACTTTTAACGGCGAAATTTATAATTTCCAGGATCTCACCAAAGAGATTGAAAAAGAATTTCCCGGCTTTTTACAAACCTACAAGGGACATTCGGACACGCGCATCGTACTGGCCCTGATGGCACTGTACGGATTTGAAGCGACTCTTCAAAAACTCGTCGGCATGTTCGCTATCGCACTTTGGGATAGAAAAGAAAAAACACTCTGGCTTGCACGCGACAGAACGGGAGAAAAACCTCTCTATTACGGATGGAGCGGCAAAACGCTTGTCTATGGCTCGGAATTAAAAGCACTTAAGGCACACCCCGATTTTGATGCGACGATATCAAAATCCTCTTTGGCGCTCTATTTCCGTCATGGGTATGTGCCAGCGCCCTATTCAATTTTTGAAAAAGTGCAAAAGCTACCAGCGGGTGGCTATTTAAAGTTTGATACGAGACAGATGCCTGATGGCGCTGAACTCTTTCGCATTGCAAAGTATTACTGGAATCCGTTCGACGTCATTCAATCAAAACGCATGCATCCACTGGAGGTTTCGGAAGAAGAAGCTCTCAGTCTTTTTGAAAAGCAAATGTACGATACTGTTTCCAAACAAATGATTGCGGATGTTCCGCTCGGCGCCTTTTTGTCAGGCGGAGTAGACTCAAGCCTCATTGTTTCCATCATGAGCCGCATCAGCACGAAACCGGTAAAGACATTCACAATCGGTTTTGATGTAACCGGGTTTAACGAAGCACCGTATGCCAGAAAAGTAGCGGAGCATTTAAAAACAGAGCACCATGAATTGTATGTCAGTCCGCAAATGGCGCTGGATGTAGTGCCAAAACTTCCCCAGATGTATGACGAGCCCTTCGCCGACTCTTCACAAATTCCCACACACCTTGTCAGCGCCATGACGAGAAAACATGTCACGGTTTCTCTTTCTGGCGACGGTGGGGATGAGCTTTTCGGAGGCTATCCTCGTTATTTTTATTCGGATATGATGTGGAGCAATTTGCATAACATGCCCAGGCCTTTGAGGAAAATGGGTTCTACTCTTGCTCACCAGGCAAAATACTTTGAGCAAATCATTCCGCTTCTTCCAGTTTCTTCGACAGTGAAAACCAGATTAAAGCGTCACGGCTTTAACCGTCTTGCAAACACATTAAATTTTTCTGATTTTGATAATCTTTATCTTTCCATGACGACACAATGGCACAAACCCACTGAACTTGTACCAGGAAGTGTGGAAGCAGAAACTCCCTTTACCAAAAGATCGTGGAAATGGGCCGATGAAGATATCGTCCACAGAATGATGTTTTTGGATTTCGCAAGCTACTTATCAGACGACATCCTCGTGAAAGTGGATCGCGCCTCCATGTCAGTCAGTCTGGAATCCCGCGCTCCTTTTTTGGATCACCGTTTAGTCGAATTAGCCTGGTCTTTGCCTCTTTCCGTTAAATACAGACGAGGTACTGGCAAATGGATCATGAGAAAACTTCTGGAAAAATATGTTCCTACTTCTTTAACCGACAGACCTAAAATGGGTTTCGGTGTTCCCATTGCAAAATGGTTAAGAACAGACTTAAAAGACTGGGCAAGTGAGTTACTATCTGAAAAAAGCTTACAAAAAACCGGGCTCTTAAATTCCGCTCCCATCACAAAAGCGTGGCAAGAACACTTAAAAGAAAAACAAGATTTTGAAAATCCCCTCTGGAGCGTGCTCATGTTCCAGGCGTGGCAAAAAGAACTGTGATCTAGTTGTAATCCTCTTCCTAGCAGACAGAACAGCTTCACTCATTGCAAATTTCGTATCGCGGAGTATTGTTCGCATTAGAGGTATTTATGCATACATTACTATTTCTTTTACTCACTCCTGCTTTCGGTTTTTCGATGGGGAAATCTATTCCTCCTCCTGAAACGGTGCCCTATGTAGATCTCAACAGATACTTAGGAGTCTGGTATGAGATTTCGAGCTTCCCACAAAGCTTTCAAAAAGGATGCGTTGCTACCCAGGCAGAATATTCTCTGCTTGAAAATGGCAAAATCCAGGTATTGAACTCGTGCCGGGACCAAACGCTCGAAGGAAAAATTCGCACAGCCAAGGGTACCGCCACCGTTGCCGATACAAAAAGTAATGCAAAATTAAAGGTCAGTTTCTTTTGGCCTTTTACGGGTGACTACTGGATTTTAGAGTTGGGAAAAGAGTACGAATACGCACTTGTTGGAGCGCCAAACCGTAAATATTTGTGGGTATTAAGCCGTACGAGACAGATGAATCCTGACGTTTATGAGTCTATTTTGCAGCTTGCTGTTGCAAAAGGATTCGATATTTCCCAACTTGTGAAAACTCTCCAGCCTGTAAATTAAGGCGAATTCTACCAATGTGAGTGACTATAAGTCCCACATTTTTAAAGGCTTTTTAAAGCCCGTGCCTGAATTAGAATTTAACTTCCATGGCACCCTAATTGCTGTTAAATCACGGCAGGAGTCTTAAAAATACATGGAATCTGGAGGTAAAATGACAAAATCAGCATTACTAATAACAGCACTACTTACTATCATTACCGGCTACACTTCGACTGCCAAGGCGGACGAAGTTGTTGCAGTAAACCCGAAGTACTTATTTGTACCGGTTGGATTTGATGATAACGACGATGTAGGCGTAGTTGTAGATGGGTACTTACAAGATACTTGCTACCGTTTACGTCCGACACTTGTCCAAGTCGATTCCGCTAAAAAGAAAATTATCGTACAACCAACAGCTGTACTTTATCCTGGTCCTTGCATGGACGTAACAGTCCCTTACACAACCACTGTAAGTCTTGGACATAATGTTCCAGTCGGAAATTACACTGTAACAAATATGGATGGCACATTGCAGGAACGTCTGGAAGTGACAAAATCAACCAGCATCGGGCCGGATGATTATTTGTATGCCCCTGTAGATACAGCTTCTGTGACAAAAGAAAATGGCAAGCTTGTCGCTACAGTAAAAGGACGCTTTACATCCAACTGTCTAGAAATGGGTGCAATCAACATCATCAATACTGGCAAGACACTTCAGATGCTTCCGATTATGAAGCAAATGGAAAAACCAATTGGCGGTGAAGTTTGCAAACCTATTGAATCTGACTTTGAACAAAAAGTTACACTGCCTGAACTTGCAAAAGGCCGTTATCTTTTACATGTCCGTTCTTTGAATGGTCAGGCTGTAAACGTAGTATTTAGCAAGTAGCCAAAAGGTGCTTTGCACCCTTTGATAAAGCTTCGCGATCTTCAGGATGGGCGATCTCTATTAAGAGATTCGCCCTTTCTTTTATGGTTTTGCCATACAAATCCGCAATGCCATACTCGGTTACGATGTAGTGCACATGAGCACGCGTAGTAACAACACCCGCACCTGTTTGCAGTGCCGTGACGATGCGTGACTGTCCTTTTTTCGTCCGAGACGTTAACGCAATAATGGGTTTACCACCGGGAGAAAGCGAAGCCCCCCTGATAAAATCCATTTGCCCCCCTACTCCCGAGATAATTCGAGCACCAATAGAGTCTGCGCAGACTTGCCCTGTTAAATCCACTTCGACTGCACTATTCACCGCAACGGCTTTTGGGTTTCGGGCGATCACGTGAGGATCATTTACATAAGAGGATTCCAGTTGAACAACACTGGGGTTGTCATGGATAAAATCGAAAACTTTTTTGCTTCCCATGATAAAGGAAGAAACACTTTTTCCAGGGTGCACTTTTTTATAGGCGTTTGTGACTACACCTGTTTCAAGCAGCTTCAACGTTCCATCCGACCACATCTCGGTATGAATCCCCAGATCTTTGTGCCCTACAAGAGAAAGAGCGACGGCATCTGGAATAGCTCCGATGCCAAACTGTAACGCAGAACCGTTTTCCACAAGCGACGCAACCAGTTTTCCGATTTTCTGTTCCGCTTCGGAAATTTTAGGACAATGGGACAAGGGCAACGCCTCATCTACTTCAATATAGGCGTCAAAATCATCTATATGGACAAATCCATCTCCATGCACGCGGGGCATTTGCTGATTTATCTGCGCAATTAAAATCGATGCGGAATCAGCCGCTGCTTTTGCCACATCAATACTGACGCCAAGTGAGCACATTCCATGTTTGTCAGGAGGAGAAACATGCAAAAGCGCCACGTCTAAGGGACGTCTTTTAGAACGAAAAAGTTGTGGGATTTCAGACAAGAAGCATGGAATATAATCCACATGATCATAGTCCATGTGGGCGCGCAGATTGCCCCCCACAAATAAATTCGCTACTCGAAAATTTTCCTTGTACTTGA
This sequence comes from uncultured Pseudobdellovibrionaceae bacterium, assembly GCA_964396165.1. Lineage (GTDB taxonomy): Bacteria > Bdellovibrionota > FAC87 > UBA2466 > UBA2466 > CALCZU01. The sequence goes on from CAYNEF010000001.1 coordinate 152,676, forward strand.
TGTCGCCATAGGCAGCAGGGCCTTCGGTATGCAAGTGGATGAGTTCAACATTTTTTAGTCTGGACGCCTGTGCAACAAGTTCCGTAATTAAAACGTTTGGAGTCGCGCTTGCACCGTGCACAAAGACACGCTGCCCAGATTGAATCAGCGCAATTGCATCACTAACATTAACGGGGGAGGTAGCCATGGGCCTTGATTTCGCGATCAATGTTATATGCTCTGAAGCACCAGCTGTGGTGTGGATTTTTGTAATCCCCCACTGGGATCCACACAGGCAATCCGTTTTCTTTCCAGTCAGATTTGTAAAGAGCTTCGCATTTATCCATGTTGAAGGAAGAAGAACTGGGTTTTGAAATTACTTCTGAAAGTCTTCCCAACTTAAAAAGCGATTCGACCATTTTTTGAGGGGGAATTCCAATCCAAAAAAGAATCTCGGTGCCCATTTCATCCGCTTCTTGTTCGAATGTGTAGTACCCCAATCTTTGTTTGATTGCCTCAGGAATAAAATCATTGCTCCCGTTGGACTTTGCCCTTTTCATGCGCTCGCAAAGAGGTTTGAGACTGGGCTCTTCTGGAGGTCTGCCCTCTTGTGGCGTTTCAGGAACGCGGTAACAGTAATCATAACGATTCAAATTAAGAACATGCGCACGGTAATAGTGCGCAAGTTCATGCGCTATCACTGCTGCTCGCTGCTCCGGATCTTTTACAAGTGTAAAAAGGTTTTCACTTACAATCACAAGATTAGGGGCTGTTTCTACTTCGATGCGCTCGGCGATTGACTTGTCATTGTATTCCCCTGACTGACTACACTTGCCGGTAAGTTGCAGATTTTTATCAAAGCTCAGAGTACATTGGGGGAAACGCCCATTAAACCAATCCACGAAACTTAAAAAATCCGTATCTTTTAGATACCGCTTTTCACAAGGTGCCCAGGTGCTTTCGAGTTCTCCGTTTTCGTTTACGCGGATGCGCTCAAGCGTGTTTTCTTTAGTGGGTAAAATATTTGAATGTAATTGTACTTTAGTTTCGTAACAAACACGCTTCATCGGCATGACAAAAGCGTGGTTCACATTTACCTTAGTCACCAAAATGCGCGGTTTGGGAATTTCTTGCATTTCAGAAGCAAAATTGTTTCTTAAGTAAGAATCAATTTTCTCTACCAAAGCCAGCATTTCAATCATTTCGGGACTTTGTTTAGGAAGTGAGTTTATTTCCCATGATTGGTAGATCCCGTCATTGTCTTTTAAGGAGAGATAACTCCAGTGCTTATCTTTCCAAGTAGGTGCGTTTGTCTGGTGTAGTAACGCAAACGCTGCGGCACATAAGGTACCGAGCCCAACCATAATCTGCAGTAGTTTTACCCTCATGTTTTTATACTAGCCGAGCCTACTAATTTGTCTAGCTGTATGGGGGCAGAATATTAATTTTCTTCGCCGATTCCCCACTCTAAAATGGCGAGGGGCTTTTTGTCCGATAAGGTGCTCAAAAGGGGGTAAGTTTGCTCTAAAATTTCTTCAAAACTCTCATAGCAATCCTCTTTACGGTAGGGGCCATAAAGACTGATTCCTATCCAATCAATATACTCATCTCCCGGATAATATTTATCAAAAGAATTCCACTTTCCTGTAGGGACACTTCTGGCATTTAAATGAAAAAACCAGGTGAGATTGTTCGCATGAACTTGTCGAGTTAACTCCACCATTCTTCGGTGTGCTTCAATATAAGTGTCTGCAGTAACTTCTGCACCACTCCACGGAAACCAGTCTCCATTTGCTTCGGGGCAAAACTCTATCAGTACTGGCCTACCCAAACTTTTTATTTTTTTAGCCCACGCGAGTATCTCTGTATCTAAATCCCCATCGATGATCTTTTGAAAATTTATTTGCCCAAAAGAATGTGGATTTTTTATGTCGCGCACCATGATGCGAATGAATGGGACTTTATCTTGGGCTAAAATATTGTCGATTGCCGCAGAGGGGAACTCTATTTTGTCAGACCAATTGTTTGAAAAATAGGCCCAGGCAATTTTTTTTCTGGTTAACGTTTCAAATTCAAAAATCTGGTGGCTACTGACATTTTCTTCGAGCCCGCCAAAATCTGGATAAGCAGCCAAATACATACCCGATTCAGGCTCGCTTAAGACCGTACGTTCTTCCAGCCGTTCAAACTGCAACGTGCTTAAAAATTGTTTTGATTTTATTCCTGCGCGGTAAGCATCTAGCGATGCCAAAGTGGAGTCAATGCGCAGCAAAATCTCTTTTCCTTTTTCATTTACCCAGTTCTCATGCCAGTAGCTTAAGGCCTTGATGCGTGGAAATTTTTCTTGCTTTAAAGTCTCAAAAGCTTCTTTGATCCATTCACTTTTTTTATGAAGAGATGCCTGGCATTGAAAAGAGAAACAGAGCGTAAAAATCAATGCGAGCGGTATTATTTTACTCATGGGGAAGTAAAATAATAACCGACTCGCAATGACTTAGTAAGTATTAAAAAACTTAAGCCTTATGTACACACTTGAACGGAATCACTTTGGGCTTTCAGTGGAGGCACCGTCACAGGCGCCTCCCCAAAAAGTTCCTTAATAAGCTCTGCGACATTCTCCACAAAGACGACTTTCAACTGCGTTCTGACTTCTTCGGGTACATCACGCATGTCTTTTTCGTTTTGTTTTGGCAAGATGACTTTTTCTATTCCTGCCCGATGTGCCGCAGTCACTTTTTCCTTGATACCACCGACAGGCATGACGGCACCGCGCAACGTGATTTCGCCGGTCATTGCAGTTCTCGGATCAATTCCTCTATTCATAAAGAGAGAAGAAAGAGTCGAGAACAACGCCACACCTGCAGAAGGGCCGTCTTTTGGAATCCCGCCACTAGGTACATGAATGTGCAAATCCTTCTTTGCGTATTCAAACCCCGGCACAAGTGTCGGCAAGTGTGAACGCACAAGACTTAAGGCGATTTGCGCAGACTCTTTCATGACATCACCAAGGGATCCGGTAAGAGTAAGCTTTCCATCACCGGGCATCAGACGTGACTCGATAAAAAGAATCTCTCCGCCCATTGGAGTCCAGGCAAGCCCTGTCACGACCCCGGGTGAAGCAATTTTCTCAGCGACTTCGTGGATAAATCTGTCAGGTCCAAGAAGCTCTTCCACATCTTTCGGCTCTACGACAAGTGTTTCGTCTTCTTTGGTCTTCAGGATTTTTTCCGTCATCGCACGGCATACGCTGGCGAGTAAGCGTCTTAACTCACGCACTCCCGCTTCTCGCGTATGGCTGTGAATGATTTTTAACAGTGCCGCATCCGAGACTTTTAACTTCTCTTTGGTAATACCGTGTTCATCCATCTCTTTCGGCAGCAAGTGGTTTTTTGCGATGTGCAATTTTTCACTTGTTGTATAGCCAGTGAGCTCAATGACTTCCATGCGATCTCTTAAAGGCGCAGGAATAGTATCGAGTGTATTTGCCGTCGCTATAAAGAATGCCTTCGACAAATCATAAGGCACATCCAGATAGTGATCAGAGAAGGTCGCGTTCTGCTCTGGATCCAGCACTTCTAAAAGCGCCGAAGCGGGATCTCCTGCATACCCTTGAGAAAGTTTATCTATCTCATCGAGTAAAAATACAGGGTTCGTGCTTCCAGCGCGTTTTATGCCCTGTACAATTCTTCCAGGCATCGCACCGACATAAGTACGTCTGTGTCCTCGGATTTCAGCTTCGTCTCTCACTCCTCCAAGGGAAGCGCGGATAAATTTTCTATCCAGCGCGCGGGCAATGCTTTGCCCGAGACTTGTTTTTCCGACGCCAGGGGGGCCGACAAGAAGAAGGATGGGGGCCTTTCCTCCTTTTGTCAGCTTCATGGTTGCAAGATGCTCGATAATGCGTTTTTTAATTTTTGAAAGCCCATAGTGATCTTCGTCGAGAATTTTTCTCGCATCTTCAATATCAATGTCCTTTTGCTTAGAAGGCTTCCAAGGCATTGCAATCAGATAATCCAAATAGGTGCGAATCACATGCGCTTCCGAGCTGGAAGGACCCATGGCTTCGAGCCTTGCCAACTCATCTAGTGCAACTTTTTCGACAGCTTCAGGCATAGAGGCTTTTTCAATTTTTAGACGAAGCTCGTCTTCTTTATCCTCTTTTCCTTCACCGAGTTCTTCTTTGATCGCGCGTAAATGTTCTCTTAAAATACTTTCTCTTTGCACGCGACTCATTTTTTTGGATAAGCGATCACGAATGTCGCTTTGGATAGAAAGCGAATCTTTCTGCGCTTGCATGAGTTCCAAAAGGACTAAAACCCTTTCCTTTACAGAATCCATTTCCAGCAATTCCTGTTTTTTCACACGGGGTAATTCTAAATTAGCCGCGCACAAGAAAGAGAGGTGGGAAAGATCATCCAGACCTTCCAAAAGTTCTGCAAGTCTTGTGGTATCCGCTGGCAATAAGTTAAGAATCTCTTTGGCAATATTTTTCACACTTTGGATAAGCGCAGTCTCCACAGGCTTATCCAGAGCTCCCCGATCACGAAACTCTTCAATTTTAGCGGTGATATATCCGCCTTTTTGCTCTTCATATTGCGTTACTTTTTGTCTGGACTCGCCTCTTACAAGAACGCTATAGCCACTCTCATGAGTGCCTTTAATTTTTTCTATCTTACAAAGGGTTCCAATTTTATATAAATCTTCGGCTTTACTCTCTTTGTCATTTTCTACACGTCGGGTAACAAGCAGAACCCAATTGTCTGCCAATTTTGCAGCATCAACAGCTGCAAGTGTTTTTGGGCGGCCTACGGACACAGGCATTACTACGCCAGGAAAGACAACAGTGTCGCGGATGGGGAGGACTGGGATATTTTGCGGGACTTTCATATATACTTCCTTTCGATTCGAGCCATGCAGCTCTTTACTTAGAGTGTGAATGAAATACATAGAGTCAAGGAAGACTGCTTGCCGTTTGCTAACTAGCCGATAGCATAGAGTCATTCAAATGCTGACTTCACTTCCAATCGATGCGTTACTTCCTCAAATTGACCGGGCACTACTGGAACACAATACACTCATTTTAAAAGCCAGCCCTGGTGCCGGAAAAACCACACGAGTTCCTTCACATTTGTTAAGAGCATCGTGGCTTAAAAATAAAAAAATACTTGTGCTGGAACCAAGAAGGTTGGCAGCAAAATTGTCGGCCACCCGTGTATCCAAAGAAATGGGTACGATTTTGGGAAATGAGATAGGTTATGAATTTCGTTTTGAGAGAAAAACTTCTTCCCAATCACGTTTAGTCTTTCTCACAGAAGGACTTTTGATGCGAAAGCTTTTAAAAGATCCTCAATTAAATGATGTAGGTCTTGTCGTACTCGATGAGTTTCACGAAAGACACGTGCATGCAGACATTGCCTTATCCTTATTAAAAAGCCTGCAAGCAAACAAACGGCCCGATCTAAAAATAATCGTGATGTCTGCGACAATGGAAACAAGCCAACTATCCAGCTATCTGAACCAGGCGCCGGTGTTGGAGCAGGAGCTCCCTCCTCACCCATTAGAATTGCAACACTTAGACACCCAAGAAACCTGGCTTGAGAAAAAATGTGTCAGAGGCTTACGCTTGGCGCTGGATTCTAAATTTGCCGGTGATATTTTGGTCTTTCTGCCAGGAATGTCAGAAATCCGAAAAGCTGAAGCCTTAATCCAGTCCCAAAAAATTCCACATCTTAAAACGTACATACTGCATGGAGAAATTTCCCAAGAAGAACAAGAAGCCGCACTCTTACCTCAAAAAGGGATTCGAAAAGTTATTCTTTCCACCAATATTGCTGAAACTTCCGTCACGATTGAGGGAGTAAATATCGTACTGGATAGTGGGCTGGAAAGACGTGCAGTAGTGGACGAATGGACGCAAATTACGGAGCTGCAAACAAAAAAAATCAGTCAAGCTTCTGCAAGACAAAGAATGGGACGAGCTGCACGCCAAGAAGCCGGTTTGTGTATACGGCTTTATTCCAAAGCAGAGTTCGATGCCCTTCTTCCCTTTACTCCTCCTGAAATACAACGCAGCGATTTAACACGTACCTACTTAGAGCTGCTTGCTTTGGGTGTTACGGATGTAAAAAATTTCCCCTGGTATGAGTCTCCCAGAGTAAATCTACTAGATGGGGCATTGCTTCTTCTTCAGTCTTTAGGTGCGGTGGAAAAAAGCGGAAGACTCACTTCTTTAGGGGAAAATATGGCCGAGATTCCAGCCTCTCCGAGAATCTCAAGAGTGCTAATTGAAGCAAAGAAACAAAAATGTCTTGAAGACATCGCCTGGCTCACTGCCGGACTTTCCGAAGGCCAACTCAAAAAAGGGGAAATCCATTCCCAATTAAAGGAGGTAAAAAGAAATTTTTATTTAAAAAAAACCGTGAACCAGTTACTCAGTAGTCTAAATAGTAGTGAGAACACCTTTTCCAATGAAGAAAATCTGACCAATTGTCTGCTTTCGGGATTTCCCGACCGGATTGGAAAAAGAAAAAATGAAAAAACGTCAAAATATGTCGAGTATGTTTTATCCTCCGGCGGAACAGCACTATTAGATAAAGAAGAAGCTCCCGACACACCATTTCTATTAATCCTTGATGCGAAGAAAAATGATTTCGGAAAAACATTTGTAAACTCCTATACAGCGCTCGAATTAGACAAACTCTTTGATCTCTTTTCCAATGACATCAAAGAATCCGTACAATGCACTTGGGACAGGGAAAAAGAGAGGGTAACAAGTGTTTCGCAGCTTACCTATGGAAATCTGGTATTAACAGAATCGAAGGTTTCTACACAACGCAGTCCAGATTGCGCAACATTGCTTCTTCAAGAGGGGTTAGGCATTTCCATCCACAACAAGTATAGTTTAAAAGAAATTGCAGAAAAATTGCAGCGCGTTTGTTCAAGCGAAATCTTAGAGGCAACTCTTTCGCGCGTAGAATTATTTCAAAAATTTTATTCTTCTGAAGATCATGTCCCCCTTACAGATAAAACCCTCATGGATTTTCTCTCTCTTAAGCTTGAAGGACACTATGCGCTACAATCGTTAAGAGAACTGGACTGGAAAAACGATCTGACAACTTATTTTTTGCCCACGCATTTTTCTAAAGTAGATCAGAAACTACCAGAAGGGATTAGCCTAACAAACGGCAGGAAGATGAAACTTACCTACTCGCTTGGCAGTGCTCCCAAAACAAGTATTAAAATGCAGGAACTGTTCGGTTTAAAGCAACTTCCCCCAATTGCAGATGGAAAAATTGGAATTTTACTTGAGATTTTAGGTCCGAATTATCGGCCTGTGCAGGTGACGAGTGATCTGATGGGCTTTTGGCAGCGCTCGTATCCGGCGTTAAGAAAAGAATTATCGAGAAAATATCCCAGACATAAATGGCCAGAAGATCCGTTGATCATCCAACCCATGACGGAGAGAGAAAAAAGAAGGTAGCGTTAAGGGACGTCGCGATCCATCACCGTTTTGCGTCCGTTAGATCTTGCCGTATGGATGGAAGCTTCACACAATGCCTTGATTCTGTCGGTCAGTGCTTCAAATACTCCCGCACTTGTATTCATGCCGGATTTATCCAGAATATATTTTTTTACTTTGCTGACAACGACTAAGATTTCATCGTCTACACTGGATTTTCCGGGTGCAAGAGGTGCAGAGGCTCCGACAATTTTTCTTTGGGCAGGACGCTCTGATTCCGCTTCCATTACACGGGGAGCCTGTTTCTCAATGGCGCCGGCACTATCGGGACGGTGTCTTTCTGTCGGAACATGTGCGTCCCAGCAAGCAACACTGCAAAATACATAATTGGTTGCATTTCCTCTGCAGGTGGAAACAGAGCAAACATAATAGGTTGCGCCGAGTAAAATATCTTTTTTACAACTACTGCACTTACGCCAGGTTTGTGACATGGAAGAAATTTTAACTGAATAAGTAGGGAGGGACAACAGGTGTGAAAAATTTATTTAGAGTTAGACATGCTGCAAAATCCTCTTTGCACCACGGTCTTTAAATCATCCGACTTCGTATCTACACCAACGCAACTTTTGCTAAAGGCAGCGCTATTAAACGCTACTGAACTTAGCGCGGCTTGTTGTTGCTTATGCATTGTAACGGGCTTGCTTGTGGTAGTGATATTTACAAAATCAAACACGATTACCCCGAATGCCAGGGTAAGAAGCGTCAGTTCGTAAACGAGAAGCTTCGTCATATGATTTCGTAAAAGTGTCATCACAAAAATACTTCCTAAATTGTGGGAATTTTTTTTAGCCAACGTGCAGGAGAACCCTTGATTCCAGTATATAGGAAATTAATGCTTTGCACAAAAATATTAACGCGAATTACATATTGAAAATCAAGCGGTTATAAAATTTCACAATCTTCACAATTGAGGTAAGATTACGCTCTTACATTTGGAGAGTACACCTATGCGTATCCTACTTTGTTTCGTTCTGGTTTCACTCAGTGCAAACGCTTCTCTTTTAAAACTGCCACACGAAGAACACACTCTTTCAAACGGACTAAAAATTATTCTAGTGAAATACCCCAGTCCCGGAGTTGTTGCTTACCAATTGCCTGTGCATGCAGGATCGAGAAATGAAATTGAAAAAGGAAAAACAGGCTTCGCGCATTTCTTTGAGCATTTGATGTTTAGAGGAACTAAGAAAAGAAGCGGTAAACAATTTGGAGATCTCTACGCAAAGTTAGGCGCTGAAAATAATGCTTGGACCTGGTGGGATGAAACCTGCTACCACGGCAATGTCTCGACAAAATACCTTCCTCAGATTCTAGCAGCAGAAGCCGACAGGTTTCAAAATCTGTACTTCAATGAAAAAGCGTTAAAAGATGAGGCCGGTGCGGTCTTAGGCGAATACAATAAAAATGCTTCGAAACCCGAAGAACAACTGGAAGAAAAATTGTTTGAAACTGCTTTTAAAGTACATCCCTACAGTCACACGACGATGGGTTACAAAGAAGACATTCTAAAATTTGGGGAAAGATACAAAGACGTATGGCCTTTCTTCAATCAGTATTATGTTCCATCGAACGTCAGTGTAATACTTGTAGGAGATATTGATTTTAAAAAATCAAAAGCACTGATTCAAAAACTCTTTGGAAATTGGAAAGCAAAAAAATCAACACCTTCCGCAATTCCAGTAGAGCCAAAGCAAACTGAAGAAAGAAGCGCAAGCGTCGTACTTACCAAACCCACACAAACAAGAATTTCGATTGCCTATAAGTCACCGGCCTTTTCCACCAAGAATAAAGAAACAGCCAGCATGCAACTCTTATCAGAGATCAATTTTTCTATTACGTCCGATTTTCAAAAAAAATATCTCTTCGATAAAAAATGGCTCGACTCCGTAGATGGTGCTTATATGCCCATGATGGATCCTGGTTTGTGGGTCATCTCGCTCAAGTTTTCAGAAAATGGCGAATCTCATAGCGAAGAAGTCGTAAAAGCTGTGGAAGAATTAATTGCTTCTTCAAGAGATAAAGCCCCATCGACCGAGAAACTTGCTAATACTAAGAAACGTTTTATCAACGACGCTCTTATCAAATGGTTTGAAAGTCCTTCTGCATTGGCGCATGAGATCTCCGTTTTAACAAATCTTGAAAGAGACTTGGACGTCATCAACCGTTATTTCGAAAATATTTCCGGCGTCACACCTGAAGATGTGGTGAAAACTGCAGGATTGTATCTCACGGACAATAACAAAACAGTTGTCACTTTAAAGGGGAGTAAACAATGAAAGCTCTAATTTGCCTGTTATTTATTAGCCAACTTGCTTCTGCCTATTCGGTAATATTAAAAGAAAGCCCTGAGCTCCCCATCACCGCAATCAATATCACTTTTAAATCAGGATCTGCAGATGATCCTGAAAAATTAAAAGGCATTTCTACACTCACGGCAAACCTCATCCGTGAAGGCGGTGTCGCATCCTATGGAGATCTGCCCGCGCGAAATCGGGAGGAACTGGAAGAAATCTTATTTCCCTTAGCAGCAGATATTTCAGTACACTCGTCCAAAGAACAAACATCCTTCGAGGTGACAACTACCTCTGAAAGTGCCGAAAAGGTTTTTGACCTTCTCGCTCAAATGATACTTGCTCCCAAATTCAGCGGATCTGAACTCGACAGACTAAAGGCAGAAACCAAGGACATATTGTCAAAAGGCCTTCCCTTAGAAGATCAAGAAGAATTGGGAAAAGCCGCTTTAGACCGCGCACTCTATGGAGAAGGACATCCCTACTCCACATCTATCTTTGGCAATTTGAAAAGCTTAAGTTCGATAGACACTGACAGCATCGAAAAATTTTATAAAACCCATTACACGCAAGACAGAATTACAGTCGCTGCTGGGGGAATTGTTCCTGCAACGCTAAAGCAAAAGCTCCAAAATGTATTTTTAAAATTACCTGCGACATCTACTGCAATGACTGCAATTGTAAAACCTGCGCCCTTAACAAAGCCCACGCTCACCATTGTGACTGGCCCCTTTGATGCCACAGGAGTTCACTTGGGTCTTGTGCAATCTTACAATAGAAGTTCTGCCGATTTCCCTGCGATGTATTTATCTTCTATGGCTTTTGGAAAGCACCGTTCGTTTGTGGGAAGGCTCATGAAGGTCGTACGAGAGATTCGCGGTTTAAATTATGGCGCGTATGCCTACGTAGAAGATTTTCCTAAAGGCGGAAGGCTGATGATTGCACCGACTCAAGTTTCTAGACAAGTGCAGGCCTTTACCATGTGGGCGCGTCCTACTCCTTTAAATAATGGCTGTTTTTTAATGAAGCAAATCCTGCGCGAGTTTAATAATGTTTCCACAGAAGGACTCTCTCAAGCGGAATTCAATTTAGGCAAAAGCCATTTAAATGGATATATTCCCCTTCTTGCAACAGAAATCTCCAGACAAATTGGGTATGCCATTGATTCGAATTTTTACGGAATCAAAAACGATTTCTTACAAAGTCTGCAAAAAGAAAATGAAAAATTGCAATGGAAGCAGGTAAACTCGACACTATCCAGGAACCTGCATGAAGGAAAACCTTCGATCGTTGTCGTCACAAAAGATGCGGATGCTCTCATTAAGGAACTAAAGAGTGGGCATTGCAAGATCCACTATCCTGAAGGGGTTATAAAAGAAAAAGCTGTGCTGAAAGAGGATGAAATCATTGCAAACTACCCAATGCCTTTTGAAGACGCGGATATAAGAAAAATTTCTTCTGAAGGATTATTTAACTAGTATGTTATTTTGCAGCGGTAGAATCTATAGCACGAACTGAATTGGGAAATTTCAAATAATAAATCTTTCCATCCCCTCGAACGTTGTCATCGTCTTTATTGTAACTGCTTCCGCAAACTGCTATTTCTAAGTCCGAGCTGAGTAGCTTTTCAGGTGAATAGTTAGCACCTGGGACGTAAATTGCCGATAAGGCGTTAGAAGCAAGATCGTTTTTCCTGCTTCCAGTCACCACTTTGCGAAGATCAAATGCGATTGTCCATGCTTCGTCAAAATTCAGAGGCAAAGCAAGTGCTGTTTTAGGAAAACTAAAAGTTTGAATCACAAATGCATAACTTTTATCTTCAAGTCTGCGGTTCACATTCATTGCTACATAGAGTTCCTGTTTGCGCTGATCAAAGACAAAGCGTGTTTCTCCACCACTTGCCAGTTGAGACTGTGGAAGTACATCAATTGCTTTTCCTTTAAGAAGATCGTCAAGCGTAGCCGAACCATAAGCTAAAGTGGGCACATAACCATATTCTGCTTTTTGATTAGCTCGCACTGCATAGATGCAAGCTAAACCTAGCTCGTTTAACTTTGCTAGTTCGTCTTTATGTTCTGCCAAATCAGCATAAGTACGATTTTTATACGCATCTGTTGCTTTTTCATAATCAACGCAAGCAGGAGATTTTATCCCTTTTTTGTCAAATTGGTCGGGGGCAGGAGCAGAGAAAAGTTTAACGATAACATGAACTCGCTTAGATTTTTTATCATAATATATGTCTTGAGTTTCTATTGTTACCCCAACATCTTGTCCTTTGTACTTCACCCGTGCAAAGACAGCGGGATCTGCAGAACCAGATGTTGTCTTATATCTCATCACACCAACTTGCGCAGTATAGCGAGATGCCAAGAAGTGCGAGGAAACAGCAGGCCCAACGTATCCATGACCTCCATATTCAGATTCCCCACCAAAAACTTGTATACCAAGGCCCGTATTAGCTGAACGAACATAGTTTAACTGGTCATAAGCACCAAGTGCACTGGATTTAACATATTTCCACCCGGTACCGTCGTTAAATAAGTAGCTAAAACTACCGTTTCCATAGTTAGAATCTGGCCTTTCGAAAGGAGATGTGTACCAAAGTAATTTTCCTTCGGGTACAATTGCTGCTCCAACATAATTTGACCAACCAAACTGCAAGACATTTCCACCGATAGTGACGGGTGCGCAACCGCGGGGTGTACTTGTAACTATGTCAAACGTGCATTCTATCAACTCATGTGGATCTTTATAATAATTTACACCGTAAGAAAATATGGTTTTACCATCTGTTATATGCGCCATATTTTGCTGCACTACTGGACCTAGCTGGGTGTTAATTTTAACTAGCTGGGTGTTAACTTTTTTCCAACCAGATTGAGGGTCAAGACGATCATATTCCAATCCGGGATTCACAAGTACTGAGTCGCCAGGTAATTTTTGTTCGTGCACAAACCACTTCGAACCATCTTCACCATAGAGAATAGAACGAGTATGCGGCCCCCAACCTCCGCCCATAGGACCGATTCCAAGATTGTTCGGAACATCGTCATGATAGCGGTTCTGCTTAGTTAAGAGCTGAGATTCAAAATCTGAGGAAAGTACATTGGGACTAATGACGGTAACTTTCAACGAACAAGCTTGGTACACTTCTTTAGCATCATTTACAGCAATCATTCCAAAAGTATGTTTTCCAAGTGTGTCAGGGGCTATAAATTCTCCAACTCCTGGACGAAGAATTTTAACCACTTTATTAGCTTTGTCTCCTTTGAATGCCGCTGTAACACGATTAGCGCCGATTTTTTCTTCAAATTTAAATTGAAAGGGCTGACCAGCGATTAGTTTGGAAGTTTTACTGCTGATTACGCACTTTGGATTTAGTGCCGGCTTTATCGCCGCATGTGAAGAATTAATTAGAAATACAAAAAGTATGAAAAGCTTCTTTATACGTGTCATTTAGATTCCCCTCTTCAAGCCTTAAAAGAGTAACAAGCAATTGTGTCTCAATTGTGTGGGGTAAAAATTATGTTTATTTTTACATAAATTGAAAAAGACAGAATAAATAAAACGGCAACCGATACAGCGCGATTAATTCTACTTAATAATATCTATCCCTCGAATAATACTGACTCGTTTTGACTTTTTCTCAACTGAAGTGCTCTGTTGCAGTTTTACTTTGGTTACAAACTTGTATATCAAACTGTCATTTGCAAATTGAGCTAATCTCTTCCACGCATCCTTCTCCGACAAGCCAACAGCCTCATTCCAAACATTTTCAAAAATTACTTTTGTGGCCCCTACACAAAGAGAGGGAAAAGCGCCGTCATCTTTTTCCCCGTAACCTACTATTTGAAGCCGCTGCCAAAGTTCTTTTAGGGCTTTTTCAAAGCGCCGTTCGTTCGCCTTGCCACTCATTTCGCATATTTTTTTTAACTCTTTTGTAGAGCTGGGGGAGTTTAACTCCAGGACCTCGAGTATCCGCCTGGCATCTTCACTAAAGAATTTTGCTTCCTGGTTTAATAAACGTAACATTGCCGTAAAAATTTCTTTGGAAAAGAAAGTCGCCCTTCCCTGATACCATTTTACATAAAGAACTTTGTCAGAGCGCGAAAGTTCTTCTCTTAAGTGCCACAGGCTTGCGACCCGATCATCTCCTCCTGTGTCCCATTCCCATTTCATTTTGCTTTTTGGGTAGAACTCGGACCAAAGCGATTTTGGCTCTATTTTATTATGTATAGGATAGACCAGAAGGATACCTTCTTTATTGATATGTTTAATAGCGTCCTTAGCCTTCATCACGAAAATAATTTTAGCTTGGTTAATCGTAAGTTGCACGCCTAATGACGGATAGAAGTGGAGAGACAATCAAAGAACCCTTCTTACTCGCTGAGAGCGTTTGCAATAGACTTGGGTATCAATCATACTTCACTGAATCGGTGATGTGGTCTTGGTGGAGCAAACACTAAGCGTGTTACGCCTTTGTACACATCCGATTCCTCAATGCAGAAGTATTACTCTCTCAAAGCTATCCAACACTTACTCTGTTGCGGCGCTCGCAATGCCTAGTGTGTATACGATGTCTATCCGGCAACATACAATTGCAGCCTTGCAATTATGAAATGCCATCTGGCACACCCACTGCATTTTTAGTCTCTGTAATTTAACTAAAATCAGGGGGCAACATGAAAATAGCACTTAATCATGTTGATTAGATGAAATCTATAAAGTCATTTTTAGTTCTGGGGATTTTGCTCTTTCATTGCACCTTCTCCTTCGCCGCCCCCTCCAGAGGCGTAAATCCCTGTATCCTGGCTCTTGAAGCGCTCAATCAACTCCGGGATAGGGGATCGCTTCTCTATCAGTCTGATCGCAGGCTTAAAGAAAACCATTTAGTCGATTTTGGTCTTTGTGGGCCGACCTGTGTTTTCAATATTGGACTCGCCATCAAAGCAAAATTTGGTGACGGCGTAAAAATTTCTACAGATCCAGTAAAGGAAATTACCGACTATCGAAAATTTAGTACGGGCAACGTTTTTGGCGACATCGTTGTCGGAGGAACCACTTCTGTGCAAAATGCAGAGCGCCTGTTTTATATGTTGAAAGAATCCAATTTAGGCCTTTCCATCGGCGTACGCAATCACAGATCGAAGTGGAAGAAAATAAGTGTTGACGATATTGCAAAACCCAATCGACTTTCGATGATAGGAGTTGCTTGGCAGATAGAGCGAGAAGCTCATTGGTTAATCGTAAAAAAAGTCGATCAAATTAGTAAAAAACTCTATCTTGCTGATCCGAATTTTCCTAACGAGCCTGATAGAGTTGTGGATTATTGGGAAAGCGAAAAGGGGATCGAGACTAGTTTTGCATATCCGCGGCACGCACTCAAACAAAGCTATATTCAAGAAATGGTCACCATCGACTATGTGACTACACCGCCTAAAGCTGGAGAGGGTTTAATCAGCCCATATGACATGACGCGCTTCCAAGATCATCTCCAGGGAAAATCTGTCCGTCTGTATCTCAAAGAAGGCGGAGAGCCACTTGAGTGCGTAGTAAAGAGGATCATTCCCGGTAAATACAGCGGAATGATCGAAGTGAAATTCGGAATATTTAATCAAACTTTGGAGTACAGTGCACGACAGATGGAATACATCGAGGTCCTAGATAACCAAAAAAAACCTGAAAAAGCTTCTCCCCCATTATTACAATTGCGCACACCGGTCACAATTTCTAAGTCGGAAAACCCCGAACCTCCACGACCTCCTCCACCTCCAGAACCTCGCCCGGTTTATCAGATCAGGAAAATAGAAGACGGAAATCAACTCTTGCTTCTGGCCGACAAAGAAATCGTTCTCATGCTTAAAGATGGATCCGAAGTTCAGGGAAAAATAATGAAAAAATCCATCCGCAAAGTGGGAAATGGGGCTTACTTCACCTTCCAGTACGAAAGCGGATTTAAAGGGGATTTCACTCTGGGAGAAATTGCAGGTCAACTTCTGGAGTAAGTAGAAATATTATTGTGGAGCGGG
>CAYNEF010000002.1:0-116682 GCA_964396165.1 uncultured Pseudobdellovibrionaceae bacterium
TTATTGATTTGGATTTATTGGAACCAATTTGGAAATGGAAAAATTATATTATGGAAAATAAAATAACCAAAAATAATTTACCTGAAACATTAAAAATAAAAATTCCAACCAAGTTTATTAAAAAAGTGGAAAATTTGGATGCTTCCGATATTGCGGAAATTTGTCAACTTTGCACTCCCGAAAAAATCAAAGGGTTCCGCTTTATTGACCGTAAAGGTGAAAGTGAAGAAAGTTACTGGAAAAGAAGCAAAGATGCTTACTTAAGCCTTACGTCCGGATTAAAACAACTGAAAGCAAAACTCTCCCAAGGATCCGTTAAGGAGGCAGCATAAAATGAATATTTTAGTAATTGATGACAGTCGCTCTATCCATGCATTTGTGACCGAATGTTTTACGGGCATCGAAGTTAAAATAACACACGCTTACAACGGCAAAGAAGGGGTTGAAAAATATCTCGCTACCCCACAGGAATTTGATCTTATACTTTTGGATTGGGAAATGCCTGTCATGACGGGTCCACAAGCCTTTAATGAATTAAAAGCAAAAGGGGTCAGTATTCCCGTGATGATGATGACTTCAAAAAACGCAGTGGATGATATTGCAACCATGCTAGAAGCTGGCGTGAGTGAGTACGTCATGAAGCCCTATACTCAAGACATTCTCATCGAAAAAATTGAACAGGTTACCGGAAAGTCTCTTTCTGGAAAATCGGCAGCTTAAAGGGTACCCTATGCTACTACCTGACCATAAATTAAAATTTTTCGCTAGCTACATCGAGAAAGAACTCGGGATAGTATATTCAGAACACAATTTCTTTCAGTTGCAAAACAGACTGGAAGAAATTGTAAAAATACTCAATTTTAAAGATCTCGATGAATTATGGGACAAATCCCAGGTAAGTATTACAGGAGATTTGAAACAACTCCTGCTGGATATCGCTACAAATAATGAAACTTCCTTTTTTAGAGATCCGAAAATTTTTAAAGCAGTCGAGTCATTTGTTTTACCTGAATGGCAAAAGAAAAATTCCAAAGCACCTTTAAAAACCTGGTCTGCTGCAAGCAGTTTCGGTCAGGAAGTTTATACCCTTTCGATGACATTCAACGAATGGCAAAAAAAATTCCCTAATTTCACCTGGCAAATATTTGCCTCTGATATCGCAGACAGAGCTCTTAAACGCGCCCAGGAAGGAAGATACTCACAGCTTGAAATCCAGCGTGGACTTCCCGCTCCACTTCTAATTAAGTACTTTTCAAAAGACACAGACAATTACTGGAAAGTAAAACCCGAGCTTAAAAACAACGTGTCATTTAAAAAACAAAATCTGTTAGATCCCTTCAGTACCATTGGCAATTTTGATCTGATTTTTTGTCGCAATGTTCTTATCTACCAGCGCGTCGAAAACAAAGCCAAAGTAATTGAAAAAATGGCACAAGTACTAAATCCTGGCGGGATATTAGTAATGGGCGCTGGAGAAAGTCTCATTGGAATCTCAGATAAATTTGAGCAAGTCCATACCGATGGTGTGGTATTCTATAGAGTGAAAGCGTTGTCCGCGCTAAAAGCCGCTTGAAGACTTACTAAAAATAAAAAGATACGAAAAATCCGGTGAAAAACACACGAAAACTGATTACTGGAATCCACTATGCTTCTATTGCCTTAAAGAGCAAAACGATTTCTCTTTGGGATAAGGAAGAAGCGAACCACTATCTTTTGAACCAGTTGGAAAATCTTCCTGGCTTGCCAGCCAAGGTAGGACAACTGTTGTCAAGAAAACTGGATACTAGTCCACGCCCTCCTTCAAAACCTCTCATGTCACTAGAAGAAGTGAAATCCATCATCCATACCCAATCGCCTTTATTAGACGATCAAATTATGGAGATTGAAGCAAACGGGATTTCTGCATCCATCGGACAAGTGCATAAAGCGACCTTGCAGGATGGGACGATAGTTGCCATCAAAGTACAGTACCCTGGAATTTCAGAGTTAATCGACGCTCAATGTGATCTTTTCTTGAGTTTAGCGGAAAAAAGCCCGGCAAAAAATTATGGCTGGGATAAAAATACATACGGTGCTTATTTCAAAGAACAACTAGAAAAAGAGCTTAATTACCGAAGAGAAGCAAAAATTCAGGAAAACTTTCAGGATTTTTTTTCAAGTCATACCAATTTTGTTATTCCCAAGATTTATTCAGGTCTGTGCAGCCAGCAAATTTTAGTGCAATCCTGGGAATCGTCGGACTCTTTAAACACTCTTTTGCAATTGTCGGATGCAGTTCGTTCCCAAATAGCAAAAAGAATCATCGAATTTACTTTC
Organism: uncultured Pseudobdellovibrionaceae bacterium; assembly: GCA_964396165.1. Lineage (GTDB taxonomy): Bacteria > Bdellovibrionota > FAC87 > UBA2466 > UBA2466 > CALCZU01. Next base: position 2,317 of record CAYNEF010000002.1, read on the forward strand.
AGAAATATCTTTCAGTTTCATGCCTACCATGCAGATTTTCAACCTGCGAATTGGGGATGCCGGCCGGAAGAAGAGAGACTTGTAGTGTATGATTTCGGTGCGACAGGGGAATTAACAGAGCAAACGGTCGATTATTTATTGAGTGTCATCTATGCCGCTCGTGATGGCCAAAAGATTTCGGGTATCGATTTTTTTACTCGCCTTGGGTTTGATGAAAAAAAGCTTTCATACATTAAAAACGATCTCGATAGAGTAGTAGAATTTTTTTTAGAGCCCTTTTCTCAACCCTCTAGCTGGACGCTACAAAATTGGAAAATGGGAGAAAAGATTGATGCGGTACTAGGGAAATATAAATGGTGGCTCAGAACATCAGGCCCAATCTGGTTTTTTGGTTTAATGCGAGGTTTAGAGGGAATGTTCTACGCTGTAGAGCAACTAAACGTACCTGTAAATTTCTGGGATATTTTTTCACAGTTCACACAAAAACCTTTTCACAATGTCGTTAGCATAGATTTTCAAAAAGTAACGGATAAGCCCAAAGAAATGGCAAAAAACCTGTTCATTTACGTCGACGAAGGAACTGAACGCATTGTAGAACTTGAAATGCCGGTTCTTGCTGTGGATGATTTGGAAGATTTAATACCAGAAAACGTAAAAGAAAAAATAACTAATCAGGTAGATTTAAAAAAGATTAGGGAATCAGCGCAATCTTCGAACTATATTCCGCAAATACTATTTGAAGTTAGCACTTCCACAAGACAGTACAGAGTTTTTCTCAAATAAAACTCATAGCGTGTTAAACAGCAGCTGGCGCCGCATCCATAATTTCCGCAAAGATTTCTTTTCCGATCCCTGCTTTCAACATTACAGCTTTCACATCAACTACAGTAGCAGTATGCCCTTTTAGAAATACAGTGCCGGCTAAACCTGTGCGCTCTACAACAGATACATCCAAAGGCTCGTTAGCGACTGCTATATCCACAATGCGCTTTAACATGAGAGCAAAATATTTATCCCTATGTTTTAGCACGACAAAGGGGATTCGCTTTCCTGCATCGTGGACATCAGTCATATCGCGAGGTAGCCCAAGTGATTCTCTCAAAGAAAGAGCAGGCATTACCTGATCACGGTATACAATCACGCGTTGATTTCCGGAGAACTGAAAAGATTGCGGCGGAAATTCTTCTAGACGAAATACATCATCCAGTGGAATGGCGTACATTCCTTTTGTGGCCAGTTCAAAGAGCAAATACTCGCGAGAGCTATCGTTCGTACTTGATGCAGCAAGAGTAGTTTCATCTTTCTTTTGATGAAATTTATCAATTCCATTTTGTATTGCCAGATTCTCTGGATGCAAAATCAGACCGATTTTACCATCTCCCAAAAAGGTACCGCCTGAGTAAACATTTAAGGTAGCAAGATGGCGACCGAGTGGCTTGACTACCGCGTCTTCCACATTGGATATGGAATCTACCACAATACCGAACTGGCCTTGTTTAGTTTTTGCGACGACTATATTAAGCGTCGCATTTTTGTCTTTCTCCTGTTTAGCAAGACAAAGCGCCTCATTTAGCCAAATTAAGGGCACTAATTCGTTTCCTAATCTTAAGATATCTGCCCCTTCCATTTCAGCAATAAGCTCGTCTCGTTTGTCGGATTCCACAGAGACGAGTCTTTGAATATCATCTTGCGGGATTGCAAAGGTTTGGCCAGAACAGTCCACCATCAAGGAATTGATAATCAAAACTGATTTGGGAATGGGTAGTTTAAGAGTAAATTTTGTTCCTTTTCCCACTTCCGATTGAATATCAATGCTACCTCTGATTTTTTCAACGGAAGTGCGTACCATATCCATCCCCACTCCTCTGCCGGATACGTCGGTAACTTTTTGCGCAGTTGAAAAACCAGGTTCAAATATCATCGAAAATATTTTTTGTTTGCTCATTTGAGAAAGTTCACTTTCAGTGAACATTCCCTTCTCTTTCAGTTTTGCTTTGATACGATCTTGATCTAAACCTTTTCCATTATCGATCAGCTCCACTAAAACTTCTTCACCCTGCTCGTAGCACTTTAATTGAATCAAGCCCTGCCTAGGTTTTCCAGTCTTTTCTCTCTCCTCTGGCGTTTCAATTCCGTGATCGCAACAGTTTCTCAGCATGTGGACTAGAGAATTATTCAAAACTTCACCGATAGCTGTATCCACTTTCAAATCTTCGCCTTCGATTTGCATATCGATTTCTTTTTGCAGTGAATTGGAAAGATCGCGAATTAGTCTTGGGTAAGAACGAAATGTTTCTTTTAGCGGTTGTTTTCGCAGTTCTACCATCTTGTCTTGCATAGAACTGTTAATATTGTGCATTTCTTCCAGCAATTCCCCTAAAAGCGCCACATCCCTGTTTCCGCTGTATTCTTTTTCGATAGAACGAACAAGTTTATTCACCATATTGCGGATTACAGTGATTTGCCCGCTATGTTCCATAAAATCGTCCAGATTGGCGATTGTTACTTTCACCCAGTCCTTTGCTTTTTGAGCAACTACTGGTGCCCCAGAATCTTGCGCTTTTTGGTTGGCCTGACCTAAGGAGGATGCAGCTTCAAAAGCAAAGAGTTGCAGAAGTTCTTCGAGAGTTTCGGTGCGTGTTTCCTGAGACTTTACTGTAGAGACAAGGTAACTCAGTCTGTCGTATGCTTTTAAAAATACGCTGACTACAGGCGGAGTAATCACAAGCGTTCCATTTTTTGCCTGTGTAAGGCAATCTTCAAATTTATGTGCAAATTTAGCAATCGTATTATCAAAAAATCCGCTAGTGCCTTTGATCGTGTGTAAAATACGATACATATTGTTGATGACTTCTTGAGAGCCGGGCGTTGACTCAAGCGTCATAATAAGAGGTTCCAGTTCTTCGAGCAGCGAAGAGGCATCCTGGCAAAATCCTTCTAATAATTCCCTGTCTTCTTTGATGGAAGCAACTCGTGTTTCGCATTCCTTTTCTACCAACTTTTGAAGTGTTTCTTTGGTAAAGGGTTTATCTAAAAATGCGCAAATTTTGTATTCCAACCCTGTTAAAGCCATTTCTTTTGAAACAAAACCTGAAAGTATAGCGAAGGGAATTATTTGATGATCTTTCAAAATGGATTTTCTAAAATCAAGACCATTTACGCCAGGCATTTGATAATCAGAAACAATGAGTGCTAAGTCTTTTGCATATTTTTGTATGAGCGGAATTGCTTCGTCAGGATTAGTTGCCGTTAAAGTTTGAAACCCCATCTCGGAAAAAAGGAGCGAGAGATCTTCTAAGATATCTTTTTCATCGTCTACACACAGTACATAGATGTCTTTTAAATTTTCCATTTAATTCCTCAATAGCTAGTTACCTACCTATCGGTATTTTTTAAGGAAATCTGTTCAACGCGGCATGCAAAAATACTTACTAAAAATGTTTGATATAATGTTTTGATGGACACAATTGAGACTCAAAAAAACTCCTGGGTACTTTCGCTATCGCTCATGGGCACCTTGTGCGCAGTCGCTTTGATGACGCCATACATTACTTTTTATATGACGTGGGCCAGCATCGCCTATTTAGCAATGTCGTATGGATTTATTTTGCGAAAAAATCGCAAATTACATGTTCCCTTGATGTTGTTTGCAATCGTTGCTGATGTGTCTTTGGTTCTACTCTTAGAATTTCAAAGGCAAGCAATTAATACCGCAATATCGTTTAAACTAGGTCCTTTGCAACAAGCACACATTGGTTTTTCCACATTAGCTGTGGTTACTTATTTTCCGATTTTATATTTAGGAATCCGAGCAAACTGGTTTACTGCGACTCCTTCTCAAAGAAACATGCATAAAAAACTGGGAATTACGGCATACCTTTTTCGCACAATAGGCTTTCTCTTAATGTTTTCAATGTTGAATAAGTGAGTACGACTATGGGATCACTGAAGAGTTTTAAAGAAGCAACGGATACGAATATCAATTACCTTCTGAAGTGTGCAGATTTTCTTTATAAACAAAAAAAGTTTGAAGCGGCAGAAGAAATTTACAAGTCTGTTTTGCAAAAAGAAATGAAAAATGAACCTGCCATCAAAGGGCTTGGAAGCTGTCTTTATTTCTTAAAAAAATATGAACAAGCCTTTCGATGTTTCCAGGGACTCGAAAAACTATTTAAAAACGAATCCGCTAAAGCATGGTGCTATGCGACTCTCATTCGCCTAGGAAAAACGAAAGAAGCAAAAGAGTACGTTAAAGAGTGCAGCGATATCAACGGACTTGTGAAGTCTGAAGGAATCGAACTCGACTACTATTAAGCAGCTTTTTTGTGTGTCTTTGAATGGTGCGCGTACTTCGTGTCGATTCCCTGAATATGAGCAGTTAACCAGAGCTTCAAAAATCCAAAAAAGCCGTCGGAAACTTTGCCGTCACCTTTTTTAAACTTTTCGACCTGCTCCGCAAACGTTCTTAAAAGATTCTGGTGGATAATTTTATGGACGGATAATTCTGGAAATTGGATTTTCTCCATGTACGCTTCCTCATCAGAGAAATGCTTTACAGTGTAATTGGCTAAATCTTGAATGATAGATTCTAATTCAGCTTTCACTGCACCCGCTTTATTTCTATCATAAAGTTTGTTCATGATGGCGAGCAGCTTTTTGTGCTCGTCGTTCATTTCATTGACACCGATATCTAACCCTTGTGACCATTCTAAAATAGGCATAAAACCCTCCCATTGTAGTATGTATCGGCCATTCAATTTAAGACTTCAGTTTTTTTGTCAGGCAGCTTTTTTTAGGGGATTGGGGTTGGGAAAATCCTGAATCACGTCCGTATTATAACGAAGTTTGCACTCAGCTATCGACTTTTTTACAACTTTTCTTTTAAACGCATTGTCTATCGTTTTCCATTTTTCAATGAGTAGTGCATTAGCCCCAGCCTCTAGAAATGCTTCATCCAGAAGCGCTTCTCTTACCTGAAACAATTCCTCTGTTATCATCATATGCACATGTGCATCAGGAACGAATTTGCCGGCGTATTTTTCGGGACCGCCAAATGCCTGAGCCATAAAATCTGTTTGCTGGTTTTCGATATGCTCTTGGTTAATGCTTTTGAAATACTGACCTATCCAAGGGTGTGCATAAATTTTATCATAGAAGATCTTATTGACCTTCTTTAGCATTTCGTACCCACCGACTTGTTCGAATATTTCCATAACTATTAAACCATTATACGCATTTCACTCATCTGCCGCGAGACTTGAATCATGGATTTTTTTTCACGATTCTCATAAACACATCATGCGGCTTTTAATACTTGAGAATACTGCTTTAATGGCAACTCCAAAACAAATTTAGTATTCGGACAGTTTTTGTCCAAATACAATTTTCCCTTGTGGGAAAGTGCAATATTGCGACTTATTCCCAAACCAATTCCAGTTCCCTTACCCGCGGGTTTAGTCGTAAAAAAAGGCTGCATGAGTTTAGCGCTTACTTCATCGGAAATTCCCTTACCGCTATCTTTGACGGCAAATATTACCAAGTCAGGCGCAGACTCAATATTTAACTCAATCCATTTCTCAGGTAAATTCTCGACTGCATCACATGAATTATTGATCAAATTTAATAAAATCTGGGTAATTTGGCTTGGTCGGCATTCAAAAGAGATATTAGGAGGATTCGTTTTCTTAAGTTGTACACCTTTGCGTGCAAGCTTTTCGTGCGACATATCGAGTACATCTTGTATGATGGAATCTAAATTACAGAGTTCAAAAGGATCTTGAGAACTATCTCTAGAAGATTTTTTAACCGCGCTAACAATTTTGATAATCCGATTAGACATCTCATCAATTCTGGATAGTTCGGGCTCCACTGTAGTAAGACAGTGAGCACTTTCTTTTAATAGGGAGCGTACTTTACGTGTTTTTCCCATTATCACGGTAAGCGGATTATTAATTTCATGGGCTATCATCCCTGCCATTTCTCCCACAGCAGACATTCTTGCGCTGGCAAGTATTTTTAGCTCCTGTTCTTTTGCAAGATTTTCCAACTGCTTTTGCCGAGTGATCACTCTTCTAATGGAAACGAACGATTTAATTTTGCTTTCCGCATCCAGTACAGGAACGATGGAAGAATCTACCCAATAGAAAGACCCATCTTTAGCTTTGTTGCATACTTCTCCATGCCAACTTTTACCTGCTGATATTGTTTTCCAAACATCTACCCAAAACTCTTTGGAATGCTCTTTAGAGTTTAAAATGCGGTGGTCCTGTCCGATTAACTCTGCCGCAGTATATTTCGAAATTTCACAAAAACGCTCATTCACAAAAATAATTTTTCCCTTAGGATCGGTAACGGAAACGATGGAATAGGCATCCAATGCCTTATGAATGTCAGATATTAGGTTTTCACTCATACCTAACTCTGTCGTCATCTTTAGGTAATAAATTTAACTATTTAAAGGACATAAACATCGGCTAAATTATGCTGAAAATGACACTAATTTAATGTGGATAGAAAGCCGAACAATCAATTAGTATGGATTTTCAAGACGAAGACTTAAAAGAATTTATATTAGAAGCCACTGAACTTTTGGACATTGCTGAGCAGAGTTTGCTCAATATGGACTCTGGTCAAAACTTCTCTCAAGACTACGACGCTGTATTCAGAGCTTTCCACAGTATTAAAGGTGCTGCAGGGATGATGCATTTGACATCCCTACAAGCGCACATGCACCAATTGGAAAATATTTTCACGCAGTTCAAGGGAAAATCAAAAATGGAAAAGGTCCATGGTGATTTTTTCTTGCGTGGCGTAGACGGTGCAAGACAACTTCTTGAAGGTAAAGAAATTAAATTTGATTATTCTATGGAAACCGCTGCTACACCTGCAGCAAAGCCTGCAGCCGCAGCAGCGCCTGTGCCTACACCAGTTACTGTAGCTTCAAAGCCCGTACCCGTTTCTGCTGCTACAAGCGTCGCAAAACCGATTAAACATCCGTCTACCGGTAAAATCATGGTTATCGATGACGAACCCGATATCACGGAAATACTATCTGATATGCTTTCTTCTCAAGGATTTAGTGTAGTTACTTATACGGATCCAGAAAAAGCTGTCGCAGATTTTCCCAAAGTTAATCCGTACCTCGTGCTTTCAGATTTCAGCATGCCAAAGCTTTCGGGCATGCAAGTACTGCAAAAACTTTCACAGTTCGATGCTGATATTCCGCTGATTTTTGTGAGCGGTTATATCACTAACGAAGTGCTGATGGAGTCCATCGCTTTAGGCGTTTATGGAATTGTAGAAAAGCCCTTTGATGAAAAGAAAGTAATACAACTAGCACTGAACGGATATCGTCGATACGAAATGATTAAGCTTTTAAACCGTTCTATTAAACTTATTATGTACCAATTCTCTGATCTTGATGATTTCCTAAAGAAACAAGGCAAGGAAGAAGTACGAAAGCTTATCAATAACGAGCTTAACCAACTGTTAACTCAACACCGCGCGCTTAAAAAAGCAGCTTAGCAGGTTATATGAGCTTTGATTTGCAAAACGCGCCCGAGTATCTTTCCCTCACTTCTGAGACTAACAAGATCGGGTACTGGTACTTTTCTTTTTCCAGAAATTTATTCGAGTTGTCCTCTTACACTAAGGATATACTCGGACTGTCCGCAGAAAAAAAATTTTATAGCACGGAAGATTTGGCATTTATATTAACCGCCGAAAATTTAGACATACTAAAATTACGTTTTCAAAATTTAAAAGAAGGACAAGCCAATTGTTCTACGGATATTTCTATTCTCTCGCAGTCAGGCGAAAAAAAATGGCTGCGCTTCTGTTACAAAGTAAAATATGAAGGGTCTAAATTAGAAAATGTTTTTGGGTCTCTTCAGGATGTTACACTTAAAAAAAATCAAAAAGACAACTTAGTAAAAAAAGAATTGCGCGCACAATCTGCTCTGTATGGAGCAGGGCTTGGTACCTGGGACTGGAATCTTGTTAACAACAATGTGTATTATGATGAGCGCTGGTACGAAATTATCGGATTAAAACCTGAAGCAGCAAATTCTGATTTCTCTATATTCCAACAGAATGTTCATCCGGAAGATCTTCCTCAAATCTTTGAGGAAATAAATAAACACCTGGAAGGCAAAACAGATCAATACGCAGTAAATTTCAGGATGAAACACATAAGCGGCCATTGGGTACACATTCAGGCTAGAGGAAAAATTACTGAGCGTGATCAAGAAGGAAAACCCGTAAGATTTTCAGGCACTCATCTGGATATCAGCGAAAGTGTTGCTCAGGAAATGAAACTGAAAACTTTGGCACAAGTTTTAGACAAAGCTCCGATGATCGTAGCGATGGCAAAACCCGACGGCAATGCCATCTACGTGAATGAAATCGGTAAGTCCGTTTGGGGCAAATTAACATCTCAGAGTATTCAAGCAGCTCATCCCCCAGAAGAATTTAAACGAATCAAGGAAGAATGTATTCCTACTGCGATTGCCCACGGCATTTGGCAAGGAGAGACAAAAATTTTGGACAGTGCAAATCGCGAAATTACGGTAGAACAAATTATTCTTTCTCACAAGAATGTCAAAGGGGAAGTAGAAATGCTTTCTACCATAGTCACAGACCTTACGCAGCGAAATGCTGAAAAAGCAAAACTACTCAATGCTTCAAGACTTGCTTCATTAGGTGAAATGGCTGGTGGAATCGCTCACGAAATTAATAATCCACTGGCAATCATTCATGGGAAATCTCAGCGACTTAAAGCAAAGTTGTCGGAAAAGGTGATAGCGGTAGAAGAATGCATCAAAGATATCGAAAAAATTGAAGCTACCGCTACGAGAATCGCAAAGATCATCAGGGGAATGCGCGCAGTAGCCAGAAACGGAGAGAAAGATCCGTTTCAGTCCGCATCTGTAAAAACCATAATCGATGACTCTTTATCTCTTTCTATAGATAAATTTAGAAACAAGGGCGTTGAGATCAGATTGCGCGAATTTAAAGAACAATATATGGAATGCCGTAGCACGCAAATTACACAGATATTGATTAATCTGCTCAATAACTCTTACGATGCGGTACTCAATCTAGAAGATAAGTGGATTGAAATTGATGTAAAAGATCGGATTACAGGACTTGAAATTTCAATTACTGATAGTGGTAAGGGTATTACAAAAGATTTAGCCACGAAAATCATGAATCCCTTTTTTACGACGAAAGACGTTGGCAAAGGAACAGGTCTAGGGCTTTCTATCTCCAGCGGAATTGTTCAAGATCATGGCGGAAGATTGTGGCTCGATTCGAACAGTAAAAACACGCGCTTTGTGATTCTCTTACCTAAAAAACAACCCGTATCAAATTTACAAGAATTGCCGAAAGCGGCTTAAGCTGCTTCTCTTTTTAACGTATCAGCTGCTGTTTTTGTGTAAACCCGATTACCAATTACCAAATAATCGATATCGCAGTTTTTAAAACACCGGATTGCGTCCTCTGCCGTACAGACTATAGGTTCAGAGTCATTAAAAGATGTATTTAGAAGCATCGGCACACCCGTTTTCTTTCGAAAACTCTCGAGTAAATGCCAGTAGAAATCTTGCGATTCCTTAGTGACACTTTGAATCCTGCAAGTTTGATCAAAATGCACGACGGCTGGAATTTTATTTTTAACGGCGTCTTTTACTTCAAAAACCGCTTCCATAGATGGACTATAGAAACTATTTTTAAACCAATCTTCCTGGTACTCACTCATGACAGATGCAGCAAAAGGTCTGAAACTCTCTCTATGTTTTACTAAAGAATTGATGCGATCTTTCATTTCCTTTTGTCTGGGATCGGCAAGGATGCTACGGCTTCCCAGCGCGCGAGGGCCAAATTCCATTCGACCTTGCATCAGTCCAATTACTTTGCCTTTGCAAAGTTCATCGACCATCCAGGATATCAATTTTTTATCGTTTAAATCATTTGTCTCAAACTCCTGTTCACTTACATTGATGGCAGAAGCATCAGGACCGAGAAGTGCTGGGTGGTCGGATTCAAACGTGATAGGAGTACCTGCAGCAAATGCGGCAGCTCCCACAGCGATGCCCGCATCATGGGATGCTGGTGCTACAGTGATTTTCTTATATGCTGTAGTTAAAGGAATTTTTCCCACCCAGACGCTATTGTGTGCGCAGCCACCTGACAAAAGTAACGTGTCGGACTTTACTTTCTCATGCAAGTGCATCAGAAGATGGTTTGCCACTTCTTCAAATCGCGCTTGTACCGACTTAGCAAAGTCTTCGTGCACTTTGGTGATGGCATCTTTTTTCTTACGTGGTTTTACACCAGTGAGTTGGGTAATGAAATTCGAGTTGTAAAAGGAATTCACAACAGGTTGCGAGTTTTCAATACCAAAAGCCATCGGTCTTTTCAGAAGCGGAAATGCTTCCAGATTCAAATTGAAACCAAACTTGTCATCAGTGCGAATCAATTTTCGCATCTCGTTCAAATATTTCGGCTTACCTAAAGAGGACAAACCCATTAACTTAAATTCATCGCCAAAATGGGGAAATCCCAGGTAGTGAGTCATTGCAGTAAAGAAAAATCCTATCGAATGCGGAAAAAAGATTCTATCTAAGATAACTGCTTTATCCCCTTCAACCTTTCCGATTGCAGTCGATACAAAGTCACCCAATCCGTCGAAAGAAAGAATTGCACCTTCATTTCCCGTTTTTAAAATGCGAGCACTCATCATATGCGCAAGATGGTGCTCTACCCGAACAATCCGAGAGCGAGTTAATCCAGCCTGTTTTAAGCATTCGCTCAAACTTTCTTTTTTGTCGCCTTTGTTTTTGAAATATTTTGTGCTGGCAAGAAGCGGGTGCTTTAAAGCCATCCCTAATTTTTGAAAACGCGCATGGGAGGCATCTATCGGTATTGCCACGGTGTGTATCTGATCTGCCGTAATGCACGCATGTTTAAAGCAATACTCTATCGCTTTGAAAGGAAAGTGTGCGTAATGTTTGACGCGCGTAAATCTTTCTTCCTCTGCTGCAGCGACTAATTTGCCATTTACGATCAGTGCTGCGGAAGAATCTCCGTGTCCGTAACTAAGACCCAAGACAATTGTAGGGGGATTTGTCATAATTCTATATGCCTTATTGATTGTTGCACCACTTAAGGTTGACGCAACTAGATAGAAAATATTTAAAATTCAAAAAGAATTGTGAAGCTTTCATCAAGTTTAGCGCGTTTTTGACCGAATAAAAAGGCAAGTCGATCCATAAAATCAATTCATGCATTTACCAGTCACATTCCTGTTTGAATCGCTTCTTTTCATCTCTTTCGGCGCAGCTATTGCGTTGCCCATCATTCTTTTTAATATAAAAGTTGCGCCGCGCTGGGGATGGATCGACTGGCCAAAAGCACGAGGCGTTGCGGATCACCAGACACCTATCGTAGGCCACTCACTCATCTTTCTTTCGCTCATTTATTTTGTCATCGCTTGGCAGTATCTGCATGTGAGCCCTTGGTTTGTCACAATGGCATTCATCATGGCCATCATGGGTTACTTCGATGATAAGCGGCCTGTGCCAGCACTTGATAAGTTAGGCTTTCAGGTTATTTGCGTGGTCTCTGTCGTGCTTTTTGATCCGAATATTCATGAATCCATGAGCGTGAAATTCGGAAGCACAGGAACTTTTCTCGCTATCTTTTTTATCTTAGGGTTAATCAATGCCATTAATTTCGTAGACGGAATCGATGGTCTTGCAGGAGTTGTTCTTCTGACAGGATCACTTGGCTACACACTCTTTGCGTACAATCGAATTGAATCCTACCCCTATGTTTTATTCTCGCTTTTGCTAGCAGGAATGCTTTTACCTTTCTTGTATTTAAACGTTGTGAAACGAAAAGGTTTTCTGGGAAATATCGGAAGTTACTTTTTTGCCTATGTTTTGGGCGTAATGCATTTGTCGCTCCCTATCGATACCAATAATTCGCTCTCTAGAATTTCCCTCTCCGGACTTTGTTTTATCGTACCTATTGCCGACGCAATGACTGTCATTGTGACAAGAGTACTTACCCGACGTTCTCCCTTTCAACCGGACAAAGGGCATCTGCATCACAGACTTGTGCAAACAAGTTTACTTCTCCGCTATGTTCTAATGGCATTTGGACTCATACAGATTTCTGCAGTTGTCGTTGCTTATGCTCTTTTTAAAACAGAAGGCGCAAGAAATAGCCCTGCTCTGACAATTGTCGTACTGATTTGTTTTGTCGCGATCGTGTCCACTCTCATCGTACTTGTGGAAAAAGCTACAAAGAAGAGACTGCAGTCTTATTTTCAAATGCTGGATAACGGCGAAACCGTATACTTCTTAAAGTACCAGGTGAGAAAACAGGATGGCTCGATTCTTCCCTTCCACGTACTTGCCCGGTTAGAAGCTAAAATGAATGCGGAAATCCGCGTAACAGACTTGTGTTATCTCGAAGAACCAGACACTTTGTTTGTCACATTGAAAACCAGCCCGCAGAGACTGAAACCCATTGCAAACAGACTTGACCTTGTCTTTCAGACGGAAAGTGTGAAAACGAATCTTGTGATTGAGCAAGGTGAATTCGTAAAGGTTGCCCACTTCCGGTCCCCCAATGCGCTAAAAGCCGCATCCCTCTAATTACCACTAGTACAACACAGTTAATCGCTAACGCTTGTATAAATGGATTCGATTCAATTGTGAAAATCCCCTCATAATCTTCACAGTACATAATTCCTCCATGCTCAAATAATACTATATCAGTGAGCAAAGGACGTTAGTGCTGCAAAAATTCAAAATACCGCTCTCATGCATGCTTGTGCTTTTCACAGTACTTCTGCCTGCGTGTTTAGAAGCCCCGAAGAGCGAAGATCCAAACTCTACTGCTACAACCACTGGAACCAAGTCTGCAACTATCACGATTGTCGATACAAGCTTACAGGCAAGTAGCAGAGAAAGTATCAAGACCAACGACGAGGGGGAATATCTCTTTTCTCCGCAAGTGATAGATACAAGTACTAACGTTACGATCACTCTTCTCAACACAGGAGATTTGGCAGCTGAAAAAATCAAAGCATATTCTCTTAAGACCCCTTTAAGTTACGCAGGCGGAAGTTACCCCGGGACGGGTGGTACTTGCACAACCAAAATTGCATCGCAATCTACTTGCACGATAGTTATCTCCTTTTCTCCAGATAAAATGGGAACCAACACGGTTACGCTGCAACTGGGATACTTTAATGGCAAAACGACAAGAAACTTTGAAAAAATCTTTAAAGGCACGGGAATATCAAACCCGCTCCCTACTGTCGTAACTCCATCTAGAGGAAAACTGTCTGGAGGTAGTCTCGTCACACTATCAGGAACTCAATTTTATACAGGGGCTTCAGTCGCCATTGGCGGTAAACCCTGTACAGTTACATCAATTACAGAGCCAAGTCTGATAACTTGTGTACTCTCTTCCCATAGCGCCGCAAGTGTAGATGTCGTTGTTACCAATACAGACGGCAACTCAGGTACGCTTGCAGGAGGATATACTTATCAACCTGCCCCCACGGTCACTGGCGTTTCATTAAATAGCGGAGCGCTTGCGGGTGGAACTGCAGTGACAATCACAGGAACCGGTTTTGTAGAGGGAGCTACGGTGGATTTTGGCGGGTCAAGTTGCAACTCGCCTAACATAGTGAGTTCAACAAGTATTACTTGCACGACATCCATGCATTCAGCAGGCAGTGTGATTGTTACAGTAACCAATAGTGACGAACAATTTGGTAGCGCCAATGGCGCCTATACATACCAAGCAGCGCCTGTTGTCACAAGCGTGTCGCTCAATGCCGGCGCACTCGCAGGTGGTACTACAGTTACCATTACTGGTTCTGGTTTTCTTAGCGGCGCTACTGCAAGCATCGGAGGCGTAACGTGCACTTCGCCGAATGTTACTTCACTTACTTCCATGACATGTACGACAGGTGCTCATGCGGCTGGATTAACCAATATTGTTGTCACAAATAGCGATTTGCAATCGGGAACGGGAAGTAATTTGTATACATATAGGGCAGCACCAACCGTAACGGCTGTTTCTCTTACTGGTGGTGCACTTGCAGGCGGCGCCACAATCACAGTCACAGGAACTGGATTTGTAACCGGCGCAACAGTTTCTGTAGGAAGTGTGAGTTGTTCTTCACCCACTGTTCTTTCTTCCACTTCGATGACTTGTATCACTGGCGCACATGCAGCAGGTGTTACGGATATTGTAGTAACAAACCCAGATACACAAACAGGAACAGGAAGTAATTTGTACACATACAGAGCGGCACCCACTGTCACACAAATTTCCCCTCGGACTGCAACTTTAGCGGGCGGTACCACTGTTACGATTTCTGGGACGGGTTTTGTCAGTGGAGCGACAGTTACCTTGGGAAGTGCGAGCTGCACAAGTGTAAATGTAGTTTCAGCACTTTCGTTAACGTGCACCACACCTTCTGCCTCTACACCTGTTGCCGTCGATGTGAATGTCACAAATTCAGATACACAAGTGGGCACATTCACAAAGGCATTTGCGTTTATAGAAACTTCCGATTCATGGACTGCGATGACAACGACAGGAGCGCCATTTGGAAGTCGTAATTTTGCGGCTGTTTGGACAGGAAGCAAGATGATCACCTGGGGTGGTTGGCCTAATACATCCAATGGCGGAGTATACGATCCGGCGACAGATTCTTGGGTTGGAACAAGTACTGTGAACCGACCAGGCTTTGCTGAAAACAGAACGGCTTATGCTTGGACCGGAAAGCAATTAATTTTGTGGGGTGGTTATAATGGGGGCACCGGAGTAAATACCGGAGGTTATTTTGATCCCATTGCAAACTCTTGGACACAGATGACAACGCTGAACGCTCCGACAGGAGCCTATAGCGCATCAGGGGCTTGGACAGGATCGAAGTTTATCGTCTGGGGAGGAGAATCTAACTTTGTAAATCGTTTCAACACCGGTGGGGTGTATGATCTTGAGGCAAATAGTTGGACGTTAACTTCTACAACAGGAGCGCCTTCTCCCCGATTTACTCTTACTGGACAATGGACGGGCTCAGAGTTTTTGGTTTTGGGCGGCCACGGCTCTTCAGATTTCAATGATGGCGGAAGATACAATCCTTACACCAACACCTGGACACTCACCTCTACTATCGGGGCTCCTGTCTCTATCTCTTTAACGTCGGTATGGACAGGAAGTAAAATGCTTGTCTGGGGCGGGCATTTTGGAAACGCAAGCAACATTGGAGGTATCTACGATTACGCTTCAAATACTTGGACGAAAATTACAACTACGGGCGCCCCTTCTCCGCGCTATACGCATGTACTTACTTGGATTGGAAATCGTATGATTGCTTGGGGACACCGTGGGCAAGTCAATACAGGAGGAATTTATAACCCCGATACAAATACTTGGGTTACGATGACGACACTCAATGCTCCTTCTGCAGCCATCGGAAGACAGTGGTGTAATGGAGTTTGGACAGGATCAAAATTTATTGTCTGGGGCGGAACAGAAGCAAACGACGCAGGAGTAGAAAATACGGGAGGAGTTTATACCCCACCTGTTTACTCAAGCGCTGACACATGGACAGCAATTTCTACAAACGGTGCTCCTGCAGTTCGCTATAACCACATGATGGTATGGTCTGGCAGTAAACTTCTCGTCTGGGGTGGATTTGACGGCGTTGTCTATAGAAATGATGGGGGAGTTTATGATCCGACGACAAATTCTTGGACTGCGATGGACACAACAAATGCGCCGACAACAAGACATGGCGCCTCTGTTGCCTGGTCTGGAAAAGAAATGCTTATTTGGGGCGGCTATGGTGGCAGTTTTCTCAATACAGGTGGAAGATATGATTTGTTAAATAACACATGGGATACGATGACAACGACAGGTGCCCCTTCAACCCGCAGCTCGCATGCAAGCGCATGGACGGGAAGGCGTCTTGTTGTCTGGGGTGGTTGGAATGGTTCACGCCATATTACGGGCGGCCAGTATGATGCTGATACAAATACGTGGACTGATACAACGACGGTGAACGCCCCGGAAAATAGAATATCATTTGGAAATGCGTGGACAGGTAATCAACTTTTTATTTGGGGAGGAGAACGTGGGCCCACAATCAATACGGGCGGACTTTATAATCCCTTTACCAACTCCTGGACAGCGACGCCTACAACTGGAGCTCCAACGGGCGTCATGTACCCCTGCACCGCATTTGTACAAGGAAAAATCTACATAGGCACAGACACCGTACTCAAACAATATGACCCACTTGCAAATTCTTGGGCTTCTAAAAACACGACCAATATGCCCAATATGAACTCTGGGTGTGTTGCTGCTGCAGATAAACTTTTTCAATTAGGCCATGTCGACGGAGGATACGGGCATTTTTATAATCCTGCATTGGACCACTGGAATAGGACCAGTATTTCGTGGACAAATTATTGGGGCAGCACGCCGGCAGTTTGGACTGGTAGTAAAATGATTATCTGGGGCGGCGGCGCAAATGCTCAAAACTTCGGCCATTACTACTCGCCGTAAACGCATTCACCATTAAGTGGTTAAACTTTGTCTATCCAAAAATTTTGTATAAAGACCACGTTGATTAGAAAGTGATTCGTGGTTTCCGGATTCAACGATTCTTCCTTCATCCATTACATAAATTCTGTCTGCACGTTTGATCGTCGATAAGCGGTGTGCGACCATTAAAGTTGTTCTGCCTTTAATGAGTTCTTCTAACGCTTGCTGCACGATGGACTCTGATCGACTGTCGAGGTTGGAAGTCGCTTCATCTAAAATCAAAATGGGTGCGTCTTTCAAAAGTGCACGCGCGATGGCGACACGTTGCCGCTCACCACCCGATAAACAAACGCCCCGCTCCCCAATCACCGTATCAAATCCCTGAGGTAGATTTTGGATAAAATCAAAGCAATAGGCCTGTTTCGCCGCGTGTTCTATTTGCGCTCTTGTCGCATCACGGTTTCCATACTGAATATTTTCGTAAATCGTATCGTGAAAGAGAAAAGTGTCTTGAGTCACGACTGAAATCATTTTTCTTAAATCATCGAGATAGAAATCATATAGCGCACGGTTATCGATGAGGATATTGCCTTCAGTCACTTCATAAAGGCGCGGCAATAAATTCACGAGACTCGTTTTTCCACTTCCACTATGACCGACAAACGCAACACACTCGCCTTTTTTAATTTCCAGACTTACCGAATTCAGTGCCGGTTTATCCCCATAACACAATGAAACAGAATCAAAGCGAATCGACGAGTCAAAGGTCTCTTTTCTAACCACCCCGATATTGCGGCTTTCACTTTCAGTGATATCCAGCAAATGGTAAATCCGCTCAGAGGCCGCATCTGCCGTTTTTAATTTCAAGTACGCATTGTTCATTTGCTTAATGGGCATTTGCGCAAGACCCAACGCTAAAATAAAAGCCACAAGTTGGCCCGAGCTTAGTTGCCCGTTTGAAATTCGGTACCCACCATAAATAATGACCATCGCCATCAGCACTGCACCGATGAATTCAATCACCGGAGTCGCAAGCTCTTCGACCTTGATGGATTTATAATTAGTTTTAAAATAGAGATCTTGAATTTTGTTAAACCGTTCTGTCAGAGTTTTTTCAAGCCGAAATACTTTTACGACTCGACTACCGGCAATACTCTCCTGACTGATGCTCATTAAATCTGCAAACAGGCCGAGATTTTTCTTCGTATATCTTTTAACGGCACTTCCTGATTTCGAAAAAAGAAACGCGACAAGAGGAGCTGCAAGTAACGTAGTAGTAGCGAGTCTCCAGTCGTAATAAAACGCTACCGCAAGTAGACCGATAAAAGTAAAAGGCTCTTTTAAAACCAGAAAAAATGTATCAATACCAGATGAAACGGCATACAGATCGTTTTGAATACTCGCTAGCAAATCCCCTGTTCGTTTGGAATCCAGTACAGAAAGAGGAAAACTTAAAAAACGCTCGAATAACCTGACACGCAGTCCTTTGATGATGGATTCAGAAACATAACGGCGCGTTGTATTGTGAAAGTATTTGGCAAGCCCGCTGACAAAAAACACAATTACTAGGGATAACGGTACCCATTTAAAAAAATCAGAAGAAAGAGAAGTTCCCTTTTGCAACTCATCTAAAATATTTTGCGAAAGTTTGAGACTTGCCGGTTGGATTGCCGAAATGACAAGGCCGGAAATAAACACAAACGCAATCAACCTGTAAAAAGGTTTAAATTCGCGCGCAACTCTGGGAACTTTAAAAGCACTCATTTATAGATTGGAGCATAGGGGAAGAAGGCGAATTCGTAAATCAGCCTTTTTTATCGGAGCTATTGCCAGGCTTTTCGCTGGGAGGGGTAAAATCGAAGGTCGTAAATTCGGTATTTTTCTGGATTTTTATCACCTTACCGGTGTTTTGGTATTCAGAAGGCTTTACGGTTCCATACATCTTTTTCACAAGAAGTTCATGGGCTTCGGATTCCAAATCTTCCATTACAGTCTGACGACAGTGCATCGGCACGTGTGCGTTTGTAGAATCGAGGTATGCGATGTATTCCTCAGCAACTGACTTGGTGAAGGCACCCGAGTCTTCGTAAGAGCGGGTCAGCAAGTAGTGTTCGAACAGCTGGTACAGAGGATCTAAATTTTTAATCTTCTTATCGCTCATCGGACGTATACATTCTTCGTCCGGCCTTGGACTCTTATGAAGAGAAAGCTTTGATTAGCTTCCATCTTAGGCAACTCATTCTGCCCACCTACTCAAACGGCATTTGATGAAAATTGCTTAAGAAGACAATCATCAAGAGTGTTACATAATTGGTGATTCTAACGCATAGAAATCATAGAGAAATATATTGCTTCACATTTTGGGTGTAAAAAGACTAGCCATTTTAGGCAACCCAGCCTGGCTATAAACATATGAAAATAAAGGATTTTTTATCATTCATCTTGGCAAGCCCCTTGCTGTATACAAGCTGTAGATAGGAAAAATAGCCTTCGGGCTTAAGACAAGCTGTATACATTATGACTATACGCAGCCTAAATTTTATTCTGATACTTCTAGCCCTGGTGACAAGCGCCTGCGGGATGAAGAAGTGCCAAGCGCCCGCAACTCAGAAGTTCACTAGCATTGTGGGCCAGCCCTGGAGACTAGTAGAGACGACAGATCCGGGCGATTCCTTTCAGGCGTTGAGCAACACAACATTTTTGGTATTTGAATTCACTAACGACTACAAAGGAAGTGTAAAAAAAGTAGAGAACAATGCGGAATACGAAGTTCCTGTTCTTGTTTTTAAATACAATATCGATCCTGAATCGCAAAGCATCCGCGCCCAGTTTTCCAGTCCCGAAGCAGAGGCCTCTACGACCTCCACTCAAAGTGGCGGCAATATCATTGATTACGATTACGAACTCGGCCGTGAATTAGAACTGACAAACGCAAAGAGCGGTTATTATTACCGTTATGTTCCATACAATGGAATCATCGCTCCAGACGACAAATGCACATTTTAATTGCCTAAAGCTCCACCTTTGAGTTACCTCTTAACTCTACAAGAGGTGCCTGATGTCCTTTCAAAATAAACTAAAAAAAACATTGAACCAACTCCCGGGTCGTTTCCCAAAGGGTGCAGATTTGCTCAAGCATTTTTCTGAACAACTGCATGGTTATGAAGCACAATTAAAAGAAATCGTGACCGATTTAGATGCAAAAAGCCGCGAAGCACGCAATAAAAGCCAGGCGAAACTCGACAACGTTTTAGGACAAGTGAAAAAAACCCGTACCAGCGTTGAAAAAAGAGTGGCAAAACTTGTTGAAGTCGAAAGAAAAAAACTCAACGCAAACTTGAATGACTTCATGAGTTTTTTAAAATCCGTCAGCAAAAAAGAAAAAGCAGCGGCACGTAAAAAGACTTCCACAAAAAAAGCGACACCGCGAAAAAAGAAAACGACAACGAAAAGAGTTTCCACTCATACACAGTCTTTCGCGTGAAAGTTTTCCACAATCTCACTGAAGCTTCGAAGCAGCTTAAGGCCTGCAGTGTTGCCATCGGAAACTTTGATGGCGTGCATCTGGGCCACCAGGCGCTTTTAAAAGAGCTTATCGCGTACTCACAAGAACACGGGTTGGAACCCATTGTACTTACTTTTTTTCCCCATCCCGTAGAAGTATTACGCCCTGAAAAAAAACTGGAAAGGTTAACTACTGCTTCCGAAAAATTGGAACTTTTGAAAGCGTGCGGAGTCTCAGCCGTTCTCGTGCAAAAATTCGATAAAGATCTCGCTGAACAAACTCCGGTTCAGTTCGTTGAAAAATTTCTGGTAGACGGGCTAAAAGCAAAATCCGTCCATGTAGGAAATAATTTTTGTTTCGGCAAAAACCGGAGCGGCAATACAACAACCCTTAAACAACTTTGCAGTGAAAAAGGAATTTCCCTGCAAGTTGCTATAGAAGTTGCCACGAGTGGAAAAAAAATCGGGTCCAGTGACATCCGTCATCTCGTATCAGAAGGCAATGTGGAAGATGCGGCAAAACATCTGGGCCGCCCCTACTTTGTTACGGGTAATGTGAGGCACGGTGATAAACGCGGACGCACCATCGGATTTCCTACGGCCAACTTGCATGTGCCAGAAAGTAAGTTGCTCCCTAAAAACGGTGTCTATTCGGTGAATGTGCTTTGGCAGGGTGAAACCTACAAAGCGATTGCCAATGTCGGAGTACGTCCCACCATCCAAGACAGTTCTTTAGAAAAACGCGTAGAAGTCCATATTTTTAATTTTTCACACCAAATTTACGAAGAATACCTTCAGGTAGATTTTTTAAAGTTTATCCGCGACGAAAAGAAATTCCCGTCCATTGAGGCATTAAAGGCGCAGATCAAAGAAGATATTACTTCTTGCTGTCCCTGATTCTTTTTGCATACCCTTCTTTATTTACTTGTCTGCCGCGACTGACGGCAAGGGCATCTTTGGGGACATCTTGTGTAATAGTGGATCCAGAAGCGACATAAGCACCCTGCCCGATTCTCACCGGTGCCACTGTCTGAGAATCACTGCCGATAAAGACATCGTCTTCAATAATTGTTTTGTGCTTTTTAAAGCCGTCGTAGTTACAAGTGACAAAACCGCAACCGATGTTGGAGTTTTTTCCGACTTCTGCGTCTCCGATATAACTTAGGTGAGAAGCTTTGGAGCCTGCTTTCATCGTCGCTTTTTTTAATTCTACAAAGTTTCCAATTTTTACTTTGGAGCCGAGCACAGTGTCTGGCCGTAAGTGCGCATACGGACCGACCGAGGCGTCTTCTCCCACATCGCTTTTTTCAATATAACAACCTTGTTTCAGATGTGCCCCACGTCGGATGATGGAACCGTAGATCACGCAATTGGGCTCGATTTCCACATCCGATTCGATAGTCGTATCGGCATCAATCAAAACAGTTTCAGGTAAGTGGATAGAAACACCTTTTAATAGGTGTTCCGTATTGATTCTATTTTGCAAAATCTTTTCAGCCTGAGTGAGTGCAACGCGATCGTTAATGCCCATTACCTCATTCGCATCTTCAAACAATATGGTCGAAACTTTCTTTTTCGCTTTTACCAGTAGTTCTATCACGTCGGTTAAGTAGAACTCCATTTGCTCGTTATTATTGCGAATCTTTTTTAATGCTTCTGCGAGTTCCGGAATTTCAAAGCAGTAAATCCCAGCATTGATTTCAGTGACTTTTTTTTCTGCAGTGGAAGCGTCTTTTTCTTCCCGAATTGCCACTACCTGTTTCTTCGCATTTTTTAATACGCGTCCGTAGCCTGTTGGATTATCGAGCTTAGTCGTCACAACTGTACAGGTCGATTTAGTCTTCTCATGTTCTGTCAGTAGGCGCCCCAGTGATTCGAGCCTTAACAGAGGAACATCGCCGCACAACACAAGTAACTGGCCTTTTTTTAACGAAAGAATATCTTTTGCCTGCATTACGGCATGCGCGGTTCCTAGTTGCTCAGTTTGTTTAACGTATTTCACTTCAGGAAAATTTTTGCACGCTTCACGGACTTCTTTTTCTCCGTGGCCAATCACTGCAGTGATAGAAGCGTGAGGCAAGTTTTTCGATAGCTTTAAAACGTGGTGGATCATGGGTTGAAACAAAATAGGATGCAATACTTTAGGAAGCATGGAACGCATGCGTTTACCCTGCCCGGCAGCCAGTATCAAAATGTGCGGTGTCATATTCATAGAACGAAAAATATAAGGCAATACGTCGTAAAAGTCAGTCAAAAGGTACAGTCAAAAGGTACGGCATTCCTTTCGTGAATCTATGCTCCCCTAAATATCGAAACTTTCGGGGTGCATAGATTCACGAAAGGAATGCCGTACCTTTTGAATATCGACGATATGTGCAATGCTTGTGTATAAAGTTTAGACGCAGATTGTAATGTTTTTGGACGTTTAGACAGTCGATTTCACTACAAGTAACGTGCCGCATAGAACAAACGTCTTAAAGCATAAGGGGTTAGCCGCATCCCCAAATGCATTGTGCTATCCATTTCAATTTTACATTGCACTTCAGATCGCGTTTCAGGTTACAATAATAAGTGACGCGGGATTTTAAAGAGCATCATCTTCGTACAGCAACACTCCCTAAAATTAAATAATGGTGAACTTGGAGGTTCGTATAATGGTTAGTAAATATCTTGGAACAAAAAATCAGGCAGGTTTCTCTTTAATGGAATTGCTCGTAACAGTTTCCATCATCGGGGTGCTATCCACAGCAGGCGTACCTGTTTACAGACGAATGGTTTCAAAAGCAAAGACTTCTGAAGCAAAAGTGAATTTGGGTGCAATGGCAAACGTGGAATCCATGTTTCAATCTGAGTACAGTACTTACGGTACAAACTTGAACATGATGGGTTACAGCATGGACGGCGCTCCTGCAAATTCGCTGTACGCAATGGGATTCATGACGGCAGGTTGCGGAAACGTAGCCGCACTTCCTGCTGGTAACGCAGCCATCACGGCAAATATTACAAACTACTATACAGCGGCGAATATTCAGACTGTATTTGGTAGAGCGGTTGGTTCTTCTTCCAGAGATGGAGCAGGTCTAGCAGTCGGCGCAGCTGGAACAAAAAGCGTTTGCCCAGCAAGAGAAGCAACGAATACCGCTGGAGCTGCAACCTATGAATTAATGGCAGCAGGCGCTATTAGATCAGGTACAAATGTGGATACCGAAGGAGCTGCTAATAACGACGTATGGACTATGAATGAGACAAGAGCCCTCATTCACGTCACGGATGGAACATAATCGAATCCATTTTTAAACAGATTTAATAAAAGAAACGGGCTACCGATAATCGGTAGCCCGTTTTTTAATATCTTCTTGATTTATGCGCTGACTGACTTGTCACTCGCGGAAGCGCTGTCATCTTCATCATCATCGATGCTCATCGCACCCAGTGCGTATTTATCGACACGGTAGCGCATGCTTCTGAAGGAAATATTGAGAAGCTTTGCAGCTCTCTTTTTAATACCACCAGTTTGCTCAAGCGCTTTGATTAGAAGGGTGCGTTCAAATTCCGCAACTAGGGCTTCTAAATCAATTCCCTTTTCAGTCGTAATCTCGATGCGGCTTGCATCCAGCTGACCGGGAACTTCTTCACGACGCTCTAACATGTGTTTAGGTAAACTTTCAGGCAGTATCACCGCACCCGGCTCGAGGGCCACGGTACGTTCCATGATGTTTTCAAGCTCTCTGACGTTACCGGGGAAATGGTAACTCTTTAAAACATCCATTGCTTCATTGCTGATTTTCTTAACGTTGATTCCAAGCACCTTGCTGAACTTCTCGAGGAAGTAGCTTGCAAGCATCGGGATGTCTTCCTTGCGCTCGCGCATCGGAGGACAATGCACCTGAATCACGTTCATTCTATAGAACAAATCTTCTCTGAACCGGCCTGCTTTTACTTCCGTTTCCAGGTTTCTGTTCGTAGCCGATATCACTCTGACATCCACACGGATATCTTCAGTGGCACCAACACGTTTAAATGTTCCTTCTTGAATCACACGCAAAAGTTTTACTTGCATAGTGAGAGGGAGTTCGCCCAACTCATCGAGGAAAATCGTTCCGGTGTTTGCAACTTCAAACAAACCCTTCTTGTCAGCAATTGCTCCTGTGAAGGAACCTTTCTTGTGGCCGAACATTTCGCTTTCCATCAAATTTTCGGGGATAGCTCCGCAGTTTACAGTCACAAACGGCTTGTCTTTTAGGGGGCCGTTGTAATGGATTGCGCGAGCAATGAGTTCTTTCCCGGTACCGCTTTCACCTGTGATAAGAACCGAACTTTTCGTATTTGCGACACGCTTTACCAGTTCGTAAATGCGCATCATCGGGGGAGCGCCACCGATGATATTGTCGAAGGCGTAACGTGTGCCCAACTCTTTTTTGAGCTGGACGTTTTCCATCTTTAAAGATCTTTTTTCAAGCGCCTGCTTGATGACGATTTTTACTTCGTCGAGTTTAAAAGGTTTTTGGATGTAATCGTAAGCACCGACTTTAAGCGCTTCGACTGCAATTTCAGTCGAACCGAATGCGGTAATCATGATCATGGGGATTTCAGAGTCTACTTCCTTGACCTTGCCTAAAAGTTCCATCCCCGACATTTCGGGCATCTGGATATCGGAGATTATCAAATCTACTCCGCCCTTTTTGAAGGCTTCGAAACCTTCTCGGCCATTGGATGCGCTGACTACTTCGTAGCCTTCGCGCTTTAACATGATCTCGAAAAACTCTCTGATACTTTCTTCATCATCAACAACAAGGATACGAGCAACCGCCATAGTACACCTCAACTTCAGCTAATATTGATTATGAAAAAAGAAGGCGAGAAAATATGGAGAATCCCTGGTGCCGCTTCTTCAGTCACAATCACTACATTCACTTCCCATTCAACTACTGCTTGGGATCAATTCTTGTCACTTACATAAAGCAAATCGCGGGCCAGACGAAAAACGGCATAAGTAGGCTTTCACAATTTGGCTACACTCCCGTATTCTGTCTAGTTCGCAGTCAGAGTGTCAGTCTGCTTTTAATTTTTATGCATCGGACCTGTGAGTCGTGACAGACGAAAATTTCTCGTTTACTCATAAAGCATGAGTAAATTTATTTTGTTGCTGGGATTTGTTCCCTGTATTCTTTTGGCTGAATACCATTTTCAATGTGTTTTCCAGCCGAATGCGCATACGACTGTGACAACCTATTTTACAGACGCAGTCCCTGAGTTTTACCAAATACAGACGGTAAAAGACGGCTCTGGAAAAATCGTAAGCCAGACGAAAAAAACTTTTATCTCTCCAAGCGAAATCTGCTCGATTCCGACTCAGTTTAAAACAGGCTGCAACACGCACGTGATGACAGAAGGAAACGATTTTAATTACTCGTTCAGATGTGACGATGCTTTTGGGGATCTCGTTTTCTTAGAGTCTTCAAGCTACGCTCAATTCCGGTGTCAGGGAGAAACAGTCCCCTCCTACCTAAACGAACTTACTTTCGAAAATTGCACATCAAAATAACTAAAAATATCAAATACTTAGAACTTAGCAGCTACTAACATCGAGCCTGCAGGGGAAAGCCGAACCATTTCAGCTTGAAAAGTAAGATTCACAAGCAGTTCCACTTCCATTCCTAAAAACATACGCACGGTAGATTCCCACGCGGTATTCGAAGTAGACGTGTTTTCAACTGGCAACGTCCCGTGTGCAAAAAGTAAAGAAGCTCCCATGTAAGGTTTGATGCGTACATAATCTTTGCTTGCATACACACCCATTTCAAAATCATCGCCCGAGTAATTTCCCTTAAATGCGCTAACCCGCGTATACCCCACATAGGCTGCACTACTTAACCACGATTCGCTTTCTTTATAGAAATTCCATTTCAAAATTCCACCCACTGTCGAAATTGTGTCGACAATATTGGGAGAGAAAAAATTAAAGATGAGTTCCAGATCCGAAAACAAACCTTTTGCCAGATAAAATCTCGGCGCCGGCATGACTGAAGGAACTGAGCCGCGCTTATCGCCGTAGGCATTTAAATCATCCGTTGGTATAAAGCCAAATTCCATTCCCAGTTTTATTCCCGGAAAGCTTTCATACGCTTCGGTACTTCTCATTAATCTTGTTGCGCCTCCAAAACCTACTTTCGAAACAACACCGTCCACATCGGTGCGGCTCAACCCACCAGGCAACGTCGCAGCAAAATTAGGTAACGAAAGAATGAGAGCAAATAAAAAAATTTTCTTCATGAGCCTTAACTTATCATTGTTCGCTTTCAATGCAATGAAACAACGCATTAAGTCCTTTATTTTAAGGTGGATCAAGACCATCCTTGCCAAGGATTGTCGTATAATTAATGATACGTTCGAAATGAAAGAACACACACTTTTTGATACGGCATCACCACCAGATCTTCCCTCTCTTGTCCGACGTTTTTTAGACAGTTTGAAAGATGAAAAAAACGCGAGCTCCTATACTCTGGTCAATTATGAAATTGATTTAAGACACTGGCATGAGTTTCTGTTCACCAAAACAAAAGGGCCTTTTCAGTTCTCAAAACTTTCGGATTTAAAACTCTTGCGCGAATACCTGGCGAAAGAAATGGAAACATACTCTCGTTCTACTATTTGCAGACGTCTTTCTGTCATCAAAGGTTTTTTAAAGTTCTTGCACCGCGAAGGGTATCTGGAAAAAAACGTGGCAAAACTGATTTCTCTTCCTCGCGCGGAAGAACCGCTTCCCTTCGTTTTAAAAGAAGAAGATGTGATTAAACTCATTGAAGGTATCCCGACGGATAACTTAAGACACAAGCGCACACGTGCAGTCGTAGAACTTCTTTACTCGACAGGAATACGCGTTTCGGAACTGACTGCTTTAAAAGAAGAGAATGTCGATTTTAAAAACTCGACAGTGGTTGTTTTTGGCAAAGGCAAAAAAGAGCGCATGGTCCCCATCGGGCGCCACTGCGCAAGTGCCATTAAAAACTACATTGATTCCATGCCTCAAATTCAAAAGCACGGACCTAAAACGCCCTTATTCTTAAATGCAGATGGCGGTGGGGTTTCCGTCAGAACAATTCAAAGAAATTTAAGGGAATTTGCGGTCGAAGTTTTGGGACCCGCTGGCGCAAATGTCACGCCCCACACATTGAGACACAGCTGTGCATCGCATTTGCTCTCTCGCGGTGCGGGCTTAAGACAAATCCAGGAATTGCTCGGCCACGAATCGCTTGTGACGACTCAAAAATATACGCATCTGGATATTGATAGATTAAAAGCCACTTATAATAAAACTCACCCCAGAGACAAAATGAAGATCGAAGGGGAGGCATAATGGATAATTTAAAAAGTTTTGATGAAATAGTAGTGAAACTAGTCGGGGCGATCTCTAACCCTTATGAAACAGCTGTCGCCTCTGCACGAACGTGTTACTCGGGCAAAGGCATTATTTACCCTGAAGAAGTTTCCAAAGATGAAAAAGCCGTTCTTTTAAGAGATAAAATTGCCTCTTCTACTCTAGAAGCAGGCCACTTAACCACGCGCCAGCATGCGCACTTTGTATTTGCCATCTCGGGCGTATCTCGTCAGTTTATCTGGAGCTTTTTACACAGCCACCCTTTCTACAACTCCGAACAGGTGAGCCAGCGCTACGTAAAAGTAAAGCCTACGAATTTTGTCGTTCCCCCTTTGGAAGAAGGGCCCAAACGGATTTTCCAAGACGCAGTCGTGCAGCAGATGAAAGATTACGAAGATCTTATTCTTGCTTTACAGCCGACTATCTCGGGTGATTACTACGAAAGATTCAAATCGCGCAAAAAGTATAAAGAAAAATGGGATGGTTCTGTTAATAAGCGCTGTTATGAAGTGGCTCGATACGCACTCGGCGTCGGGACTTCCGCGTATCTTTACCACACGGTAAGTTCTCTCACACTTCTGCGATATGCAAAACTCATTCAAGGATTTGATACCCCTGTAGAACAGCGCATTGTTGTCTCTAAAATGATTGATTGTGTGAAAGCAATTGATCCCTTGTTTGAAAAAGATTTCTCTGACGAAGTTTCGATTGAGAAAACGGCCGAATACGCCTTTTTAAAAGATTTCACCAAAGTTGAAACAAATTCTTCTTATTTTGCAAAAGACTTTGATTTAAAGCTCGAAGGAAAAACCTCCAAACTTGCAAACTACACGATGAACGCAGAAGGCTTACTTGCCGATTCACTGCGCGTAGCTCTTGGTAAAACAAGTACGGAACTTTCTGATGCCGATGCCGTTTCGATGCTGCTGGATCCAAAAAGTAATCCTATTCTAGCCGATCACTTGAATGTAGCTGTACAAGACAGGCTTTCTCAAATCCTGCACCATGTGCACTTCACGTTTCACAAGAAGATAAGCCACACAGCCGACTCGCAAGATCAACGCCACCGTACCGTAACAGCAAGCCGACCGATTTTAAAACTGCATTACACTGGCAAACCCGATTACATCACACCATACGGAGTGACCCAGAACGAACACGCAATGGAATTGTATCAAGCCTCGATGCAAAGAAGTTTCGAAGCGGTAAACAAACTTCTTAATATGGGCGTCAAAGAAGAATTCGCTTTTTACCTTTTACCGAATGCGTTTCCCATCCGCATGGTATCGACAGGAGATTTACAAGCCTACCACCACAAGTGGAAGTTGCGCTCCTGTTACAACGCCCAAGAAGAAATCTTTCGTGCAACGATAGATGAGATAGCGCAAGTAAATGCAATTTACCCTAAACTGGGAGAACACTTACGTGCTCCCTGTTACTTGCGAAACCGTGCGGGCATCACGCCCTATTGTCCAGAAGGCGACAGATACTGCGGTCTTCCCGTCTGGAAATATTCTATTAATCAGTACGAACGCAAGAGTCTGTAATGCAGATGACAGCTCGGCTTTCCACAAAAGAAGTGGTCCTGTGGATTTTGTGCCTTGCCATGATTGCTGTTGGTGCAAAAAATTTTGAAATAGGCTTTTCTATCGACGCACCTTTTTATTCTGCCGTATCAAGAAACATGGCGCGCAGTGGAAACTGGATTGAGATGTCGGCAAGTACTCCCGATTTTGTGCCCTATGCCGAGCACCCGCACCTGGGCTACTGGACTCAAAGTGTTTTTTTCAAACTTTTCGGAGCCACAGATCCAGTAGCTAGAATCCCGAGCCAACTATTTTACGTGTTGTGCATGCTTGTACTTTTTTTTGGGATTCGTAAACTCTCAAACCAAAGTACTGCCGTTTGGACTATTCTTCTTCTCTGGAGTTGGGATAGATTTTCCAATTACTTCTCCAACGCGTATCTGGATCCGGGACTGCTTTTTTTCTCTGGTAGCTCACTATTTATAGTCGCCTGTAAAAAAAGTAAAAACTGGATCTTTGCAGCTGGGGTGCTTTTGGGTTTGGGGTTCATGCAAAAAGCTATGGTCAATGCCGGCTTTGGCCCTGCATTCGCTTTTCTTTTTTTAAGTCAGGCAAAAGTTGATTTCAAACAATCTATAAAATCTGTCTTAGTTTTTATCGCAGGATTATTAGCAGTTTTAGCAGTCTATTTCATTCTGATTAAGACAAGCACTGTTCCAAACTTCTTTGAAATCTACTGGGCCAGCCAATCGAAGCAGCGTTTTGGCAACCGTTGGGACTGGCATAGACTCTGGGGTGCAAAATACTGGTGGCAACTTTTAAAAGACACGCACTTTATGGCTCCCCTCGCACTTTTGTGTCTGCCGAATTTAAAAAAACCTTCTGTTCAACTTCCACTCATTTTAATAGCCACTTTTTCAACGATGTATGCCTGTGCGAATTTAAATGGCGGACAGTACTGGATCACAATTTTGCCGTGGCTTGCTTGGTTGATTGCAGAAAATCTGCTTGTAAACATACCCGTTGATTGTACAAAACTTCTTCCTGTCTCAAAAAATCTGGCAATCGCTTTATTATTTCTTGTGCAGTATACGCCCTTTCGAGTGCACGGGGTAAAGCCGCCAGTTGAGGTAGAGGCTATTACGGCAATCAAAAACAAGACAAATGCTAAATTTCTAATTGTGGATAATTATCCGTTGAAATCCAACTTTGGAGATGCGGGCGTCTATGTTTGGTACAATGATTTGACAGCAAAATACCCATCAGTTGAAGAAATTCCACGCGCTGAATTAGATTCGATTTACCTATTATTAAACAGTGATGAAAATCGAAAAAATACACTCACCAGGAATGGATGGTGTGCCATCAAAAAATTCGAGAAAACTTCTGTCTGGTTACCTTGTCAAAGTCCAATACTTTTTAGAAATGCATCACTGTTTGGCTCACGACCTAAAAACCCTTTGATAAGTTCATAAGGATCTTGCGAACCTCCGGGTTCCAAAATCCATTTGGCATAATCCATTCCGGTTTTATTATTGAGCAGTCCTTCTTTTTCAAAGCGCGTGTACATATCTTGCGCGTACACTTCCGCCCACAAATAGCCGTAGTAACCTGAATCGTATCCTCCCATTAGATGACCGAAACTTGCCTGTGGCATTGTGCCTTCTTGAATGGGAATCAGAAGAATTTCACTCATGGCTCTTGCGTAAACTTCCGTCGTATTCACAACATCATTCAGATGAAATTCCAAATCCAATGTAGCAAAAGCGATTTGGCGCAAGTAATTGAGCCCCACACCCAGAAGTTTTGCCTTTAGCATTTTTTCAATCAAATCATCCGGAAGTTTCTTACTGGCATCTTCGTAGTGGCCTGAAAGTTTTTGAAGCGCTTCTTTTTCCCAAACCCAATTCTCCAGCATCTGCGACGGAGCTTCCACGAAATCCGTTTTCACACTTGTTCCAGCAAAAGAAGCAAAGCGCGCTTTTGTCAGAGTCTGGTGCATGATGTGTCCAAATTCATGAAAGAGCGTTTCGACTTCACCGTGGTTTAAAAGTGCTGGTTTACCATTCACACCGGGATTAAAATTTGCAACGATAGAGGAGACGGGAATTTCGTACGTACCGTCTTCTTTAATATGACCGCTTACTAGCGTAAAAGCAGCTGCATGTCCGTATTTTCCTTCTCGGGGAAATAGATCCATATAGAAATACGCGACAGGCTTACCGTCTCTTTCGATTTTGTATTTTACGACTTTTTCATTCCATACTTCAGCATTTACATCTTTGATGTATTTGACACCAAGAAGAGTTTCGTAAATTTCAAACATTCCTTTTAACGTAACTTCGAGTGGAAAATATTCCTTAATCTCTTGCGGATCGAGATTGTATTTATTTTTCTTAATCTGGTTCACGTAGTATCGCCAGTCCCAACTGTAAATTTTTGTAGCGGACGGGCCTTCTTCTTTACGTTTTTCTTCCAGCAATTCTTTTAAATTTTCTTCTCCCTTAGCTTTTAATTTAGCCGCTAAATCTTTGAGGAAAGATTGCACTTTTTTAGGTTCGCTTGCCATTCTTCTTTCTAAGACAAATGCCGAGTGTGTTTGATAACCGAGAAGAATTGCAAGTTCTGACCGTAATTTGATGGCTTCTTCGAGTAGCGTACGGTTTCTCACTCCCCCTCTGCTGTCGAACTTAAACTGCAGAGCTTTTCTCACGCTTGAATCTTTTGCACTATCCATAAAGGGATAGTAATGCGGGTAATCGAGCGTAATTTTGTAGGTGCCTTGAGGTGTTTTTTCCAACCCCTCAATATAAGACTCTGGCACACCATCCAACTGTGCTTTAGTCACTTCGAGAAAATCTTTTTCTTTTGCAAGATTGTTATTGAACTCTGATTCAAGAAGAACAAGTTTCTTTTTCTTCTCGATGTAGATTTTTCTTTTTTCCGCTGAGAGCTCCAGCCCGTTTCTTCTAAACTGTGAAAGATATTCTTCCTGCAGACGAGCCTGCTCTGCATTCAAGTTTTTGGAGTTTTCTCCGGCTGCTTTGATTACCTTAAATAAACCTTCGTTTACAAAAATATCAACGAACATCTGGCTCACAGAAGTTTCACATTTGTCGGCTGCTTCTCTGACTTTCGCATCTTCGGAAATATATTTTAAAAACATCACCGGCGTTACAACATTGCCAAATTTGGCGGAGCTTAAATCCAGGCGGAGTGTTGCATTTTGAAAGGTAGCTTTTTCTGCTGGTGTTTGGGTAATTTCTTCTATCGTTTTAAGAAAGGCCGCTTTTTCCTTGTCGCAAATTTGAGTGATTTGATCGGGTGTGTATTTGAATGTAAGTATCATAGGTGCAGCTCCAAAGTAGTCTTCGCGCGTTATTTCTTACCCGCACGAACATCTAGTTTACCTCCGATTAAGTTAAATGTTTAGGGAGTCTTTTAGTGTTACGGCTAAGATTGCAGAACTAAGCGCTACTTGCGAAATCCATTTATCACGCGCATGGTGGGCCGATTCATGCAACTGTTCTTGTATCGATTCGGTAGGATCTTCCATCTCTTCCATAGTTCACCTTTATTACTTCACTTTAAAACCCTTCACCACGTTTCCATTGGTGAGAGTCACGTAAAATTCTTCGATGAGTTTTTTCTTTTTAGCTTCTTCGACAATGTCTTTTGGAAAACCGGCAGCATCCAAATCTTTTAATGTCGGTAAAGCACCCGATTTTTTACGGTGCTCACCGACAAAAGCTTGCAGGCGTTTCAGTGTGAAAGGATCTGCCATTTTTTAGTGCAATGTTTCGAGATATCTTTCCGCATCAATCGCGGCAGAACAGCCCGAAGCTGCTGCGGTGATCGCCTGTCGGTAAACAGTGTCTTGCACATCGCCACACGCAAACACACCTTTTACATTTGTTTTTGTCGTCGGCCTGTCTTTTAAAACAATGTACCCTTTGGCATCGAGTTCCACATGGCCTTTTAAAAAGCCTGTGTTCGGCTCGTGTCCAATAGCGACGAAAAATCCTTCGCAAGGCACTTCGGAAGTTTTGCCCGTGTTTACATCTTTAATACGCACGCCGGTCACGCCGTTTTCTCCCAAAACTTCTTCAATCGCAGCATTCCAGATGAATTTCATTTTTGGATTAGCCTTTGCGCGATCTTGCATGATTTTAGAAGCACGCAAGGTGTCTCGTCGGTGAATCAAGGTAACATCCGAAGCAAAGCGCGTAAGAAATGTGGCTTCTTCCAACGCCGAGTCTCCACCGCCGACAACTACAATTTTTGCGCCTTTAAAAAAGGCTCCATCGCAAGTCGCACAACTCGACACGCCCTTACCTAACAATCTTTTTTCCGATTCCAAGCCCAACCATTTTGTCGCAGCCCCTGTTGCCAAGATCACAGACTTTGCAAGAATCACTTGATCCTCAATGTAAACTTTGTGCGGATAAGAAGAAAAATCCACTTTGGTCGCATCTTTCTGGATGTACTTTGTTCCAAAACGTTCTGCTTGCGCGCGAAAGTGCGCCATCAATTCCGGTCCCTGAATTCCTTTGGGAAATCCGGGAAAGTTTTCCACATCACTAGTCAGCATCAAAAGCCCGCCTGATTGATACCCTTCAATACACACCGGATTTAAATTGGCGCGAGAAGCATAGATGGCGGCGGTATAGCCTGCGGGGCCTGAGCCAATAATTACAACATTTTCAATTCCTGGTGTGGTTGCCGACATGAAAGGACTCCTTCTATAAAAGTTCTACTACCTTAAGAAGTGCTACCATACTCGTCAAGTCTCTCCTCATTATTTCCAATAGATTACAAATACTTATTAATTGAGCCCATCAGCCCTAGAATAATCGCAATGCAAGAGCTTTTCCCTTGAAGGATAGCCTAAACCCGTGTAATTCTTTCGCAACTAAATACACACGCTCTCACTCATACTTCGGTCTTCTGAAGCATAGTGCTTCAGGGGTCTACGAGAGCGGAGGCTAAACCGGAGACTACAATGCCTGAAATATCCATGAAAAACATGCTCGAGGCTGGCGTCCATTTTGGACATCAGACTCACCGTTGGAACCCAAAAATGCGTCCATTTATCTTTGGACCACGCAACGGAATCTATATTATCGATCTCGATAAAACTGCGAAATTCG
This sequence comes from uncultured Pseudobdellovibrionaceae bacterium, assembly GCA_964396165.1. GTDB lineage: Bacteria > Bdellovibrionota > FAC87 > UBA2466 > UBA2466 > CALCZU01. The sequence goes on from CAYNEF010000002.1 coordinate 36,459, forward strand.
CCAAAGACGCCTGCAACTTTGTAAAAGCAGTTGTCGGTGAAGGCGGTAAGGTTTTATTCGTCGCTACAAAAAAACAAGCGAAAGAGATCACCAAAGAAGCTTCTACACGCGCTAACATGCCGTTCGTCAATGAACGCTGGCTCGGTGGAACGCTCACCAACTTTGCAACAATTCGTCGTGGTTGTGAAAAACTCGATGAACTCGACCGCTGGAAAACAGACGGTACTTACGAACTTCTTCCTAAAAAAGAAACTGTCGTTCTCGAAAGAAAACGTAAGAAATTGGATTCAAGCTTAGGCGGCGTACGCAACATGAGAAGCTTGCCTTCTGCCTTGTTCGTAATCGATCCAGAGTCTGAACACATTGCAGTGAAAGAAGCTAACCGTTTGGGTATCCCTGTTGTCGCAGTTGTCGACACAAACTGTGATCCTGATCGCGTAGACTTCGTCATTCCTGGTAACGACGACGCACTTAAATCCGTCACGTTATTTGTGAACATGATTGCAGACGCTTGCTTGGAAGGCGCTCAAGTTTACGAACAGAAAACAAGAACACAGCCACAAGCTCAAGGCGGTGCAGACGCTGCTAAACCAGCTGCTCCCGTAGAAGCTGCAAAAGCTGCAGGCCCGGTCGTTGAAAAAGTAAAACGCCCTGTTCTTAAAAACATCCCAACTGAAATCGACTACCGCTCTGAAGCAGCCGATTTGGAAGAAGATGTTGTTGAAGAAAAAAAGCCTGAAGACGCTGAATAATTAGGAGTTAAAAAAATGACTGAAGCATTACTCGTAAAAGAGCTAAGAGAACGCACGGGCGCAGGCTTTATGGACTGCAAAAAAGCCTTATCTCAAAACGGAAATGATCTCGATAAAGCGATGACTTTCTTAAGAGAAAAAGGCCTTGCTGCAGCCGCCAAAAAAGCCGGCCGCGAAGCAAATGAAGGCCGTTTCGGATCTTACGTACATGGGGACGGCAAAATTGCCGTTCTTGTGGAAATTAACTGCGAAACAGACTTTGTTGCCCGCACCGATGAATTCCAAGCTTTTGCAAAAGACATCGCGATGCATATCGCTGCTGCCAACCCCAAGTATCTCGATAAAACTGTGGTAACAGAAGCAGATCTCGATGCAGAACGTAGCATTTTGCGCAAACAAGCCGAAGATCAAGGTAAAAAAGGTCCAGTCGTCGACAAAATCGTCGAAGGCCGTATCAATAAATACTTTGAAGAAAACTGCTTGTTGCACCAACGCTATGTAAAGGATCCCGATATGACTATCGAAGATTACTTAAAAGCATCCATCGCAAAATTGGGTGAAAACATGCAGATTCGCCGCTTTGTCAGAATGCAACTTGGCGAAACATTGCAAAAAGCAGCAGCAACACCTGCAGCGGAGTAACCGTGCCGAAAGAATCCCTGTCCAAAAATGTTCGTTTCAAACGAGTATTATTGAAATTAAGTGGTGAAGCTCTTGCCGGAGAAAAAAGCTTCGGCATAGAGCCCCACGTAATTGAACGTATCGCTCAAGAAGTAAAAGACGTACATAGTTTGGGCGTGGAACTGGCACTTGTAATCGGCGGAGGAAATATCTTCCGCGGGATTGCAGGAACTGCCGCCGGTATGGATAGAGCAAATTCCGACTACATGGGAATGCTGGCAACTGTCATCAACAGCCTCGCGTTGCAAGACTCTCTCGAAAAACTGGGAGTTTACACACGCGTGATGTCGGCAATTACAATGAGCCAACTTTGCGAACCTTACATCAAAAGACGTGCAGTCAGACATCTTGAAAAAGGCCGTGTAGTAATCTTTGCTGCCGGCACAGGAAACCCCTACTTCACAACAGATACAGCAGCAAGTTTAAGAGCGATGGAAGTCGGTGCTGATATCATCATGAAAGCGACGAAAGTCGACGGAGTGTATGATTCTGACCCTGAGCTAAACAAAGATGCCGTAATGTACAAATCTCTCGAATACATCGAGGTTTTGAAAAACAATTTAAAAGTGATGGACTCAACCTCTATTTCTTTGTGTATGGATCACAATCTGCCCATTCTTGTGTTTAACCTAAACGTATCGGGTAATTTCAAACGCGTGGTGATGGGTGAAGATTTAGGTACTTTCGTCAGGAGACAAAAATGAGTAGCGCAGTAATTAACGACGTTAAAAAGAATATGGAAAAAGCTGTCGAGCATTTAAAGCTCGAGTTTTCCAAACTCCGCGTAGGCCGCGCAGCAACCAGTATGGTCGAAACTGTGCGTGTGGAAGTATACGGTTCCATGATGACGATGAAAGAAGTTGCGGCACTTGCAATTCCTGATGCAAAAACAATTACCATTACTCCTTGGGACAGAAGCGTCATCAACGATATTGAAAAAGCGATTTTGGCTGCGAACTTAGGATTAACCCCAATCAACGACGGAAAGTTGATTCGCATCAATCTACCTCCTTTGACAGAAGATCGCCGCAAAGACTTTGTAAAACAGATCAAAAAAGAAGGCGAAGACGCTAAAGTCGCAGTCAGAAACCACCGCCGTGATTGCATGGATTCTTTAAAGAAAAACAAAGATTCCGGCATGTCTGAAGACGAGTTAAAACGCGTTCAAGACGATGTCCAAAAACAAACCGACCATTTCGTTGCGGAAATTGACAGACTCGTGGAAATTAAATCCAAAGAAGTCATGACTCTGTGATTTTTTGACTTAAAGGGTATCTATAAAAACATGCTCAGTAGATACAAATCCAAAAAAACCACCGCATCTTTTGAAAAGCTTCCCAAGCACGTTGCCATCATTATGGATGGGAATGGCAGATGGGCAAATGCGCGCGGATGGTCTCGTATTAAAGGTCACCGTGAAGGGGCCAAGCGCGTAGACGAAATCGTCACAGAATGCACTCGTCTGGGCATTGAGTATTTAACGCTTTATACTTTTTCGACAGAAAACTGGAACCGCCCCAAGACGGAGGTTTCCTTACTGATGCGACTGCTCATCGAAAACTTAAAATCGATGGACAAAAAACTCATCAAAAACAAAGTGGCTTTGACAGCAGCAGGCACACTGGAGACACTTCCGGCATCTGTTATAAAAGAACTTTACCGCGTGATGGATCAAACAAGCCGTTACGAACCCAAGATGCAATTAAGTCTCGCACTTTCTTACGGCGGGAGACGCGAAATTGTTGATTGCGCAAGAGCCTGGGTCGAAAAAATTCAAAACGGCGAAGAAAAACTTTCTGACCTGACAGAATCCACATTCAGTAAGTTTCTTTACCAACCGCACTTTCCTGATCCGGATCTTTTGATTCGCACAGGGGGCGATTCTCGCGTCAGTAACTTTTTACTCTGGAGCATTGCGTACTCCGAATTTTTGGTAGTTCCTGAATCCTGGCCTGAGTTCCGTGTGGAAAACTTGCACAAAGCATTGGGTGTGTACGGAACCAAAGAAAGACGCTTTGGTAAAACGTCTAAGCAAGTTCAACTGGAAGCGAAGGCTCCGATACAATGAAAACACGTATCATTACTGGAGTGACGGTTGCTGCTCTCGTGCTTCTTCTCGTGTTTTATGCGCCTGTGAGCATTCTTGTTTCTGTCACACTTCTTATCACAGCGATTGGGTATATCGAGTTCGACAGACTGTTTTTTCAGACAAAATCATTGCCTCGCCAAATAGGAATGCTGTGGCTTGTTTTTTTACTCGTGATTTCATTAAGACAAGATGCATCGATTGGCCTACTCTTTTTATTTTTCGGGTTTGCCGCAATAGCGATTTGCCAATTGCTCACGATGCCTAAAGACGCTCCGTTAGATAAAGTCGTTCATAGTTTAGCGGTAAATCTTTTGGGTCTTGTGTATGTCTCTAGTCTCACAGGATTTCTACTTCCCATCGTTGAAATATCGGATACGGGAAGACAATGGCTGCTTCTTCTTTTCTTTATGGTTTTCTTAGGGGATACGGCTGCGTATTTTATCGGTTCTAAATTTGGTAAGCATAGGCTTATGGAACGTATTAGCCCCAAGAAAAGTGTCGAAGGGGCCGCCGCATCGGTTGCCATGAGTCTTATCATCGCACTTATCTGGATTCTATTTTTTATGGAAGATGGTTTTTCAAATACCTCTGCCTGGAAACTTCTTCTTTTTACTCCCGTATTAAGTGTGCTTGCGCAATTGGGAGATTTGTTTGAGTCCTTACTTAAACGCAGTGTGGCCGTAAAAGACTCGGGAAGTTTTTTGCCGGGTCACGGTGGAATTTTGGATAGAATTGATGGACTTTGCTTTGCGGCTCCCGCATTTTACGTATTTTTAAAATGTGTCATGGAGAATCCATGAGACGCGGGATTGCCGTTTTAGGTTCTACAGGCACTATTGGCACTTACACTCTGCAGATTGTAGAGAGTAATCCGGATGCGTTTTTTGTGGTTTCCCTTGCTGCGGGAACTCGCGTTTCTCTCCTTAAGGAACAAATCAAGAAGTTCCAGCCAAAAGTAGTTTCCGTATCGAGTGCCAAAGATGCAGAAGAATTAAAAAAAGAATTTCCTCAGCTTGAAGTCGGATTTTCCGATGAAGGCATAAAAAACTGCATCGAACAAAAAGACGTTGATGTGGTGATAAACGGGATTGTGGGATTTGCCGCACTCGTTCCCACCATGCTTGCATTAAAAGCAGATAAATTTATCGGTCTTGCCAATAAAGAATCTTTGGTTGTGGCAGGCCCTTTGTTTAAAAAATTTGTTATGCAAAGTAAAAGCACTGTGATTCCTGTCGACAGTGAGCACAATGCACTTTTTCAGCTCTTAAAAAATCAAGAACGAACAGATGTCGAAACCCTCGTTCTTACAGCCAGCGGCGGCCCTTTTCTGAAAAAGCCGGAGCTCGATTTAAATTCCATTACGCCACAAATGGCGATCAAACATCCCAACTGGAATATGGGCCCCAAGATTTCCGTCGATTCCGCAACGCTCATGAACAAGGGCTTAGAGTTGATTGAAGCGCATTACCTTTTTGATTTTCCAGAAGATAAAATCGAAGTCTGGGTTCATCCGCAAAGTATTGTTCACGGAGCCATTTGGTTTTCGGACAATACCTCGATTGCGCAACTCTCTAGACCCGACATGAAGTCTGCAATTGGGTATGCGATGTCTTATCCAAAACGTATTAATAATGTAATTAAGAAATTAACTTTAAAAGAAATGGCGAATTTAGAATTCATGCAGCCTGATACTGATCGTTTTCGCTGTCTTTCGCTAGCTAGAGAAGCGCTCAAATCAGGACATAGCCATCTTGTTGTGCTCAATGCAGCGAATGAAATTGCCGTATCCGCATTTTTGGAAGAAAAAATCCGCTTTTCTGAAATTCCTGTCGTTATTGAAAATTGTCTTGAAGCTCACAAATCTGTATCCCTACAAACTATCGATGATATTCTCGCAATGGACAAAGAGGCTAGATTGATTGCCCATGATCAATTGGGGTTGATTGCGAATAAGGCAATGCTTTTTTCTTCAAAAACGATTGATACAAATACGAATCACCCCCGTTCATAATTCTTGGTATTTGCTAGGTGCTAGGCAGAAGTTCCATTACCTGTTTTTTTCGCATTTTAACACAGCATTATCTAAAGCTGCACGTATTTGGCTCAATGCACGCTGCCTATCTATATTGCAGAGTGTAAGATATTCACATGTTAAAGCGTTACCGTAAAGTAGGTGCATTGTGAAAAATAAATTATGCAAGATATTGTTCATTCCACAAATAATCGTTTGCTTTTGTTTTCCTACATATGCACATGCAGCAGATAAATGTCCAGACACATTAGTTAAGGTTAACTCCGAACTACAAATGCCCGCACCTATGAGTGGCAAGGTAGACTTAAAAAAAGCAAAAGATTTTTTAAAATCCTTTCCCGCAGTAGAAAAACAAACGACGAGTCTCCTCGAGTATGCTTTAAAAGCTGTAAACGGTGAAATTTCTCTACAAGATCCAAAGTTAAAGCAATTGGTTCTCGAAGTAGGAGGGTTGCTGCACAATACAGGCTATCTTCCCAGTCTGATTCGTCTTACAGGAAAAACAGCGTTCAAAGCAGGCAAACTTCCCTCTTTTGTTACTTTAGATTCGCTAGATAGAAATTTAAATTTAATCATTGGTATTGTCGAAGCGGAACTAATGGCACGAGGATATACGCAAGAAAGTAAAGGGATAGAATACGAAGAATGGGCAACACTCGGTAGACGTATCAATCGAGAGACAAGAGAAATCGTAAAAAAACATCAAGAAAATAATAAAATTCAAAATCTATTTGAGAGTCCAAATTTTTTAAAAGACTTTCAGAGAGAAACTGGGACTGAAATCAAATCCGGTTCAGAAGTCGAACTTCTGGTTAACGGCCCTGCATCATTTGCAAAAAAAGATCAGATGTTACAATCCGCTAAAGAAAAAATTTATATCGGAAGTTGGGCATGGTACGACGATGTAACTGGCGCGATGTACGCTAAAAAACTTATAGAGAAAAAAAAATCAACCCCCGATATTGATATTAAAATAATGGTCGACGGCCAAACGGCAAATAACCCGAAAATGCAGAAACACTTAAAGGAAATGGAAGACGCCGGAATCGAAGTGCTACGGTGGTTTTCAACAAATCCCCAACGACCCTATGACGGATACCATAAAAAACTAATGGTCGTAGATGGAGACGAAACAGCAATGGGCGGAATGAATTTCGGTGATGAATACTCCCATCTTGGCCCAACTGAAGTTAAGAAGTGGCGTGACACTGATCTGTACATTAGAGGTCAAGGAAGCCGCGATGTGGAAGCACTTTTCATAAAGGATTGGAACGAACAGTTAGCTGGCAAATCTCGTGGGACAATAGATAAAAAATTAACTGAAGCTAAAGTAAGTCTGAAACCAACTTCATCGGATGGTCCTTTTAAAACCGCATTAACGAATCACGTGCCTGGTGCACAGGCAAATATTTACCGTTCTATAATTTTAGCAATTCAAGCCGCGAAAACTCGCGTGGACATTGAAAATGCATATGTGCTTTTAGATCCAGGTACCTACCAAGCACTTCTCGAAGCTAAAAAAAGAGGAGTAAAAATACGTATCCTCACCAACTCAGAAGAAAGCGTAGATGTACCGGAAATGTCTTATATGATGATGCGTTCTGCGAATCGATTAGCAAAAGCTGGCTTTGAAGTTTACATAAAAAGGGGCGCCACATTGCATACAAAAGCATTAGTCGTCGATAATACTTACAGTTGGGTAGGAAGTCATAACTTGCACGGTCGCTCTTACCGTTACGAAGGAGAAATGACAATGGCCGTATTTGACCCCAAATTTGGAAAGCAAATGGTTGAAATGATTGATGAGGACTGCAAAGCTGAAAACGCAACTCACCTTACTAAGCCAATCCCCATTAAACCGAACCCACTCAGTGAAGCTCTAGGTTACTGGATTTTCGATCAACTATAAAATCCTATGAGAATAGCAAAAAAACTACTTCTGACTTTGCTAACACTGGTTTCTATTACTTTGTTTGCGAACAATACATGTTTCACGATCTTAGGGAAAAAAATTGCAGAACAGAACTGAGATTTACATAAAATCTTCACAAATCGTTGTTACATTTGGTCCGAGGGATCCCCGAAAGTTCTTTTTGACTATAGTAGACGCGTACTAGCAGCACTGTGATCATTCCCTCACAGTTTCCGCATAGTTACTTCACTACTGACCGCATCAATTTTGGCCGATAAGTGGAGAATGAAAATACTTATTTTGCTATTCGTATTCACTTCTCTTCTTCAAGCCAGAGTCAGATCTTGCTTTGAAATTTACCCAGTCGTCGCATTACAAGGCACTGAAGGACAACAACTAAGAGAAAATGTCGCATCGAAAGAAGCGCGGGAATACGGGATTCCAGTAAATGATCCACGCTACCCACTGCGAAGTACCTTGGTTGCTACGATGAAAACGCCAGAGCGTAGACGCGCTCTGCGAGAAGGTTCATTAGCAGATATGCGTACAGAATCACGCGCTCTAAATCGACGTTTAGAGGCGGTACAGAAGAAAAGCAAGGATGATCCAAGATTTATCGATGAGGCCTCTCAAGTATACGATGTAATTTCCATCGGAGCAGGCGTACACGACACGATTTTTAATCTTGAAGTTGGAAAAAGCAGACCCGATCTCAAAGTTTTAACTGTAGAAGCATCAGAAGATGTCGCGGGAGTCTTCTCCAAAGACGGCTTTTACATGAATAGCCCCACAGGGACTTCAAGAGTGGAAGAAACTCCCATTCCAAAGCAAGGTAGAAACCTGAACTATTTACCCGGAGGCGTAGTACAAGTTTCCGATTACGCTACCCGTAAATACAATACCGCATTGGAATTTGCAGATTCCGTATTACAAAACCGAAGAGCAGTACAAAATTTCCCAGGCAGAGAAAAAGGCAGTGCTCCACTTCTCTTTGGCAGAGAAGTTAAAAAAGTAGAGGACCAGTTTTTATCGACAGAACCAGGTTATGATAAATGGCCACGACGTTACAGGATTACACTGGATAACGGAGTACAGATTTATGCTTCTGCAATCGCAAACAATACAGGCATTGGAAAAAACCCCAGACTCGATCGCTTTGACCGTGAATCTCAGGTCGTTATTAACCGCGAGCGCAACAGACGTGACGGAAATACACCACCCAAAATACAAATCTCAGAAGACTATTTTGGCGAATTATACGAAAACCCAGAAGCCTTTCGCGCTTATAAGAATGAGACTGTAGCAGTCATCGGCCCTGGAAATTCCTCAGATACTGCAATTGAATCCCTTCTTGGCTTTGGCCCCAGTGAAAGCTATGGAAATGTAGGAGGCAGTGCCGGACGTGTAAAAAAAATATTCTGGTTTGGACAGGACAAGACTACCTGTGATGCCTTTTTGAATAGCACAAGACTTAGATACTCAGATATCGCTAGTGGGTTAAAAAACGATACTATTACTGCTTTTAAAGACGGCGCCACTAGTGTCGAAAAATTGCCAGATGGAAGATTTAAAGTTTCAGATGGTCAGGGAAATTCACAAATTGTAGATAGAATTATTTTAGGTACTGGATTTGAAGAAAATGTCGCAGATCTTTACGAACCTATTACGAACTCTAAACGCAAAGGCGATTCCTTTAACAGTGACAATCTCTTCCGTGAATCGGGTTATGTCGAGCCTATCCGAGGCACTATCCCTGAAAAAGGTAAGGTCGATGTGGCAAAACGTCTTGTAAACCCACGAGACTCAAGAAGCATACCTGAGCAACAGATCTATTTCTTCGGCCCTTCTGCTGGCAAATTGGCAGACAAGTCAGAACTAGCTGGGGTCGTACAAAACTTTGTTTCAATCTTTTTGTCTGGACCGCGAACAAAAGAAGGTACACGCAATCTTATTAGCAATCTTGATAAATCCTCAATCGCAAGAATACCTGTGCAAGAACAAGTACCGCTCGAAGTCGCGACAGATAGAACTGAAAACTTTCTCACTCCTGTGTTTAAAGCAGAGGAAGGGGCACGACCGCGTTTTAAACCATCTGACAGCTTGGTGCGAACGCGTGTTATTCAGTGGCTTTCCGGATTCAAACTACCGGATGGTAAAACAGAAATCCGTATCACACGACTACCGAATAATGAGTTCGTCGTGACAACTGTACCGCCGTTGAAAGATTCCGGCGTGCTAAAATTAGGCAATAAAATTCAAGAAGATCCCTCATTGGTATCAACATTCGCGGCAATAATTGGAGAAGGACAAAAAGCACGTGAACTCGTTATCCAAATAGATGGTAAGGGACGAGTAAACCTACTTAATCCAGATCAACTATTAATTTCAACCACAAATACTGCAAAGGCAAAACTAGAACCCGGTAGTTATACTGAAGCGGAAACGCCGCGAGTGAAATTAGAGGACAAGGTATCGAAGACCAGCAATTCAAATAGTATTCCGTTAGAAGCAATTGTAGAAACAGAAATCGCACCAGATAAAGCAGATGCCACAAAGGACAGGGTAAATGCTCTTCAAGCAACGCTTGGCAACCAATACTTTGTTTCTGTAAACCCACAAACTTCCAAAATTCAAATTGCGCGTGCTTCACGCTCGGTGTTCCCTCAAGGAACAGTACAAATTCCTGTCGCTAAAGTAGACATTCTATTAAAAGAAGATGGGACGTTAAAAAACCTTACTGCAGAAAATTGCCTGAAATTGATAACAGCCAAAGGCCCAGAAGGAAAAGCAGCGGATGAAGCGACCTATTTTAGAATCTTTAGCCAAGAAGCCTCTAAATTAAACGAAGAAGAATTCTTTTACCTTGTAAGACAGGCTGAAATAAATAAATTAGGTGCTTCTGAGCAAATAGAACTACTCAATCAACTCGATAATAAAATTACATCGCCTAAGAAAAGAGCGGAAGTATTGAAATGGCTTCAAGGTAGAGATTTACGTGAAAAAAACCGCGGTAGAGGAAGTATCGTTCTCGAGCAATATAATGAAGTCATTGGCAGAATGCTGGCACTTCTTAAATCAGAACAACAAGCGGCAAAAACACAAACAGTAGCAACTGAATCGACAGTGCAATTTTCCAGCGAACCCTTTAAAATTAACAAACAAAAAAATGAGGTAGTACAAAATTTGGCTTCTATTGGTGGCGAAAACAATGCTACGTCAGAAGTAAGTGGGAAACAACGCCAAGACATTATCAATTTCTTAACACTACTTAAAAATTCGACAGTAGCTGAAGCAGTTGATATTTCCGCGGTTTACGCCCGCTTTCCTAAAAGCACGCGTGAAGCGGTACAAAGAATACTCACAGAGGATATTGATTCGCCTTTAGTAAGTCCGGATAATTTGAATAACTATATAGAAAAACTGGAGACTGCAAAGGCTAACCCCGAGCTTAAGTTTAATTTAACAATAGCGCAAGCAGACAGAGAAATTGCACAGGACGCTTCTTTTGGTTTGAGATCAAATTCGCAAGCTGAGCCAGACACCATCATTCGCAATTTCTGGTTCAGAAACCGTAATTTAGAACTGACTCCCTACAGAGAAAGTCTATTCTTGAACTCTCTGGAGCGAATATCCGCATTAGGTACTCCAGCTAATAAATTCGATTCTGCAACTAGAAAAGACCTTGTACAACTCTTGAATAAGTTACAACCCTTGTCTCCTCGCTCCATTGATGTTTTAAACCGCTTTAAAGAAAGTAATCTCGGCAAAGATATAAATGATTTTATCGAGGAACTGTTGCGATTAACTCCGAGAACAGGTAGTTCTGCAATTAAAATATCTGATTCGCAGCAGGCAATAGGGCCTGAGATACAACTTTTAGATTTAGGCAGCTCTATTTACAGAGAGAATAATCTTAAACAACAGTTTGTAAGAGATGTAAGATTTATATTCACATCCACGACTCCACTCCCTAATGCTGAACGTGAAAAGCAGGAAAAAATCGCACTTAACTTTTTAAACGTGCTTTCAAATTCTAACTCGGCAGAAATCGGTGATATTTCAAAAGACTTTATGTCGATTGATGCTTCCAGAAAAGACGCATTATGGAAAACATTAGAAAATATAAAAAGTAACACTCCCTTACTCTCGAATCAACGCTTGGAAGATATCAGTAGAAAATTTGCCTCCTTACGCCGATCTGATTCTATTAATATTGCAAAAGAATTAGAAAACCTTGCTGCTAACAGACAAGCGAATGCAAATCCTGCACCTCGGCGAGCCCCCTTACCATTAGAATCTGTACTTCCAAGAGGTGCAAAGATTAGTGATGAGCCTTTTGGAATAAAACAGGACAAGTATGACATACTTCGCAATGCCAATATCCTTGCTTTAAGATCTCCGGTAGAAAGACCTGCCGCAGAAGTTCAGATGGAACGAGATGCCGCAGAAAACTTTATCCGTCTATTGCTAAATTCATCCACCAAAGATCTGGAAAAAATAGCAAATAATGTAGAGTTTAATTTAAGGAGTCCTGAAATTGAAGGTACGCTAAAACGCATTCTTCTTGTGGAAAGTGACAGTCCGCAATTGGATTCAAAGCAACTCTTCGATTTGGAAGTAGCAATGAGACAGGCACCCGAATCGGCTAAATTGGGAAGTTTAATTAAATTCATCAGAGACATCAGAGACAAGCGCGAAAGCGATGAGAGAGCTATTGATGACGTAGTTCGAGAAAATCCAGTCTTCATCTCCAATGTTTTAAAAGATCTTTTAGCCCGTAAAGATTCTCCCAGAGGCAAACAACTTATTCTCCGGGCATTACAAAGCATATACGGTGTCAGTATTCCAGCGCTAGAAAAAGACTTGATAGAGTGTGCGAAAGCGCTGGAGTTCTATGATGGAGCGGATGTCAGACTTGCGTTACTCAAGCTCGAAAACGATGCACGTATTTTCAACTACACGAACATCATTAGCGAAGTAAACGCGATTCAGGGACGCCGTGGAGCTCGGGGGAATTAGTACTAGTTTTTGCCATGCCAATTCATATTCCAGGAAAAGGGGGTAAGAAGTATGATTCGATTATTAACGGTGAATTGCCTGGGGAAAGTTCCATGACTGGGTCTTGTCCCCTCTCGAATCTCCAATAGAGTTGAATGAAGATCAATAATATCCTGATAACCAAGGCGCGGGGTTTGCCAAGGCAGTGAACTTTCACCATGACCAGGTAACAGTACAGAAGCCTTATCTACAAAAGTCTGCAAACTTTGAGATGTTTGTAAATATGCACCCATATCCGCGCCTGGAAGGATTGCCAATAATTCTCCCGCGTAAAGATAGTCTCCTGTGAACAACTGCTTTCTGTTTGCATCGTATAACATCAAGGATTCGGGTGTATGACCAGGAGTAGAAATGACCTTTAGCGTTCGACCCCCTAAATCAATCGCTTCCTCAGGTGACAGCCAATTACTGACTTTAAACTGCGGTGGATTTATTTTCTCCATAGCTCCCAAATGCTGCGTTTTTTCAAAGTGAAAATAACCTTCCGAATCAACCTGATTTTTGATGTGAGGAAAATCGAGTAGAGCCACAGAATCAAAGAGCCCTAAATTTCCGACGTGATCGTAGTGAAAATGGGAAATCGCTACAGTGATAGGCATGTTGGTTAATCGTTTTACTGTTGCGCTAATGTCTTTAATTCCAGGACCGGAATCAAAAAGCAGCGCACGTTTTTTACCTATTATTAGATAACTTATATTTTTTTGGTTGTACCGTGGTTCACCAATAGCAATGGTATCAGAATCGATATACTCAACCGTAAAATAATCACCGTGCCATTTAACTCCAGAACCAAGTTGGTCAACAGTTAAAAGTTTTGTGGGTTCGCCAATCGCAGAAAGTACCCAAAAGATCATTTTGGACGGGTTAGTAACGAAATAAATACCTATCGCTCCAATGAAAAGGAGCATCCCGAAAAATAAAAAGCGAATCCATTTCTTCACTTATCGATGTCCACTGCCTTTTCGTGCCAAGTAATGTTGATCGAGAGCTTGTCTCAATAAGGATTTAATTACTGCTTGCCTACTGATGTTAAGTTCTTGCGCTGCCATGTCTAACTCCGAAAGCATTGGCGAAGCAAAGTCTACATTTACCCTTTGGATAGAGGGATTCATTTTTCCTTTATTTGTAAAAAACTGCGAAACACTTTCTCCGGCATCCGCAAGTTTAGCAATTTCTTCCGCAGACGTTTTCTTTTTCATATTATGCGTTTTTTTCATAAAGTTTTTGCTCCTCTTTAGTCGATTTCCACAAAGTGACTAGATGAATCACTTCGCCTAGTTTATCTTCTCGAACTTCAAAGATGACTGAGTATAGTTTGCCATTCACCCAACCAATCGCACGGTATTGTTCTGGATCATCGTTTCGTTGATCCACATAATGCGGGTGCAACCAAATTTCTTGCACTTCTTCGAAATCAATTCCGCGCTTGGGGTTCTTTTTGAGTAGCTGGCTTTTCTTTTTATCAAAACTGAACCGCACAAGAGTAGTATAACAGTTATACCACAAGGAATCTATCGGCAGTTTTTTGATAAACCCAAATTCAACCCCTGTTTTTCAAAGTATTAAAATTTTAAGTTATTGATTTTATTAAATAAAACAGATATCGGGGCGGCGGGAATTGAACCCACGACCTCTTGCACCCCAAGCAAGCGCGCTAAACCCCTGCGCCACGCCCCGTAAAGAAATGCGAAATAGAAATTAGCCTAAATTGGGAAGAAAGAGAAGAAAGGAAAGATAATAATGCTTTGCGTTATTAATCGTTGATGTCTTTAGATTGGATTGCGGAGCGGAAATCTATACGGAAACCGAAAGTATAACCGGAGAAATTAGGGGTGTTCGTCATGTATGTATAACCCACTTCAAACTTCAGTCGGCAACCGCCCCCCAGCGAAAACCCTAGGCCTGCTGTCGGTTCGACCACGTAATAACTCATGTCACTTTGGTTCAGTCTTGAAACTTTACCAGCCCCATACCCAACAAGCAGGTTAATATCGCCGATAAAAACCTTGCTGAGCCTACCGTCTTTACCCAAGATAAAGCCGCCGTAATAGATGCTTTCATTGGCAATAGAATCGCCCGTCGGCGCACCAAAAAGTGCAGACAAACCGTAATACACATTCGAAGTTCCTAAGTAGCGTCCAGTCTGAAGTCCAGCTACCCAACCCACCCCACTTTGCTGTGGAAGTCTTAAGCCGCGAAATTCAAAACCCAGTTTGGATCGAAATTGTGTATCTGAAAATGCACGCGTACCCATTATCGTGAGTAAGCTAAGAAACACTATTTTTTTACACGTGTCTGTCATTATAGAAGTGCTCGTAATCTTGTCGGGCATTTCACAAACAAACTTTATCGCTTCGCGTCATCGGTTATGAATATAAAACGTGGGGCTTTGGTCGGAAGCGAAGTCTTTTAGATTTTGATTAATTGAAGACGACCACGAAGCACCAGCTTTTTAGTGTCACCAAAGTTTAGTTGATAACTGCATTATTCGTTTTTGAAATAAATTTGGTAGATTCTACTAGACCTTCCCAAAAACGAGCCCCACGTTTTATATTCCTAAAACGTGGTTTCCTTGAGCAGGCGTTTGATATCCGTTTTTAAATTCCGCATCGCCCCGTCCCCTTCGAGATCGTAGTATCCGCGGATGCGGCCAAACCCATCGACAAGTACAAGCTTTCCACTGTGGGTGATATCACCCTCTTCCTTGTCTTCAGCAGCGGAAAGTCTAAAGCCACTTTGCACAAAACTGTGGACCTCTTTTTTGTCACCCGTGAGAAAGAGAAACTTGTAGGGATCGGCCTTATTTTTATCGGCGTACGCCTTTAATACTTCTGGCGTGTCGCGATCGGGATCCATCGTAATGCCTACCAAACGGAAGTTTTCTTTAAACAAAAACTTTCTCTGGATTTCATGCATAGCGCCCATAATGAGCGGACAGCTGCCAGCGCAATTGGTAAATACAAAACCTGCGACCCAGACTTTTCTGTACAAATCGTGTTTGGAAATATCTTTGCCACTGCGCTCATGAAAAGTGAAATCTGGCACTTCACCGTACGTAGGAAGAGGCTTTGTATAAAGACTGTTCGTAGCAGTAAGAATCCCCAGCGCTACAATCGGCATTAAAAAGAGCGAAAGAACAATAATGGCAACTCTATTTTTCATCATGCGAGCACCTCTCGGTTTTTAGTCGTTAAATAAATTCCTGAAAGCGTAAACAACACTGTAAAAACAACGGTCAGAATCAGCGCCGTAAGGGGCGTGAAATTCACATTCGTCTCATGAAACATGACAAGCTTAATAAGTGAATACCCGTAAGTAAGTGGGTTTGCGTACATGAGGGGTTTTAAAACAGCGGGCGCTCTTTCTAGAGGGAAAAAGGTACCGGATAAAATCCACATCGGAAAAAGAACTACATTCATCACAGAATGAAAGCCCTGTGTGGAATCTACCTTCCACGCAAACGCAAAGCCAACTGCAGTCAACATCAACGACAACAAGAACAATACAAAAATGAGCTGCATCCAACTAAATAAATCGAGATGGATTCCTGCAAAGGGTGCTAGTAGCGCAAATAAAATTCCTTGAAAAAGAGCTATCAATGCTCCACCCAAAACTTTGCCCAATACCAATCCTAGTCTACTAATTGGCGCTACGAGCACACCTTGCAAAAAACCTTCGTGCCTATCTTCAATGAGCGACATATTTGAAAAAATGGAAACAAAGAGAATCGTCATTACCAAATTTGCCGGAAAATAAAGTTGCAAAAAAGAAGTTCCGCTAGGAAGACTACTCGCAGGAAAGGCAGCAGATAATCCCCCGCCTAAAAATAACCAGAACAAAATAGGAGTTAATAGACTGCCAATAATCCGGCTGCGTTGTCTGTAGAATCGGACCAGCTCTCTTTTTGCCAAAGTAAAAACGGGGAGAAAAGTATAAGATGTTTTCATACTACTTCTCCAAACTGCCGTCCTGTTAACTGGATAAATAAATCTTCCAATGTAGGCTTACTCAATTTCACAGAAAGTATTTCATTCGGAAAACTTGTCACAAGCTCCGGGATGAATTCATGGCCTAAGTTTTTCTTAATCCGGACTTCATCGCCGACCACAGTCGTGTCTGTATGAAACTTGTTTTTGATAGATTCATTCAACGCTTGTGGATTTTTTCCAACAACCGTAATCACATCCATACCCACAATGGCCTTTAATTCAGAAGGCGATCCATGCGCCATGATTTTTCCCTGATCCAAAAAAGCCAAGGCGTCACACTTGTCTGCTTCATCTAATAGATGCGTTGTCAGCAATACGGTTATTCCTTCAGCTGTCAGCGACTTTAAATAATTCCACACTTCTAGCCGCGCTAATGGGTCAAGTCCGGTTGTGGGTTCATCTAGAATTAGAAGTTTTGGTTCGTGGATGAGTGCTTTGGCAATCTCTACTCTCCTCTTTAACCCGCCAGAAAGCGATTCGACCTTCTCGTTTTTTCGTTCAAGCAGTCCCAGTTTTTTTAACAAAAACACGGAACGTTCGATTAAACGAGTACCTGACCAACCATAGAGATTTCCCTGGTGGATCATGTTCTCAAGAACCGTCAGTTTTTTATCCAGAGCCGGGCTTTGAAAAACAATTCCAATCTGACTTCTCACACGAGCTGGATTTTGTCTTAAGTTTTCCCCAAGTACTGTGGCTTCACCCTTTTGCAATGGCATGAGTGTCGATAAAATTTTAAAGGTAGTGCTCTTTCCACCACCATTCGGCCCCACTAGACCAAAAATTTTTCCACTCTCTGCAGTGAAGGAAATATTGTTTAATGCTTTTCGTTTAGGATAAGAAAATTCTAAGCTAGAGGCAGAGATCGCAAGACTCATACACGGTCCCAGACCATCAACCCTCCTAGTGCAGGAAGATAAAGGATGGAAAATAAAAATAAAGCACGCGCCCAAACTTTAGTCCGCTGCCAGGCAAGAATGCACCCAAAGAGAATAAAAAAGATGTTTAAGACAAATGCTCCGACCAGATAATCTACGCCAGTCATTCCCCATAGCGTCGGCACCAATGTAAGTGGAAACAACGCCAGCGAATACAAAATCACTTGCTTACTCGTCGCAAGCCCTACTTCATCTACAACGGACAAAATAGGCATGTCTGCACGGCCATAGTCTTCTCGGTACAACCATCCAATCGCAAGAAAATGCGGAATCTGCCAGATGAATAAAATCATGAAGAGTAAAAATCCTTCACTGCTGAAATTACCATTGGCTGCAGTCCAACCCATCAAAGGAGGAATCGCTCCTGGTACAGCCCCAATCAAAGTAGAAAGCGGGCTCACTTTTTTAGAAGGTGTATATACCCCTAAATAAAGCAGCAATGTCGCAGCTCCCAAAATACAAGTCACAGGATTTACAGCAATCAAAAGAATGACAATCCCAACGACACTCATGGCGACACCCAGTCGTAAAGCGACTGCAGCATTTAACCGGCCTGAGGGAAGTGGACGGTTCATCGTACGCCACATTTTTCCATCTGATTCTACTTCAGCGTACTGATTGAAAATGCAACTACCCGCACCGACCAAACCTGTTCCAATGAGTGTAAAAACAAAATGAGAAACAACAAAGGTTCCTTTTTGCCCTAGGATATAACCCAGCGTGGTCATCAAAAGCGCCAACACGCAGATGCGCGGCTTTGTCAGTTCTAACAAGTCCGCCATGTAAATATTCTGTGTTTCTGCTTGTATCATGCGTACTCTAATTTCATTTTAGATGTTTGTTTTGCAGGTTCTACTAGTCGCATTACCTGCGCCGACAAAACAATGGATGTTGCAAAACTCAAAGCACCGATCACCAGATGAGTGGATGTCATCGGCACAGGTTTTTTTAGCCATATAATCATCGCACCAAGAAGAATCTGAATGCTCATCAGCATCAATAAAAAACCCACCGTGATCGTCAGTCTTAATTGCGTAAAATGTTTTGTCTGGATTTGGTAAGCCACCATTCCCACAAGAATCACAAGAGCAAATGCCCACGTACGGTGCGCAAACTGCAATCCGATTTCAAAACTCCATGCTGGTGGAATCATTTGTCCAAACGCCGTTGGAAAATCAGGAATTGCGAGCGCAGCTCCCAAATGCCGCATACTTGCACCCATCAAAAGTTGTGCGAAAAAACCTAAATTGATAAGAAGACATAAATTTACAAGAGTGTCTCCTCCCAACATTGCCGGAATAGGATTGTTTACTGGTTCCTTCCAAAAAGGTGATGTTACTGTTGCAATAATTACGCTTGTGCAAAAATAAATTTGCGCAAGACAGGCATGTGCGATGGAAACTTGCGCAGGTAATTTTAATAGTACTGTCATTCCACCCAGAGTAGCTTGTAGAAGTACTATTCCAACAGCTGCAAACCCAAGTTTTTTCACCCAAGTTCTCGGTTCAAACTTCCATAAAATAATAGACTGAATCACAGTCAAAATCGCAACACTTCCAGCTATCAAGCGGTGTCCGTGTTCGAAGAAAATACCACCCACCATCGGCGGCATTAATGTACCAAATGAAAGTGGCCAATCAGGAACAGCAAGCCCAGAGCCGGTACTTGTTACAAGTGCCCCAGCTAATAAAAGAAATATTGTGGAAAATGCAGTTAAACACGCAAATCGATTTATCGCTTTTTCACTCATAAACTACTACCTACTTTTTACAAGAGTCAGAAGAATCAATGTCAGTGCCGGGATAAAAGACCACAGCCAATCCAGATGCCCACGAGGGACTTTGACTGTTTTTGGTTTGGAAAATCGGAAAACAGCCCAGGTAAGTTCGCTCAATACAAAACAGCCGATACAAAAAAACAGGAGCAAATAGAAAATGGAGTCGACCCTCGATTCGACAAGCAACATCAGATTCGAGACCGACTCCATTAACATAATTACTACCTTACTTAGATTTAAATCAACCGCCTACAGTGAAATCCAATGTAGCAGTTCCACCTTCGGTTACCTTGACTTTTTCAGTCTTGGTTCCGAGTTTTTCATGCCACATTTCTACTGTGTATTCGCCAGCAGGAACGTTGGCAATTTTATATGTGCCAGTGTTGTCTGTGACGGAGAAATAAGGATGATCGAATACGTTTGCGTAAGAATTCATCCAAGGATGTACGTCGCACTTAATGCGAACAGCCATTTCAGGCTTGGTGAATTTCTTTTCGATGGTGCTTCCTTTTGTAGGCATACCGTTGTTGAACTTTGGGCTCAACTTTGGCATTCCGTTCACGTTGTGAAGAAAAGGATCGCTGTTCATGATTTTCAAAGCTTGGTTTACGCGGATTCCGAAAACGTGTGGGGAATACATGCAACCTTTTTGGTCGAAAACAACAGGTGCGCCAACATCGCCAGCAGGTGCTTTAGCATCTTTTAAAGATACCATCGCCCATTCGACTGTATTGTTTGGGTTGATGACTGTTGCATCATTCATGACGACTTTGCCGCCATTTTCTTTTTTGCATTCTGGAGTCATTTTGTTTTCAACTGGCTTTCCAGGTGCGCCTTTGTAGTTAACTTTTCCTGTGATTGTTCCGCCTGCGAAGAGGGAAGCACTCACTAGAGTGATGATTGCTAATACGCTTGTTCTCATATTTTGCCTTTCGTGCATATAAGTTGTGTGTCGGAAATATAGAGTTAAGAACGCATACAGGCAAGGAATTTGGGCAATTTATTCACCCTTTATTATAGCGATCACAACGGTAAATAATGCGGTGCGTCCTATAAACTTATTTCCCGGAAGGCTTTTGAAATACTGTAAAAAGAGGAAAATCAGGCAACTTCACTTGCTCATCAAAATCTTTCAACCGAACCATTATATTGTGGTCCTGATCAAAAAAAGCCACAAATTTTAAATCTGAAGGCAAGTGGCTCATGAAATGTTCTTGTTCTACTGGATACTTGCTCATGTTTCTGTCCCCTACTCCAATAGCGTAGTGGTAGAATTTTCCCTCTGTCATTAATGTCGGAAGCGGAAACCAGGGGAAGTAAATCTGGTTTGGATAACGCTTTGAAAGCTGAAACGCCTGATCCTGTGGCGTACCATCATTGAGAAAACGTACTACTGGTTGCATGCGTGTATAAAGCTCGGGAATTTTTACTCCCACTCCAAATACAAGTGCCGAAAATAAAACAGCCTGTACACTGAGTGCATATACTTTCGTTTGGTTCTCTTTGGAAGAAAGTATTCCATGCAGCAGTAACAAGACAGAAAGCATCGTATAAAACAACGTCGGGTTTAGACAATTACTTGCGCCCCCGTATTTCACTCTTCCTAAAATCGACGTCGGAATTAAAAACAAAGAGAGTAGGAAAAAGAGTGAGAAAGAAGGGTTTAATTGCGCAAGCTCTTTTAATTTATTTTGTTTCTTTTCGTTTATCTTAAATACAATAAAGATGAAAAGTACTACTGCCCAAAAAGGGGCGAGAAGCGCGTATAATTCATAACCAAAACTAAAAAGACTTTTCAAAACGGCCACAAGATCTGACGTAGAGACATAACCACGTGCCGAATCAAAAAGGCTCGCTCGCCACGGAAAAGAGGCCGGATAATAAACAGTATTAAAAAGCAGAGCATCCCAAGAGTATTGATAAGCAAGAAGTGCTGTCACTGTTGCAAAAACACCCGCTTGAATCAACGCGTGTATCAAAAATCTTTTAAACCCGTGTAGTAAGAACGTGAAAATAGTAAACGCTACTAAACTTGGGAAAAATGTTTGTTTTGTCCACACCGAAAGACTGACAAGAAGGGAAGATACAATGAGAGACTGATAACTTTCTTTACCCTGAGTGCCTAACAGTACAATTCCTGCAAGTGTCAGAAAGCCGAAGGCGATAGGATCGACATGCACGCCGTTCCAACTGCTTTCACTAGCTTCATAGAGTTGCGAGAGAAGTAAAAAGCAGGAAAGAAGTAGGGGAAAAAGCAGTTTCGAATGCTCTTTTTTACGGCTATTCCAATAAAAAAGAAAAGCAACAGGCCCAAAGTAAAAAAGATAACTTATCATTCCCCCAAACATCAGCGCCGAAGATGGAGTCTTCATCCAAGTCGCAGGCAAATACGCATAAGGGGCAAGTGGCCCGTACATCCAGGTACCGACTGGCCCATCAGTGGCAGAATAAAGAACACTATATCCATTTCGAAGAGCATACGACATCGCAAGCCGTGCACCTGAAAAATGGCTGAAGGGAACGGAAAAAAGCGTAAACCCCAAGCCCGAAAGTAAAAACAAAACGCTAGCGGGCAGTACTGCCGCAGTCCAACGCCATAAAAGAGGGGCTTTCTTGGTTTTCTGATAGAAAATTGCGCCTAAAAGTATTCCCGTAAGCAATAAACAAGAACACGAAAGAAGATAGAAGAATAATTGTGTCACGTTGCTTTAATGATAACAGCTAACGTTATTGTGTAAAGCGCACTACCGGAATTCTTCTGCCCATTCCAAAGGCTTTTTCACTCACTCTTAACACGGGAGGTAATTGCCTGCGCTTGTATTCGCTGGATTGGTAGAGTTTCAAAAATGTATCGAGAGACTTTTTATCGACGCCAGATTGCAAAATTTCCTGATAAGACTTCGCTTTTTCTATAAAAAGCTCGACGATTTTATCCAAAACTTCATACGCTGGAAGCGTATCTTGATCAGTCTGGTTTTCCCTTAATTCTGCTGACGGCGCTCGCTCTATTACTCTTTTTGGAATTACTTCGCTTGCTTCGTTGATATATTTTGCAAGCGCATACACTTCAAACTTTTTTAAATCGCCAATCACAGACAGGGCACCTGCGCTATCACCGTATAATGTGGCATACCCGCAAGCAATTTCGCTTTTGTTGCTTGTGTTTAATAAAATCCTGTTTTCTGCATTAGCGAGTGCCATTAATAACGTCATGCGGATACGCGGCTGAATGTTTTCAGCAGCAAGACCTGAGAGTTTTACTTGTTTGGTAAAACCTTCCACTAAAGGTTCGATAGAAATAGTTTGAAATTCCACATTAAGATTGGCGGCAAGAGTTTTTGCGTCGTCATGGCTTATCTGCGCATTGAATTTTGAAGGCAGCGCAACCGCTTTAACATTTTGGCTCCCCAAAGCTTTCACCACGAGTGCTAAGACAACGCTTGAATCAATTCCACCCGAAAGTCCTAAGATTGCTTTTGCGTTATTTGTTTTTCTAAAATAATCGCGGATACCTAAAACAAGCCCGTGATAAATCCACTCTATATTTGTTTGAGGAGATAGCGAGAGTTGCGTACTCTGCCCTAATTCGTAAGTGACTGTTTTTTCTTCAAACGCTGGCAATCGGACAACCAGTTGCGCTTTTTCATCGACAATCAGGCTCGAGCCGTCAAAAAGAAGTTCGTCGTTTGCTCCCACTTGATTGCAGTAAACAACAGGACACTTTAATTCTGCAGTAATTTCTTTCAATAACGAGACTCTGCGCTCGGGCTTTCCGATTTGAAAGGGAGAGGCAGAAAGATTAATCACGAGATCAGGCTTATCTTCTTTTAACTCTTGGGTGAGATCCCTACCGTGGTATCGCCACTCGTATCCCTTTTTCCCCCAAATATCTTCGCAAATAGTAACCGCGACTTTTTTCGAGCCGATCAAGAAGAAGCCCTTTTCTTTACCCGATTCAAAATGTCTTTCTTCGTCGAACACATCGTAATAAGGAAAAAGCCGCTTCTTGTACTTTAAAATACATTTTCCGTTCTGCCAGACCTGCGCCACATTGAATAAGGGTTTTGCGCCCATCTCAGGGTTTGGTTCTGCCACACTGGTAACAAGAGTAATTCCTTCTGATTGAGCGCCCAATTTTTCGGCAGCCAGAATATTTTCACGAATCAAGTTGTTGTTTTCGAGTAAGTCCCTGGGCGGATAGCCGATAAAGGTAAGCTCCGGAAAAATAATTAAGTCCGCTTTCGAACGCTTTGCTTCTTCTAAAGCTTCTAACGTTTTTTTTAAATTTTCTTCTACTGCCGCAATTTTCAAATTCAATTGCGAGATAACTACTCTCACGGTTTAGGTTCCTCGATTGGCTTTTTCTGAAAAGCTTTTTCATATTCTTCAGGAGACATGCCGCCTTCTTCCCAAAGGCTGCCACTCAAAGGCTCTCTTGAGTGCAGCCAATTGGCTTGTTCCTCAATTATTTCCGAAGCACCCTGAAGAAGCGGAAAGTAGCGATTGAAATTGGACTCATCTTCGTAATTTCTTAAATAAGAAATCCAGGGAAAGACAGAGGGAAAAATAAAAAACAGGATGGTCATCAAAAGAAGCGGAACTGCGGCGTAACTTCCATAGCGTATCAGTTTGGCGCGGGAAACGAGCGACGTTTTGCCACTCAAGCAGGCTTCTTCCACTCGGATAGACAGTGCCTGGCTTAAGTTAGGTTTTTCTATCGACGAAAGAAGACCAATAGAACTTTCAAGTTCTTCTTTTATTTTTTTGCAGTTTTCGCAGGAATTTAAATGTTTTGTAATTTCTTCGTGACGAACAGAAGGCAAGATTCCTTCTAGATAATCCGACAATAAATTCTGGCAAAAAAAGCAGGTGGTGACCATGTCAGGTTACCCACGCAGGTTTTGCTAAAGAAAAGACGGGAGCGTTTTTTCCCTTAAGCGCGTCTTTCACTTCTAAACGCCCTCTATGAAGCCTGTGTCTGTAAACTCCCCAGCGCAGGCCTAAAATTTTTAAGATTTCTTCGTCTTCAAACTTTAAAACGTCTTTTAAGATAACAGGCGCCTTAAAATCCGCATCGATTGTAGCCATTCTTTTAAGCAGAATGGTTTGTTGATCTTTTGACAGTTTTTTCTGTGTCAGAAGATTGTCATCGAAAGATGAAAGCACACGCGTGTCTCTTCCCATACTCGACTCGGGAACTTCGCTTCTTAAAACCGCCTGCAAGTTTTGCCACGCGCGAGAAAACAAAGCGAGTTCACTGGGCTCTGCGTTTTTGCTCGATCCAAACCAGCGAAAGGAAGCTACCATAATCTCGTCCACTTCTTCGGGTATTGGCAGCATTAAATAAAGAAAATCATATACGCGTTGCTTAGTCTTGCGCACCAACTCCAAAAATTTTGTGTCAGTGTTCAATTGCATCTTTGGTACTCAAAGAATTTCGCCATATTTTCGGCATTCGGATTTCTAATCACACCGCGTTCACACACAATGGCAGTAATTAATTCATGCGGAGTCACATCAAAGGCCGGGTTATACACAAGCGGGCTTTTCAGATGTTGGTTCTCATCTAGAATATTCAAAATTTCATTCTGGTGTCGCTGTTCAATCGGAATCTGGCTCCCGTTTTGAATCGAAAAATCAAATGTGGAAGAAGGAGCTGCAATGATGAAATCTGCGCCATGGTGTTTTGCAAGCACCGACAATTGGTAGGTACCTACTTTATTTGCTGTATCTCCGTTTGCCGCAATCCTGTCGGCACCTGCAATTACAGCAGTGATTCTTTTTTCGCGCATGACTAAAGCTGCCATGCTGTCACAAATGACGGTAAAAGGAATATTTTTTCTTTCTAATTCCCACGCGGTTAATCTTAAACCCTGTAGTAGCGGTCGTGTTTCACACGCAAAGACATGGCGCACTTTTTTCTGTTCATACCCTTTTGCAATCACGCCAAACGCTGTCCCAACTCCGCCTGTCGCCAGATCCCCTGTATTGCAAACAGTAAGAATATTTCCTTCCCGAAGGATGTCCGCACCCCAATTTGCAATTTGAAAATTAAAGTAGATGTCTTCTTCGTGAATCTTTCTGGCTTCTTCAATCAACGCATCAATAAACGCATCCGAAAGTGTCGAACCAAAATCTTCAAATAATTTTTTTTGCCGCGCAATCCCCCACTTCAAATTGACAGCAGTGGGTCTTGAGTTTTCAAGAGTCGTAAGCAAATTCAAAAATGTTTCTTTTCTTTCAGAGTCGGACGCTTTTAAAGACTCGATTGCAGCAAGAACACTTCCATAGCCACCCGCAATTCCAAGAAGCGGTGCGCCGCGTACAGCAAGAGATTGAATACTTTTTACTAATTCAGACACAGAATGGTGGGAAAGATAGACTTCCTGGTTCGGAAGCTTCGTTTGATCTAAAAGAACGACCGCATTATTCGTCCACTCGATTGCATTAATTTTGGGGCGCAGTTCCATGAATTGCCTACTGTACGTAATCCCGGCTCTTTTGACAAACGCCCCTAAAAAACATTAAAATTATCCTTTGATTACCAAGATTTATACCATCTAAAGAGCCACAATGTTTGTTCACATTTACTATTTGTTAATCCCCATTTGCTTGATGCTTGCTGCGCTGATTGCAGCAAGTGAAGCTGCCCTGTTTTCGTTAACGCGTCCTCAACTGGAACAACTGGAAAAAACGCGGCCCAGTCTTTACAAACGCATCCGCGCTCTTATTCACCGCCCCGAATCCCTTCTCTCCACATTGATTATTGGAAATGAAGTGGTGAACATCCTGATTTCTAGTTTTATCGCCACTTTGATCCATTTGAACTTTAGCGCGTGGGATGAAAAATGGATTCTGCTTCTTTCTATTTTTGTTTCTTCCACTCTTCTACTTACCGTTTCAGAAATTTTGCCGAAAATTATTGCGTTTAGACTTCCTGTACTAGTGGCGTCATTTCTAGTCCTGCCGACTTCCGGGATGCATTCGCTTTTAACTCCTCTTCGAAACGTCTTTTTGTTTGTGAGCGAGCGCATTTTAAAGGTTTTAAAAATTCGTTCGCATTCTCATGCGCCCATCTCTGAAAAAGAATTCTTAACGCTTGTAGAAGCTGGCGCAGAAAGTGGCAGTCTTGAATCCGAAGAAAAGGACATGATCTACAATGTCTTTTTGAT
Organism: uncultured Pseudobdellovibrionaceae bacterium; assembly: GCA_964396165.1. Taxonomy (GTDB): domain Bacteria; phylum Bdellovibrionota; class FAC87; order UBA2466; family UBA2466; genus CALCZU01. The sequence goes on from CAYNEF010000002.1 coordinate 62,859, forward strand.
TAGTGATCAACCGGTTTCTTCCATCATGACTCCGTGGAAATCTGTCTTTACACTTCCTGAAGGGCTAACGACCAAAGAAGTTTTAAACAAAGTGCGCGAAAAAACGTATTCCCGCATCCCGGTCGTGGCACAATCCGGTCATGTCGTCGGCATTTTGTATACTAAAGAGCTACTTAAACTTTTACTCGATAACGATCCGACAAACGATGAAAACGCCATCAAACAAGCGACCTTTCCGCCTTACATCGTTTCAACGCATAAACGCATTTCCAAACTCTTTCGAGAGTTCAAACAAAAGAAAGTGCATATCGCGCTCGTTGTGGATGAATATGGAAGATACCACGGGGTTATCACCCTTGAAGATATTTTAAATACTCTGTTTCAGGGCAAACACAAGGCGGAGGGTAAGTCTGTATGATGATCGCACTTACCGTTCTGATGATTGTATTCCCTTTTATTTTAATTGAAGCTTTTTTCTCTGGCTCTGAAATTACCTTTGTTTCTGCCAGCCGTCCTAAGATTTTAAGAAAGGCAAAAGAAAAAAACGCGCGCGCCTTGTTAGTAAAACAAATGCTTTCGCAACCAGAGCGGTTATTTGCCACAACTGTACTTGGCACAACTCTCGCTATCTCTTGTACGACTACGATTGCTACTCTGTTTTTACTTAAACATTCGGAAGAACACGGCGAGTGGATCAGTCTTGCAGTACTGACTCCACTGATTCTTATTTTCGGTGAATTCATCCCTAAAATGGCGGGACGAGCAAACGCAGATGCGGCAATTTACAAACTTGCTATCCCCTTGAATTATGCAAGCAGAATTCTTTACCCTTTCACCATCGGGTTAAGTTTTTACGCAAAAGTTCTTAAATTTATTCTTGGCGAAGGTTCGCACAAAAGTTTTTTCCTCTCCCGCGAAGAAATCAAGGCTTCCCTTCCCGGTTCACGCGGAACGGATGTGACACAATCCGAACGCGTTTTGATTGAAAGAATTCTTGAGTTTGGAAAAATCACGGTGAAAGAAATGTTAAGACCGCTGATTGACGTCGTAGCAATTGAAGAAAACGAACCGCTATCCGAAGCGGTGCGCATGTTTACTGAGTCGGGCCATTCGCGACTGCCCGTTTATAGCGAAAGAATTGATCGCATCGTCGGCGTGATACAGGGTTTTGATTGTCTAAAATCTAATGAGCTAAATAAGTCTGTAAAAAGCGCAATGCAAGAAGCCTTATTCGTGCCTGAGAGTAAACCCATTGAAGAACTCTTGTCAGAGTTAAAATCCCGCCCCATGGCAATTGTTGTGAATGAGTACGGGGGCGCAGAAGGCATCATCACAATGGAAGATGTGATGGAAGAGTTAGTGGGAGAAATCGAAGACGAATTTGACGAACCCGATAGAATGTACCGTCAAATCAATCAAAATTCATACGTCGTTGCCGCGCGAATGGAAATTTTCGACATCAAAGAACAACTCAAAATAAATATCCCAGAAAACGAATCGTACCAGACGCTTGCCGGATATCTTTTAGAGAAAATGCAAAAAATTCCAAAGAAGTGGGATGCGATTGTGATTGATGGAATTGAATATGTGATTCAATCCTCTACTGATCGCTCTATCGAAGAAGTTTATATCATCATTCACGAAAGAGTGGAGGGTAAGTAAATGTGTGTCGCCTGTAATGAGTATATTAAAGACCGGTTAACTTCCACAGAGTTCAAATCTGCCTTAAAAGAAGCATCGATGGATAATCCCACCCACAAGGAACAAGTGGAAGGCTTGATAAAAGAGTACGGAGAGCAACCCGAAGAATTGAAAAAGTTACTGAAACCTCTAGAGACCAACAAAAAAGATTACTGATACCAGTCGCTCAAAAGCTCTCGGCAGCTGCGTTTTTTTAACTTTATCTGTCCGGGAAGTTCTGCATCTTGATTATCTTTGTCTGTTAAAAGTAGGGCCGACTCCATAGTCGCCTGTTTTAACCGCGAGCGCCCGCTGGGATTCGTGACACGTACGCGAGAACGTAACCAGTCTACAATTTTAAATTCGCCGAAGATGGGAAAATCACCACTTTCTTTATCGATGATCCCGGCTTGTATCAGTGAAAATACGATACTCCTGTAAGGATTATTCTTCAGACCTGCTACCGATTTTGGAAGTTCTTTTTCAGAACGTTTTTTGCCGTTAGCATCTTTAAGATACACACGCGTACGTTTTCTTTCGCCGCTCAGATTTTTCATGTCGCGCCAAAACTCTGCCTCGGACTTATCCGACCAATCCTTGTCGATTTTTACGTATACATCGTATTTTTTTAAATCGTAATGCGCGCGTGCATGGTGGTGTCCATCGACCAGATAAAGTTTTCCGCCGGGCCCGATTACCGCTTCTCCGGCGTCTTTCTTTAACTGTTCTTTAATATCTTTTTCATCCAGCGAATATGTTTCGCGCAGTTCTTCTTTGCGCGCGTCTACTTCTTCCATCCCCAATGAAAATTGAGTCGGGTGAAGTTTACGTACATCGACCTTAACTAATTCGCCCTCTTCATACCATTCGCCTGGCACATAAGGACGCGCAAATATATGAGTGGTAAATAGAATGAATGAAATCCAAAAACCAATACAACTGAGTGCACAACTTCTCACTCTACTATATTAGGTTTTTGTTAGATTTTATTCCACAAGCACAAAGAGAATACGAAAAAGACTGGGTGAATACGCCAATTACCAGTCGAAATTGAGTTCTTCGTCGAAGTCCTCAACACGATCCATACTCATCACATCGTCTTTACCACCTTTGATGCTGATGCCGGTGTCGTACTCAAGAGTTTCGTAATCATTTTCGAGAACGTAGGATTCTTCTTCGTTATTAGAAGGAGTGTATTCCACGTTCTTTGGTCTACGGCCGCGTCTTCCGGGAGGTCTGCCACCTGGCTTACCAAATAAAGCTCCCTTCGGCTTAGCGGGCGTTGCAGTGGCGTTGCTAATAGGCTTCTCAGCCTTTTTCGCAAGCAGCTCCTGCGCCTTTGCCGCTATCTTGTCCGTATTTTTTTTGATTACTTTTTCTTGGGCCTGGATGGCCTTAACAGTTTTCTTTGCTGCCATTGCAACCGTCTTCTTGATTGCTTTGGTAGCTTTAACAACAACAGTTTTCTTCTTCGATGCCGTAAGTTTTGCTAACTTCGCGGTCTTTGCCTTAACCATCTTGGCCATAAGCCCCCCATGACTTTGTACCAGATCGCCTAAACTACTGACCCGTATTGTTTAACTTGAAAAACTTTATTGCCTTATATCTATTATGGATAACGGTAATTCAAAATTTTTGCAATACGAAACTTATTAAAATGATTAATTTTTCTGACACATATTCCCTTTTGCGTTCTTGATTAATCGTGTTACCTTAACGCTCAAATTTTTAGAAATAAATATTCGGAGGAAATCATGGCAAAAAAGAAAAAAGCAAAAGCAAAAAAAGCGAAGAAAACCGCTAAAAAAGCAAAGAAAGTAGCAAAAAAAGCTAAAAAGCCGGCGAAGAAAGCGAAAAAAGTCGCGAAGAAGCCAGCCAAAAAAGCTAAGAAAGCTGCTCCTAAAAAACGCAGCGCTCCTAAAAAAGCTGCTCCATCTTCTGCAAAAAAAGTAGCAGCAGGTGCAGCCGCTGGTCTAGCAGCAGGTGCAATTGCCGGTTACGCAATCGGTGCCAATGGAAATGGCAACGGACATGGCGGCGGCGAAGACGAAGAATAGACTTTTGCTTTATTACAATGTGTTAAAACCCTTGGGGAGTTCCTCAAGGGTTTTTTTATTTCTGAATTTCGCGAATTTATTCAGATAAGATCTTATTAATCTCGGCAAGAAGATAAGTAGAGGCAATTCCTTTAGCGATATTTCGCTCACGCGCCGGCATCACAATTCTTCTTTCAATTATCTGCGAACCAATCACGCAAAGATACAAAGTACCCACAGGATCACTTTCTGTTCCACCAGTCGGTCCTAAATAACCTGTAATGGCAGCAGAGATATCTGCACCGCTAATTAATTTTGCTTGTTCGGCTAATCTGCGGCTGCATTCTGCCGATACTGCATCTTCTGCATGATCCAGTTTCACAGAAAGCAATTTTTCTTTTGCGGCATTTTGGTAAACCGTAAGACCACCAAAATATACTTCAGAAATTCCAGGAACACGTGTCAGTAAATCAGAAACTTTTCCACCAGTGCAAGACTCAACAACTACTAATGTCTTATTCTTTTTTTTTAGTTTTTCAAAAATCAGCTCTTCCAATTCTTTGTTCTCGGTAGAGTAACAGACAGGCCCCAAAATTTTTGAAATCTCATCTTGCACGGCTAGCATCTCTTCAGGAGGAGCTTCTGCATTTGTATTCCAGTAAAGCGTCAAAAAGTTTTCAGGAAACCTTGTGCGGTAGCCCAGATAAGCATTTTTGGGAAGTTTTGCTTCTATCGACACCATCGCACGCTGCAATTCCGACTCGGGAATTTCGTGACAGCGCCAGGTAAAATGCAAAAGTTTTTCGGAAGTACCTAAGAGTTTTTTGATATCTGGATAAACAAAATCCAAAAACATTCCTTTCATTTCAAAAGGAACTCCCGGCAGAAAATAAAAACAGCAGCCTTCAAGCACCATCTTAAAGCCGACCGCTGCTCCCTTGAAATTAGGGATGGGCGTCGTACCTTCGGGAAATACAATTTGTTTTAGCGCTTGTGGTGTAACTTGCCTGTTACGTTGTTTTAAATATTCAAAAAGTCTTTCTTTAGAGGGAGGATCTTCGACAAGTTTTGCTCCCAATAATTCTGCAACACATAGTGCCGTTTTATCATCTGAGGTAGGCCCAAGCCCACCAAAGACAATCACCACATCCGCACGGGAAGCAACATCCTGCAATGTTTGTTTAATCACTACCGTGTCGTCTGCAATCACGGAGGAGCGTTCGAGACGCGCACCGATTTTAAACAGATTGTCCGCTACCCATTGGGAATTGGTGTCAGCAATTTTGCCAGTAAGAAGCTCATCACCGATAGGAAGAGTTTCAATCTTAAGTTTGTTTAATATCACGCGAGTAAGGGAGTTCTTTTTCTGATGATGACTTTTTTCTCTAAACGCTTGCGTTCTTCGCTACGCTGTAAAGCAAGCTCTTGCTTTCTTTTTTCCTGATCGGCTTTTAATTCCGTCAGTTTTTCAAGCCATTTGCCCAAATCTTCGACTTCATCCACAACGTGAAAGCGCACCATTTCTTTTAGACAACTGGAAGCGAGGTGGAGTTTTTTGTTCGCTCTGTTTTTCACTACCAGAATTTCCTCGGAGTGCGTCATTTGACAGAGTTCACAATCGTGCGGTTCTTCGTAATAATGACTGCTGATGCAGCTTACAACTTTAGTGTTCTCCAAAAAAACGCTCATGCGCATTGCCATTTTTTTTCGGAGTCGCTCTTTTTCTAGTGCATCCAACGCCATAGTCCTGATTAAATACCAAAAGGAAGAGGTAAGTGCAACTTGAACAGACAACTTAATTGGATAACTATTGGATTTCTATTGTTTTTCAGCCCAATTCTTTATTCTTACGAGTTGGGCGCTTGGTACAAGCGTGCCCCAGAAATTCCCCACGCTTTAAATACTCGCTTTCAACCGAGCTTTTTAATCTTAAAAGCCGCGATTTTTTCAACCGACGGAAGTTTAAAAGTAGTGGGCGAACCCGACGCGTGGAAAAAGGTTTGCGATCAAAATTACAAACTTACAGGTTGGATCACACATCGATTAAAAAAATCCGAAAAACTCAGCAATGCTTCTGGAGAAAAACTCGCACAAAATATCGCAAAACAGTTTTCCTCCACATGTATGCGAACCATTGAACTGGATATTGAACCGCTCACCGGTGAAGAAGAATGGCTCAGCCCGTTTTTAGCAAAGATAAAACAAACACTCGCTGGTTCTTTTGAAGTACGAGTTGCGCTACCCTTTTGGAAAAAAGAAAACGCCCAAAAAATACTGGAAGTGACAGACGGGATTGATTTGATGCTCTACGACTCCGGATTAAAAACAAAAGATGAGTACGCAGCTTTTCTCAAACAGAATCTTGATACCGCAAAAGAACTTTTAACTCATGCCCCTGAAAAATCCGTACTTGTGGGCATTCCTGCTTACCATGAAAGAACAGCATTGCATGTGGATAACATAGAAAATATCGGTGCTTTTCTCGCAGTATTAAAAGCGAGATCTTTGGCAGAAAATTCAAAGATCTGTACGGGTCACATAAAAATGGCGCTGTATGCAGGATGGACATTGTCCCCCGAAGATCGCAACACCATTTTGGAATTAAAATCGTTTCTAGATGAAATCTGCAAAAAGGATAAATAGATGATCAAGAAAATTTTGCCAGTATTTTTATTTTCTGCACTGCTTTTTGCAGATCCTTTAAATTCCAGTCTCGAAGTAGGTAGCAGTGTTTCACACTATTATGATTCCAGAAGTGTTTTCACAAATCCCTCAGCGCTCAGTTATCAGACGCTTCTAAACCACGCGCGTCTGACAAGCAGCTTTGAATACGCAGTAAGTGAAAACATGCCGAACGATTACGCCTTCTCGATTGCCTATGGAATGCTCGGCTTTGGTGTTGAAAAACTTTCTTCACTTATGGATCCGTATTTAAGGTTTTCTTTCGCCGGTGGAGTTCCCATCGGAAGATCCATTTTTCTCGGTGGCCGTTACTCGCTGACGAGTTCAGAAAATGATAATTTTAAAAACATCAGTTCTCTGGATTTGGGATTTCAAATCCGCGCAAGTCGCTATTTCAGTTTCGGTTTCATGGCGAATAAATTAAACCGCCCGTCCACCAATCAAATTCAAACTCCTATCCAACTCGTAGCTGGTATTACGCTTAAACCTTTTAGCCGGTTACTCATCCAAGCCGATCTCGAAAGCGCCGGAGAAGAGTTTGGAAAAAGCATGGGCTATCAGGCAAATGCGCAGCTTGAAATTTTTGATGGCTTTTCTGTCAGCGGCGGCTACCACCATCTCTACCAATACCAAATGGGCATTCGATTAAATTTAAGCCGCCTTGTTCTGTTTTCAACTGCTCAGCCTGCCTCTAACGAAAAAAAATATATCTTTGGCGTTCAAACTTTGCCAGCACCTGAGAGAACAGCGTCGTTTATCACTCAAACATTGCAGTTAAAAGTAGACAATACACTCACTGACGAAGGACGTGATGCAAGCCTCTTTTCCGATGGCAACCCTTCTCTTCTCGAGCTGATTGAAAAGATGAAAAGAGTGGAATCCGATGCCTCCATTAAAAATATCACTATAGAAATTCAAAATTTTCCACTCGGACTTGCAAGCGCTGAAGAACTCACAGCAAGTATTCTCAAATTGAAAAATGCCGGAAAAAAAGTCACAGCTGTTATCGGAAACGCTGATACAAAAACCTACCTGATAGCCAGCGCCGCTAGTGAAATTGTGATGGATCCGGATGGGGAATTAAAAATCTTAGGCCCCCGTGCAGAACATTTTTATGCGAAAGGACTCTTAGATAAATTGGGAGTAGAAGCTCAGTTTCTTGCAAAAGGCGAATACAAATCTTTTCCCGAAATGTTTACCAGAAAAGACAGTTCTGATGCCTCCAAACGCGCCACTCAAGACCAACTTTTAAAAATGGAAGAAGAAGTTCTTACACTTTTGGCAGCAACACGTAAGACGTCTAAAAGCACCTGGCAGGAAATTTTAAAAACAGCCATTCTCACGGCAAAAGACGCGAAAAAATTCGGTCTTGTCGATTCCATTGAAAAAAGAGGCATAGCTCTAGAAAAACTAAAAGATGTTTCTCTCATAAGTCACGGAAATGCCTACTATAGAAAACAATTAACCCTTCCCTCGAAAATCGCGGTGATTACTGCCGAGGGAAACATCATGCAAAGTAAAAGCAGGTCTCTTGGACTTTTAGGCGAGGAACAAGTCACTCCTCATAAAGTCGAACAAGCTTTCAAAATAGCACTTTCTGATCCCAATACACGCGCCATCGTTTTAAGAGTAGCCAGTCCGGGAGGAGAAATACTTCCTTCCAGTGAAATTGCATCTCTCATTGAGCAAACTGCAAAGAAAATCCCCGTGTATATTTCGATGGGAGATGTAGCCGCAAGCGGCGGATACATGATTTCTGCACCGGCAACGCGGATTTTTTCAGATAAGCTTACCTACACGGGATCGATAGGCGTATTTCTCGGAAAAGTAAGTCTGGAAGGTTTATATAAAAAATTAGACATAAAAAAAGAAATCACAGGCCGCTCTCCTGTTGCAGGCATTTATTCCGAATCAAAATCCTGGAACCCACAGGAAAAAATAATCATGACAAGGCTACTGGATAACTACTACGCAAATTTTGTAGGCTTTGTCGGGGAAAAACGAAAACTCACACCAGAAGCTGCAGAAGCCGCTGCCAAAGGACGCGTCTGGCTTGGCTCCGATGCAAAAAAACTTAAATTAGTCGATGAAATTGGTGGATTAAGAGAAACAATAGAATATGCGGCGAAAGAAAATTCCAATCAGGACTATGAGATTTGGGAAATCAGACCTGCAGAATCTTTGCTTGCGGCTTTAGGATTAGAAAGCCCATTCGGATCTTCATTAGGCGCAACATTGCTGGGAAAAGAAGCGTACCAACACTTAAATTGGATGGCGAATCTCGAAGAAGATCCATTTTTATATTACAGCCCCGTTAAAATTTACTGATTGGATTATTTATTCTTTAGAGAAAGCAATTTCTGCTGCTTTGGAATAATCAAAGCGCATTCCTAATGCATCGGAAAGTTCTTTTTGTTGCGTGATAGGATCTTCTTGAAAAAAATGAGACGAAACAACAAGCGTTCCATTATCCACATGGATATTTGCTTCTTTGGAATCACTTACCAGAATCTCAACACTGCCATCTGTGATTTTGTTCATCCAGTTTTGAAGAGTCAAAGACTGAGTCGGAAGAGTTTCACCCAAATGATCGAGCGCTACAATTACTCCCTGCTCTTCTTCCATCGAAATCGGACGAGTCAAATCTGTTGAAGATTGGGTGGGAACCGCCAAAAACAGAGAAGTCAGAATCATCGAAAGAATCGCGATACCAAAAAAGTAGTGGTGTCTTTTTTTCTCCATTTGGCCGACTAATTTTTTATCCCAGTGCAACATACGACCTTAGATCATCGCAATTTCAAGGCCAGAGCCTGTATGTATAACCAGGCGTGTCACCCCCTAATTACGGACGAAATTCGGCACTGCACTGTCTTATTTAGAGTCATGAAGACAATAAGAATTCACCTCGGGCTTATGCTAAACTATACAAATCGAGCCAATTAAAAATGTACACCCAGCCCAAAAATAAAAGTGCCCGAGTTTTTCTTCTCCACCCATCGGACGAGTTGCGTTTTCCGTATGAGCAATCTTTTGAAAAAATGGGAATGGAGCTGGTGACGTTTTCCACTTTTGAGGAATTGATGCTGGCAGCAAACCAGCAAACCCCTCGCATTGTAATCATGGATCTTGATGTACTCCAACGTCCCTCAAGTGATGTGCTCGAGCAAATCCGCGCTAACTTTGCTACTTCTGATGTGATCGGACTTTCCAGTAGCGACAGCGCTCAAATGGCATTGCAATGTATCCGAAGTGGTTTTGCCGATTTCTTGTTAAAACCTACTAGTCCTGAAGAATTGATTTGGACTGTAAGAAAATCGCTACAAAAATATGAGCTTTATGAAAAATTAGGCAGCCCCAATGCAGAGTTGGTTCGCGCCATCACGCAAATCTCGGGTTGCACTACCGCGCCACTTGTCCAAATCAACGCGATTGAGTTTGTGTACAAACTTCTCGCTCCTAAAGAATGCGCGTGGGTAAGTTTTGAACCCGATAAAGTGCATTGCTCTCTTCCTAAAGGTTTAAGTTCGCGCAAAATGCGAGAGATGTTGCCTGGAGAAGAAAAGTGGAAAGGCAACTTACCTCCCAGAATTACCGTGAACCAGAAAAGCAACACCCGCAAAATTTTTCTGCCCTGTCAAAATGGAAAAAGTGGAGTCTTCGCTTGGGGGATAAAGAAAAAGCCCACTCGCCGTCAGCTCGCTATTGCGCAGATGGTGGTCGAACACGCAGACTTAACTTTATTCAGCATCCAAAAATTTATCGAAATAAAAAACCAGACGTTCGTCGATGATCTGACAGGTCTTTATAATTCCCGCTATCTTAAATTTGCAATTCACAATGCAATTTTAAAATGCAAAAAACCAGAAGACAGTTTCTCACTGCTCTTTATCGATATAGACCACTTTAAAAGAGTGAACGATACGAATAATCATCTTGTAGGTAGTGAATTCCTGGTTGCGATAGGTAAAACGATTCGCCATGCGGTTCGTAACGTCGATCCGGTATTTCGCTATGGTGGAGACGAATTCGTAGTGATTTTAAATGGCAGCGATATCGAAGGTGCCATGGAAATTGCCGAGCGTATTCGCAAACACATCGAGCGGCGCGTGTTTCTCATTCAAGGTCTGAAAATGAACACGACGGTCAGCGTAGGTGTGGCAAACTATCCCGTCCATACGACAGACGCAGAAGTGCTCATCAAACTTGCTGACGAAGCAATGTTTTCTGCAAAAAAAGGCGCACGGAATGCCGTACGCCTTGCTGTTGGATTATCTACAAATAAAGAAAATAAAGCAGATGTTAATTAAGGAGTAACTGGTTCGGTTTCACGAACGCAGACTACTGGCTTAGGATTCATCTTCATTTCTACACCGGCATTGCCTGTATCCAAATAAACGAACCATGCACTCGGCATGACATCCTGGTTTTCAGTTACAGTCCAGACTTTGCAACTTCCGCGTCTGACTTCCTGTCCGACTACAGAAAGATTAAGTCTTTTGTGTGCGACCATGACTTCTGTACGTGTAGGAAGAAAATAGCCGATTTCTTTACAGCCATCGACTGCATCTTGCCATTCAAGCCCGTGAGAGAGAAACACCCATTCAATTTTGGTGAGTGGATCGACCCATGTTAATTGAGCGCTAGCGTTTAACGAAAATAGCCCCAATAGAATAATTACCAATTTGTTCATACAACCCCCTGTTTTTTTGGTTTATGCGATCTTCATTACGCATACTATTAGGGTTGGCAAGGGAGAAGTTTGTCGAGATCCGCGGCGGGTAAGCCTTTACAAGCTTCTCCTTAAAGTTAAGTGGTTGTATTACATGTAAAAAACTGAATCGCTCTCTTCTCGAGGGTAAACGCAATGGCTATTCAGTTTTATTCGCCTTGCCAGCGAAGTTTTGAACATTCAAGTTCTAAGCGGCCATATTTACCGCAATCGGTTGATCCGGGCGTGCACCATACAAATCTTGTTCCCGTAAGTACTTCATTTGCGGAGCAAGATCCGTTCACATTTTCCGTCCACAACACGTTTACTGTACGCGGAGAGTATGTCTCAAGTCCCGCCACTAATTGCGCACATTTAATTTTTTGCCAGTAAGCTGGATTTGTCATTCCAGAAATACCCACGATTACTTCGTTTGAGTTGCAAGAATTATTGCGCTCAGTAACAAAAGAAGTGATGATATCGGTATCGGAACTTCCGGATGTAATCGAGTATGTGTCTCCTGCAATAAAGCCTCCTCCCATTAACAAACCACGGGCCCCGCTTGTGGAATATCCAGTGGCATTATTCATCGGGCTATTGCTGCCGACTGCCGTAGCAACCGCGTTGTGGAGTTGCTTAAAGCTATCGGAACACTGCGTGGAGTCTTCATTAGCGTTATAAACCCTTGCTACAGTTGGTCTCGTACCAGGAGCGTAATTTAAAATTTGAGTAGTCTTTACCTCGGCATTTGAGATGATCAAGGGAAGAATCAAGTTACCATCGACGACAAGTTTAATCACGTCGTTCAATAATCGAGTGGTCGTTTTTAAAGAGGTGGATGTGACCTGATCCACAGAATGCGTGCAACTGGGGATGAAAAAGCTTTGCTCAACATGAACAGGTACGCTTCCTCCATAATGCACATCTGCTTTTGCAGTGTAGACATTCGAAGTAGCAGAAAGCGGGTACAACAGAACATCACTGTTTGCCGCTACTGCCGTATTATTGAGAGTAGCTGAAACAAAATTGCCATTAATATTAAGTTTAACTTTGATAGGTTGATTTAAACCTGTGATTTTGTAATCCCAGTTCCTTGTAATAGTGACTGATGGGGCAACCGGTAAAGGTACGTCCATTGCAAGCACATTAAAAGTAAGTACTATTTCTCTACTCGATAAAACCGCGCCGCTAGTTGCATCGCTTGCTAGTACCGAGTATTTCTCAATTGAAGTTCCTACTGTCAAAAATGTTTTTGCAAATTCAATCCCTTGAGTAAAAGCAGAATTAGACGCATTAAAGCCACTCCCTTGAATTTGGTATTTAACTGCACCCGTGCATGCCGAAGTTATTCCGACAGAAATCCTGACAGATTCTCCTAATTTCGGAGACAAATTGTTTGCTTGGCTCGTTACCGCAAAAGAAGCGCAATTAGGAACAACAACTTGTATAGGTGTAGGAGAGACTGTAGGTACTGCTACATTTTCTATCTGGGCCTGGGCGACCTTCTTCGTTTTTAGCGAACTCCCTCCCCCGCAACCTAAAAGTAAAAGTGCTGTGGCGAAAAAGGCGATGTTGTAACGTTCAAAGGGTGATTTTCTCATTTTCGTCTCCAAGGTGTTTGAATTAGATAATTGCAAACGAAATGCCACGACGTATACCGCACGAATACACTAAATGTGTGGTTACAAGGTTAGCTAGGTGCCAGGCTCAAACTTTACAAACGTTTAAGTAGTTGAAATTAAAAATGTAATTCATGCAATATTTATACACAAATAGCACCTATTCTACTCCCTCAACTGGCTCACCAAAACTAATTAATACTTTTTTAAAAGGTTCTAGCATTTTGCTAACGTCAATTTCGCTAAGAAAAATAAATAAAAAATAGAATGCATAGTGGCCTTCGGATAAGTAATTAATTTTAATTAGCGCGGAATATAAGCACTAACCGACTGGTTACAAAATCGCAACATTTTTTATAATCGTCGGTTAAAAACTCCTCTGTATTCACTCAAGTACAGAAAGGAGTCCAAATAGTTAGAACTGAATTAAAACTAATAAAAAGCAGTTTTACGAAATAACAAAAAAAAGAACAATATAAATTCAAGGCTTTAAGTTCAGTCTTTCGAATAAGTGAAATTATCTAGTCATTCTTAACCGTATTTCCTCGATGAAATGCATGGCAACAAATATGCAATTATTAATGTATGGATTCACCGAAGTTAGGGGGACGATTCAGTTTGGTTTCTCGAAAAACGAGAACCAAAAAAACACATCGAGGAAGGCGTTGGTATTATAAAGTGCTGATAAGGGTTAGCGCGCTTTTCAGTGCCATAACTACCTACGCTTCTCCTCGGGTGGATTCTTTCGATCTGTTTCGCGATTATCTTAGGGCTTAGGTAAAACGATTACGCTAAATTGTGTAGGCTGGCTTTTCAGATTACTTCCTCTGATATCTTCTGCTTCAATTAAAAACTCTCTGGTACCCGCTTTCGATGCGGAAAATTTTAAACCCCGCAAGGCTTCCTGAAACCAAGATACGGGTAAATCATAGGAAGGATTTTGCATTATCACTGTGTTGCCCGATACTTCCTGCACTAAACTGTTGCTTACAAACGTAGTTGTAAAGGTATCCCCCGCTTCAGGATTTAGTAATGTTACCTTTACCATTTTGCTCTTACTACTATCCACATCGGTATAAGAAATTCCCGGAGCAATTGCGCTGGGAGAGCTTGCTGCAGAGATAGAAACTTGCTGTACTTGAGGAGCAATAACAGGAGGATCGTTTACAGCCTGTACTAAAAATTTTATATTATAGCTGGAAAGCAACCCTGAAGTAGAACGGACTGACAAATAAACTTTCAACCCTCTACTCACAAAATTTCGAGAGCTGTTACTGTAAACCAGAGTTCTAAGCACCTGCTGCAAGTCCATCGCGGTAAGAGGGCCGTGAATGGTTAAAACCCTTTCGCCTGACGCATTAAACGGAGTTGTCGTCACCCCAGGAAAATCCGAATTTAATTTTAGTAAGCTTGTTGTATCCCCGGTCCAAAGTTCCAGTCTTGCAGTGACTTCGCTAATTATATCTCCTTCCTCTACTTCGACTTTTACATTTGGCATTAAAATCAGGCCTTCCGACCCTTCGAGGTAAGTACTGTTATTCTTATTGGTGTAAAATATATTATTCTCTTTTCCATCTAATAGTAATTTTGGAGCAATAAGAATTGTTTTTTGCGGAAAGTAGACTTGATTAATAGATAGACTATTAGTGACTTCGATTCTTTCTGCTTCAAACGCCTGAGATGTAGTTTCAACAGAGCACTCCTGTGTCAGGGTATTTTTAGATACCACGCATTCAGAATTTACTATCGCATCGGCAAAAGAAAGAACTGGCGGGTTCCATTGCAAATCTTTTGCAATTTCATTTGGCACAACTGCCTTTCCCTCAGTGTTCAACGCATAGACGGTGCATCTAGATTTCAAAATGTTAGTTTGATTAAACTGCGCTTCGCAACTGAGGACCGCATTTTTTTCGGTAAGACGAATGATTGAATTTCCCGAATAACCGTTCCCGTTCCCACCAGAATAACCATTCCCATTGCCACTTCCTTCGCTTGCAGTCGAATTATCGACTGGAATGGTCGCTATAGTGTCAAATTTGCTCGTGGGGGATGAATAGGTGTCTTTGCTTCCAGACAGACACCCCCCTAAGCTCAGCAACAAGCATTGGAGAAAAATGAAACTTAAAATTTTCACGCGCGCATTCAATAGAATCCCTTAAGCTAGCAGTATAGCAAATGCATCAGGCTAAATTATTAAGGAATTATGCTTAAATTATGATGATAATCGAACAATTCGGGGTCGCACACCTCAACCGCCCTATATACTAACAAATATTTTTACACTCTAGTAACCACATTGAATTAGAGCTTTTGATTTACTTACTTTTTCACTTCTATTTTTCGTAATTCTGACAAAAGTTTATCTTTCACCTTTGTAGGAAGGCTGGAAGACTCAATCTGGCTAAGGGCTTCGTTTTTGAATTTTTGAGTGGGAGGATCGTTTAAAATTTTTAATAAAACAGGAGCCGCTTTATCTATGATGTCGAATTGTGCATCCAAAATCGCTTGAATCGGCTTTAGAAGTTTTTCCTGATAAATCTTTTGGTTTAGCTCGGAACTATTGCTCACCCAATTAATATCATTCAAGTGACCTACTATATCTAGAAGAGCCTTTTCTAATTCTTCTTTCTGATTTTGGTTCGCTTTTAATTCCAACGAATCCTTTAATATCATCCCGACTTTTTGAATGTTCTTACTAAGCCCATCTTTAATTTCCAATGCTTTGCCATGGCCTTGCCCGGCCACTCCGAGTAAGTATAAACCTTCGTGTATTTCCATCACCGAATCCAAAATTTTAGAGAGGGAGGAAGGAACTTTAGGGACTGCAGGTTTCGAGTATTGGCCGATTGCCGCTTCCCATTCTAAGTACTGAAGTGTTCCCTTTTTTGGTTTGGGTATTGCCAATTCCTTTTCCGGGTTCAACGTCAAGTCGACGAAATCTACAATTGCTCGCCACTCTTTTAAGTGCGACTGCATCCAGTCGAATGCTTCTTCGTGCTTACCCTGCTTTATTAAGGTAACGTACTTTTGCACCTCAGCTGACTCTACGTCTTTGATCTCCTGCAATAACTCAAACCCGCCCACAGATTCCGTTTGAAAAGTACTGCGCCACTTATTGGGAAGATGTGTCTTTTTTTCAGCGTCATAGCCAGACACGACGCTATATTGGCGCATCAAAGACAATGCTTTTTTCTGCCCGTCGCTGCCCTCAGCCTCTTCCGCATTATTTTGCTCAAATTTCTCTTTTGAACTTTCTATCCAGTCGTGTATCGCCGTGGGATTTTCGCCCACAATTTTTTTGATAATATCCATGTTCCAATCTGGGCCTGTCATAAAATCAGGCAGCTTTTGAGCAGGGCCTGGTGTATCTATGGAAAAAGGGCCTTTCGAGATAATTCCCTTAGACTTGAAATATTCATAGTTGGGGGTGTTGGGATCTAAAGTTAAATAAAGACGTTTATTATAATTTACGGGCATAAGCCCAAATGCCGATGCTGCTCCCTTATCCTCTCCCACTATTGTCTGGGCGATGAGAAGACTTTTCTTATCTTTGAATGCTAGAGCTTTGACGAAGTCCTGGGAATCCTTTGAAACACGCGCTTGCCAAACTTCATTCATCCAACCCGTTGATTGGCCACAAAGTTCACTCTCAACTTTTCCTAGTGATTTGTCTTTCTGGAGATAACGTCTTAAATTTTGAATCGCGGTTAAGTATTGCTGCAAAACTTTTTGTTCTTTCGGTTTTAATTCAGCCATTTTTGTTTTTATTTCTTTTTCTTTTGAAAGTAAGGTGTTGATGGATTTCTCATCATCTTTTGATAGTAACATCGCCGCGTAAAAGGCAAGACGACCTTGATCAGGCGTCAATTCCATAGCGAGAATTTCATCCAATGGTACATGCGGGAGAAGTTCTTGAATGCTTTTTGCTTCCGTAGGCCGGCCTTGTCCCACTTCATGCCCGTCTGACAAAACACGCTTATATTGGCTCGAGTGTAGACGTATGCCTCTCGCGCTCAAAGGCAAAACATAACTCACAATTAATAGATACATAACACTGACACGCATATTATAAGTAATGAGTGCAAACTGTAGGCCTTATAGTGCAGGCGTCATTGTGGTTACAGGAATGTAATTTAAATATACTAGTCTTTGCTAAATTCTTCTAAGGGATAGTCCGATAAGTGCTTATAGATAATATTGTCGGGATAAACGATGAGTCAAAACATAACGCACACACTCGAAAAAATCGATAAACTGATACGTGCTGGCCAGGGAAATCAAGCACGCAAAGAAGTCTGGAAAATGGGTCGGATGTCGCTTCTGCGTGAACAAAGACTACCGGTTGCTCGGCTTTGCAGACGAGTCGGATTGTATAGCTTGGGACTTAAGATTTTAAACCCGATAGTGCGTCCCACCGGAAAAAAATTACTTAAGGCAACGGATAATGAAAATGCTGAATATGCCGCCCTACTTACCTACCTAAGCGCAAATGAAGAAGCACTTGGTATTCTAAAAACTCTAAATCCCGAAAAAAGCCCCGAAATTCATCTTTTTCAGGCTTTCGCACTTTTCAACCAATGGAACTACGACGCGGCTATTATCTGTCTTGAATCCCACTTACAATCTCCAAATTTAAACGAGTACCAACGACTAATTGGTGAGCTCAATCTTGCCGCCGCATTCGTCAACGAACGTATGCTCGATCGTGCGAAACCCTTACTGGAAGAACTCATCTACAAGACAAAAGGAGAAAACACTAAGCTTTTGCACGGAAATGCACTAGAACTTGCCGGGCAAACCGAGATTTACTGTAAAAACTTTTCTAAAGCTAAAAATTTACTGACTCAGTCGAAACGTATTTTAACGGGAGGCCAAGGGCTTAGTCATGCTTATGCCAATAAATGGCTTGCTATTTTGGCGCTAATGGAAGGAAAAAATCCCAATGCGAAAGAGGAACTAATCCGTGTTAAAACAAACGCATTGGAATTCAAATATTCGGAAGTAGTGCGCGATTGTGACAGATTTCTGGGGATAGCAGAAAAGAACCCAGCCCTATTGGAGAAGGTCTACTTCGGAACACCTTTTCCGCGTTTTAGAGAAAGGCTTTTAATAGAAACAAAATCTTGGTTCCAACCTAAAAACGAATATATACAAACTTACGGAACACAGAACAAGAGGCAAGAAACTTTGGAAGTATCCACTTATCCACTGCCGAAATACCTCCATCGCTTATTCAACGTTTTGACATCAGATTTCTACCGCCCATTTTCAGTAGCCTCTTTACATGCGAAGGTATTTGAAAATGAATTCTATCACCCAACTGCAACTCCAATGAAAATGCACAAACTCATCCAAAGACTGAGGAAAGAATTCAAAAAAAGTAACTTCCCTTTAGAAATTAAGCATACCAACAGCTATTTTGAACTAACTTGTAATAAGCCCTTCAGTCTTATAGTGAAATTACAAGACGAGCAGTTTCAAACTCCTTCCTTAGAAGCGCTTAGAAAACACTTTGGAACTTGTCCTTTTGGCTCTGAAGAAGCTGCGAAGATCGTACAGCTCACCTCTCGTACTATTCTTAGATTATTGAAAGAAGGATTAGCGAATCACAGCATCGTTAAAATCGGCAAGGGGCCCGCTACCCAATATGCGTTTCAAGAGGCTTACCCGATTGAGCAAAAGAAAGCTGCATAACTTATTTCGGAACGATTTGATTCGAATGGTTATCCATAAAAATAAGCATTCTTGACTGGATACCGATTGAGCAATTGCGCTTTCCTGAGAAAAATAGACTTAAGAGCGTATGACTTATTCCTAATTCTTTTGCGAAGTGTCTTAAAGTGAACTTTGGGTCCAACTCTCTATACAGCAGAAAAAATGTCTTTACCTGTTCTCTCTCTATAATAGGTGTGTAACTCATCTGAACTCTCCTTGTTGCGTATATTCAAGATAGAGTTTTTACAACTTTGATGACATGGATATTTTTGTCTGGTTTTTTAGGCTTAATTAAATGGTGGACCCTAGCGGGTGAATATCGAACCTGGTTTATGTTGAATCCAGATTCAGAACTTCAAAATATTATTAGGTACTTAAAGGCAGCATAAAGACAAGGCTTCCTGTGTTCCCGCTTGACGGGAACGTGGCGGGAACACGTTCCCGATGTTCCCGAATTGTACCTTCACTTCAACTTTTCATAAGGATTTCCATATGTAAACTTTAATAAATAACTTTACATATGGAAATCCATGCGTAAACTTGTGTTAATGCAAAAAACTTCCAAATTTGTAGCTGGATCCTACCGACAGCAAGATCAGTATAAAAGTTTTCTTCCCGCCCTAATAAACCATTCTTACAAATGGGAAGACTCTAATATTGATATATTACTTGAAGAAGCTAACCGCTATCTTGGGGAACTTAATGCGTACTCATCTTTAGTGCCTGACGTAGATTTTTTCATTCATATGCATATGCTTAAGGAAGCAACAACTTCGAGCAGAATTGAAGGTACTCAAACCGGAATGGCGGAAGCAGTGTTACCAAAAGAGGAAGTTGAGCCAGAGCGTAAGGATGACTGGATAGAAGTTCAAAACTACACAAAAGCAATGAACTATGCGATTTCGCAATTAGGAAAAATACCGTTATCTATGCGCCTTTTGAAAGACACCCATAAGATTCTTCTTCATAGCGTACGGGGTAAACATAAAAGTCCAGGAGAAGTTCGTCGGAGTCAAAATTGGATTGGTGGTTCAAGCTTAAAAGATGCCTTTTTTATTCCGCCACATCATAACGAGCTTCCAGAACTGCTCGGCGATCTCGAAAAATTTTGGCATAATGAAAATCTCGCAATTCCCCACCTTATCAAAATAGCAATAAGCCACTATCAGTTTGAAACTATCCATCCTTTCCTAGATGGTAACGGGCGTATAGGCCGCTTAATGATAACCCTATACTTGGTTGGTCAAGAAATTCTTCGGAGCCCAACTCTTTATCTATCCGAGTTTTTTGAGAAGAACAAAGGAGCCTATTATGATGCGCTAACAGTAGTTCGTGCATCAAATGATCTCGAACACTGGCTAAAGTTTTTTCTTACCGGAGTTACCGAAACTGCGAAAAGCAGCAAGAATACATTTGAAAAAATAATTTCCTTACGTCAAAAAAATGAACACAAAATTTTAGGACTCGGTAAGCGAGCTAAATTGGGTCTGGAGCTATTAAAACTTTTATACTCTAAACCTGTTGTAAACGTTAAAACGGTAAGCGATAAATTAGATATAAAACATCCGACAGCCAGTATTTTGATAGGAGAATTTCAAAAGCTAGGTATTTTGAGAGAAATCACTGGGTACAAAAGAAATCGATTATTCCAGTTCGGAGACTATCTAGAAATATTTAGTTCAAAAAATTAATATTATCTAGCCAGCGGTTCTCCCTGAATAGTCGACCCTAGTGGCCTACCATAAATAAATTTTCAAAGGGCTTTAACAGGTATAAATTTTTTCAATCATAACAATACCAATTAGTTATTTTACCTATCAAACAACTTGAGCGAAGTTCTCGATAAGAGGAAAATTTATGAAGTATTTGTCGCAATTTGTTTTAACGTTCATGTTATTAGGTCGAGCAAACGCAGCATCACTGACTTGTGTAGACAACCAGACTTCGCCGCCGACAAAGTGGGGAGTTTCTTCTGATGGAGTTGTGAGTAGAGGGAACCTATCCATCGAGCAGCCAATATCAGAGATCCAGGCTACTTTAGGTGAGACAGGGAAAGAAAAAAAGATCGAATTTCAGCAATTAGCCGCATCCCCATTTCATGGAGGATGCTACATCAATTATGAAAGAGCGCTTTCGGGTGGAGATTCGTTGATTTTTGAGTGCGGACTTCATGGTTATGGCAGAACTTACTTTTATCCCTCTGGCCTGTATTGTCATAACAACGATTGGTCACGTATCGAAATCACATACGACGAAAAAGACGAATCGCTAAAGTGGAGTTTAAATTATCTGTTTGGTTCTTGCTTTGAATATCAGAAGAAACTTTACTTGGACGGAGAAGCAAAAATCGAAACTCTTTTTAA
Source organism: uncultured Pseudobdellovibrionaceae bacterium (assembly GCA_964396165.1). Classification (GTDB taxonomy): domain Bacteria; phylum Bdellovibrionota; class FAC87; order UBA2466; family UBA2466; genus CALCZU01. The sequence goes on from CAYNEF010000002.1 coordinate 83,662, forward strand.
GAAGGAACAATGTAAATTTACGCCGTAGATGGTGAACCAGTTAAGTCTCTGACTGGAATGAAATGAACACTTGAAAGACACTAAGACATCAATTGAAGGGATAGATTTTTCGATGTGGGAAAGATTGTACGGTCGAGAATTGAATTACCTTGAAAAACTGGAAATAAAAATAAACTTGGTCGATTTCGCTAAAGCACTCATCAAAGGAGATTTAGAAAATCGCGAACGGAAGTTAAAAGAATATCGTGAATCGGTTCGATCCCTCTTGGGTTCCGATGAAAAATCCACCTAAAAACTTTTTTGGTTCGATCCGCGTTGAGTTCCGACTTTGTAACTACTTGAATTTTATCAACTGCCGGATATCAGATAACTGATATCGGCTATCTGTGTAATGGTGGTGGACCGGAAGGGGATCGAACCCTCGACCCTCAGACTGCCAGCCTGATGCTCTCCCAAACTGAGCTACCGGCCCACACTTATAAACTTGAAGGTCTAAAATTAACTAACAGAGGATTGTACTAGAGGCAACATTACAGGCCCATTTCGCCTTTGATTTGAGCAGCCCACTCTTTTACGCGTTTTTCCGAGAGGTTGTCCTGGTTCTCCACATCGATCACTAGCCCCAAGAACTTGCCATTTCTGATGGCCTTGGAAGCCTTGTACTCGTATCCCGCTGTCGGCCATAGGCCAAAGTGCTTTGCCCCGCCCTTTTCAAACGGCGCTAGCAACTCCGCCATCGCATCTACGTAAGTATCCGCGTAGCCTTTACCATCGCCTAGCCCAAACACTGCGACTTTCTTGCCCTCAAACTTCAAGGCCTTGATGTCATTCATCATGGCCGCCCAGTCATCCTGCAACTCGCCAATATGCCAGGTCGGGATTCCCAAAATAATATTTTCGCAAACGGTAAAGTCGATAGGGTTGATGTCGGTAATGCTCTTTACGTGATCAACAGATGCACCCAATGCAGCTTTCAGCATTTTTGCCACTTCAGCAGTGTTTCCTGTCGAAGAACCGTAGAAAATTGCCGTTCTGCCGCCCGTAATTGACGGTGCATTTTTGTCGGCGGGACGAGTAGAAACAGCTGCCCCTCCTTTGGACTCAGCAGCTTTTTGAAGAGCAAGTTTTCTTTCTTCTTCTTTTTTCTTTTTCTCTTCTTCTTCTTTTAATCTCTTTTCTTCGAGCGCTTTTTTGACAGATTCACTGTGCGCTTTCAGATCCGCTGCTGCAATAGAAGCTGTTTTTGCGTCGTCTCTCTCAAGAGAGCCAAGAATGCGTGCTGCTTGAGAAGGTTCTAGATTTCCCTTTCCTCTTAAGCAATCCACTGCATCGGATAAAGTAATGCTCGCAGAAACTGTTTTTCCACCAGCCAGTACGAAATCTAGCGCGATACCACCCAAGTGGGCGCGATCGCTTCCTACTAAAAATTGTTTCAACTCATGCGGCAGTTCAATAGAGCGGCAAAAGGAAGCATCAAAGCCAGGTGCAAACGTATAGGAAATCGGTGTGACTGGAATTTTTCTATCAAAGCCCGTTGCCTTTACGGAGACGCGGAATACTTCAGTCGCGTTCTTTTTAGTGTCCCAAACTACCCAAACACCCAAATCACCAGGTTTATTTCCATTGGCTATACCCGCAACTGGGGCGCCTAACTTTACACACGGTCTGCATTTAGTAAAAAGTCCCATGCCAAGAATTTAAGCGCTTGGGTGCAAAACTTCAATATTTTCATGCGAAATCTACCTTTAATCTGCAAAAGATTTTTTGAATTACTCATAGCGTCAAGCGTACACTATACAGATAAATGAAAAACAGTATTTGTTTACTCTTAATCGTCGTGATTCTTTCCGGATGCTCCATTTACCCGCTTAAAGTGAGTTATCAGGAATTCTCAGACGAGATTCTGGTAAAAACAGACGCCTGGAGTGGTGAAAAAGTGGGTACTGTACGGGGTAGTTCGGGGGGGTTCCTGTGGAGTGACTGCCGCAATGCTGCCCATTCTGCCATGCATGACTTGATAGACCACGCAAAAGAGATGGGCGCGAACGCCATCGGAGAGGTCAAGTGGGACGCGAGCCTTGATTCAAATCCCATGTGCCAAAAACGCTGGATCTTCTTTTTATTTCCCCCTGCTCTTCTTACGCCCTTCTTCGTGCATGTCGGAATCGAAGCGACAGCCTACAAAGTCAAAAAGTAAGTTCTTATCTGCCTCGTAATTGTGAAGATTTTTGCAAAATCAAAGCACACTTGAGGGATCAACCTTACTTTCTATAGCTCCGATAGTGCATTGTAGGGGCAAATATGTTTTTCAGAGCTTTCATACTAATCATTATTTTTATCACATCCCATTTATTTGCAGGATCGGTGGAAGACCAAGTCAAATCCAGACTACCCTCGCTCATTGAAGAAATTAAAACTCTTGCGAGCAATCCTAAACTGATTGAAGAAGTCGCAAAATACAACGCAAACCCGCCAGAGGAATTTAAACAGTTTGACAACAATAACTGGAAAAAACTTTCCGTACGCGATCCAAAAGTAAAAGCTCTAACAGAAAATGAAGCAGCTCAGATTTTAAAACAAAATAAAAAGCCCTACTTTTCAGAAGCTTTTATTTCTGCCGCAGATGGTTTCAAAGTAGCTTTTTTAAGCAAAACTTCAAATTGGAACCACAAAGGCAAACCCAAACATGACGTGCCGATGCAAGGAAAGGTTTGGACTGGCAAGTTGGAACTGGATGAGTCCACAGGTGTACAACAAATTCAATTAGCAGTGCCTATTCTAATGGAAGGTAAACCGATTGGAAGTTTAGTCATTGGCATTGCAGTGGCAAAATTATGAGGATTCAGTGCTAGATCACAGAATTGAAAATCAAAAATATGTAGCGCCCAAACTGCCCTTTTTTCATTTGGCATTGATGACACTTTTTAGTTTTGTATTTGTGGGAGCTAACGCCCTTCTCGTCGTTAATTCACAAACTAAATTAAAAAATGAACTCAAAAAAATTGAATATCTGGAAGATCTGGAAAAAAGCGTTCAATTAATCGCGCAAGATTTGATCACTAGTGCAAAAATGGGTACTTATAGCGGTTCGATTAGCTGGGAAAATAATTATCAGGAGCTTGAATCTAAGATTGAATCCCAATTTAAAGCAATCTTTGATTTTTATCCGGATTTTCAATTACACCCTGATGTCATTCATTTGAGACAAACTTTAACAAAACTGCATCAGATCCATTACAAAGCGTTTGATTTAGTCCGTGAAAAAAAATTAGAAGAAGCACAGCTTTTGCTATTCAGCGTTAAATACGAAAAATTGATGCTTGAATTTGAATCTGGAATAGAGAAATTCTGCACTATAGCCGATCAATACCAAACGATTGCGACTACTACCATTGCGAAAAATGGTAAGTGGCAAATCGCAGTTTCCATTTTAGTTCTCCCCCTTCTCTTTCTGGTCTGGCTTGGATTTTTCAATATCATCAACAAATGGAAAGCTGAAATAAGCAAAATCAATTTTTCTCTCGATGAAACAGTAAATGAGCGTACTGCCGCCCTGGAAGAACAAAGGCTAAAGAGCATCCAGGCCTCAAGACTTGCCACACTGGGTGAGATGTCCGGAGGCATTGCACACGACATCAATAACCCCCTTTCTATTATCTTGGGCAAATGCAAAATTTTGAAAAGAAAAATAGGCGCAGGACAAATTACCATACCCGAAATACAGACTGAAATAGATAAGATTGAAGCTACTTCACATAGAATTTATAAAATCGTCAAGGGTTTCTGGGCGCTTTCAAGAAATGCAGAGAACGATCCTTTTGTAGCGTTTTCAGTGCAAATGATTGTGGATGATTCCCTGGAACTGTGCCAGGAAAAATTTAAAATTTTAGAAATCCCCTTGCAAATTAAAATCGAAGAAAACTTAAAAGTTTACTGCCGTGAAGCACAGATGGGACAAGTATTGTTAAATTTGCTTAACAACGCACGCGATGCTGTTCAAACACTTCCGGAAAAATGGGTAAGGCTAGAGGCCATTACTGTTCAGTCAAAGGTTGTGATTCGTGTCACAGACAGTGGCAAAGGAATACCCGAAGATATCCAGAGTAAATTAATGACGCCATTTTTTACCACGAAAGAAGTCGGCAAAGGTACAGGACTGGGTTTAAGTATTAGTAAAAATATCGTGGAAAAACACCAGGGCAAAATGTATATCGCCCAAGACTCAACAAACACCTGCTTCGTCATCGAACTTCCTACACTAGAAAATTTCGTTCTCCCTGCAGAAACCCAAAAGCAAGCCGCATAAAAAAAAGGGGTACGAACCTAAGATGTCCGTACCCCCAGAGAGATGTAACAATTTATTTTTTTACTGTGGTGGAACTCTTGCTTGATTTTGAAATGTGCAGAATGGTCGCTTTGTTATCTGGAACTTGCACTTCTTCGTCCAATTCAATTTCCATATCAAATAAAAGCTCATCGCACTTGAAGCAGACTGCTTTATTTTGAAAAAGAAATTGGGTTTTGTTGTTATTGCATACTTTGCATTTCGACATACGAACCTCCAAACCGATGCTGTCTGAAGTAAAGACAAGCAGGCACCCTGCCTGTTTGTCTTTACTTCAGCACTAGCTAAACCAACTACCCCGTAAGTGTTTTACTGGATGATTTTCTTAATGTTCTCTAGCTGCTTATATCTTTGTCGTCTGTCTAAGATGTTGTCTTCTGATCTAAATATATTCTATTTTGACGCAAAATGGCAAGAACTAAATTATGGAATTTATTGATATATTCGTATTCTAGCAGAATACACCCAAAAGGTACGGCATTCCTTTCGTAAATTCGTGCTACCCAATAAATCGATTATTTAGGGGAGCATGAATTTACCAACTGAGGGCAATCGTTTTGAAGCCAGCAAGATCAGGAATGCCGTACCTTTTAGAATTGGAATTCTAGGGGTTTGGTTTCGGGGCCCCAGGTGATTTTCTTTTCACGCATCCCTAGTCTCTCATGTTGGATTTGCACCACGTAATCCCCGTAAGGAAGGTTGGGAATATTAAATTTTCCATTAGTGTCTGTGATCGAAAAGTACGGGTGGTCCACTACCCACAGATACGCATTCATCCAAGGATGCACATCGCACTTAATCCGTACGGCATCTTCAGCTTTCGTAAACTTCTTTTCAACCACGCTTCCTTTTGTAGGCATGCCATTATTAAACTTTGGGTTTAATTTAGCCAGTCCATTCACATTATGCAGAAACGGATCGCTATTGATCATTTGAAATGGCTGTCCCACCTGCACTGCCAGAACATGTGGTGAATAAACGCAACCCGATTGATTTAAAACCACGGGTTGCATGGGTACCGAGTACGTTGCTTTAGGGTTTAAACCTTCTTTGATAGTAACAAATACATTGGCTAGTGCCTTATCCGCATTGACCACAATCGTTTCGACAGGCATTTCCACATCGCCCGATTCTTTTCTACATTCCGGTGTCATACGATAGGTTAGCTGTTTGGGAGGTGAAGTCGCAAGTTTCACAAAACCCGTTAGTCCCGGAACGGTAACTGTGTACGAATCATTGATTACTGATTCCTGTTTTTTTTTCTCATTTTTATTTTGAGAAGGAATACTGACAACGATTTCTGGTTTTGGATCGGGAGACAAAAGGGGAGCTTTAGGCAATCCTTCCACCGTTTTTTTATCGGAGGCACGTGCCATGGGTAACGGCTGGGCCGCCTTGCCAGTGTCTACTTGCGTAGCTGTTTCTTGTTGGGATTGCTTGTTATTGTGGTCGCTATCGCTTGCTTCATCGAGGCGCTCTCTCGTATTGGTGTCGCGAGAACTCGAGTATAAATACCCGAGAAGCGCTCCCACGAAAAAGATAAATAATATCCCGAACGTTTTCTTCATGAGGGGATACTATTTCGACAGCCCTGTCCGTGCAAGGCTTAGTGCGCTGAAGTACTAGGGCGCGGACCCACAACAGGTGTTTCTGCTGGCGGAATCGCGGCTTCTGTCTTTGCGGGTGTTCCGATAAAGACCTGGTCTGTGACGAGAGCGTGTCTTAAAACTTGATCGACATGGCTGACATCGACAATTTCCAGACAATCCAAAATTACTTTTGGAACGTCTTTCAAATCTTTCACATTGTCTTTAGGAATGAGAATTTTCTTTACGCCGCCTCTATGGGCCGCAAAAAGTTTTTCTTTGAGTCCGCCAATGGGAAGAACATTTCCTCTCAATGTGATTTCACCAGTCATTGCCACATCTTTACTGACGGGCTTGTTGGTGAGCGCACTGACAAGGGCAGTCGCCATTGTGATCCCAGCAGAAGGTCCGTCTTTAGGGATAGCACCTTCAGGAACATGGATATGGATATCCAATTTCTGATAGAAATCGGGTTCAAGCCCCAAGAGTGTTGCGCGAGAACGCACATAACTCATTGCTGCTTGCGCAGACTCCTGCATCACATCGCCAAGCTTACCCGTGATGGTAAGTTTTCCCTTACCAGGCAACTGCAAGACTTCAATTGTAAGCATGTCGCCACCGGTTTCGGTGTACGCAAGTCCGTTACAGAGACCCACTTCAGAATTTTCTTCCGTTTTCTGGTAACGGTATTTTTCGGAGCCTAAAAGCTCTTGTATCGTTTTTACCGTTACGATTGTTTTTTCTTTTTTGGAATCTTTCTTTGTCCATTCGCGCGCTACTTTACGGCAAACAGATCCGATTTGACGTTCCAAGCTTCTCACGCCTGCCTCTTTAGTATAGTGGCGGATGATGTACTCGGTGCTTTCCGTTGGAATTTCGACGATGTCTTTCGTGATTCCGTTTCTCTCAATCTGTTTAGAAATGAGATGTTTTTCGGAGATTTTGATTTTTTCTTCTTCCGTATATCCGGAGAGGTTAATCACTTCAAGTCTGTCTAGAAGCGCCCAAGGGATCTGGTGTGCTGCATTTGCAGTCGTAATGAACATGACGTTGGATAAGTCATATTCGACTTCCAGATAATGGTCCGAGAAATACTTGTTTTGTTCTGGATCGAGTACTTCTAAAAGTGCGCTAGAAGGATCGCCTCTAAAATCTGTGCTCATTTTGTCTATTTCATCGAGAAGAATAACAGGATTATTGGTTCCCGCTTTTTTCATCCCTTGAATGAGCTTACCCGGCATCGCGCCGATGTAGGTACGACGGTGTCCTCTGATTTCAGCTTCATCTCTCACGCCGCCAAGCGCGATCTTGATGAAATTTCTGCCAATAGAACGGGCAATGGAACGAGCAAGGGAAGTTTTACCTACCCCTGGAGGGCCCGCAAGACACAAGATAGGTCCCGGGCTCTTTTCTACAAGGCTTTGGACTGCCAAATGTTCCAAAATTCTTTCTTTTACTTTCTTTAAGCCGTAATGATCTTCATCCAGAACACTTTCGGCCAAATCAACGTCAATTTTGTCTTCTGTCTTTTCAGACCAGGGAAGATTGAGTAGCCAATCGAGGTAATTTCTGACAACAGTAGCTTCAGCTGCCATAGGAGACATGAGCTTTAGCTTTTTTACCTCTGCTTTGGCTTTTTTCGTGGCTTCTTCACCCATCTTTTTCTTTTTGATGAGTTTTTCTAATTCGTAGATTTCATTTTTGAACTCGTCTCTTTCACCGAGTTCTTTTTGAATCGCCGCCATCTGCTCATTCAGGTAGTACTCTTTTTGAGAGCGCTCCATCTGCTTTTTCACGCGGCTTCTGATTTTCTTTTCAACCTGAAGGATTTCAATTTCTCCTTCAATAAGCTGAAACAGTCTTTCCAGACGTTTACACGCATCTGTCATTTCCAAAAGCTTTTGCTTTTCTTCGACCTTGATATTTAAGTGCGGGATAATCGTATCGGAAAGTTTGGAAGGATCGTCAATCGACATTGCCGACATCATCAGTTCCGGCGGAATGCGTTTATTCAGCTTCACGTAATTTTCAAATACAGTTTTGGTGCCACGGATAAAAGCTTCAGCTTCTACCATAGAAGACACGCCTTCATCCAAGGGCTCGCCTTCCACACGGAATGCCATGTCTTTTTCGATATATTTCGTAATACGTACGCGCTGTACGCCTTCTACAAGAACTTTTAGTGTTCCGTCTGGCAGTCTCAAAAGCTGGATAATGTTCGCAAGTGTACCAATGGAATAAATATCTTTTTCATCCGGATTGTTATTTTGAGCTTTTTTCTGCGCAGATAAAATGATCTGCTTTCGGTTGCTCATGGCTTCTTCTAAAGCGCGGATGGATTTTTCCCGGCCCACGAATAACGGAACTACCATGTGGGGGAATACGATAATGTCTCGTAAGGGGAGTAAAGAATAGACTTCGACATCGCCTGATTTCTTATTCATACGTGTAACTCCTCTTTTTGAGGTTTGTTTTTTCAATTTTATTTATATTCTTTTTTTTAATGATGCGGTTGAAGTAGATTACCCACCCCCACCGATTACTTAAATTATAACCACAATTAACTAAAAAGTACTCGAGAAGTTTATGGGACGGGGCCCAGAGAGTTTTCAAAATTGTCGTGACTTTTGTGTAAAAAGGAATTTCTTTTTTAGTGGGGATCAAATGTTAATTGTGTCGCGCAGGACGCCTGCGCGAGTTAAACTCGACCACTACGTAGTCTCGCAATGTCAGCAAAAGATTAATTTGAATGGAAGTAGGTAGAACGCTGCGGCTAGTAAAATAGACTCAGCCGTTCTCCACTTTTTTGGAAGGAGGCGTATCCTCAGTCCCGAATACCATCTTTGGTTTCTCATGCTTGGAGATGACTGCCTCATCCACAATGCATTCCACTAAATTTGGAATGGAGGGAAGCTCATACATCACATCAAGCATAGAGTGTTCGAGAATGGATCTCAGACCGCGCGCACCTGTTTTTGATTTCATCGCTTCGCGTGCGATCATTTTTAATGCCGAGTCTTCGAACTTGAGTTTCACATTCTCAAATTCAAACAGCTTTTGATATTGTTTTACAATTGCATTTTTAGGCTCGGTCAAAATTTTCACAAGTGCTGTTTCGTCGAGTTCATCGAGTGTCGCAACAACTGGCAGACGTCCGATGAATTCAGGAATCAGTCCAAAACGCATCAGATCTTCCGGCTGCACTTTGTGCAATGGATTTTCCTTCGTCTTGTCGTTTTGTCCTTTTACTTCAGCACCAATTCCCATTCCTTTTTTGTGTGTACGGCCTTCGATTACTTTGTCGAGACCAACGAAAGCTCCGCCCACAATAAAGAGAATGTTACCCGTATCCACCTGCAAGAATTCCTGCTGAGGGTGTTTTCTTCCGCCCTTCGGGGGAACGTTTGCACGGGTTCCTTCAAAGATTTTTAAGAGCGCTTGCTGAACCCCTTCACCGGATACGTCGCGCGTGATGGATGGGTTTTCACCTTTGCGTGCAATCTTGTCGATTTCGTCGACATACACGATACCTTTTTGCGCTTTTTCAATATCGTAGTCTGCTGCTTGAAGAAGATAGAGAATAATATTTTCTACGTCTTCGCCGACATAACCTGCTTCAGTCAGAGTCGTAGCGTCTACGATTGTGAACGGTACTTTTAAAAGACGAGCTAATGTTTGCGCAAGCAAGGTCTTGCCACTTCCGGTTGGACCCACAAGCAAGATATTGCTCTTTGCGAGTTCCACACCATCGGCACCTTTACCGCTGTTTTGAATTCTTTTGTAATGATTGTGTACGGCGACGGACAATGTTTTCTTGGCTCTGTCTTGCCCGATTACGAATTCGTCTAGTACCGCTTTAATTTCAGAAGGCTTGGGAACTTTGGTTGTCCCGGTTTTGATGTCTTCTTTTTGCGCTTCTTCGCGGATGATGTCATTGCATAACTCAATACACTCATCGCAAATATGTACGGTGGGACCTGCAATCAGTTTCTTAACTTCTCGTTGGCTTTTTCCACAGAAGCTACAAACCAGATTTCCAAATGTGTCTGAATCTCGACGGCTCATTGAAACTCCTATTTTTTGCGTTGGCTCACTACGTGATCTACGAGTCCATACGCTTTCGCTTCATCTGCTGACATATATCTATCACGATCCGTATCTTTTTCTATCTTATCGTACGGCTGTCCCGAATGATTGACCAGTATATGATTCAATTTTTCTTTCAATAGAAGAATCTGCTTGGCTTGAATTGCAATGTCTGTCGCTTGTCCTTGAGCACCACCAAGAGGTTGGTGAATCATGATTTGCGAGTGGGGCAGAGAATATCTTTTGCCTTTTGTTCCTGCAGTCAAAAGCAGAGCCCCCATACTTGCAGCTAAACCTGTGCAGTAGGTGCAAACATCTGGCTTAATATATTGCATCATATCGTAAATGCCGAGCCCGGCAGAAACGCTGCCTCCTGGGCTGTTGATATAGATATGGATGTCTGATTCTGGATCTTCCGATTCCAAAAAGAGAAGTTGTGCGATCATTAAGTTCGCAACTGCGTCATTTACCTCGGTACCCAGAAAGATAATTCTTTCTTTAAGTAGTCGAGAATAAATATCAAAACTTCTCTCTCCTCTGGGTGTCTGTTCGACAACCATGGGAACAAGATAACTATTACGTGTTTCTTGTTGAGCTGCTTCGACTGCTTGTGCGTATTCTTTTGCTATAGACTTGAGGCCGGACATGGAGTTACCCCCCTAGATTGTTTATTGTACCTAAAGGTAGGCCAACATTACAAGACTCGGGGCCTCTAACTCTCAAGAATTTATCTATTACTTTGCGTTAGCTTCCAAAAAATCAAAGATCTGATCGGTAAGTATTTCATCTTTGATTCTCTGCATCATCCCTTTGCCAGTAAGGTATTTCTCGGTTTCTTCGACCGTTTTGTTTAACCCTTTGGCCAATTGACTGACGCGATCTTGAAATAAGTTTTCATCGATCTGAATTTTTTCTTTTACCGCTACTTCTTTCAGTAAAAGGCTGGAACGAACCATGCGTTCTGCACGTTCTCTCACAGATTTCATTTCTTCAGGCTTCATCTGAGAAAGACTTACGCCCTGGCGCTTTAAATCCTGTTCCATCCATTTAAGAAGAGACTCGGCTTGTTCGTCGACAAGAACCGTTGGAACTTCAAACTTATTGTTATCGATAAGATAATCAACCATTTCCTGACGCTCGTCGCGCTTTGCTTCTTCTTCTTTGGAGCGCTTCAAGCTGTCTTTGATTTCTTGTTTCAATGTAGCAACTGTTGCGCCTTCTTTTACCTGAGTTGCAAAATTATCGTCGACTTCAGGCAATACTTTTTTCTTAAGTTCTACGAGCTTCAATTTGAAATTCGCGTCTTGTCCTTGAAGATCTTTTTCCGAATAATCCTTTGGGAAAGTTTCTGTGACTTGTTTTTCTTCGCCTACAGACATCTCAAGTAATGCTTTTTCAATTTTAGGAAGCAGTCTATCCGCACCAAGTTCTACAGTGAAAGAAGAAGGATCTTGTTTCTTCGTTGCATCTGAAACTAGTTCGTAACCTACTTCAACGACTGCGAAAGAACCTTTGTCTGCTTTAGTTGCATCAGAAGGTTCCAATGAAGCCATTCTTTCTCTTAATCCATTTAGTGTATCGTCGATTTCTTTGTCTTCGATTTTCACTACTTTTTTCTTAAAGGGCATGCCTTTGTAGTTTTTCAATTCGATTTCTGGTTCTACTTCGAATTCAGCTTCGAATGCGAAAGGTTTTCCATCACCAATTTCAGTAACGTTGATTTTTGGACGGCTGATTGGCATTAATTTTTTCTGTTCACAAGCTTCGGTGAGACCGGCTTGTAAAAGATGTTCGATAACATCTTTAGAAATTTCTGCTTTGTATTTTTCTTTGATCATCGTCAAAGGAGCTTTTCCTGGACGGAATCCTGGAAGCTTTGCCATTTTCAAATAGCGGTTTGCTGTTGAGTGTTCGTGTTTTTTGATGGTGTCTGCATCGAACTCGATGGAGAGTTTTACCTTCGTTGGGCTAACTCTATCCAATTTTTTGATATTAACGTTGTGTGTGTGGCCATGTTCATCATGGTTATGTTCGGTCGACATCATCTTTACCTCGTCTATTACTTATAAAAAATTTGGTTATGATTACCACGTGGCATCATAGAGGACAAGGGGATAAAGCTTAGGCTTTTTTGGGAGAATTATCCTGTAAAAACGATAGGATAAATAGGATGGAGACTCCTACAACTATGGCAGAATCGGCTACGTTAAAGGCCGGCCAATGGTAGACTTCTTGGTAGTGGAAATCGAGAAAGTCGACTACGAAACCAAGGCGTGTGCGATCAATCAGGTTTCCAATAGCTCCTGAGTACACAAGGCTAAACGCAAAGAGCGGCCACTTTTGTTCTTTAGGAAGTCTGAGAAGGACGACTGTAATAACGAACAACGCAACAATAGGTACGACTAAAAAGAAATTATCGCGAAAAACGGCGGGCGAATCCGCTAAAAAGCCGAATGCAGCTCCCTTATTTCTCACATAAGTAAGATCAAAATACCCCGGAAGGATGGGTAGGCTTTCTCCCAAGCGGAATTTTTGAAGCGTTAAAATTTTTGTCCACTGATCGATGCTGATAACGGCAAAAAGGGTGGAGAGAAATACCGGAAGCTTTTGCTTGATGCTCATGTTTTTTGCTCTTCGTGAGTTTGTTTAATGGTACCGAAAAACATCATAGCCACTCCCACGACAATCGACAAATCCGCAACGTTTAAGGGTGGGAGGTGGTAGGCATCGTTAATATGTACGTCTAGAAAATCGATTACAAAACCGAATTTAAGCCTATCGAGTAAATTTCCAACGGCACCGCCGAGAATGCAGGTGAGTGCAAGGGAGGTCAGCATTTGCCCGTCCCGCAATTTGATAAAAATGAGAAGAATTAAAATGAGTGCAAAGATAGGAACAGCGATAAAAAAGATATCTTGCAAGTGGTTGGGAGCTTTTTTGAGTAGTCCAAAAGCAAAACCGTTATTTTCAATCGTCACAAGTCGCAAAAAACCGGGCAGAATTTCAAACTCATTTGACGTTCCGATAAGCGTTTTCGCTACATATTTAGTTAATTGATCTAACGAGAGCACTAGCCCGCACAAAGAGAACAAAATAAGATATTTTCGCTTCACAGCAAAGAATTATAGCGCGCCTTTTCGACGGTGTCAGTCTCCATTATCCCACGCGCATTTCATGCGGATGCGTTATCGGGTAGAATTGCTGTAAATCAAATGCAAAAAACTTCACTGAAATTTATCTTAGTCTTGGTAATACTATTCTGTTCGTCCGAATTACATGCTCAAAATTTATGCTCAAGATTGTTTTCCAGGGTTTTGAGTTTAGTTCGAGTCAACCGAGAACCTGCTGTTCTAAAGAACCTTGCTGTCGTAGCAGATGTCTTACCGGACATTGGTGAGCGCATCCACGCAGCTGAAACAAAAAAATACTCGACTGAATGGGCGCTCTTTCACCCAGAAGGTAAACCAGCACTCACAAGCCAACAGCAGATTGACATGATGAAAGAATTCAACATTGCGTTCAATTCAAAACAAGTAGAACAGCAGATACAGAGACTAAAAGCGTGGACACAAAGCCCTGAGCATGCAGTTTTCATTGTGGAAAATCTCAAATATTTAGGTAGTAACGCAATACCAGTACTCAAGCAGCTCGTTGCTGAATCGGAATATTTTAAAAACGTTCATCCAGTGAAAAATGGAGAAGAAGGTCTAGTTACCATTGCATATGACGTAGAGGATCCAGGCGAAGGGTACTCGATGCTCTATAAAACTAAAAACTATACAGATGAGGAGTGGATTGCACTGCCTTACGAGGAACGAAAAAGACTATTAGCAGACGATTACCTTTCAGTCCCACCCAAAAATATGACTGTCCCCACCGGCTTAAAACCAAAACAACTGGGGAGACTCACTTTTGAAAATAGGGATATTTTAGAAGTAAAACACAGATTGTTTGAGATAAGTTCAGCAGAAGTAAAAAAACAACTGCTTGAGATTTTTCAAATTAAAAAAAATACTCATTCTGCGCATTTGCATCTCGTTTCTGAATTCCCTCGGAACTACGAACACTTGACTTCATTTCTGATATGGAAAAACCAACTGGGGGAATACCTCGAATATAAAGGCATGGAAGAGGGACTAGTGTCTGACAGATCTCATTTCACAGGCGCAGAGAGTGACAGATCTATTACTGCAAAAAGCTGGTTGGAAGCTGATAACAAGTTGACGGGACTGGGACTTCGTACATATTCCTACGGAAAAGCTATCTTGCAAGGTCACATAAGAGTCGGTTTGGAGTTTAGAGACAGCACCCGTAATCCTGAATTATTGAACCGCTACATGGATGCCGGTATCAAAGATTTACAAACCAGACCATGGGAAAAGGCAAACATACAACCTACCGCTAGAGGTAGTGCGATAATCAGCACTACAAAATATTTAGCCGACGTGGGATTTTCAAAAGAAGAAACATGGAATTTTACAGATTTACCTTTTTATCTTGTGAATGAGGATTTTTCTAGCTTGAAGCATTATAACTTTGAGACGCAAAAATGGCAGACTCCAGATCCTATCGTGCTTGCAAGAATTGAAACTGCAAAAAAGAATTTGATAAAACGCATCAGAAATACATTGATTGAATACAGAAAGCACCCAGAGGAAATAGAGGCTGTAACTTATGCCTTAAAACTAGATTTAGTCGATTGGGCTAAAGAAGCAAAAGTGTCTGAGCTTTTTCCTGAAAGTTCCCGCTATAGCTTAATTCCTCGCTGAAAAATATTGCACAACTCTGCACGTGCAAAGTTGTTACGGATTCAGCACAACTACAGGACAAGTAATCTGATCTTTGTGATTTTCCATTCCATGTGCGAGTGGACGTGTAGTGAGTTCGCCGGTCGCTACTTTATTTGCCCATACATCGATAGAAATAGTGTAGGGATAGTGTGGATACGGTGTCTGACCTTCAGTATAAAGTGCCAATGGGATGCCTAATACTGACTTTGTAACTCCTCCGTCTACATAATGGGTTGAAATTACTTTGCCATCGGGGAAGGAAGTAATTGCCGTAAAATGGGCATTCTTGCCGCCCTTTATCACAGTCAGCTTAGTCGCGTTTTTCGAATGCCCTGGTTCGCCAAAATAGCAATCTGCTACGACTTCATTTTTATTCGTAAAATCTTGTAGTACCGAAAGTGGAGGAGTTGCATTGCTCGGTTTTTGCGATTCATTTTTTCCACAACCTAAGACTATAAAAAGAAAACCTAGAACGAATGCTGTTTTTTTCATGTTGCTGTCTCCTCGTTTAATAAACCCAAAAGGAATGCCATACCTTTCAAGTAATCATGCCGTATTTTTAGCATAAAAAACCCGCTGTTTCATTTAAGAAACGCGGGCTTTTTCAATTCTTCTAATTTGTACCTGGATACCTTTTGGATCATCCTGACATGGAGTCGAGGAAGTCTTTGTTCGTTTTAGTCGCCATGACTTTATCGAGCAAGAATTCCATGCTGTCGACAACGTTCATCGGCTGGAGGACTTTTCTTAAAATCCATACGCGGCTGATGACGTCTTTGCCGAGAAGCAATTCTTCTTTACGAGTACCGGACTTGTTGATGTCGATACATGGGAAAATACGTTTTTCCATGAGTTTTCTATCAAGCGTAATTTCCATGTTACCGGTACCTTTGAATTCTTCGAAGATCACTTCGTCCATTCTGCTACCAGTATCGATCAACGCTGTTGCGATAATCGTTAAGCTGCCGCCGTGTTCGATGTTACGAGCAGCCCCAAAGAATCTTTTTGGTTTGTGAAGTGCGTTAGAATCCACACCACCAGACAAGATTTTGCCGGAGGGAGGAACAACCGTATTATACGCACGGGCCAAACGCGTAATAGAGTCGAGCAAGATCACCACGTCTTTTTTGTGTTCTACAAGACGTTTTGCTTTTTCGATTACCATTTCTGCAACTTGTACGTGACGAGTAGCTGGTTCATCGAAAGTGGAGGAAATCACTTCGCCATCCACGTTTCTTTCCATGTCGGTGACTTCTTCAGGCCGTTCGTCGATTAATAATACAATCAAAACAACTTCTGGATGATTGCGCGTAATGGCGTTTGCCACTTCTTGCATCAGCATCGTTTTACCGGCACGAGGAGGAGCTACGATAAGACCGCGCTGTCCTTTACCGATTGGAGTCATCAAATCAATAATACGTGTGGAGTATTTCTTTGGATCGTATTCAAGAACAAAACGCTCATGCGGATAAAGCGGCGTTAAGTTGTCGAACAAGATCTTTTCACGAGCGACATCTGGATCTTCGTGATTTACTTTTTCTACTTTTAAAAGTGCAAAATAACGTTCGGAATCTTTGGGAGGACGAATCTGTCCTTCTACCGTGTCCCCTGTGCGCAGCATGAATCTGCGGATTTGAGAGGGAGAAACGTAAATATCATCTGGACCTGGAAGATAGTTATAGTCAGGAGCTCTTAAAAAACCGAAACCATCAGGAAGAGTTTCTAAAACGCCATCACCGTAAATTTGTCCGTTTTGCTCTGTCTGCGCTTGCAGAATGGCAAAGATCAATTCTTGTCTTCTTAAGCCGCCTGGAGATTCGACTCCTAAAGATTTTGCGAGCTCAGTTAATTCGGATATCGGTTTGGTTTTTAACTCTCTAAGGTACATATGAACTTCCTTGAATGATTTATTTAATTCGGTGAGATTTTCTAGTTTGAAACTATTTCTTGTTTATCAATCTTTGTTTTTAAGCCGTTGAGTTAAGGGTCAACTGACTTCTGGTTTAAAGGACAGCCTTGACTAGGGGCTGAATCGAACTACTTGGTTTAAAGATTTAAAACGGTACTAAACTATGAAAAACTGTGTGGTGTGTCAATAGGGAGCCTGAAAAAAGTCAGGCTCCCCATGAAAAATCAGGCATTACCTTTAACTTTATTAACGCGTGTAGCCTGTGGCCCTTTGGGCCCGTCGGTCATATCGAATTCAACTTGTTGACCTTCGGTTAGGGACTTAAAACCTTCGCCTTCAATAGAAGAAAAGTGCACGAAAACGTCGGCGCCTCCTTCTTGTTCTATGAAGCCGTATCCCTTGTTGTCATTGAACCATTTTACATAGCCAGTAGGCATATTTGTCCTCCCAAAAACACTTTCAAATCAAAATCCATGGTGAGCTATGCCAAAGGCATAGCGGTGCAGTACTAGTTGTTGATTTGAAAGCAAATATAAAACCCCACCTTACCCACCAAGGTCGATGATGCTGATGCCTGAACCCTGTGTCAAGCGACTTAATTGACTAGGAATGTCACTGAGTTATACTTATATATATAGATGTAGTTTCTCAAAGTCTCTTTAAGAATTAATTCAAAAATAAAATAAAACTTTTCATCCTCTTGAGGCACTCATGTTTTTTGGAAAATCAAGTACCAACGACGCTCATTCCACATCGTTCGATACCAATCCACAAGGTTCTATTCTTGTCGAAGTCGTAAAAATATTTTGGATAGCAGCCGCCATTTGTTTACTGATGGCACTGCTCAGTTATTCACCCTCTGATCCCTCGTGGAGTACTTTTTCTACAAAGGCAGAATTCAGTAACTGGATGGGTAGAGCAGGAAGTGTGATTTCGGACATTTTATTCCAGCTTTTTGGAATTGCTGCATTCTCAATTGCGGCCGTTTTTGTGCTGATTGGCTTTACCGGAAACAAACCCAATTTTACAACACCCGTCCTGTTTCTGTTATCTTTTAGCTCCCTCATCCAGTGTCTTTTCCCTGCGAAATGGACTCCCTGGAATCTGCCCAATGCCGGGGGCTATATGGGCCGCATGATCATCGCGGCGTTTGAATACCTGACAGGCCCTGTGGGCGCGACCGTACTCAGTGTTTTCTTTGCGGTAGTCACTACGATCATCGTGTTCCGCTGGAAGCTTGTCAGTTTTGCAACAGCGCTTGTCAAAAAGTCGATGAAGACTCTTTTTGCAGCAACGATCGTCTGGGGATACGCCTGCGTGCAAAAGTTTAAGGTTCTCTCCGCTAAATTAACTGTGAGAAGAAAACTCGCCACACCAGTGAAGTTTGAAGCCCCACCCGAAGCAATCAACCAGTTAACTTCTTTCTCGAGCTCTGTGATGCTCGATAAAAAACAGAAAGTAGCTGCCGCTGCTTCCGAAACGCAATCGCAATATGCAGAAACAACTGAAACTGAAGAGACAGATGAAAACGGTATTCCCATCACATTAAACCAAAATGATGAAGACATGCTGAAACTAGTGAATCCGCTGCTGAGTAAGCGCGGACCTGTTGATGCAAAGAAAAAACTATTTAGAAAACATTTGAAGTACCAAATGCCAGATCTGAATATGCTTTCTGGAAAAGCAGAATCTAAAACCAAACAGGTCGATAAGAACTGGTATTTAGAAAAAGCGAATAGCATTGTGCAAAAATTAAAAGATTTTGGTGTCGAAGGGGAAGTCGTCAATATTTCTCCTGGTCCTGTCATCACCGTGTACGAATTTAAACCTGCAAGTGGCGTGAAAATTAAAGAAATCGCAAATCTCTCTGACGATTTAACACTGGCGCTGAGTGTTCTTTCTGTTCGTATCGTAGCTCCCATTCCCGGAAAACCAGTCGTCGGAATTGAAATCCCGAGTCCTCATAGAGAAACTGTGTACTTTAAAGATCTCGTTCAAGAAACGCCGTTTTATAAACCAGAAATTAGAATCCCGTTGGCACTTGGGCGTCTCGCCTCCGGTGAACCTGTCACGGCCGATCTCGCAGCAATGCCGCATCTTCTTGTCGCAGGAAGTACGGGTACAGGGAAGTCAGTTTTTATCAACACGTTGATTACAAGTCTTCTCTACCGATTCGCCCCCGATCAACTGAAAATGATATTGATCGATCCGAAAATGGTGGAGTTATCTTTGTATGAAGGCATTCCGCATTTATTATTGCCTGTCGTTGTGGATTCCAAAAAAGCAGCACTCTCTCTCCGTTGGACAGTCGATGAAATGGAAAGACGTTACACTCTCATGCACCAATTCGGCGTACGGCATTTAGATGCGTACAATGAAAAGCTAGCCGGTAAAGGTGGAGCGACAGAAGAAACACCGTTTCTTCCCTATATCGTTGTTGTGATCGATGAGTATGCAGATTTAATGGCAGTCGCACCAAAAGATGTGGAACTTTCCATCGCACGCCTCGCGCAAAAAGCAAGAGCCTCGGGAATCCATCTAGTGTGCGCGACTCAGCGTCCGTCTACAGATGTTGTGACAGGAACTATCAAAGCAAACTTCCCGAGCCGCATTTCTTTCCGCGTGGCTTCTTCTGTCGACTCAAAAACAATTCTCGATAGAACAGGTGCAGATAGACTTCTCGGCCAAGGGGACATGCTTTTTCACTCAGCAGGTTTCACCTCTTTAAAACGTATGCAAGGCGCATTTATCACTGATAATGACATTGCAAAAATTGTGGAGTTCTTAAAAGCCCAAGGCGAACCTGAGTATGATGCGAGAATCATGAAGTCTCTGGAAGACTCTGAAAATCCGGAGAGCGAAGAAAGCAGTTACGGTGGAGGGGACGGAAGTGAAGGCGCAAAGCTTTATGATCAAGCAGTTCGCCTTGTAACTGAAAAAGGCGAAGCAAGTATCTCTCTCATCCAACGCCATTTAAGAATCGGCTACAACCGTGCTGCCACTCTCATGGAACAGATGGAAAAAGAAGGCGTAGTCGCCCCGTCATCAGGCAGTTCCAAACGCCGTGCAGTCATTGCAAGCCAGCTGTAGTTTTTTCTAAAAAAACCTGCTAATACTCCCGGCCATTATGGCAAATGAAAGTATTCAGGAATTAGAAGAAATTTTAAACACAAACTCCAAAGGTTTAACTAAACTCACTTCAAAAAAAATGTTCGGGTGTTATGCGCTTTGGGTAAATGAAAATGTATTTGCACTCGTGTGGAAAAAAGGCCGCTTGGGAGTAAAACTTCCAGTGGAAGATTCCTACAATAAATTGATGGGTGTCGATGGGGCTGAACCGTGGAAAGCGGGTCCTATGACAATGGCTCACTGGGTTTTATTACCCGTAGATTACCATTCCAAAGGCGCGCAAGTTAAAAAGTGGCTGGCTCTTGCACACAAAGAATGTTCGACTCTTGTGAAGAAAAAACCAGCCACAAAGAAATCCAAGAAAAAATAGTTTCTTATTGTACTGCTACGATATTGCTTAAAGGATTACTCCCCAGTTTTTGCGGATTGGTCTCTAATGCATACAAGAACTGTAGCTTGGTTAGAATTGGTAACCTAATCCAGTGGTGAGGCCCAAAGCGCCAAATTTATTTTCAGGTCCGAATGCCTTCACATACTGAGTAGACACATTCGCAAAGAGCCCCTTTATGATGGTGATATCTACGCCCGAGACCAGACCCGCCGCTGGACGCGTAAAGTCTACTGTTGGCAGAAGTGGGTATTGATCGTGGACAGAAATAAGTCCTAGAATCAAGCCTGCATACAGATGGATGCGCTCATAATCCAGTCCAAACTGAGGCGTTATTCCTGCGACATAAACTTGAGAACCTGCAGCTAAGAACACTCTTTGAGCAGTAACTCCGATATCGACATGGTCTACCAGCCTAAAAGTAAAATCTAAGCCCGCAGTTTCTTCATCGATATCGTTGGTCACAACAGTACGATACCCAGTGAAGTAGGTGTAACCGTATTTTGCGCGCACCTTAAATCTTGCAATACTTGCCTCGTCATTTTCGGCTAGTGCTAAAACTGAGAGAAGGCAAAGCAGTGACGTTAATAACAAAGTAAATGATTTCATGTTTAGTTCCTTTTATTCTTGCCAGTAAGGTTTAACGGTGAAAAGCGGGTGTAAAGTTCCTCCACCTTGCAAATCCACAATGGTTACCAAATTTCCCATATTGTAATTGACGACGACGGGAATCGACTTTGTGCCTTCGATATATCCGTAGAAGCTTATTCCGAAAGTGCTGTAATGATTTCCGTACTGACCATCAAAAAGTGGTGTCCCCACATGCTTTTTTGATATCGTAGCAGTTGTAATAATACGCGCTCGCTTTTCGCTGCCATTATCATTGAATATAATTTCTAAAACGCCCGTACCATTTTCGACTTGATTGGGTCGATGCGGTTCGTAGTTAGGACTTTCGTGTCGAATAGCGGCAGCACTTAACTGAGCAGAAGGCTTATAACCAAATATCCGTATAAAAGCTTTAGAAAGTGCCTCAGGATCATTGCAATGGAGCATGCCGTTTACATTGAGACAACCATAGTCCGTTGCGAGAGCAAATTTTCTCGACAGGTTCAAATTAGGAACTAATTCTTCGCCTTGATCAATTTTTAGATCCCGAGCCTCGGCAGATGAGGATGAAGTGCTACTTGCCCAGCTTCCTAGCCACTGGCCAATGCGAGTGCTCATAACCGTGTTATCCACATGGCCATTGCCAAAAATATGCCCAACTTCATGCAGTACCACATGCTTAAAAGTACTGTATGGAATCCGAGAAGGTTTGTTCCAAATAGGAAGGGTGTGGGATTCGTTCATCGAACCTGTGTTCGCAAACCAGAGAATACCTTTGCTCCAATGTTTATCACTCGATGTCTCTGTAATGGCTGAAAAGGCGAAGGGGTTGGAATACCGTGGGCGATGCTTTTGAACTTCAGCACTTTGAACCCCAAAGTAAACTCGTAAGTCTTCAGTTCCTTTACAACCTTGAACAAGCGATCCGATTTGACCCGTGATGGCTTCGCTTTTCGTCCAGATTGCATATTTCAAATCTTTATCTTCAATGTATTGAGACCACTCCTTAAATGCCCAACGGATTTCGCTTTCAATTTCCATTGTGGGGACACCAAAATCTGACGAGGTTTCATAACAGATGGAAATGGTGCGGCTCGGATCGGTAGTTCTAAAATATGCGGGAGCAATGAAAAAACTATCGGAGCCTCCGCTCACTTCTCCTGCATTCGATTGCAGAGAAAAGAGGGCCATAGTTGCCGCGAGTAGCAGAGTTTTAGAGTGCTTCATAAACTTTCCTTGGGTTAGCTGGCGTGTGTTTATCACAAGTACCTTCCTGAAATAAGGGTTAATTTCACTGTCTTCATCTTAAAGCTTTTGGGAGGGGAATTTAAGGATAATTTAATCAAATATCTCATAGTTATTTGACTTAAAGTCAACTATTAGGCACGCTGGGTTAATGAAAAGTACTATCTATGAGTACCTAGACTACCAAAGGTTTTTGAGTGATTGGATTGATTCCCGCTCTAAATCGGGTCGAGGCGAGCGGTCAAAGATTGCGAATGTTCTCAAATGTCACATCGCTTACCTTTCGCGCATACTCGCCGGTAAGGCACACTTAAGCTTAGAGCAAGCCCAACAACTCGCGCCTTACTTAGGACTCACCGATGAAGAGACGGATTTTTTTCTTCTACTAGTCTTGCATGCTCGCGCTGGAACGAAAGACCTGCAGAACTATTATCTTTCTAAAATCAAATCGGAAGTAGAGAGAAAAAACGTCTTACTGAATCGGTTGCAATATCGAAAAACTCTTCCCGAGGTTGAGCAAGCAACTTATTTCAGTGCTTGGTATTATGCCGCCATTCACTTGCTGATTTCGATTCCAGAATTTCAGACAAAAGAACAACTTGAGAGACATCTAAAAATATCTCCCAAAAAAATCACACAGGTATTAAATTTTTTGGTGGCCTCTGGTCTCGCTGTGGAAAAAAAAGGTAAATACCAAACGGGCACAACCAACCTGCATCTAGGCAATAATTCGCCCATGATCTCCAAGCACCATTTAAACTGGCGTTTGCAAGCGCTGCAATCTATCGAGCGAGAAAGAGCGGAGGAACTCCATTACTCTTCGGCTATCACGATTCCTAGGGAAGCTGTCCCGAAAATTCGTCTCACTCTTGTAAAAGCGATTGAAGAAGTACGAAAATTGACTAAGTCTCCTAACGAGGAGGTACTCTATTGCTATGCAATAGATTTCTTCGAGGTAGGAGGAAGAGAATCTTAATTGCGGACCGTGGGCACTAAGAAGGTGTTGTCGCCCCATCTAGCGGAAGTTCCAAACGCCGTGCGGTCATCGCAAGCCAGCTGTAAGAAATTATAATGCAGTCCCGCAATGTCACCAGTTTTTCCCTCTGGTTATACAAAAACTACTCTGCGCACCGAATTAGACGCGACTGTGTATGCGAAATAAAACTGGCATTTAAATTGTATCAATTAATACTGTCTTAATTTTTACCGCATCCATTAATCAACTCACAATCAACGGAGAGAAAAATGAAACAGCTAGTCGTACTACTAACTATTCTGACTGCAATCAACGCAATCGCAGATCACACGGGAACCACATTCGGTAATCATGGATATTGTGGATCGATGGGTGCCACGGGACGGCCAGGCTACGACGGGCAAGATCTCAATTTCACAACGACTGGCGCTCCAGCAAATTATGATATCAGCGGCACATCAGGTGAATCGGGCTACGAAGGATCTTACGGTGGGAATGCCTCTTACTGCTACCAACCACAAAATACGGCTTACGATCTTCAAGGGGCCGGAGGTGGCGAAGGAGGCAATGGTGGCGACGGTGGCAGAGGAGGAAACAGCGGTAACCTCACTGTTTATTACAACACCATTCAAGATTTGCGATCCGTATACATAAGAGCAGTTCCAGGTCACGGAGGATACGGTGGATATGGAGGCAGGGGAGGATGCGGCTGTCGTTGCTCAGTCAGACAATGGACAGTTTCTGTAAACGGACAACCCCAAACCTTTCAATGTTACGACGGCTATGAAGGGGTGAATGGAAGAAGAGGAAACGATGCGAACAATGGTTACTATGGTTATGTCACTCTCATAGGCCAGACCACTCCACTTTTACCGACACAACCAACACTTTCCATGCCGATGCAAAATATTCTCTCAGGCCCTTTTCAACTTTCTAATAACGAATGGGAAACAAAAACGGGAACCAATGGACTTTTTGCTCCGGGCAGTCAGTTAAACGACACGTACAAAATGTTCAAACAACGTATTGAGAAAAAATACCAAATGCGCTGGCTTGTAAATCGCCCTCTTACCGATTTCACGGATAAGCAACTGACACTGAAACTCGAAGGACAAAGTGTGAAGGTAGAAGTGCCAAGTGACGTGTGGCAGTTGGGACATGAAGAAGCAGAGCAGGGTAATTTAAAAACTTATACGTTCGATGGAGCTTTATACCAAAGTGAAGCACTCGATTTGGCTGTAAAGAATGTGAATGGCAGTGGCTCAAATATAAAAATGAATATCGAGGACAGGGCAGGGCATTCCGATATCGTGAAAACATCTTTTCACATCACGTATAAATCAAAAGCCATGATGCTCTACTACGTTAGATACGATGGAAATGTCCCAACGAATCTCGTCACTCAAAATGGAAACAACTTTGAGATAAATGTGGGCAAACTCCCCATCAATTACAAATTTACTTCCAGTGGCAATATGGCCAGGATCTTTGTCGATGTGGTCAGAACTTACGGAAGCCACCAAAGTATAAAAACTCTAGAAGTCGACTACACAATCCCCTAGTCTGAATATCTTTCGAGAGATGTTCCTCAGGCGCAAGTAAGTGATACCCCACTGTCGCAAAATTTGCGACACTATGTTGCAAATTAAGTTGTATTTCCATCAAGTGCTGTTTAGAACTTGAGCCATGGAAACTTCTGCAGACATACTGCAACGGCATTTAGCAGATAAACAACGGAGAAATCCCACCTATTCTCTGCGTGCTTATTCAAGAGACTTAGGTGTCCACCCAGGGACCTTGAGTGCCTTCTTAAACCGTAAAAGATCTCTTCCACAAAAAACGGCACGCAAGATTTGCGATCGCCTGAATTTAAGTCCCAAATACCGGAATCAATTTTTAACTCTCAATCAAATCAAAACTGAATCAATTGATGTTCCAGCGACAGAGTCCCTACAGTTAAACGAAACGCAATTTCAGATTATTGCAGAATGGGAACACTATGCTTTTTTAAGCCTAATGGAACTACGCAACTTTCCCAAAGCAAAACACAAAGCGATTTCTACTGCGGCAAAACGACTAGAAATTTCTATCCCCAGAGTTAAAGTCGTACTTGAAAGATTATTGAAAGCAGATCTTATCAAATTAACCAAGACCGGAATGTTGGAACGTACTTTCGAAAGACTTTCCACTACAGAAGACATTGTTTCACAGGCCTTAAGAAAAGCCCACTCTGAGGAACTGGACCTCGCCAAACGCTCCGTTGAAAAAACAGAAATTGAAAAATGTGAATTCAGATCTACGACGCTCGCGATACATCCACGCAACATAGCAGCTGCAAAAAAAGCGATGCGAAAATTCCAGGAAGAAATAGAACTGCTTCTCGAATCAGAAGATGCCACTGAAGTGTATCAGATGTGCCTACAATTTTTTCCGTTAACAAAAACGAATTTTAAGGAGTCGAATAATGACAAACACTAAAAAAA
Source organism: uncultured Pseudobdellovibrionaceae bacterium (assembly GCA_964396165.1). Lineage (GTDB taxonomy): Bacteria > Bdellovibrionota > FAC87 > UBA2466 > UBA2466 > CALCZU01. The sequence goes on from CAYNEF010000002.1 coordinate 109,208, forward strand.
GCATCCAACTATTTTTCTTTTTCTGGTTTAGCATCATTCTTATAAGTTGCGGCGGCAAGAAAGAAGAAGGACAATTTCCGAATCCATACGGTGGACCGGCATACAATAAATCAACTTCAGAAAGACTCGATGCAAATGGCAAAGGCCATGGTGGCGACGCAGTAGTTTGTTTCGATAATTTGGAAATGCGAAATAAAGTAAAAACAGCGCTGTTGAATAATGTGGGCAGTATACATCCTACAAATCCGTTTGAAGAAGAATCGGCAAAAAATGCAGTCAAGAAAGTACAAATTTTTGACTTATACGAATATCAATTACCGACAGGCTTCCCTCCCAAATCAAAAGACTTGATCTCTTTTAATGGTACTTTTTTAGAAGAACTTCCCAAAGTAATTGCTCGTGCATCTGTAAAAACAGAGTTAGGAGAAAAATTAAGCGAAACGTTGAAATATTTACCGTTAGATAACTGGAAAGAAAGTGATGGAGTTGTAGAAATTGATGATTCCGAAAATGCGGTCATTCTTCCCTCGCTTTGTCTCTTGGTACAAATAGCTGTACGCCAAGAAAATGTCGTTTTCTATGACAGACAACTATTCTCGAAGCTAGATGAATTAAACCGACTTGCCTTAGTCATGCATGAACTCACCTACAAAGTAGCGACGGATTTAAATCAATCTGACTCAAGACAAGCTCGCGCGGCCTCTTCATTGTTACTCTCTAAATCAGAGTTCGATGGATTGTCCCCCTTTGCACTAAATCAAAAACTTTTGCGATTATCTGACTACGCATTTCCTTTAATTGCTGGTGGGCAAACGATCTGGGCGAAACGTGTGCAAGAAATTTTCAACGATGGTTCACCGAAAAGTTTTTCCCTAAAAGTGGATTTCACTCATGTCAGAGTAAATAACTGGGATCTCGCAGTAGATAGTACATCAAAGAAATATTCTGTTAGGCTAGATGAGAACCATGAAATTCATGAGGTGTACGGACACATTATCACCGAAGGTGTGCATACTATTTCGCGCAATCCCGCGCAAATACTCATAGGAGAAAAGCGTCTTTCCTGTATTTATCCTCAAATTGACGGCAGACTGGAGTATCACGATAAAGTATTTTTAAATGTAAACACGCTCGAATTCACTGATCATGAACTCACCTCGATGATGGCATTGGAATATAAAAACACACTTGAAAATGCATATGGAAAATTCAATTTCATGGGAGAAGTGAAATTTTACCCGGGCACGCTTAAACCGCGAAGCGTTGCAACTGCAACTGTCGTTCAAATGAAATATGGCTATATGGATTTATCAGGCGTGGAATTTTATGAAAATGGTCAAGTAAAATCAGCCCAAATGGCAACTACACGCAAAAGTCCGGTCTCTGAATGCAACTTTGAACATAAGCCCTGCTACTATTCAAATGCAAACGGATTAGCCATTCATATTTCAAAAGCAGAAATACAATTTTATGAAAACGGGGATATCGCCACATTAAAAACAGGGATACCTCTACAAAACTATCCTGAGATTGATTGGAAACTAGGTACATTTAGAGGTGTTGTAAGTATTGAATTCTTTCCTGGAGAAAGACCGAAAAAAATAACCTTTGGGAATAAAGGCAGTGTGTACCATAAGATACAAGCTCCAATTGAAAAACAAGTTGGACCAATAACAATCGAACTCGATGAAGACGGCAAAATCATCACACCGTTTTAATTCAAGCGGGACAATTTGCATATTAAGGCGGGAGGAATCTCCCGCCTTTTTTGTTCCCGGGAACAAACCATTCGAAACATGCCCCTCTTCATACCTTGCCCTCACTTACCTACACATCTAATAAAACACCAACTACCTAGCCAAGATGATATCACTAATGATATCATCTCAGGAGTAGCAACAAGAGGCACAAAAAATCTTACTGCAAGACGAGGAAAAACAAGATGAGTAAAAAATTTGAACTAAAATATAAGGTGGAAATAAATTGGAGTCCAGAAGACAGCGCTTACGTAGTAAAAGTACCCGAATTACCTGGTTGCGTAACTCATGGGGACACCATGGATGAAGCATATAAGAAATCGAAAGAAGCAATCCTAGGTTATCTTCAAAGCTTAGAAAAAAGAAAACTTCCCATTCCTAAACCTCTGTCTGAAAAAAAATTTACTGGCAAAATCCCGTTACGTATTGATCCTATTCTGCATAGGAACCTTGCTATTCGTGCAACGATTGAAGGAGTTAGTGTAAATCGCTTTATCGAAGGAAAACTTAAGAAAGCAGTATAATTTAAGAAAAAGTAAAACCACACCCTTTTAGGCGTTGGCATAGTCTAGGCGTTTTACTATTTGGTAGCCTTTGATGAGTTCTTTTAGGCCTTTGTCTAGCGAGACGGAGGTGCTGTAGCCAGTTGCCTCTATCCGCGCGTTGCTCACTATGTAGTTTCGCTTGTCAGGATCTTCTCCGATTTCAGACGTTAAGAACGTAAATTGCGGGATGTGCTTTTTAATCGCTTCGCACAATTCAAACTTGCTTAAATTTGCATCGCTGAGGCCCACGTTGAATGGTTTGCCCTTCATCTTGTCATAGTTTTTAAGCGTATGCATGAAGGCACGCGCGGCATCTCTCACATGCAAGTAATTTCTTTTAAAATGGGCTTCAAATAAAACGACGAAGCGATCATTCACCGCTCGATAGACAAAATCATTTACGAGTAAATCGAGTCTCATGCGAGGAGCTACGCCAAACACCGTCGCTAAACGGAAAGTAACACAGTCGCCTCTGTCTAAAATTGCTTTTTCTGTTTCTACTTTCCATTTTCCATACAAGGAAATCGGATTCATCGGTGTGTTTTCATCGCAATGAATACCTTCTTGCCCCACTCCATAGCCGCTGTTCGTACACGGAAAAATCATGAGCTGTGATGGTGATTTGATTTTCAGCATTTCAAGAACTGCTGTTTTATTTGTACTCTCGGCACCAATCGGATCACGCGAGCAAATCGGAGCGCCTGTGTAACAAGCAAGGGGCAACATCGCATCTGCAGATTTCGCCAAATTTTTTATTAAATTCGTATCTCTCGCATCGCCTCTGACAACCGTCAGATTTTCTTGGTTACACACATCGAGAAGAGATGTCTGTTGGTACATGAAGTTGTCTACGACCGTCACCTCATGCTTTTCTGCCAAAAGCATCGGAACGAGAACAGAACCAATGTAGCCTGCGCCACCAGTAATAATTATTTTCATGCCTTAATTTTACTCGATTATCTAATTTAAAGAAACTTGGGTCGGGTCAACGTGCGTCGGAACGACAAACGGAACGTCTTTGGATTTTTTGGAGTCTTCAATCGCCTGCCACTTTTTCAATGTAGAGAGGTAAATGCCCTTGCCGTCGAGTCCTGTCAGAGCGCGTTGTTCTTTCTGCGTTGCGTGCTCGATAAAGTGATCAGGCAAGCCTAATACCAAAGTATGTTTCAACACTTGGTTTTCTTGCAAAAGCTCAAGCACTCCACTGCCAAAACCACCCTGTTTGGCATTTTCTTCAACCGTCACAACCAACTTTGATTTATGTACCCATTTTAAAATCAACTCTTGATCAAGTGGCTTGATAAAACGCGCGTTGATTAACGCACAAGTTAAGCCTTCTTTTTTAAGTAAGGTCATTGCTTCTATCGCAGACTGCACGGCAAAACCCGCGGCTATCAACAACACATCTACTTTGGGTGCGTCTTTAAACAACAACTCCGCTTTACCGATCGGAATAGATTTTAGCGTCTTGTCCATCGCAACGCCGACAACTTCCCCTCTGGGGTAACGAAGGGCTATCGGACCTTTGGTGTAGTCGACGGATGTTTTCACCATGTGCTGCAATTCGTTTTCGTCTTTCGGCGCCATGATGACCATATTGGGCAGCGTTCTTAAATAACTTAAATCAAATGCACCCTGGTGAGTCGCACCGTCTGCACCAACTAGCCCTGCGCGATCCATTGCGAAGATGACTGGCAAATTCTGCAAACACACATCGTGAATCACTTGATCGTAAGCGCGTTGCAAGAAGGTAGAATAAATTCCCGCAACCGGACGGTACCCTTCCGTTGCAAGCCCCGCCGCAAAACAAACGGCATGCGCTTCAGCAATGCCGACGTCATAAAAACGGTTGGGAAATTCTTTTTGAAACTTTGTAAGCCCAGTACCAGAGGGCATCGCGGCAGTAATCGCAACTACACGTGGATCTTCTTTTGCAATTTTTACTACACTGTCTGCAAAAATATCTTGGTAAGCTGCTTTTTTCACACCAGTTGAAGGTTGAATGCCGCACTCAATCTGAAAGGGACTCACTCCGTGGTACTTCAACGAATTTTCTTCAGCGAGTTTATACCCCTTACCTTTTGTCGTAAGTACATGTACTAAATAAGGTCCGCCTTCGCCGCCTTCAGACTTGATAAAAGACAAAGCATCGACGAGCGCATTTACATCGTGGCCATTCACAGGTCCAAAATATCTAAAGCCAAAACATTCAAACAAAATTCCTGGAGTAAAAATATTTTTTAGCGATTTGCGGGTTTTTCCGACCAGAGGCCCGACGGGAAGCCCGTGCGACGTGATGGACTCTAAAATATTTCGTACTTCTTTTCTTAAACGATTATACCCAGGATGCGTCACCGCACTGTTGATAAATTTCGAAAGGGCGCCCACATTCGGATCAATCGCCATCTCGTTATCATTAAAAATCACAACCAGGTTTTTTGCAGGAATGTGCCCTGCATTGTTCATCGCTTCAAACGCCAAACCGCCAGTTAACGACCCGTCACCAATCACCGCAATCGCTAAATTTTTTTGCCCGCTTTGCTTTAAACCTTCTGCGATTCCCAGTGCTGCAGAAATCGAAGTGCTCGCATGGCCTGCGCCAAAGTGATCGTACTCACTTTCAAAACGTGAAGTGAAACCACTAATGCCATCTTTCTGGCGAATGGTGTGAAACCTGTCTTTTCTGCCCGTTAAAATTTTATGAGGATAGGACTGGTGGCCCACATCCCAAACAATTTTGTCGTTTGGCGTATCAAAAACGTAGTGGAGCGCGACAGTAAGTTCTACAGCACCCAAATTCGAAGAAAAATGCCCACCTTGTTCGGAGATAACTTTTAAAATAAAATCACGTACTTCATCCGAGATGGAAGTAAGCGCCTCAAGCGGAAGCTTCCGCAAAGATTCGGGAGAATCGATTTTATCTAAAAAACTCAAAGCGTACCCAGTTCCTTTTCAGGAAAATCCCGTAATATTTTCTATTGCGCAAGGCAAAAGTTTCCTGAAAAGGAACTTGGTACCTTAACTGCGACGGGTTCTTACAAAGTTCGCAATATCTATCATGGGTTTGGATTTGTCACCCAGACTTTCGACACTTTGGATAGCGGTATCGATAAGTAAATTGAGCTTTTCTTTCATCTCACTGGGGCTCATCACATCGGAATAACTAGGTTTTGGCTTTTTTCTGGGCCCGCGGGAATAACGGATGGCAGATTCAGAATCCAGAATATCATCAGATATTTGGAAGGCCAGTCCCAGCGCCTCACCATACCGTTTAAACTTCTGAACCATGGTTGCATCCATGGTCGCAAGCTTGGTCGGAATTAAGATCGAAGCCACAATCATGGCTCCTGTTTTATGGATATGAATGAATTCAATCTCAGGCAGCGATGTACTTTTCGTATCTAAGGTAACATCTATCAGCTGACCACCGACCATGCCCCTTACGCCCGAACTATGGGCCAAGAATTCAAGGGCAGATAAAATTTGTGCGGGCTGAAATACTTTGGATTCCATCAGCCGTGTCATCTGGGCAAACGCTTCTGTTAAAAGCGCATCGCCCGCCAAAATCGCAACCGCTTCGCCAAATTTTCTATGGCTTGAGGGTTTGCCACGTCGGGTATCGTCATCATCTAAAGCGGGTAAATCATCATGGATTAAAGAATAGGTATGAATATACTCAATCGCAGCAGCTGCCGGTAATACCGAACGCGGGGATAACCCGATTGCTTCAGCACTCGCTAATAAAAGTAGAGGTCTTAATCTTTTTCCGCCAGCTTCCAAGCTGTACTGCATAGCATCAATCAATAAAGCAAATCTTTGGGAAGAAGAATGGCGGTACTTAACAATGCTGTCTTCTAAGAAAGAATTGATGAGTTCGATGCGGTCCGTGCTGTAGTTTTCAAAACTCATGAGATTCTTACCCTTCAAATGGGGCGGTAGTTAACTTGCCGCTGGATTCTTGCATTAAAATCTCTACTTTTTTCTCTACTTCTTCGAGTTTTTTCATGCAATCACGACTCAGTGCAACCCCTTTTTCGAACGCTTTTAGCTGTTCTTCGAGTGGGGTATCGCCCTTTTCGAGGAATGAAACTGTTTTTTCCAAGTCTTTTAACGAAACTTCAAAAGATGTGTTTTCCATTTGAAAGACAATAGTCTCAAGGATTTCCCAGTGTCAATCTGGAGCTACTTAAAAACCCAAAAAACGGAACATTTTTGGATGGTTAACCTAATTGACATTTGTCCCGTTGAACTAGATAAACATAGAAGATTATTTTATCTTTAAGGGGAAACATGAAACCAATTAAACGCATCCTAGTAGTCTTTTCATTCAGCCTTTTAATCTTGGGCACGAGCTGCACCAAGAAAGATGGAGCAGGCACTACTTCAACCGCGATTATCACCGGCAACGAAATCGTTTTCGGCGAATTCGGCTCGATGACCGGTTCCGAAAGCACCTTCGGCGTCTCCACTCATAAAGGAATTATGATGGCTGTAGACGAAGTGAACGCAAAAGGCGGCGTTAAAGGTAAAAAAATCAAAGTCATCTCTTATGACGATCAAGGAAAATCAGAAGAAGCAGTCACGGTAGCTACCAAGCTTCTTACACAAGATAAAGTACACGTATTACTTGGAGAAGTGGCAAGTTCACGCTCCATCGCAGTCGCACCAGTTGCGCAACAATATAAAGTGCCAATGATTAGCCCCTCCAGCACGAATCCAAAAGTGACTCAGATGGGTGATTATATATTCCGCGTTTGCTTCATTGATCCTTTCCAAGGTTCTGTGATGGCAAAGTTTGCTATCAATAACTTGAATTTGAAAAAAGCCGCAATCTTTAGAGACACCAAAGCAGATTACTCTGTCGGTCTTGCAAACTATTTCACTCAAGAATTCAAAAAAATGGGTGGAGATATCGTTGTGGATATTTCCTACGCAAGTGGCGATGTGGATTTCAAACCGCAACTCACTCAAATTCGCGACAAAAAGCCTGATGTCTTGTTTGTCCCTGGTTATTACACAGAAGTAGGTTTGATTGCGAAACAAGCACGTGAATTGAACGTCAAAGCAGTCCTTCTCGGTGGTGACGGATGGGATAGCGAAAAGTTGACCGAAATCGGTGGCGAAGCAATTGTCGGCGGTTATTTCAGCAACCATTACTCGCACGAAGATCAAA
>CAYNEF010000003.1:0-100118 GCA_964396165.1 uncultured Pseudobdellovibrionaceae bacterium
GAAACTTCCTGGGAAAGTAGCACGGTGCCCCTTTAATATATAACCCAGATGGACAAGTTGTTTTTGTTCAAGCCATCTGGGTTATTTTTTTGCCCAAAAAATCTTTCGTGATTAAGCTGAGAAATGCATGTCCGAAGAAGTAAAAGAAAATTCTGAAAAAGTTTCTGAACATATTCAAGGCAGAAACGATCTTACAAAAGCACTAATCTGGTGTGTGATTGCTGTTATTGCAGTCAGATCTTTCATTGTTGAACCATTTAAAATTCCTAGCAGTAGTATGGTGCCCTCTTTAAACATCGGGGATCATATATTCGTATCCAAGTTCTCTTATGGATTGTCCCTTCCCTTCACAAAAATAGAATTTTTAAAAATTGCCGAACCTAAAAGAGGCGAAGTTGTTGTCTTTTTATTTCCGAAAGATGAGTCACTACACTATGTAAAACGACTAGTGGGTGTCCCAGGTGATAAAATTGTCATTAAAGGCCGGAACGTATCTATCAATGGCGTAGAACTAAAGCGAGAGCCAGTTAAAGACTTAAGTGAAATTACCAAACTAACGAGTGAAACAGAGCCTTCCGGTGAGTATTTTTGGGAGACATTGGGAGATGTAACCCATTTAGTACGTTACAGCCGTGGTGAGACCGATTACTCGTCTTCTAACCTTAATCTAGAGGTTCCAGCTGACCATTATTTTATGATGGGTGATAACCGGGACGACTCTTATGACAGTCGCTCGTGGGGATTTGTCCCTAGAGAAAACGTTAAAGGCCGTGCCTTAATGGTTTGGCTCTCTCTGGATCAGAATGCCGAGTGGGGCACCATGCACAAGGTCCGCTGGCAGCGCTTCGGCACATCTATTAAATAATATTTGATACACTATCCAATATGCTTCGGTGTCTTACTTGTAACACTCATTTAGTTCGCGCTCGCCATCAGAACAGTTTTTTTTGGCAGTGTGCAAAGTGTGAGGGGAAGCTATTCACCTACCGCGACTTGAGTAAAATAAAAGGATCTGAACGCGCCCTTTCGCTACTAACGGCTCCGTTGAAAAATATTCGACTTGGTAAGCAGACTTGCCCTTCTTGCTTCAAACGAATGCAGCTCATTTTTTCTGGAGGAGGAGTAACCGAGCTTGATACCTGTAAAAAGTGTAAGCTTGTTTGGTTTGATAAGGGCGAAATTGGATTATTTACTAGCGCGAACCAAATTTTAAAAGTTCCTGAGACTATTTCTTCTGAAAAAAATTCTATCACAGCTTCGAACGAACAAACTCTAGAGTCTGGGTTTTCAAGTCCAGATCCGGAGCTTCAGCATTTTGCTTTGATGTTATTTACATTGCCTGAAGAGCATATCACCCCGGTAAAAAGTGAAGCTTTGATTACACGCTGGATTATTGTTTTAATGTTTTCAGTCACACTTTCCAAAATGTTTTTAAAGGACGGATACTTTGCCGCAGTAGCATTTTTTCCTACCCAGCCGTTTCAGGATTACGGATTTCGGTGGTTTGTGAGCGTTCTCGCTCATGCGGATTCATTTCATTTTTTTGGAAATGCTTATTTTTTATGGCTCTTCGGGGATAACGTAGAGGATTACTTAGGAACTGCTAAATTTATAGAACTATTTTTATTTTCATCATTTCTGGGGCATATAGCAGTGATTCTTTTGGACCCACATCCAGTGCCGATATTAGGTGCCAGTGGGGCTATCAGTGGATTGGGTGTTTTTTATATGCTTAGTTTTCCTCATGGAAAATTGAGTTACTATTTCCCCTTTATCAAATCTCCGATGCAAATACTTAGGTCCACAGACGAATTTTTTTCACTCAATAGGTGGATGGTAGTCTTTCGTTTTACTCTTCCAATTTGGTTCGCTACTGCTCTGTTTATTATTTTGGAATTGTACGGCTCGTATACTCAAATGCATTACGCAGGAGGAAGAGTGTCTCATTTAAGTCATATGGGCGGAGCATTGGGTGGAGGACTTTATTGGTTAATGTTTGGTTCAACGCGAAAGTAGGGCTGCGCCAATGGCGCCGCTCCAGTTGTCGTGTTGTGTGAGCTCAATTTTCATGTGGGCTCCGGGAGCTGGGAACGCGTGTTCTTTTACCCAGCCACGAATGTCGTCTAGATAGGGGGTGATACCTTTTGAGATGGCGCCCCCTAGTAGCAAAATATCTGGATCAAAGACGTTGGCGATGCTGACGATACCGACCTTCAAATGGTGGATAAATTCATCTACGGCTTGTTGGTAAGCAGGATTATGCGCTGTATTTTGAAACAAATCTTTTGAAGATATTTTGGGAAAATTCTTTTTTAAGGCTGATGCGGAACAGTAGCGTTCAAAGCATCCAATGCTTCCGCAAGGACAGGGAATTCCATTTGAATTAATGGAAAGATGCCCTAATTCTCCTCCGGTACCCGTGGATCCTCTAAACAACTTTCCGTTTAAAATTAAACCGCCGCCAATTCCTGTTCCTAACGTAAGCAGAACGATGTTTTCGTATTCTTGAAAGGACAATCTCCACTCTGCAGCGACCGCACAGTTTGCGTCGTTTTCTACTGTAGCGGGAACTGAAAAATCTGATTTCACCCAATCACCGAGCGGGATGTTTTGAAAGTGAGAGAAGTTGGGAGAGTTTCTCACCACTCCCCTTTTTGTATCTACAGAACCTGCGCAACCAACTCCGATTTTGGAAAATTTAATTTCTTTGGATTGATAGACTGCAATGGTTTCTCTGATCGCATTTCTGATCGCTTCTGGACCTTCTGCAGCTCTTGAGGGCGTTTTGTTTTCCAATAGAACTTTATTGGAAGAAGATAAAGCTACGCTCTTGATAAAGGTTCCACCAATATCTACGCCAATTATGACGCTATCTGTCATTGTCTGGGGCATCAGAGTGATATACCCTCATTTTCACGATATGGCAGCCATTTTTGAAATAAACAATTTGATAGTGAAATATCGCAGCCAAACTGCGGTTAACGGTGTGTCTTTTAAGATGGAATCGGGTTCTAGTCTCGGTTTGATTGGGGCAAATGGAGCTGGCAAAACCAGCACAATCAAAGCACTTTTGGGACTGATGAAATTCCATGGAGAAATACACGTTTTTGGTAATCGTCCAGGTACACTTCCCGTCTTTGAAAAAGTGGGATTTGCGCCTGAAGATGCGGATCCGCCTGAGTACCTGACGACCCGGGAATATTTGAAATACATTTCTTCACTAAGGATTAATGACGCGAGCCTAAGAGCAAAAGAAGTAGAAGAGTCTTTAGCTTTTTTTGAACTGGATCCGGACAAAACAATACGAAATTGTTCCAAGGGACAAAAAAGAAGAGTCTTGATAGCTCAGGCAATGCTGGGGCAACCCGATTTACTCATTTTAGATGAACCTTTGAATGGTCTTGATCCCATGTTTATGATCAAGTTGAGAGAGAAACTTGTTCAATACCGAAGTTCTGGGAAAAGTATTTTGTATAGTTCCCATATTTTATCGGAAATTGAAAAGTCCTGTACTGACTTGGTTGTCATGCACAGAGGTAAACTTTGCTACGCCGAAAAAATTGCGAAAGCAGTGCAAGACTTTGGATCAGTGGAAAATGCATTTACTACAAAAGTAGGAGAACTCGGTGCTTAATCTTCTTTGGCAAAATGCTTTGCACGCAGTCAGAAGTAGACTGCTTCTCATCGTAATTGTTTTTTCTTTTGCGCTTCATTATCTGTCATTAAAAGTAGTGAATGGAATTAAATTCATCAATCAAGGATCCGTTGCCACATTAGGTGTTCGAGAAGCACTGTTTGGGGCAATTTATATTCATCTTTTTATCGGAATTTTTGTTGCTGCTATTTATGGTATCTGGATGGTGCCTTATCTACATTCAGGTAGACGTGGTCTACTTACATGTACATTGCCAGTAAGCCGGTGGAAATATCCGGTATCTTATACGTTGCTATTAACCGGGCTCATTGCTGTGGAAACCTTGATTCTCTTTCTTTGCTTTGGAATTGCATTCGGAGTGAACGAGTTCTCAACGGTATCTTTTCCCTGGTCTTCGGTGCTTATTACCTTGGGTCTAGAATGGCTGGCATTTGTATCCATCATGATGGGACTAGCATTTTGTTCATTAGCATTTGGCTCGCTCGTGAGTTTTTTCGTTGGCATTTTTTATTTTTTTATTTCGCAGACGAGTGGAGTGGTTACTCGTGTTGCCTCCTTCAACGGGGCTACGTTAGAGGACAATTTGTGGTTTAAGGTATTGGGAAAACTTCCTCCTACAGGCGAACTTGTTTTTCAAATCAAGCAGACGTTTCGGCAGGGAGAATATGATCTGTACCATTATGCTCTTTGGGCAATTTGGTGGGTAGTATTTGCTGTCTTATTCATGGTCAAATTGAGATATCCACAGAGACCAAACCGAACAGAAACTTGAAAAACGAGTACGCAGCATGAAAGTTCCTTTTTCTTTTTTGACAGAACAATTTCAGAACCCGGAACCTATCTTTGAAAAAATGCGGGAGTTTTTAACGAGATGCGATTTCACTCTCGGAAAAGATCTGAGTGCATTTGAGAAAAAATATGCGGATTACGTTGGCTGCAAGCATGCAATTGGTGTTGGCAGTGGTACAGATGCCCTTTTTCTTTCGTTGAAAGCTGTGGGAGTGGGTGTTGGAGATGAAGTCATTACAGTTCCCAACAGTTTTATTGCTACGACCGGTGCGATAGTTCAGGCAGGAGCAAGACCAGTATATGTTGATTGTGACAGCAGTTTAAATATTGATGTAAGTAAAATTGAAACTGCCATTTCTCCTAAAACAAAGGCGATTTTGCCCGTGCACTGGGCAGGTGGACCATGTGACATTGAAGGAGTTTTATCCGTTGCGAATAAGCATGGAATTGCATTGATTGAAGACGCCTGTCAGGCACTAGGTGCCAAAGTGAGTGGAAAGCCGATAGGAAGTTTTGGCGTAGTTGCAGGATTTAGTGTGCACCCGTTAAAACCTTTGCATGTTTGGGGAGATGGCGGAGTCATTACGACCAATGACGATGCGATTGCAAGCCGCATTCAATTATTAAGAAACCATGGAATGCTCGATAGAGATACCGTGAGTACCTATGGCTACAACAGCCGTTTTGATAATCTACAGGCGATCGTAGGGAACTACTTGTTTGATTCGCTGGATGAAACTATTGAGAAAAGAATTCAGTACGCAAAAATATTGGACGCAGCCCTTTCTTCTGAAAAACTGAGCTCGCATATCCAGTTGCCTAAAAGAAGTGCGAACGCGAAACATGTTTTTCATCTGTATCAGTTTCAAGTTTCTGAGAGAGATAAACTCTTACAGCATCTGGTTGAAAACGGCATTGAAGCTAAAGTGCATTATCCGATTCCTTTGCACTTGCAACCTGCCGCTACTCAGTATGGCTATAAGAAAGGAGATTTTCCTTTCGCTGAAAAACAAAGTGCACAATCCATTACTCTACCCTGCCACCAGTTCTTAAAAGAAGATCAGATAAGGTATATGGCAGAGGTGATTGAGCATTTCTACTCTTAGAGACCTATGCGAAAATGCCTGTATATCCAAAGACTTAAGCACAAAATTGGTTTTTGCATTGGATATGTGTTAGTTACTTGCCCCTCATGTCCATACAAATCACAAATCAATCGTTTCAATTGTCCCCTGAAGTTACAAAGGTTTTAGGGGATTTGGGTTACACGACTCTTACTCCCATACAGGAAGATTCTTTCGCTCCTCTTTTAAGCGGGAAAGACGTCATTGGTCAGGCACAGACAGGCAGTGGAAAGACCGCCGCTTTTTCAATTCCGATTTTAGAAAAAATTGAAACAAATGACAGGTTTATTCAGGCCATAGTCCTATGTCCTACTAGAGAATTGGGCGCACAGGTTACAGAACAAATTAGAAAACTCGGACGTTACAAAAAGAATTTAGTTGTGGTGTCGCTTCTTGGCGGAGTGCCTTTTCGTACACAAATGCGATCTCTTGAACATGGCGTGCATGTTATTGTCGGGACTCCAGGAAGAGTTTTAGATCATTTGGAAAGAAAAACTTTAGATTTATCTGGGGTAAAAACTTTCGTCTTAGACGAAGCGGATCGCATGCTCGATATGGGATTTGTAGATGATATAGAGAAAATATTGAAGGAAATACCCGAAGACAGGCAAACCGTATTTTTCTCGGCCACTTTTCCGAATACGATTGAAACTCTTTCTAAAAGATATCAGAAATCTCCAGTACGGATTACTTCTAAAGCTCTAGATGCTCCTGCAATTGAAGAGCTGGTATATGAAACGTCTAAAGAAAACAAACTGCATACATTGATTTCATTTGTCGCGACCAAAAGACCTGAGTCGGCAATTGTCTTTTGCAATACGAAACTTATGGTTGATGAAATATGCCAGGCACTTTCAAAGGCGCAGATAGTTGCAGAAAAACTGCATGGGGATTTAGAGCAAACCGATCGCCAAAAAGTAATGGCAAAATTTAGAAATCGTTCCGTAAAAGTTCTCATCGCGACAGATGTAGCGGCGCGTGGAATTGATGTTACCGGAGTGGAAACGGTTATTAACTATGACCTTCCCTCTGATGCGAGCGTTTATGTGCATCGCATTGGTAGGACTGGTAGAATTGGTAAGGTCGGACTCGCGGTATCTCTTCTTACTCCACATGAGAGCCCTAAGGTTCAAACGATTGAACAATATACAAAACGTACTTTGAAAAAATTAAAGTGGGAAGCCACGGCACCTGTCGCCTATTCTGAAGAAGTTGTTAAGTTAGATACACTTTACGTCGGTGCCGGTCGAAAACAAAAAATTCGTCCGACTGATATTCTTGGTGCGTTCACTGGTGAAGGTGGATGTAAGGGTGCGCAAGTGGGAAAAATTGAAATTCTAGATAATTTTACTTACGTCGCTGTGGATAGTGTGATGACAGACCATCTCATTAGCGTGTTTCGCATGGGAAAAATTAAAAACCGTAGGATACAGGTTCAAAGAGTGCAGTAAGATTGCGTCGCTGCGCTCGCAATGACTATTTTATTTCTATTGCGGTAATTTTTCAGGCAAGATCTTATAAGACAACCCTGACAGTTCTTGGATACTGGCAAACCATTTCATCCCGTACTCTCCGGGAGTTTTCAGTGTATAGCCTTCCAGAAATGAAGTGAAAGTTTTTGCCTGAGGATCTTGTAGAATTTTTCCAGACAATTGTAGTTTTAAAGTTAAATTGAGAATGGATTGTTCAATTTTTTGACCGAGTTTTAAATCTCCCACAACCGATGCTCTTAAGTCAGCCTGAGGAGTGCCAAGAGATACATTGGTAAATTCTAAAGTGCCATTTTTGATATTTAATACAAAGGCGAACTTATCCACTAGCATCGCAGGGATGTCGAACGAAAATCCTTGCTGAGCGGAACCAACAACCTGGTGAGGAATTTTCAGATCTTTTCCGTGAATATCGAGTGAGCCTGTGGATTTTGAGAGATCATTTTTTTGGATCTCCATTTTGCCTTCTATATTCACAACGCCTGGGATATTTTCTCCCAACCCCGGTACAGCAATTTGTTCTAAGTTGACGTCTTCTGCATCAATTTTCACGGATGTGGAAGTCCCTGATTGCCCCATATTTATATAGAGGTCCCCACCCTTTTTTAATTTTTTCAAATTAAGTGATACGGAAGGTGTGGGTGGGAATAAACCGGATAATCCTATTTTAAATACGAGTTTTTCACTTGCGAGTTCAATTTCACTGTTACCGACAGGCAATGTAACATTTACGTTATAGAGAATGAGCCCGGGCCAGCCGAAAAAAGTGAGGGACATATCATCTGCCACAAGCAAAATCCCTGTTTTTGCGTAAATTTGTCCGAAAATATTTCCTCTTAAATTATTAAACGGAAAAAAGAGCAGGGAGGTAAGTAAAAAAACGATGAACGCAACTAATAATGTGGATGCCTTAGGTTTTTGCATCAGCCCTCCTCTACTTCGAATATGTACGCCATGATAGTCAGTTCCGCTCGCATCAGGCCGCGTATTTTGTCGTCATTTTGTATCTTTAAAGAGGAAACGCCCAGGGTGTACTGGCCAAATTCGATGTTTTTAATATAGCTTGTCAGTTGAGTGAGATTTACGCGTTGTAAAACAACATAAGCCTGCTTGATTTTTACATCACTTCCCGGTTTCACACCATCTTCTCTTCCAGTTACTTCACCTTTTTCTTCTACTGTTATCGTACGGGGAGCGATGCTCGCGGTTCTACCCACATCAGTGAGATATTGCTTTAGTGCTCCTCCTCCAGAGAGTTGCATGTTTTTTGAAAGACCTTTAATCTGCTGGGACTTATCTCTTCTGTGTTTTTGATACTGTAATAAAATATTCGCCATGGAACGGTATTCTGTTGCCTGTCTGGAAGCAGTCCAAAGCGAATAGTAGGATACGAGCAAGTAAACGCCGACAATGCCTGCAATTCCAAAGATGGTTCCATAGATTGCACTTTTTTGGCTCTTAGGTGGAAGACTGCCAAATCTGTCGTACAACATGCCGATGTACTTATTACGGTACAAGCCATTTAGCATTGGCGCATGTTCATTGATCCAGTCTTTAATTTTTGTAACGTTATCCATCTTTATCTCCTGGCCACTTTGCCGCGGTAAGTGAAGCGCTGGCCATTTTGTTCCAACACAACCTCAGTAAATTGTGGAATGCTTTTGATATTGGTAGTCACCTGTTCCAGTGGACCCTCGTATAATACTCCATCCATAGTAAAGGTTCTGTCATCGAATTGGAGTGTATTCACGTCTACTCGAACATTCGCAGGAAACGCATTAGACACGGCTTTAATAATAGACAAAGCGGGAATATCCGTTTTAGAAGCCATTTTAATTTTTTGCTCGAGCTCAGTATTTTTTTGCTCGATGAATTTTTTTAAGTCATCTGTATTCGCCAAAAGAGTCTGGGCGTTTTTTGAAGGGACATTTTTAAAGGTATCTTTAAAAACTTTCTTCAGCTCGTCATTGGAAGCCGTGAGCTCTTTGTCTGAGAGAACAGAAGCGATGTTCACATGCATAAACAAGATAAAGGCAAGAACGGCTGCGTACTGTGCGAGCTTTAAAACAGCTGGATTAGAGAAAACAGTCGTGACTTCATTAATCGAAGTTTGTTTGGAAAGTGCTCCACTTCTAAAATTGAAGAGTACAGGAGCTTTTCTTGCAAAGAGAATACTTCTTCCCCAACTTTCGGAGAATCGGCAGAGATCTGCTTTCTTCAGGTCTTCTTTTAATGACAAAGTTTCTTGAGGGTTTAAATCTGATACGGGAACTTCAAAAGCTGCTTCAAATAGGCTTTTAATCCCTTTTAACTTGGAAGTTCCCCCAGTAATAGTAATCGAAGAAATTTCTTGCTTGTACAGGTTGCGGTACGAAACAAGACTGTGGTTTAAGTCAGCTATAAAGGAATTTAGTGCCTGTCTGCAAGACTGGATTTCATCGTCTTGAATTCCTTCTTCGGAAAGAAGATTTAGCGTTTCAATTTTGTATTTTTCTGCATCTTCGAGGCTCGTACCTTGCGAGACCGCGAGAGCCTGATTGATGTTGTTTCCTCCCCAGGCGATACTTCTGACAAGTTTGATTTCTGTTTTGTCTACAATGCAGATGTTTGTTTTTTGATGCCCGAGATCTAACAAAATCTGAGCGCCGGATTGTTTTTCTTCATCTCCAGGCTTTGCAACGTTATTCATTAAAAATAAATTCATTACGCCTTGGGAATCAAACGTCAGCCAATCAGGATCAATACCGACTGATTTTAGCCATTCGATATGTTGTGCGACCAGTACTTCAGGAGCAATAGCAGTAAAAACAAGACTACCAGTTTTTTGTTTGATGACCAGATGTTCTAAGATGGCTTCATCTAATTTGAAAGGAACTGCGTCTTCCAGTTCAAAGCGGAACATCTGTTCTACTTTTTTTCTGTTTTTAATGGGTAGCTGCAAAAACCTAAGTGAAGTTTGAGATACGGGAAGACTGGTAATGATTTTTTCTGGCACAGAAGGAAGTCTCGCCAAAAGTTGTTCTGTAGCTTGTTTATAAAACTGCGTAGGATTCTCCATTTTTAATGGCAAACGGACTTCATGGAAATCAATGACTTCAATTTTTCGCCAGCGCGATTCAAGCTCAACGGCTTTCACGCTCCAACTTCCGTATTCAATACCGAGGATCTTCATATTGACTCCCTTAGCTTTCTGACCAAGACATTATTTTCATCTGATTGGGCTCTTCCGGGCCCTCTCTTTTTTCGGGACAAATCGGTGTTTGATTGTTGATGTTACAACAATTTTTATTCGCATCATTTGGCGCCGCTGCCCAGGTGCCTGCAAGTAATACGCACTGTTCTTTCGTTGTCGGTTTATTTCTACAACGCCCTTCTACACGATACCAAAACTTATTGGGTTTGGCATCGCATGTCGCTTGATCCACAATCGATGGATCTACCGTGCCTCCCTGACTAGCTTGTAGCGCCACAGCAATTTTGATTACTTTTTGAATTTCAGTTTTGCCTTTTTGTATTACGCCTAGCGATTCAATGATAAAACTTCTATTTCCAATCGTAAAAGGATAATCCGCCTCTGTTGGATACATTCGAGAGAAGCTTGTTCGGTTCAGATCATTACTCACATAATCCACAAACTCTTTCTCTGTAGTCCAAAAGCCGCCTCTTTTACTCTTTTCATCATTAATTCGCTTTAAATCATCCTCACTGAAATCGGGGTAGATAGCTTTTAATACGGCATTTTTGGCTGTGTTTATATTAATTTTTCCATCATCTGAATAAACGGTGACGTGAGGGCGTAATAGCTCAAATAAGTGCGTGTCTATTCCCGCCACCATGCGTAATTCATCTACTGTAAAAAAATGCCCGTGCTTGATTTTGTACGGGGGCTTTTGTTGTTCATAGAAGAAGGCACTTGTAGATTTATTGGGTAAGGCTGACGTTGCATTCACCCATTCCATGATGTTTACAACAATTTCTTCAGGCTTTAAATTTCCAAATTCTTCATTTGGGTCATCAGACTGTTTGATAAAATCGTCCATCAAATTGATTAGTGATCTGCCTGTATACTGAACGATATTTTTGTATTCATCGCTTCTAAAATTGATGGTTTCACCTTTTTGCTTGTCCGGGACGTACTTTAGATCGAGGAAATTTAAATTAATTTTAGAAGATTCTGACGAAATCGAATGGCTAAATCTGCCGTTTGAGATGCGTGTTTGATCCAAGACTTTTTCTGCTGCATCCTTGTCTGCCTTGTCCAGTTGCGAAAGTGTGTCTTTGTCCGCTGGAGGGGGAAAGGGAGGAATCGGTAAGTTCCAAATCATATCCATATAACGGCTTAAGGGGACATCTTTAGAAAGTTTTTGAATGTTGGGATCCCGCTTTGCTCTTCCATACATGGCTACCCGCAAAAGTGCCATGCGAGCGCCTGCTTTAGCTAAGTAATAGGCCTGCACTTGATTTAAGTCATTGTAGGCGAGTTTTCTTTCCAGCATGGCTGAATATTTCAACTCGAGCGTTAAGAGGCTGATAATCATCAAAGCAATGAGCACCGTGAGTAATGCGGCACCATTTTTATTTTTGCTTAGTCTTGTCATTAAAAAGTTGTCACAAAGTTTTCATTGTTGGGAAAGGCTATCTTGAAGGCGGATTCTAGCTTCAAGGTTTTTCCTTTTCCATCAACGGTTGTCATTTTTATTTTTACAGCGAATGGGAAACGATCTTTTGTATTTCCAGAGTCGGAATTCCAGTCGTCGATCCATTTACCGTCCTTATCATCCCAGTATTGAAATTCTAGTGCACTGACGTTGTCGAGAAGCGTATTTACACTTCCCCCGTCGTATAATTCGTTATCGATGCGTTCTGATTCACGTTTCATTAGCGTACTGAAGCGCCCTTTTTGTTTTAGAAAAAAAGAAATTTCTGTTTGTTCACATTCCAGTTTGCCTTGAAAATACACTCTGTGGCTTAGGGACGTGAAAATGATTTCTTTTTTTCTGCCATCAAATAAGGTGCGCGCGACAGGCTGTGCCTGAGCAATGGCAGCCTGTGCATCTTCTCCTAAATCGTCAAATTGGATATGAAATGCTTGTTGCAAATCACTGCGCATAATGTTCATGGAAGCTCTGAGTCCGTTATACAGATCGGACTCGTCAAATATGGCGTCTTTAGTATTGCGGATAAGAGTGATTTCTCTTGCTGTTCCGAGCGCGATAAAACAGAAAAGAGTGAGAGCAATCATCACTTCGATTAAGGTGAATCCGTCTTCGCTCTTCGAGCTACGCCGGACAAGACCCACTCTGCTTTTGAGGAGGCTTATCATTTTGTGCCTCCCAGGTCTGGTATTCCTGAAACTGTGAAAGGGAGGTTGTAAACGGCGACGTGAGTAGTGGCGTCTATTGTCTTCTCAATGCTTCCCATTTTCCATTTGATTTCTACATGTAATTCTCTGATGGATTTGGTCAGGTAATCTCCAGCAGATTTTAAAATAATTTTTTGGATCATGTCCTCTGTTGAGGGTTTGTCATCTTTGCTGTCTTCTTTGGCTAGGATCTTTGCTGCACTCGATGAAAGTTTGAAGTCGATGTCATTGCAATAGGCTGTCCAAACGAAGCGATCGTTGGGTGGGTCGAATTTACCTTCTTTTTTCTTGTCGCATCCTTTATCAAAACCTTCTGTTTCGAGTTTCGTTTCCAGCTCCGTCATCACGTTTTGCAAAAGCCATGTGGCAACTGAAATATCTTTTCCTTCTCGGGTGGCTCGCACACTTCCGCGGGTGAGATCGGCCGCGGCAAGGGCTGCAATCACGAAGATCAAAATGGCGAATAGGACTTCAACGAGGGTAAATCCGGCTTCGTCCTTTGGACTACGCCGCGACAAGTCCTTATTGCCTGGGAGTATGGGAGTGAGTTTATTCATGTTCCGTCGAAACCTGTGACCTTTTTCTTAAATACTTCGACTCTTCCCGTTGTTGGTTGCAGTACGAGAGAGTACGGATCGTTTTTTGCTGCCTGTCGATTCATGTAAAGAATCGCTGCTTCGTTATAGCCGTTTGGGAAAAAATACACATATCCTATTCCCTCTTTGACCACTCCGGAACGTTCCGTATAGATAGAATCAAAGACGACGCCAGAAGGCATTTCGTTTGGTTGTTTTGAGAATTTATCGACGTATGTGAAGTTACTGGCGGGTTTTTCTTCTTTTTTATTTTTCTTCTTTTTAGGATCCGGTTTTTCGTCAGCCACGTTCGCGATCAGCGAAAACTTGTTTTGAGATTCTACCCACCAAGTTTGTTTTTCAAAGTCTATACCCAAACGGTAAATTCCATTCAGTAATATCGCGTCATTACGAATGGTTTTTACGATCCCGACGAACTGGCGTGAAGTTGTGTTGAGCTTTTGGTAGGTAAGTTTACTGACAGCGGGCACACCGACTGTGAGAACCATGACGATTAATGCAAGAACAATCAGGATCTCAAGTAGGGTAAAGCCCGCTGTCTCAGAAAATGATTTCTTACATGTTTTCCACAACAACGTCGTCTTCGGTACCGGATTGTCCGTCTGGTCCGTTAGACCAGATTTTATAATGTTGGTTGTCTTGGCACTCATAATTGTATTCATTTCCAAAAGGGTCTTTAGGAATTTCTTTCTTTCCGTAAAAACCTTCTTCAGGATAGTTTTCGGGAACTTTGCCACCCGATGGTTTTTTGATTAAAGCCTGCAAACCCTGACCGGAGTCTGGGTACATGTTAAATTGTAGAAAGTAAGAATCGAGCGCTTGCTGAAATTGCGCGATTTCGATTTTGGCGCCGTCTCTACGACCTGATTTAAGTTTGCTCATCAACTTTACGCCGGCAAAACCTGCAAGCATGGTAACCAATGCGAGCACGATCATGATTTCTACGAGTGTGAAGCCTTTTTCTGCTTTTAACAGACGATTTTGAATTGTTTTCATAAGTATCTCCTCAAAAATAATTAACCGCCAGCCAGGTTGTTGAGTTCCAACAGTGGCATAAAGATGGAAAAAGCCACCAAGGCAATGATTCCACCCATGACGCTAATCATAAGCGGTTCCAGTAATCTTGTCATCGACTGTATCGCCGTATCTACCTGCGTATCATACGCGTTGGATACGATGTTAAGCATCTCTTCGAGCTCCCCGGTTTTTTCTCCCACTGCAATCATATGAGTCAGCATGGGAGGAAATTGTCCGCTGGCTCTTAAGGGGCCTGCAATTGAATGTCCTTCACTAATACTAGCCCTCGCTTGTATCAGTGCTTTTCTAATAACAGTGTTATCCACAACCTCTTTTACGATATCGATTGCTTCAAGAAGTTGCACACCGCTTCCGATCATGGTGCTCATGGTGCGAGCAAAACGGGAAACGGCAATCATGCGCTTTAATTTTCCAAACAAGGGAAGCTTGAGTGAAACGGTATCCCACCATTCTTTTCCGTTTGCAGTACTGGTGTACCATTTGAAGAAGAAAAAACTTCCGAGCATGGCGATTACCATGACGTACCATTGCGCTGCCATAAAATGACTGATTTCAATCATGACTACAGTCAAAAAAGGCATGGGTGCATTGGATCCTTCAAAAACTTCCGTAATCTTGGGGACTGCAAAGGCAAAGAGAAACATAGTGATTGAGGTCCCTGCGACAGCCATAAACGCCGGATAGGCAAGGGCTCCTACAATTTTATTTCTCATTTCAAGTTGTTTTTCGGTGAAATCAGCAAGTCTTACTAAAACAAGATCAAGATTACCGCTGGCTTCCCCTACTTGAACCATAGCGCAGAAAATATTATCAAAAACTCTGGGGAACATTCGGCAACTGTCTGCGAGCGATTTACCTTCGTTCACACTTGTTTTTACCTGGGCAATTACGTTTTTAATCTTTGGATCATCTGTTTGTTCTACGGTTGCTTCCAGCGCTTCGTCCAAAGGAATGCGGGCTTTAATCATGGTCGCAAGCTGGCGGATCATCAATGTCAGATTTTTTAGGCTGACATTGCCTTGAGTCGCTGCCGCAAAACCAGTAGCCTTTCCTTTTTTTTCAGCGCGTTCTTTGATTTCGCTGACAAAGATGCCCTTTGCTTTCAATCGTTGTCTGGCGCTCTTTGAGGAGTCGGAATCGATCGTACCTTTAGCCGGTTTTCCTCCAGCCCCGATTCCTTTGTATTCAAATAATGGCATTCTACCTTACTCTCTTTATTCCTGTGTTACGGACACTAGTTCAACTGCAGAGGTGATTCCTTCTTCTACTTTTATAATTCCATTTTCTCTTAAGGAGACCATCCCTTTTCTCTGCGCTTCTTTTTTAATAATGGAAGAATCTACCTTCTCCATTATCAGTGCTCTTAATTCGTCATCTAAAATCATCAGTTCGTGCACGACCATTCGGCCTTTGTAACCAGTGCCATTGCATTCGTGACAACCTTTTGTCTTTGCAATTTTCTTCCCTTTAAAAGTATTCACTTCCAAACCTAAGTTATCTAGCTCTATCTCTGTAGGGACGTAATACTCAACACATTTAGGACAAACTTTTCTCATGAGTCGTTGCGCGAGCACTGCAAGAAGAGACGATGCCACGAGAAAAGGCTCTACGCCCATGTCTACAAGACGTGTCACTGCACCGGGAGCATCGTTGGTATGGATAGTTGCAAAAACCAAGTGACCTGTAAGTGATGCTTGAATGGCGATTTCAGCGGTTTCTTTATCGCGGATTTCCCCCACCATGATGACATCAGGATCTTGTCGCAAGATAGCTCTTAAACCGGAGGCGAAAGTAAGACCGATTTTGGGGTTTGCTTGTATTTGTCCAATCCCTTTTAAATCGTATTCGATCGGATCTTCAACCGTAATAATATTTCTCTCAATGGAGTTGATACGGGTGATACAGGCGTATAAGGAAGTAGTTTTTCCACTTCCGGTGGGGCCTGTAACAAGAATAATTCCATGTTTTTTATGGATGAGCTGATTAACGGTTTTAATTGTCTCTGCATCAAATCCCAAGTCTGTGAGATCGAGTTTCACACTGCTCTTATCTAAAATACGTAGAACGAGTCTCTCACCGTGTGCTGTAGGAATTACCGAAAGACGTAAGTCGACATCCTTGCCTGCAATTTTGATTTTAATTCTACCGTCTTGAGGAAGTCGTTTTTCTGCGATGTCGAGTTCCCCCATCAGCTTGATGCGCGAGGAAATACCTGCATGTAAACCCTTTGCAAGTCTGGATACATCGTAAAGCACCCCGTCGATACGGAAACGGACGACCATTTCCTTTTCATAAGGTTCGATATGAATATCAGACGCTTTGTCTTTGATAGCTCTGAAAAGAAGCGTATTTACGAATTTAATAATAGGAGCGTCGTTTTCGGAAGATTCGAGTAAGTCGACGGGTTCTTCAAGATCGTATTCGAACTCGGAGTCTCCGGTTCCCATGTCTTCGCTGATGTCTTGTCTGACTCGTTCGTACACTCTATTGATCGCGTCGAGCACGATTTTAGATTCGCAAAGAATAGGTTTGATTTCTTTTTGAAAAATAACGCGCAGGTCATCTAAGCATTGAAGATTGAATGGATCCGAAATGACCACAGTAACCGCATACTCATCTGTGATGACCGGAAGTACTTCAAATTGTCGGGCGTAAGTAATCGGAATATTTTTTACCCATTCAGGGTTGATTTGTCCGAGGTCGATTTCTTTTAAATAGGGAATGCCCAGCTGAAGACTTAGGGCAATCATAATTTCGTGCGGCATCAGGAATTTCTTAGTGACGAGAATTTCCCCGATTTTTCCACCGCGGTCTTTTTGAATCTCCAGAGCTTCTTTTAACTGCGCTTCAGTGAGTGAAGTTTGGGATAAAAGAATCTGCCCGATTTTGGAGTCTTGGCGCAAGGCACGTTTGATCAGTGCTTTATTTGCGCTTTCTGTCGGTAGTTTTTCGTTACTTTCCATCTTAAACTCCAGTTTTAGTTTTGATCTTCAGGTAAGGCAAATGGATCTGAGAGTTCTTCCTTTTTACTTACCTCTGGATTCGGTTCGTCTGGAGGTAACCCCAGAACCGACTCTTTCACTTCTTCTTGTTTGGGCTCTGGAACGGGCTCAGGCTTTTTCGGCTCTAAAAGAGGTTTCTCTTCCGGTTTGCTTTCTGCCTTTTGTTCCGCTTTTTTTGCATCGAGAGCCGCTTTCTTTTCCGCTTTTTCGGCCTTTTGCTTTTCGTCGTCTGGATCAATGGAATCGTCTTCAGAGTTATTTCTGTACTCGAATTGCTCTTCCATTTTGGCGCGTTCTTCTTGTCTGTCCAAATTTACATTTACTTCGTCAATCGTGTCCTGGAGCGGCTCGTCGCCCCCGTTCGATTTTTCTACGAAAGTTTTTCTTTTGCTTAAACTATCTCTTACTAAATCAGCACTGTTTACAGCTGTGCGGATGATTTTAGGTCTCATTAGAACAACGAGATTTTTCTTTTCCACAGTAGTGGATTTGGATTTAAATAACCATCCAATAACAGGAATATCACCAAGAAGAGGTACCTTTGTGACGGACTCATCCACTTGATCGCTCATCAAACCGCCCAGCATAATATAATCGCCGTCTTTAACGACGGCTGCCGTATTTGTTTCGCGGGAAGTTGTTGCAACTGAGTAGTTTTTCAAAGCTTCTGGTACTTTGTTGTTAGCTTTAAAGGTGTCTACTTTTTGTTCTATATCGAGTCGGATGGAATTCGAAGCCGCATTGATATGTGGAGTGAGTTTCAGCGTGATACCGACTTTTTTGTTTTCCACAGTTCCAGTTGCGCCATTTGCAGAAGTATTGGTAAAGGAAGATTGAACTGGTATTTCATCCAATACTTTGAATTCTGCTTTCTCGTTATCCAAAGCTAAAATTTGTGGAGTTGAGAGAATGGATGTGTTTGTAGTCGACGTTAACAGATTGATGAGACCCATGAAGGAATTTACAGTGATATCTTGTCCCGCCGCTTTTGCACCAAAAGAGGGGCCTAAGAAAATAGGAATCGTTGCTCCAGGAAGCGGAAGACCTGAGGTCACAGTTGCTTTCAATGTATCAGAATCACCGATGTAACCGCCGGCAAAGCCTCTGCCCGGTGCGCCCGCTGCAATGCTGCTGCCTAATTTTGTGAGATCACTGACTGAAATTTCAAGAATAGCTGTTTCGACGTAAACTTGCAGTCTGGGGATATCCAGCTTTTTAATTACTTTCTTAATGGTTTGGTAATCCGCAGAACTTGCTGTGATAACTAGTGCATTCGTAGAAGGATCTGCCGTGATTTTTACGCCGCCTTCCAGTTCCGCAGTAACAGGACCAGAGGATCCGGTTGAAGGCGTAGAACTGGTTCCACCAGAAGTGGAGCTACTTTTGCTGCTGCGGGATTTTCCACCGCCTCCAGAAAGAGAACCCAATGTGGAAGCCAAGTCTTCTGCCTTTGCGTATTCGCAGTAATAAACACGGATTCGTCCGGAGTTGGCCGATTTCACATCGAGACGTTCTACAAGAAGTTTAAGTTGAGCGAAACCAGCTTGGTTTGCGAGAACAAGCAAGCTGTTAGTCGTTTCATCTGGAATGATTTTGGTGATAACACCGCCCCCGCGCATTCTTTCCAGAGCGCTTTTTCTAAAAGATCGAGAAGCGCCGGATTTACTCTTGTCGTCTCCGTATATTTCTCCAAGCATGTCGGATACGGCTTTTGCAGAGTTATTTTTAATTTTTAATATTTGCAGGTTTGTTTCAAACGATTTGACGTCCATTGCGTCTAAAATATCCTTGATACGCTGAATGTTTGAACCTGTGTCGGTAATAATCAGGGAGTTTGTTGGTTCGTACGCAAAGAGTTTTCCCTGACGAGTTACGAGATCTCTGAATTCTTTTTGGACTTCATCCGCGTTGATAAACTTCAATTGAATGATGCGTGTGATGAATTGATCGTCTTTGGGTGCGTAGTCGCCCGTATAAGTTTTTACAGGTGCGCGTCTTGCTTCAGCAGATTCGATAATACGGATGTATTTGCCTGCTTGTACGGTCGTTAAACCGTTTGCTTCAAGTGCAGACAAAAAGGCTTGATAGGCTTCTTGAAGGCTTACTTGCGCCGGGCCTAAGACCGTAATCTTTCCTCTTACTTTGGAGTCGAGAATAAAGTTTTTGCCGGTCCATTTACTAATCAAAGTGACAACGTCTTTGATGTCTTTGTCTGGTAAATCAAAGTTTTTTACTTCTAGCCCTTTGATGGAGTTATCCAAATCCAGATAATCGGCCAGTTTAGGAGAAGGTTTGCTCGAACCAATTCCAGAATTTTTGTTTGAACCTGGGGTGGCATTTGTCGCAGCGGTATTTGTCTGGGGAGCAGGGGCTGAAGGTTGTGTGAGTCTTGTTGCTGGTTGTTGTGGACTTGTTCCTAATCTGTCGGTGGGTGGTTGGTGAGAAGGCAGTGGAGTGCCCGGCGC
Source organism: uncultured Pseudobdellovibrionaceae bacterium (assembly GCA_964396165.1). Lineage (GTDB taxonomy): Bacteria > Bdellovibrionota > FAC87 > UBA2466 > UBA2466 > CALCZU01. Next base: position 19,522 of record CAYNEF010000003.1, read on the forward strand.
AGGAGGAATCGCTGGATTGGGAGTGTTTGCTCCAAAATTATTATTTCCCGGATCTAAAAAGTCTTCATCCTCTTGGTAATCCGCACCGGGAGGTAAGGGCGGTACATTTCCGAATGGATTTCCACCAGGAGGGGGTTCTGCCATGGCTAGTTGCTTTAAAATAAGCAACGTCACCGAGATGACTGCGAGTTTTGAGCTGTTCATATTTTTCGCTCCTACATTCTTACATCATACGAAAGAGTCATTTCCTGACCCCCGCGCGTGATTTTTAGTTCAATTTTTGAAGAACTTCTTAAACGTTGGAAGGCTTCGAGACCTTTACCGGCGTTATCTAAAACGATGTCGTTCACCCCAGACAAAATGTCGCCTTGTCGTAAACCCAATTGCGCAAATGGCGAGTCAGGATCGATTGACTGCATGAGAAAACCCTTCATTTTGTTTCCTGCATCCATAAAGGGAACTGCTTTTGCAGTTTGTAGTACGGTGTTTAAATCTTTTAACTGTCCGTCCAGATAGGATTGTTTTACTTCGAAGCTGGTTTCGCTCTTGGGTTGAATGCCACCACCGCTAGAGTTGGTGAGTGTGCCGCCCAAATCTCCGCCCTCTTCCGGAATATCGATATATTCCATTTCTTGCGTTGCTTTCACCATGTAACAGAATTTTTTTCTTTCGATTTTCAGAGCTTGATAACGATCGAGGAAAGTTTCGTCTTTTCGTACAGCAAGCTTGTTGCTCCCTCCGGAATCTTGAAGTAAGGCTACGGATAAACTTTCATTGCCCATTACAATGGTGGCAAGAAGTTGCATCCCGGAAGTTGAAGCTTTTGCTTGGGAGAAGCAATCAATCAAACCTTGATCCAGCGGATCAGGAATCCGGTTTTCCACGTCGAATATATTTCGTTTTTCAATGACAGTAAAATCTTCAGGGGGAGCCGTTTGTGTAGATTGTACTTGAGCGCGTTTGGTAGGCAGCGGATTATAAACAGGGCGGATAAAAAGCGCGATGATACGAGAAGCTGCTGCACTGGCCAAAAACACGGTGAGAATAATCAGCCCCCAATTTAAAAGATGGGAGTGCTGCACAATTGTTTCGGGTTTAATTTTTTTAATAGATTCAAAATCACGCGGCATTTTTTTGCGAATAGTAGCAACTACACGCTTAGCGCGGGATTTTGTAGGAAGCGGACCAGTGCTTGCGATTGGTCCTTTTTCCTTTTTGAATTTTGAAAAAATATCTTTGAAACCCATAATTGACTCTTAGAGACACGTGTCCACACACTAGACTTTGCAACGAGTAGGCCATGGCATCCTCTACAGAAACAGGCACGGTGTGATGTGCTAGTTTGGTTAATTTTTGCGCTGTGCTAGATCGGCTGTCATTTGATCGACGATGACGCGATGGAAAGAGTGACAGTTTGGCAAACGGTTCAAGTGACAGGTGATCTCACTTTGATTAGATTGATTCTTATGACCGAAGATGAGCTATTTCATAAGGGGCTAGAGCATTTCGATAACGCGGAATACTTTGAAGCTCATGAGGTTTGGGAAGAACTTTGGCACACAGCGCAAGGTGCTTATCATCCGTTTATTCAAGGTCTTATCCAATGCTCTGTTGCTATGCATCATGCCGGAAATGAAAATTGGAATGGTACACGGAAGTTACTTGCGGGCTCCCTCAGCTACCTAAAAAAGGGTTTGTCAGCAAGTCACACGATCGATGTTGATGCACTGCAAGATGCTATTTTAGATTTTGAAATTGCACTACAAAAAAAACTACAAGGTGAGATGATAGATCTGCCTTTTTTTAAAATGCCGCTTAAAAAATAAATGTCAGAACACCATCACCACAATCACGAGCACAAGCATTCTCACAACGACAACCAGAAAAAGCTGAAATGGATTTTTGTCTGCGCCGCTGTTTATATGGTCGTGGAAATAGTTGCCGGATTTTATAGTGGTTCACTGGCGCTTCTTGCAGATGCGGGCCACATGGCAATCGATTCTGCGTCGATCGCACTTAGTCTTTTTGCAGCGTGGGCAGCACATAGGCCGCCGAACGCAGAAAAAACGTACGGATATCACCGTCTAGAAATTTTGGCTGCTACGGTAAATGGAGCGACACTCATCGCGATATCTTTTTGGATCTGTTACGAAGCATGGGAAAGATTTCAAACAACCGTCGATATTAAAGCACAGACGATGACATTCGTTGCGGTTGGAGGATTACTCGTCAATATTGTTTCTCTTAAAATTCTTCATGGCGATCACGATCATGTAAATCTAAAGAGTGTGCGTTTGCATATCCTGACCGATCTTTTGGGATCTGTGTCGGCGATTATTGCTGGTCTTCTGGTTTGGCAGTTTGGTTGGACAAAAGCGGATCCTTTATTATCCGTATTTATTAGTATTCTGATTCTTTTTGGCGCATGGAAATTATTAGTAGAATGCGTAAATATTCTGCTTGAAGGAGTACCTGCGAATATCGATTTGAATGAAGTGAGAAACAGCATTACAACGCATTCACTTGTAAAAGAAGTGCATGACCTACATGTTTGGACCGTGACAAGCGGGGTACCGGCACTAAGTGCTCATATCGTGTTAAAAGACGGAAGCGAGTCGGCACAAGTCTTAAAGGAACTGGAAGCCACTTTTAAAGAAAAGTTTAAAATCGAGCATGTAACTTTGCAGATTGAGCCCGCCTCATTTCACCACCATTCAGATCATTGCAAACTTCATAACCACTAGAAACGAAATGCGGCTGAAGGCTTGCAGATCCCCATACCACTTGATATGACTACGCCTCGTTTAAATGGGTCGTTAGCTCAGTTGGTAGAGCAGCTGACTCTTAATCAGCGGGCCCCCGGTTCGACCCCGGGACGACCCACCAGTCTTCTCCACAAAAGTGGATACGCCTGGCAAGCCATTTAACGCTACGCATCCATTATAAATTCCTTGCCCCCTGCGAGCTTCCTTGAGACAAGTACGTGAAAATGCAATCTGTAAGTTCCATTCCTGTATTTATTTTAGCTGGTGGCCTGGGTACGCGTATTTCTGAAGAAACCGGCACCAAGCCAAAGCCCATGATCGAAATTGGGGAGATCCCGGTGCTTGTGCACATCATGCGCTCTTATTACCAGCAAGGTTTTAACGATTTTGTCATCTGTGCGGGTTACCGATCCTGGGAAATCAAAAACTTTTTTCTGAACTATGAATTTCGGATGAACCATCTTTTGATCGATCACAGAGACAATGCGTCTGAACTTCCGACCGCATTTGGCAGAAGTGTTGTTCAGGAAAAATGGCGTGTTCGTGTACTGGATACCGGACTTGAATGCATGACAGGTGCGCGTGTTGCCCGTGCGTTTGATATGGTTTCAACTGTTCAGAAAATTGATCAGTTCGCGCTTACCTATGGCGATGGCTTATGTGATGTGAATTTGCAGCAAGAATTTTTATTTCATCAAAAGCATGAAAAAATCGGAACTGTACTCGGCGTAAGTCCTCCCGGACGTTTTGGCGTTTTGGGAGTAAAAGAAGACGGAAGAGTCGAAGGCTTTATTGAAAAACCTGTAGATATGCAAGATGTGATCAATGGGGGCTTTTTCTTCTTTAACCGGTCTTTTAGAAGTTATTTGTCTTCTGATGCTTCTTGCGTATTGGAACGAGAACCAATGGAACGACTGGCGCGCGACGAGCAGCTGATGACGTTCAAACACAATGGTTTTTGGCACCCGATGGACACGTTGAGAGACAAAACGTATCTGGAAAAACTCTGGAATACCGGTAAAGCACCGTGGTCGGTTGCCCAGTCAGCTGAAACGCCCGTAGTTGCTTCTGTTCCTAAGAATGATTTTGTGCAAACCTGGACGCCGCCCGTTTCGTTATAAGCGCGAGACAGCTTTCTCAAGCTGTGTGATCATATAATCTATATGTTTGTTGCCGATAGAAGGGTGTAGTCCTATCCAGAAACTGTTCTTCATAATTTCGTCGGTATTGGTAAGCTCACCGACTACTTTGTAATCGACACCCTGATACGCTGGTTGGCGGGTCAAATTGCCCGCGAAAACAAGTCTTGTTCCAATTTTATTTTCTTCTAAAAACTTTGTGACCTGTTCGCGCTTGATGCCGGAAGCGCAATGAAGTGGGAAACCAAACCAGCTGGGATTTGTATTAGCAGTTGGAGAAACAGGGATGAGTTTGTCTTTTAAAATAGGAGAAGACTGCACTGCTGAATTTAAAGTTTTCCAGTTCTCCCTGCGTTTTTGCACAAACCCATCGAGTTTTTTTAGCTGGGAAATTCCAATTGCGGCCTGCATGTCAGTAGCTTTTAAATTGTATCCCACCGACGAATACGTGTATTTGTGATCATACCCATCAGGTAATTGCCCGAGTTGCCATCCAAATCTTTTTCCACAGCTGTTGTCTTTTCCTGGTTCACACCAGCAGTCACGTCCCCAGTCGCGCATACTTTCGGCTACTCGCTTCATGCGGCCGTCTTTGGAAATGACCGCACCCCCTTCACCCATCGTGATGTGGTGAGCGGGATAGAAACTTAACGTGGCATAATCTGAATAAGAACCAGCAGGTTTCTCATTTACAGTGGCGCCTAAAGCATCGCAACAGTCTTCAATAAAATAGAGGTTTTCTTTTTTGCACCACTCTGCAATCAAGTCGGAGCGGTAGGGATTTCCGAGTGTGTGTGCAAGCACGACAGCTCTCGTTTTGCTTGTCTTTGCCTGGAAAATTTTTTCGGGAAGCGCATTGAGTGTTGCGTAATCCACATCGACGAAAACAGGTACCCAACCGTTTTGCACAATAGGGTTTACCGTTGTTGGAAAGCCGGCAGCAACAGTGATAACTTCGTCCCCTTTTTCGAGCGGTTTTAAACCGAAGCCTTTTAACAGGGGAGATCCCAGAGCACTGACAGCAACCAGGTTTGCACTCGATCCACTATTCACAAGGAGCGCTCCTGCTTGTCTGCCAAGATAGCGAGGAAGAGTGGATTCAAATTCTGTGGAGAAGCGACCGGCCGTCAGCCACAAGTCGAGACTTGCATCTAAGAGCATTACCAAATCCTCGGCGGACAATAACTTTCCTGAAGCGGGGATGTAGTTTTGTCCCGGCACAAAGGATTCCCCTTGTTTTTTTGCTTCAAAATATTTTTCCCCTAATGCGAGGATTTCACTTCGTATTTGATTCGCATCCATAGTCATAACGGCTTTAATGGTTGCCATTCTAAGGGAGGGGGGCTTTCAGTCAAAGGAATAATAGCAAAACTACGAGATGTGTATTTAACCTAAAATATCGCCCACTTTTAGAGGGGGAATTTCGGTGTCAGAAGCTAAAACTACCGTAAATCCATCACCACAGACTACATGAATTCCCTCTTTGAGTGAACTCACCATCCCGGCAACTCCCAATGCTCTTTCCCCTAATTGAGCGGAAAAGATGGGGAAAGGAGAGAGTTGAAAATGGCTTTTTGCTGTATAGCTGGGAGAGTCTCCCGGTCTGAAATTTCCGGCGCGAATGAAGTTAAATACTTTTCGGGAGGAGCTGCTCCAATCCACTTCGCTTGCGAGTGCATCGGAAACTGAATAATATTTTCGTTTGAATTTATCTTGTGGAACAATAGGCAATTTTTCATTGCTGTTTATTGTTTTTAGCGCTTTTAAAGTCAGATTCAAACAAGCTGCCATGCATTTTGTGTAAATGCTGAGTCCTGTGTCATCATCGTAAATTTTAAATGTCTCTTTCAGGGCGATGGGGCCTGTGTCCAGTCCTTCTGTAATCCAATGCAAAGTAGCACCGGCTTCAATTTCGTCATTTCGAATTGCCCATTGATAAGGAAACATCCCTGCGTAATCCGGTAAGATTCCTGGGTGTGCGTTAATGGCACCTCCATGGAAGGCATCTAAAAACTCAGTATTAAATACGGTGTTTGATCCCAAATGAAAAAGCCAGTCCGCTTTTAGTTCTCTGGGTTTGAGTGCGTTATATTCCGAGAGGGGAAAGTAAATTTTCTTCCATTCGGCTGGCAGGTTTTCGGCTGATTCGGTTAGAACGGAAAGAAGATTCAAATTTGAAAAACTTTCCATCTTGGGTAAAAGCTTCGCGAGCATTTCGCTGGAACCTGCCAATATGATGTTTTTAGCTGTCATTTTTTTCTGTTTTCATTCTAACAGGTCTGTTTTTACCGAGCAAATAGGGGAGTAAAAAGGGCTCGATGAAAAAACAAAAGAGGATTGCCGCGATACAGAGACTGGATTTAACAGGATCTGTCATAAATGTGCTTGAATCCGGAAGAGTGGTGTCAAAAGTAGCATAGAGCGAATGCAAAATACGGTTTGCTTCACTTAAGTCCGCCACTTTGAAAAAGACAAAACCCGTCACTGCAATGACGAAAGTAAAAAAGCCTTTAAAAAGTGGAGGAATCTTCTCGTGGTATCTATCTACTTGCTCGAAAACAACCCAGAGACCGAACCAAACACCCATCGCAAGAAATTTAAGCTCCAATCCATGCCATAATCCAATCAATAGAAGTACGGAAAATAAAAGAAGTGCGGAAAGAAACTTCGAGTGTCTGTACTTCATCGCAAGCGGAAGATAAAAGTAATATTTTATCCATCTGCCGAGCGTGATGTTCCATCTGTCCCAAAGTTGAGTTACCGAGGTGGCAAGTAAAGGAGAATCAAAGTTTTGTGAAAATTCCCAGCCCAATAAATGCCCCAGCCCAATAGCACACAGAGAAAAGGCGGAAAAATTAAAATAGAGTTGAAAATAATTTGCAACGCTTCCTATCCACGCAATTGCAAAGGTAGGTGCTGAGGTTTGAAAGAAAAGCATTTGCACAAAGGGTTCAAAAGAATTCGCAAAATAAAGTTTGAGCAAAGTTCCGTACACGATAAGGAGAAATCCTTGTTTTAGTTTGCGCGCATGCTTGTGTTCTAAAAGCTCTGTAAAATCCTGGTAACGCATGATTGGGCCTGCGAAGTAGCGTGGAAAAAAGCCCAAGTAGCAAAAGAGCGGCAAAATATTATGCGAAGGCACCGCTTCTTTACGGTACACATCGATTAGACAACTAATAGATTCCAAAGTGTAAAGAGAGACTCCGAACGCTAAAAAAAGATGACCATACCAATGGGAAGACATTACCAAGTAAAAGACTGCCAGATTTTGTATAATTCCCAAAAACAGAATCAGCATTCTGGCATTGGGAAATTTCAGCAAGTAAATCATTCTTGCCCAGAGATAAGTAAAAAAAACTGTAGTGACGAGAGGCAAAAGCCAACTGTAATCTTTGTAGAAACGATGGAGATAGAGCATTTACAGTTTTTCCGGTGTGAGGCCGTTTCCCTTCAGTCTTTGTATCAGATAGGAAAGCCCAGCTAAAAAAGAGTCGGCGCGTTTTGTAGATTGCTCGTCGTGCAGTAACACAATACTCCCAGGCACTATTTCACGTAATTTTTTATCAATGAGTTTGTTCGTCAATGCAACACGGGTATCAAAAAAGCGGATATTCCAGTGGATCCAGGGAATAGAAAGTTCTTTCAATGCTTTTGCCAGTTTTGGCGTCCATATTCCCGCTGGAGAACGAAAAGCAACTGGCTTTGTATTGCACAATACCGTTAATTCGTTTTGGGATGTCTCAATCCATTTGCGCGTTTGTTTGTGAGTTGCAAAATACCTGGAAAATTTATGATCCAAAGAATGGTCCCCAATGGAATGTCCGTCCGCCAGGATCTGTTTTACAATTTCTGGATACTTTTTGGCCTTCTCTGTGACGATAAAAAATGTCGCACGGATACTGTTCTTTTTAAGAATCTGCAACACTTTAGGCGTGAGATCAGGTGAAGGGCCGTCATCAAAAGTCAGATATACATTGCTTGCAGAGCCAGCAATTTTTCTAACGGGTGAGTAAATGGGAAATTTCATTTTCAATAAAATCCGAGTCGTAATTAAAAGAAGGTAGATGGTCTTTTATGTTTAATTCCGCAATGGGTTTTGTGTTTTTCAGTAACGCAAGTCCCTCTTCATTGGAAAGAAGCATCGTTGCCGCCCCTTCTTTAGGAGTCTTGCCATCCGGATACATTTTAAAAAATAGATCAGTTACGTGTTCAGGAATGAGATCTATTCCCGTGACAAAGCAAAACTTAACAATGTTTTCAGAAAGTAAAATCTCTGCAGTCTCTATCGCTTCTTTGCCCGTTCTGTACATGTCGCTCACCGTAAGTGTAGGGCCTTTAATGACGAATTGCTTAGCTAAAAAACCCAAGGTCGCGTTATGCAAACTGCTTTGGAATACTAGGGGACGTGCTGTATTTGAAAGTGCCAGTTCTTGCAGAAAATTTGCAGTAGCTGAAAGTTCCCCGTGACTCGTTCCTAAAACTGCTCCCAAATTTTCTTGCACTGTTTGCCAGTCGGTACTTAGTTTATCGACGCAAGTTTTCATCGATAGGTACGCGACACACATGTTGCGAGTCGCTCTTCTAAAGTCGCCCATACTTTGAAGAGCCTCGAGGCTTTCGTTCTTGTAAACACCAGTCGCAATAACAAAAGTTTTCATGCAGTTACCCCTGCGCGTTTAAAAACAAGAGCGCCATTGGCACCACCAAAACCCAAAGTATTTTTCAAAATATATTGCAACCGTGTTGCTTGTGCGGCTTGCGAAAGATGGATTTTAATTCTCTCATCAGGACAAGTGAGCCCGGTGTTTGGCAATAGGGTTTGCGTTTCTAAAGCTTTCACACATAAAATCGTTTCAAGCGCGCCAGAGGCAGCAAGCGAATGTCCGTGAATGGCTTTTGTAGAAGTTACGGGAGGAGTGTTCCCTTCGAATAATCTTTCTAGAGCAATGCCTTCAGAAAGATCATTGTGCTCAGAACCTGTACCGTGTGCGTGCACCCAATTTATTTCATTGGGCTGAATGCCAGCCATCTGGATAGCGGACTTCATCGCCAAAAAACTTCCTTTGCCTTCAGGATGTGGAGCAGTCATGTGGTAAGCATCGGTTGAAAAACCAACGCCTGCAATTTCTGCCAGTGCTTTATCTGGAGCATTTTCCAAACATATAAAAGCCGCGCCATCGGAGAGATTGATCCCTTTTCTTCCGGTGTTGAATGGTGTGCAGGTTTCCTGCGATAAAAGTTGGAAGGATTTAAATCCGTCTATAGTAAGTGTTGAGATAACTTCGATTCCACCTACGAGTACGCGTTTTACTTTGCCTGAACGCAACCACAGGCTTGCAAGTGCTAAGGCATGTGTCGCAGCGGAACATGCGGTAGTGAGCAACTGGCGGTGGCCATTAAATTGAATTTCATTGCAAATCGCATCGAATAAAATTCCGAGCCGCTCATTGGTGAGTGTGTTCATGAGTTCGTCGGCCGAAGTTTCCTTTTTGAAATATTGAATCAAAGACTTATCCCAAGTGGAAACAAGACCTGTTGTAGTTGCTAAAATGAAACCGTCTGATTCGTTAAAATCTTCCCAGCCGGCAGTTTGCAAGGCTTCTCGGATTGCAGATAGCGAATAAAAAAGAGGAAGATCTTTTTTGGCATCTTGAGGGTATTTTGCAAAGAGGGACGATTGGATCGATTCTGGGATTTTTCCCAATCCGCCTGAAATACCTGATTTTTGATTAAGTGTATTTTCCCAAAGTTCTACAACACTCGCGCCCGCGCAACTGACAACGCCCATTCCTGTGATGTGTACTTTGGGCTTTTGCTTCACAGTGTGGCAGTGGTTGCGGTTTGTGTGCCGATGTAATCAGCGAGTGTGCCTAAAGTAGAAAACGCTTTTTTTCCTTCGTCCGCGCCGCTGATTTTGATCTGGTATTTTTTTTCAATTGCTACGGCAATTTCCAGAACGTCCAAGGAATCTAGTCCCAAGCCATCACCTACAAGAACGGTATTATCGCTCATGATGGCTTTGTCTTTGTGGCGCAGATTCACCGCTGTCCAGATTAGGTCGACTAAGTCTGTTTTTAATTGTTCGCGGTTTGCAAGCTGCCCCATCGTTCCCCCTACTTTTAGTAGTTTATTAGGTATTCTTATAACCTAGTGATTTGGCATTCTCAATACGAGAGTGTATTGTCGGGCACTTGAAAAAGATTCCACTCATTTTGATTTTCATCGCCTCTGGATTAAGTGCATCGCACCGCATTATTCCTGAGGCCGAGCTGACTCAAAAGCTCTCTTTTTATCAAAAAATTAAAAGCTTAAATGCGACATTTCACCAGGTAAAAAGCATTAAAAGTATCGGTATGGAATTAAAGTCCGAAGGTGAAATGGAGTTGAGTCGTCCCAATAAAGTAATCTGGACGATTAAAAAACCGGGTTTCTCCAAAGTGGAACTGGAAGGCAACTCCATTAAACTGACATCGGGAGAGGGAAGTGAACAAAAATCCCGTACGATGATTTTGGGTAAAGAAACAGATCCCAATGTATCGAAAGCTATTTTGAGTATGATGGCCTGGATGCGTATGGATGTTCCCGAGATACAAAAAACCTATGTGATTTCGGATTTGGGTAAGGATGAGTTTCGCTGTGAACCCAAAAATCCTGTAACCAGCGTTTTTGCCGCTTTGAATTTCAAACTCCACTCCAAAGGGCATGTGGAGACACTTAAAATTGAAGAAAAATCAGGGGATTTCATTCTGATTCATTTTGATAAGCCCTCTGTTCGATTTGTCCCATGATGAAAAAGGTATTTTTAGTTTTATTGCTTTTCTGTTCAGGCGCATTTTGTTTGAACATAGAAAAAAGCGAATCCAAATTTTTTCCGAAAGAATTGGGAGAAAAACTTCTTCTATTTAAATCTTTTGAGACCTTCTGGTGGGGTTTTGTCATAACCGATGTGGCAAGCGGCCATGAAGTCTGCGATACACTAAAAAACTCCAAGTTATTTCAACGAGTAGAATGCGAACAAGCGGCGAGCGACTATAAAAACTTGCTCTCGGATTGGGCGAAAGATTTGCCGCTGAGATCCTCACCCCCTGCGCACCTAAAAGAAAAGTTTCACCAGGCGCTGGCAAGAGCTTCCCTGCCGATGCCACCTGATTTATTTTCTGTGCTGAGAACAGATCCTTTGGAGTCTTACGAGGAATTGATTTCCATTTTTAAAGCGCGTATCAATCTGCCCTTTGAACGAGTGGGGGGGCTATTCGTAGATTCACAGACCCAACGAGTCGTGATTCCTTTGCAACCCAATTTTTCGCCGAGTGAGAGTGAAAAGCTTGAACCTTTAAAGGCTTCGCTCGGAGAGAAAGCGCATTTTTTAGGGCCGCATGCGTCTACACTCGAAAATAAAGCGCAAATTTCTGTCGATTTAAAGTGGGTATCGCTTCTTGGAGCGGGAGTTACTGCTTTCTATCTCATTTTATTTTTGGTGCTGAAACAACTGCGCTTGTCCGTTTTGCTACTGCCCGCATTTATTGGAGCCGCGTTATCTGCTTGGACGATAGATTTATTGTTTGGTGGAATCCATGGACTGACCTTATGCTTTGGTGCAGGGCTTATCGGTCTGGCAGTGGATTTTGGGCTGCATGCCGCCTTTCATCCTGATTCTAAGCAGGTATGGAAGAGCAACGCGAGTGCATTTATCACGACGTTACTTTGTCTTGTTGTCATTGCGTTTAGCAAAATCCCTTTGCTTCGGGAGCTGATGTATTTTTCTACATTAGGTTTTATCTACGCGTATCTGATTTATTATTTTTTTCGAAAACAAATATCAAAATATATTGTGGGCAAAGAAAGAAATATCCCGCTTAGAGGAAATAAGTGGACGACTTTGGCTTCGATCCTATTGGCATTGGGGTTGATTGTTGCAGTCTTTACGGTAAAACCCGCATTTGATTTCAAGCAGTTTGATTTTCAAAGCCAAAAGACAAAAGAACTCGCCCAATGGCTCTATCCTAAAACACTTAAAGTTCCACCTTTGTTCCAGGTGACTCATGGGGGAATGGAAACGGCAATCGAACAAAGCGAGATACAAAAAGAGTGGGCTAAACAAAACAAGATCTCTCTCGACACTACGGCACTGTACCTTCCTCCTAAAGAAGACAGGGCAAAACATCTTTTGGAATGGGGCAAGATTCTTTGCGGAAAAAAAGAGCGTCTTGTCACGAAAGAGGAAACAGTTCTCTTTGGTCCGCTTTTAGATAATTGGAAATGCGAAAAACTTCCCTCTTTGGCAAGTTTTACGGTGATACCGGAATATATTAAGCCATTATCTCACGGTAGTGATTTTCTGACGTTATGGTTACCGCAGTCAAAAATGGAAGAACAAAATATTCGCAGTAAATTTCCTGAAGCGCTCCCGTTAGGTGATCTCACGACATCGTTCTCTAAAATACTGGGTGCGGAAGTATTCTGGATGCTGCCTCTTTCACTGCTTTTAATCGTCGGCTATTTGCTTCTTTATTATAAAAATCTGTTTCTCGCTTTTTGCGGGATAGTTCCCTTTTTGATTGGGTGTGGAGCAATTGCCTGGGCGGCAATTTTATTCCATTTACCAATGAGTTTTATGACGCTGATGTCTGTAATTATGCTGCTCGGGCTGAGTGTGGATTATGGAGTCTTTGCAGTAGATGCATTGTGGTTTTCTCATAGTGAAACAGACGTTAAAAAAACAGCCACTGCAATGCTTTTGTCTTCTATCACGACAGTACTTGGGTTTTTCCCCTTACTCGGCTGCAAACACCAGGTGCTTTTTCAATTGGGCGCGGCACTTACTTTGGGGATTTTAGGAACGTTAGTCGGCACGTATTACACCGTGCCCTCTATTTTGAAATGGAAGGCAGGTAAATGAGATCCTATCTTCTGCTCTTTCTCGTATTTATTACCTGGATTGTAAGTGTCTTTCATCTGGGTACTGCTCCCGATTTAAATCTTCCTGTCACTTTAACAGAGTTTGATCAGAAATTTATTCCGAAAAATCAATTTGGAATTCACCAATTGATTCTAAAAGGAAAACCTGTGGAAAGAGGGCTATACGCAGGTGAGGCGACAAAAGACCTGTTGTACAAACAAGAAATGGCGCTTCAAACGGAACTTAAAAAAGTAATTCCGAGTGAGTTTGCACAAAGGGTATTATTTTTCGGTTTGATGCGCTGGTTTTGGGGAATTGAAAAATATCTTGAGCCTTGGATGCTCGAAGAAATGTGGGGAGTTTCAAAAAGTACTACGCCCACGTTGAATCACCTGGCGGATCCTTTTACCCGGCAAATTGCGTATCACGGGCTCCATGAAGTCGGGCAAAGTATGGTGGATGCAAATCCAGAGTCGTTTGGTTGCACAGTGATTGCTGTTCCCATAGATGATCGGTGGATTATCGGCAGAAATTTTGATTTTGAAGGTGGCAGAATCTTTGACGAAGAGAAAATCATGAAATGGGTGTATCCGGATACAGGATACGCTTACGTGTCTGTAATTTGGGCGGGCATGGTTGGTGCCGTCACAGGAGTAAATGAGAAGGGCGTATACATTTCACTGAATGCGGCAGGCACGTCAGATTTTAGACGACTGGGAACTCCTTCCACATTGGTGATAGCAAAAGCCCTGCAATTTGCAAAAAACAAAGAAGAAGCCCGGAAAATAATCGAAGAAGCAGAAATGTTTATTACCGATATTTTTGTTGTCGCTGATAACCAATCCAATGTTCTTTATCGGATTGAAAAAACACCCAAGCGAGTCAGTACACTAGAACATTACACGGCGACTGCGGTGACAAACCATCTGATTTCAAAAGAATGGCAGGATGACAAAGTCAATAAGATGCGTCGAGTGGAGATGACCTCACTGGAACGCCTGGAACGCGCCGAAGAATTACTGGAGCAAACAGGTGACGAGCAAACAGGCGAGGTATTAGAAAAAAAGGTGCTCTCCATTTTGCGAGACAAATCCAAAAAGGGAGACAAGAAACTTCCCAATGGCAATCGCGCGGCCATCGACGGGTTGATAGCTACACATTCTGTGGTATGGAATGGTATCGAAAACAGGCTCTATGTGAGTGAAGGCCCTTCTCTTGTCGGTGCGTTTAGAGGTTTTGATTTATCGCAGTCGTTCAGTCGTAAAGATGTAGTGAGCGTGGCTTCTTTGCCAGCAGATCAAACTATTACTGTAGAGGAATACAATAAAATTAAAGAACTCGGTCTTTTAATCAATGATATTAAAGATAAGTTGAAGGCTAAGAAGTATGACGATGCCAAAACATTAATGGATAATGCTGAAGGCATGCATATACGCAGTGGAACTTTAGACGAGATTATCGGTGATTATTATTTTCATATGAAGGATGTGAAAAAAGCAAAAGATCACTGGCAAGCAGCATTAGACTATTGGCCTGCATACCGTGCTGACAGAATAAACTTGCAAAGAAAATTAAAACGATGAAAAGAATATATCTTCTATTTTTGTTGCTCCTTTCCTCTTGTTCTTCGATGGTAAAGACTGTTTCTGGTCCGCTAGATCCCAATCGGTTGTTTCCGGATGGAAAATACAAGCACCATGTTCTATTGACTCAAAATGATGGCACTGAGAGAGAATTCGACGGTGTTTTAAAACTTTCTGAACGCGCTATTGTACTTGTGGGTTTGTCGCACTTTGGAAGTTCTGTCTTTCAGATTAATGATGTTAAAAAGGCCAAACTCGATATTCAGATCTACTTCGAGCCAATGAAAAAATACGAGCCACAATTTAAGGAATTCTATCTTTCGATGAAAGATGTCCTAATAAGGAGAAATAATTATCTACCTAAAAAAGGTAAGCAGGTGGCGGAAATTAAAATAGGTGAGAAAGACGAAAACGGAATTCCTATGAATTTTGAAATTATTCATCCCAAGTTTAAAGTAAAAGTAGAAGTGTCGGGTTATGAACTCTGAAAAAGTAAAAAAGATAAAATTAGCGATTTATACTTTGCTAGTGATGGTTCTTTATTTTTTGACGTTTGAAATTATCATCCGAAGACTTGTTTTTCATCAGATCCCCACACCAGTTTCTTCGCTAGTAGTTTATGCGCTTTTGGCAGTGAATCTGGGGCTTATCCCCTATTTTATCAAGCCACTGGTGGGTGGGAGAAAACTGGGAAAAAATTGAACCATTGATAGGGATATTTTTTCACAAAACTTTCCAGCGTTTTTCCAAAGTCTTTGGCCCATTCGTAAAGCTGTTCTTCTTTAGTAGTATGGTTGTCATAGGAAAATGTTTTGGCTGGCAACGCATAGAAATCATATTGTTTAAATGATTTTCTAAACCCGAATGTAAATACTATCGGCACTTCCAACGCCATGCTTACGCGAAAAGGAGAAACATCTACCGGTAAGAGACTTCCGAAAAAAGGCACAAGTTCAAATCGTGCAGTGGTAGGGCGGTCAGCCATCATGCCCACAGGCATTCCTGATTTCAAAAGTGTCTGGATGTCCAGGGATGCATGTGCCTGAAGATTTCGGTATATGGTTTTCACGGGTTCAGGAGTGTTTTCGAGTGCTTTTTTCTTCTCTGCTGCGAATTGCACTGTGTGAAAGGAATTTATATTCCAATCGGAATAAATTCGCTTTGAAGCCACTTCCCAAGATCCGGTATGGGAGCCCAACAGGATTACGCCTTGCTTGTTTTTAATTTTCTCTAAAATATTTTCAAAACCTTGCGAGTTGGATTTTAGCCCGTCTGTAGAGAGAAGTTCGAAACCAAGTCTATCGAGAAGTATCACGCCAAACGAATAGTAGTGTTTCAGTGTCAACCAAATGCGTTTAAAAAGACCAGCATCTGGATGAGTGACGCGCCAATATTGCATGGAAGAAAATGTCGCTCCCGGCGCGAAAACAAAAAAGTACGGTACGATAAAAAACAAACAGAAATAAGCAGCGCGAAAACCTAAGTATTTCAAGACTTGCAATAAAAACCAGTTTCCAAACCTGCCGCCGCGCCTTTTTCCAGACCAGGCTTGATTATTGGGTTTGATTTCTTCCTTAATTTTGAAAATGGAATACGCAATCAAAAAAGTAGCGAGTCCTAACCCAAAACCCAGAACCAAGGCACCGCTTAACCACTGCGAGAAAAATAATTTCGCCTCAGAAAGTTCGATGGGAAAATTCACGGGAACTTCTGATTTCAGGACAAGTCTTCCTAGTTTGATCGAACCAACGGTGAGAAATGGTGCAAGTGGAGGCATAGAAATTTGAGTGCCGGCCCATAAAAGTCCAAGATTAAGCGGGCAAATCAAGGAGAGTAGAATCACAATAGGAGTATGAAATCCAAAAAAAGGAGTGGTTCCTACCCAGACGCCCAAGGCAAGAGCAAGGGATGATTTCACAGGACTAAGATTTTGTCTGAATAAGGAAGCAGCTATGAGTAAAGTGTTTAAAACAGAAATACGGAAGTTGTCTCTGAACTTATGGAAGTGGCTGACTCTTGACTCTTTCTCCTGATAAACACAGTTAACAGGAATTTCTGTTACTTTAATTCCTTTCCACATTAGTCGAATGAGTACTTCGATCTCAAAGTCGTAGCGCTTACAAAAAAAACGCATCGTTTGTATGGGAAAAAGCGGGTAGATTCTTAATCCCGATTGCGAATCTTTGATTTCTGTCCCGGTTTCGTAATTTACCCAGAAGTTGGAAAATTTTCTGCCAAACTTGCTTACTTCAGGAACGTGTTTGCCACTGAGATCTCGCATGCCGATGATTAAATTCATCGGCGCGTTCTCTGATGCTTCTAGAAGTTTTTTTACCTCATTCACCGGGTGTTGTCCGTCTGAATCGATTGTCAGAACATGCGTGTAGCCTTTTCGGAGTGCTTCTTTGAATGCTATCTGTAATGAGGCGCCTTTACCTAAGTTTTTTTCATGGCGAAGAAGAGTAACGCGTGTGTGAGGACTGAGAAGTTCACTAGCAGCAATGTCAGATCCGTCATCGATGACAATCAAATTGAGTTTTGTTTGATTTAAACAATCTTCTACGACAGATCTCAAAGTTTCTTTGTGGTTGTATGTAGGAATGACAATGACTGTGCGTATATGCATAGGCTTTGACTAACTTGTGTAAGCCTCATGAAGCGCTTCATGAATCACACGGTGTGCCCTGTCCCGTAATTCTTCTGCTGAGTTAAAATCTTTCGGATAAATCGCAGGTAATTGTTTGAGCGAAACTTTTTTTCTGTAAGAGAGCCCAAAAATTCCTTTAGGCCACGCTTCATCACTTCCTGTAAAAACAAGCGGAATCAATGGAGTTTGGGTCTTCATCACGGCGTGAAAGGGAAACAAGTGGAAGTCTTGCACTGAAGTAAACCCCAGATCGCATCGGGTCATTTCAGGAAAAAGATGCACAGGATCACCGTCTTTTAGCGCTTGAATCATATCGTTCATGGCTTTTAAGTAAGAATCTTTATCGCCTTTTTTAACCGGAAAATTTTTAAGTGCCCACAACATGACATTTAAAAAAGGTACTTTGTACAAAGCCGCCTTAGTGACGACACGAATATTGGGTATCAGTGTCAGCAAAATAAACATATCCAGATGGGATCTGTGGTTTGAAAAAGTAGCATAATCCACCCTGGAATTTTTCCACCGAGGGAGATCTACGTTTGTTTCGAAATTAAACCAGGGTTGTACTTTCATCAGTACGCCGACACCCAAGCAAAGCATTTGTCCGCCTAAATGCCACAACGGTCGAGAGAATCTGCCGAGTATCAAACAAGGGAGTGTGAAAAAATATGCCGCGACGCTTCCAATGCATGCGATGGAAAAAATGAAATAGAAAAGCCAAAGAGTCGAATAGTTTGAAGAAAGACTAATTTCCTTATCTGCATTTTTGACATCACTGATCACGATAGTTATGTTCCTTGGGAAACTAGGCACTGTTGGCAGAGCCACGCTGAAAATAGCTCTGCGGGGGATGAGATGCAAGAAAATGAAGCGAAATCTGTAAAGAAAATGGCGCTTGTAACAGGCGCTAGCTCAGGCATCGGGCAGGCAATTGCCGTGCGACTTGCGAAAGATGGTTTTCATGTCATCGTCCACTACAATAAAAATCAAAAAGGTGCAGAAGACACCTTTTCGCAAATTAATGCCCTGAAGGGGACTGCGGAAGTGGTGCAGTTTGATGTGAAAGATCGCGTGGCGATGGAAACTGCCATCGAAAAAGTGTTTTGCACAAGAGAAGGGTTAACTCCATTTGCATTGGTCAACAATGCTGGGTTACATAGAGACAACCTTGCGGGTTTGATGTCGGATGAAGAATTCGATGACGTTTTGAAAACAAATACCTCGGGTCCGTTTTATCTCACACGCCATGTTTTAAGAAAATTGCTCAGACTTCGGGCGGGTTCTATCGTCAATATCAGTTCACTTGCGGGACAGACCGGAAATCCCGGCCAGATTAATTACGCTGCTTCCAAAGCGGCTTTGATTGCGATGACAAAAACGCTTGCCATGGAAGTCGGAGTCAGAGGAATCAGGGTCAATGCAGTTGCTCCCGGACTTATCGAAACTGAAATGATCAAAGGCATTCCCCAAATTGAAGAGTATAAAAAGCGCATTCCAATGAATAGATTCGGTACGCCGAATGAAGTAGCGGGAGCTGTCTCTTTTTTATGTTCTGAAGATTCGACGTATATTACCGGTCATACAATCAGTGTGAACGGGGGTCTTTTTCCCTCGTGAAAAAATGGGATGTCATTCTCATCGGCTCTGGGATTTCTTCTCTCACCAGCGCTGCGCTACTTTCCAAAAAAGGTAAATCTGTTTGTGTTCTTGAGCAACACACAAAGCCAGGCGGTTATCTGCATTGCTTTAACCGTTTCGGAGTGCAGTTTGATACCGGCGGGCATTATGTGGGCGCGATGGATCAGGGGCAGCCTTTTCACACGTTGCTCAGTTATTTGGGAGTATGGGATGAAAATCTATTTACGCCACTTGATACAAGCGGATTCGATGTCTTTCAGTTCCCCAGTTTCAAAGTAGAAATTCCAAAAGGGTATGAAGAACTGGTTCACCGTCTCAGTTCTCAGTTTCCACACGAAAGAGAAGGAATTGAAAAATATTTCGCTTTAGTAAAACAAACGGTGAAACTTTTTCCTACTTATTCGTTTGATGCGACCATTGAAGAAATGGCGCTGATGAAAGCGCTCGAATCCTCTGTAAAAAGTGTCGTAGAGAGCCATGTTACCGATGCGAAACTGAAATCAGTTTTGTACACGTATTCGGCACTGTATGGTGTCATGCCAGAAGACATGTCGTTTGGACTGCATTGCCTCGTGCTTGATTCCTTTATTATCGGGTCCTACGGTTTTAAAAATGGCGGAGACGCCTTAGCAAACAAATTTGTAGACGCCATAAAGAAAAATGGCGGTGAAGTCCGACTGAAAACGCGTGTGCAAAAACTTCTTACGAACGAAAAACAAGTGACACAAGTACTGTTAGAAACAGGCGAAGTACTTGAGAGCGAGTGGGTGATCTCTGGGATTCATCCCAAATCTACTTTCCGTTTTTTTGAACCCACACAACATAAGCCGGCATTCACAAGCCGTTTAAACAGAATCGAGGAAAGTTGTTCCTTATTCGGATTGTATGGCTATGGCGTAACTGAGCCTGATTTAGCTCCTGGAAAAAACTATTATTATTTTGCTTCAGAGAAGTATGAAGAATTTTTGGGACATGGTTTGCCTTCTGACAGACCGGGCGCGGTTTTTCTGGCGCGTAACGATAGAGAAGGTGCACAATCGGCAAAATATCCAGTCACATTAAATTCTGCATTCCCAATGCATTGGGTAGAAAAGTGGAGAGGAACAAAAGTAAACCGCCGTGGTCAGGATTATACTGATTTAAAAAGAACAGTTGCTACGTCTGTTCTGAAAAGTGTGGACCATTACCTGCCGAATTTTTCGTCGTGGATTAAAGAATACGATGCTTCGACGCCACTGACTAATATGTATTTTAATGGATCAGAAAATGGCACAGCATATGGAATCTATCACTCGATAGAAAATACCGGTGTCAGGGCCTTGGGCCCGAGAACGCATTTTTCCAATCTCCTTTTGACAGGACAAAGCACACTTTGCCCTGGATTTTTGGGCGCTGCAATTTCTGGTCTTCGTTCGGCTGGACATTTGATTGGAATCAAACCTGTTTTAAAAGAGTTGTCGCAATGGGGGCAAACATGAAAGTTGTAATCACTGGCTATGGCGTAATGAGTTCTCTCGGAAATACTACAGAAGAAATGATGGGTGCACTTTTACGAAATGAAACCGGCGTCAGAGCATTTCCCGACTGGCAAAAATATAACGGACTCCATTCTTTTTTAGGAGCACCGGCAAAACCTTTCGATGAAAAAGTCATTCCGCGCAATGCAAGACGGAGCATGTCCAAAATGTCAGAGATGGCAGTGCTTGCTTCCAAACAGGCGCTCGAACAGGCAGGATTTCCGTTAAGTGGGGACAACGCGAGAAATATTCTCATTCTTGGTTCGACGACAGGAAGTCCTGACACACTAGAAACGTATTACAGGAAATTGATTGAAAAAGGCGGGCCCGAAGGCCAGTTATCGACGTCTTTTTTTAAAGTGATGAACCACTCCATTGCAGCCAACGTAGCGCTTGCGCTTGAATTAAAAATCCCCAATTTGGCTCCTTCTTCTGCTTGCAGCAGTTCTTCTCAAGCCATTGCTGTAGGTTGGGAGCTTTTGCAAACAGGCTTATATGATGTCGTTGTCGCGGGCGGTGCCGATGAATTGCATTACACGAGCACGTCCGTTTTTGATAACGTTCTTGCAGCTTCGCGCGGGTATAACGACAAACCCGATCTTACTCCCCGTCCATTCGATAAAAACCGTGACGGACTAGTAGTTTCAGAAGGCGCTGGCATTGTCGTCATGGAAACAGAAGAGCATGCAAAAAAACGACAAGCGAAAGTGCTCGCAGAGCTTTCTGCGGGTTACTATTACTGTGACGGCCACCACATGTCTCAACCACAGTCGGATTCAATGTACTTTACGATGAAAGAAGCACTAAAGCGTGCAAACGTATCCGAAAGCGAGATTGGTTATGTGAATGCGCATGCTACGGGAACCGTCTTGGGCGACATTCAAGAAGCTAAAGCCACGTACGAAATGTTTGGTAATCGCGTGCCTGTTTCCAGCCTTAAGGGGCATTTTGGCCATAGCCTTGCGGCATGCGGTGCTTTGGAAGTGATTGCAAGTGTTGAGATGATGCACAGAAGTGTTTTGATCCCAACCCGTAATTTGGACACTCCTGATCCCGAATGTCTGGATTTAAAATTGATACAAAAACCACTGGAACAAAAAACAAAGTACTCGATATCAAACAACTTTGCGTTTGGTGGGATGAATACCACATTAGTAATCAAAGTAGATTGATCAGAAAAAACATTTGTCGAAGCTATCGTCCGTTGCTAGTATCCGGGCACAGGTTAACTATGCAAATTCAAGAAGTGACATCTCGCGTTAATGAAACGCTTAATCAGGGTTTTGAAATTCCTCTGGAAAGTTTAAAACCAGAAGCGAATCTTTTTACCGATCTCAAGCTCGATAGTCTCGATGCGATTGATTTGCTCGTCTATCTTGAAGAAAAAATGAATATCAAAGTGGAAGCAGACATTTTTAAAGAAGTGCGCACGCTTGGTGATGTTTATCAAATGGTAGCAAAGCTTTCCAGCGCTCCTTCAACTGAAGTTCAGCACTAAATCACACACTTTTTTACCTTCTTTATTCCAGACAACTTGCCACTCGCTATCTGAATTCTTCGTGCAAGCGATTTGAACTGTGTCTTGTGGCTGAATCAAAGCTAAGTATTTAGCGGAACGCACACCGACGAGCGAGCGGTTTTCTTCTGCATGTACTCGCAACGCTTCAAGCGATAAATCCATCATGGCGACACCAGGCAAAACGGGATTGCCGGGAAAGTGGCCGTCGAAATAGGGGAGAGTCTCAGGAATCGTAAGCGAAACCTGGAAAGTATTTTCGGTGAATGGAGTTGCCTCACGGGAAAACAAATTTAAGGTACTTGGTGTAATCATTCCTCCAAAACTACTTTATCCCTGCCTGGACAGCCAGAGAAATTTAGTCCTGTTGCACGCGTTTGCTCTCTAGACTTTTCGGGCTTACAAGCTTAGGTTTTCTAAAGTGAAGATAAATGGCTACAGTTGCATATCCGCATGTGGAAAGGGACCAGAGTCTTTTTGGAAATCCCTGCATGAAGGGTCGCTTAACCTTTCAGACGATCGGGTCTTTCGTATTTCCGGATTTGAAAACAAGACTTCAAAAGAGAAATTGGGCGAGCAGCTTTTTCAAGTTTACCAGGATATTACACTTCAACACTCAGTTTTGAGCTCCAAATTGGGAGTTATTCTTGCCTCTACAAAAGGAAATTTAGAGGACGTAGTCTGGAATAATGAAAAACTGGATTCAGATACACTTTATCCCGTCTTGGAATATTTTTTGGAAAAAACAGGACTAAAACCAGTTGCATCCACATGTATCAGTAATGCCTGCGCTTCTTCTCATGGCGCACTTTTTCTAGCGAAACTTTGGTTGGAATCTAAACAGGTCGATCAAGTTCTTGTATTAGGTGTCGACGAAGTAGGACCTTTTATTCATAAAGGGTTCAAGTCTTTGGGCGCTCTATCAGAATCTTCGGCAAAACCTTTTTCCTCTCACCGGGATGGATTGTCTTTGGGAGAAGCCGCTGCGGGAGTGTTAGTTTCACTCAATGAAACAAGTGATTTTGAAATCGATCAAGTTGCTATCGAGACAGAAGGGCATTCGATTACACGCCCCTCTACGGACGGGAATAGACTCGTGGCTCTTGTAAGAAAAGTCATCGGTAGTGAAAGTGTGGACGCGGTTGTCGCGCATGGAACAGCAACAAAGTTTAATGATCTCACAGAAGACAAAGTATTTTTTACGGTCTTACCAAGTGTTCCGATTACTGCAACCAAATGGTGTATCGGACATACCCTTGGCACAAGCGGCTTGATGGATTTAATCGCGTCTATCAGTATTTTGAAGTGGGAGACACTGTTTGGATTAGCGACGACGCAGTCTATTGATCCGACATTTCATTCTACTTATGTTTTAGGCAAAGAGAGCAGAAAGCAGAAAACCAATCGAGTTCTCATCACATCTCTTGGTTTTGGCGGCATGCAGGCAGCGATGACTGTAAAAAAGGTGCTGCAATGAAGATACATCTTTACCGTTTTCCATTTGATTTTCCCTTTGCAAAAGATCCCGAGTGGAGCAGCAAAGTCGACAGGTGGTATCAATTAGACGCTGCCGCATTTGGATTGACGGAACTTGTTTGGAATTTAAAGGACAAGCCAGATCTTATTTTTCTTGGCAGCCAAGATGCTTCGGGTACCAGCGATAAATTGTTTGTACAATCGGATGCTACTTCTGCAGTTCGGTTTGCTCACACGCTGCCGAATGTCAGGTGCTCTCCTTTTTTACAGGCGAAGGGTTGGAGTCTACCTGTGTTCTGCTCACAGTATGGGAACTCCACGCTAAGTAATGCAGTGTGTAACGCCCAAATGTTATTAGGCAACTCTTTTAAAAAAATATGGATTTTAAGTGTTCTGCCGGATCAGAAAACTCCCGGAAAATACAATGCCTGCGCGCTTGAGCTGAATGACGCAACACGCGAAAAAACAAGTGAAATTTCGATTGCCGACACACGTCATTCCGTCTTTAATGGGCCCGATCGCGAAATTTTAACAAAGTTAGAACAGGTTTTGTGCAAACAAGAAGCTTTTACATTGATAGACAACCGATCCGTTTAGAATCAGTCATCCGATTTTTAAATGAAGATCATAAAATAGATACCATAGAAATTTCTGAAGACTGTAAAAAGGGCGTGGAAGCGACTCACAAGCAACTCGTTTCTTTGCTTGAAAGATCTGTTCCTGTTTACGGAGTAAATACAGGCTTTGGCGACAGCCTCTTCCGTTCCATTCCGCTTCAGAAAACAACACAGCTTCAAAATAATTTGGTTTCGTATTTAATGTGCGGTGTAGGAAAAAAAATTCCACGTCGTGCTTCTAAAGCTACAACACTCTTTAGATTGATTTCACTTACGCGCGGCTATAGCGGCGTCAGTTTTGAACTCATCGAAGCATTCAAAGATTGTCTTGAAAGAAATTGGACACCGGTAGTTCCATGCCAAGGGTCGCTGGGCGCAAGTGGTGACTTGGTTCCGCTTGCTTATGTAGCTGCAATGCTTAGAGGCGAAGGGCAAATTGAAACTCCAGAGGGAATTTTCGAAGCAGCAGATCTATTTAAGCAGTACCAGAAAAAGCCTTACGAATTTAAACCCAAAGAAGCACTTGCGATTGTAAATGGCACATCGACCATGTGTGGAATGGGAGTCGAGTGTCTTTTAGAAGCAGAATACCTTGTCGAGTTAGTAGCGACAGGAACTGCTTGGTTGTGCATGGGGCTTAAAGGCAGAACAGAAGCGTTTTCTCCTCTGATTAATGAAAAAGGAAAAACGCATTCTGGTCAGGCTCTCATCGCAAAAAAAATCAGAACAGTGCTTCAGGAAGAAAATTATTCCGTCATCCCTGTAGCTTCGATTTCTTATGATAAAAATCATACGACTTCTCTCGTACAAGATCGTTACTCTTTAAGATGCACGCCGCAGGTATTGGGCCCAGTTGTCGAAACGAATTTATTATTCAGACAGTGGCTAGAATCTGAAATTAACGGAGTATCCGATAATCCACTCATTGATGCCGAAGGTAATCTTGCAAATGGCGGAAACTTTTACGGCGGCTATTTGAGTCAGGGACTAGATTATTTAAAAATTTCACTCGGCCACATTGCAGATCTTGTGGATAGACAGGTCGCTTATATTGTCGATGAAAAATCGAATCGCGGCTTGCCTGCAAACTTGGCTGCATGGAATACGATTCCAGAAGAAGATAGGTTTTTGCATCACGGATTAAAAGGCGTGCACCAAAGCGTGTCTGCGATTACATCCGAAATTTTGGCGAAAACAATGCCGAATGGATCTTTCTCCCGCTCGAGTGAATCCCACAACCAGGATAAGGTAAGCCTTGGCATGAGTGCCGCTAACCAAACGGTTGAAATTTTGGATTCTCTTTATTCCATTACCGCTATGTATCTGGTGTGTTTGACACAAGCACTTGATATTCAAGGAAGAGAACTCACGGGAAGTTCAAAAGAATTGTATGACTTTGTACGAAGACATGTTCCGTTTGTAGAAAAAGACAAAACGTTGAGCAAAGGAATTGAATCACTGACAACAGCATTGAGAGAACAATCTCACAGGAGAAACAACTATGAAAACGCATGATATCGGTATTATCGGTGGTGGTCCTGGTGGAAGTACTTTAGCGTCTTATTTGAGACAAAAAGGATACGATGTCGCCCTGTTTGAAAAGGAAGCATTTCCCAGATTCAGAATCGGGGAATCTTTGCTCCCTTGCTCCATGCAAATTTTAAAAGAAACCGGTGTTTATTCTAAAATCGACAGCGGCAAGTATATCCGTAAGTTTGGTGCCCGTTTTATCGATCACCGCACGAATGAAACAATCCTGTTTAACTTCGGTGACAGCCCATTTGAAGATCACCGTATGGCATTTGAAGTGGAACGCAGCAAGTTTGATGCGGATTTACTTGAACACACAAAAGAGTTGGGCACGCATGTTTACCAACCGGTGCGCGTAGACGATATCGAAGAAAAAGACGATCATATCCTTGTTAAAACCGATCAAGAAACTTTTCGCGTAAAGTATCTTGCCGACGCATCCGGAAGAATAGCAGTAATCGGTAATAAGAAAAAAATGCGGCAACCCAATACAGATTTAATCAACAATATTGGTATTTTTTCGCATTATACCGGCGTGAAGCGTGATGAGGGAATTCGCGCAGGAGATATCATTATTTCTGTACTACCCAATCAAGCCTGGGCCTGGACTATCCCTTTTGCTTGCGGAAAAACAAGCGTTGGTATTGTGACTAATTCCAAGCTGATCCCTAAGGAAACAAATTTTGAACAGTATTTAACAACCATGCTCGATTCGACTCCTGTGTTTCGAGACATGATGAAAGATGCTGTGAGAGTCGCTGACGTGCAAGCGTACTCCAATTACTCTCACACTTGTGAATCCATGATTGGAAATCGCTGGTTGCAAGTTGGAGATGCTGCCGCTTTTCTCGATCCTATTTTTTCATCGGGCGCGCATGTTTCCATGTACACGGCAAAACTCGCTTCTGATGTTATTGATCGTGCAATGCAAACAAACAGCAGCATTCTTGAAAAAGATCTTGGCGGTGCTTATCAAGATACAGTTAGAAAAGGTGTAACGCGCTTTCATAAGCTCATCCGACTTTTCTATGATACGGATTTTGTAAAAGACACAAAGAAAATCCTGAGCCTCAAACTTTCCCGAGACGCGTTTACTTCTGCTGTCGCTGGGGACGTATGGAATGATGATAACGTGATTTTCCGCATGGGAAATCTGTAAAATGCGGATTCGGCTGTGGAAAGGATATCACGGCCCGCTAATTCAAGATCTCATCCAACAAACCTGGAAAAACGAAGAATTGCTTATTCTTTGTCCACCTACTTTTGAGAACAATTTTGATTTTTTATCCTTGTTACCAAAAGGGGAAATCGAGTTTACGGGCGACTGGGGAAAAATACCAGCTATCACGCAGGCAGCACATCAAGACTACCCGGAAAAACCTGTGTTCGGAATTTTTTCTTCTGGCACTATGGGCAGAAAACTCGTCCTCTATTCCAAAAAAAATATTGAATCGTCTTTAAAGGCGATTCTAAGCCTTTTTAATTCGCGTTCTTATTCAGCAGTATTTTGTTACCCGCAGCCCTTTCACACTTTTGGTTTGATACTCGGGTATTGCCACTCTCTGCTCTATTTTAAAAAGCTAGTTGCACCGATAGGAAATTATTCTGCACATTATCACAAGGCTTGGCTGGATTGGGAAGATAGAGGCCTTTTGACATTGGGAACCCCGACGCATTTTAAAGATTTACTGGAAGTAATTGAGAAAACAAATCTCAATCCCAGAAATACTTACTCCTCTATTATTGGAGCCGCAAAGGTAGAAAAAAATCTGTGGGAAAAAAGCCAAACAGTACTGCATATAGAGTCTCCAAGTATCGGATATGGTGCAACCGAGGCATCCCCGGGTATTACCCATTTACCACCGGGCAAAGCACCGCAGCAAGACGGAGAAGTGGGACAGTTTCTTTCTCATATAGATGTTACATTACGGCCTAAAGAGGGGCTCGAGTTTTCCGGCCCGGCAGTTTGTCTTGCTATGATTCAAAACAACCATTTAGAATTTCCACGAAGTATTTTTATCAAAGATGTTCTTGAAAAAAGAGAAGACGGCGTTCTTGTATATAAAGGCAGGGCGGAACTGGTTCTTAACCGCGGCGGCGAAAAGTTCTCATTGGAAGAAATTGAGAACTTTTTAAAAGAAAAAATGAATTTAGATTCTGTTTGCGTTCCTGTTGCTCACCCAAGACTCGGAGAAGAGTTGGGGATTGTGGCAAAAGGAGTAAGCACGAACAAACAGGACATCTATGAGTCTTTGAAACAAAGATTCGGCCGTGAGTTTGATGATGACTTATACCAGGTGATTTTAGAGTTACCTGTAACTGCGAGTTCAAAGCTTGATCGCAATGAATGTAAGAAAATGATGGAGAGAAGTGTTGTCACTCCCAATCTCAACGTCTGAACTGCTTAAGTACCTTCCGCATAAACCTCCCATGGTTTGGGTAGACGAAGTTGTGAGCTTTAGCGAAAATGAAATGCTTTGCCGGTCTGCGATTAAAGCAGAAGGACATTATTTTTCAAAAGAAGGTTTTCGCCCTTCCTCTTTTATTGAACTGATGGCACAAGGTTATGCGTTTGGATCTATTGCGAAAGAGATCACCTTAAATACCGGAAAAAAAATATCCAAAGCTTTTTTGGTGGGCGTCACCAATGCCAAATTTGAGAGACAAGAGAAATTTCCAACATCTGGTAATTTGTTTATCAAATTGGAAACAGAGCGCGAAATGTTGCCGGTAATTCTTTTCAAAGGCACTGTATACGATTCACAAAATAATTTTCTTGCGGAAGCCAGACTCAAAGTTTTCGCTGGAGAATAACTCGCTTATAAGGGACTTATCTCCTTCCTTTTTTATTTCTGTTATAATTAAATCATGACACGAAATGGAATTCTCTGTCTTGAAGGAGACTGGGACGAAGGATTGAAACGCACGCACAGTCTTATTCCCGTACTCGAACTCGTCAAAAGCCAATGGAAGATTCCGTATATACACCGCACTGCCTCCACTCGGGACGAATTTCGCGCAGTTGTAAAAGAGTGGTTAAAATCAAAATACAATAATTATCCTATTCTCTATCTTGGGTTTCACGGCAAACCAGGAAATTTGTTAATTGGCGGTGAGCTTATCCCCATCACCGATCTTGTAGAGTTTTATGGCAAAGGGAAGGGACGAATTGTCCATATTGGCGCATGTGAGACACTCAGTGCCAAACCAAAAGAGCTTTCAGTGTTTCTAAAAAAAACAAGGTTCGCAGCTATTTGCGGTTTTAAGCATGATGTTGATTGGCTACACGCCTGCGCTTTGGAAATTATGATACTGGATGGATTATCTAGTCACAAAATTACAGCACGAAGCATTCAGTCCTTTAAACGGAACTTGATGAAGAAAACAGGCTCTCTTGCAAGGGAGCTCGGGTTTAATGTCTGGGAACGTGGTAAACTAAGAAAATAACCATGAAAATTCTTTTACTCACTTACACGGAACATGTTCCGCCGAAAGATATTACGGGAATTGACATGAATGAAGTCTTTTGGAAAGTGGAATACGATGTCTTTAATTCACTAGTGAAGCTTGAACATGATGTAAAAATTCTCGGCGTTCATAACAGTGTAAAAGAAGTGGTACACGAGATAGAGACTTTCAAACCAAAAGTAGTTTTTAATCTCATGGATGATTTTGATGATCAGTCCATGCTGGATCAAAACGTACCCAGTTTGATTGAACTGATGAAAATTCCCTATACGGGTTGCAACCCTCGGGGACTTATTCTCAGCCGCGACAAAGCGCTCAGTAAAAATTTGGTGAAGGAATGCGGCGTTAAAGTTCCCAGGTTTTGGCCAGTACCGCGTGAAAAGTACACAAATTTATCCCTGGTAGAAGGCTTTCCCGTGATTGTAAAATCGAGAACAGAAGATGCTTCATGCGGAATCTCTCAAGCTTCTGTCGTAAAGAATTCAACGGACTTGGTAGAAAGAATTGAGCGCGTCTGGCACTCCGTCGGTACAGATGCGATTGTAGAAGAATATATTTCAGGACAAGAAATATATGTGGGCGTCTTGGGTAATGAAAAACTAAAAGCGCTGCCTGTATGGGAACTCAAATTCGGTGAAAAGAATACGGAGATCCTTCCCATTGCTACGGATAGAGTTAAGTGGAGCCATTCCTACCGAAAGAAGCACAAAATAAAATCTGGCCCTGCGACACTGCCCGAAAAAATAAAAGAAGAATTGCATGAAGCAGCTCTTAAGATTTACAAGGCTCTTGGTTTATCCGGCTATGGAAGAGTGGACTTTAGAGTAACAAAAGACCATGAGATTTATTTTATCGAAGCAAACGCTAACCCGCATCTTGCTGAAGATGAAGATTTTGCCGAATCGGCAAAGGCTGCAGGAATCGCTTACCCCGAACTTCTTACGAAAATCATTACACTTGGAACAAAGTGGGAGAGAAGCAGTAATCCCGTTACCGTAGAAGTTTAACTAAAAGCTCTCCAAAAATCTCCATGTTGACTCTGTATTTTCTTTGATCATGGCCGGTATAATGGAAGAGGATCCATCAGATTTAATTTCTATACCCAACGCTTTTGTCTTGTGCTTCCAGTAGTAATAATCAGCGCTGGAACCTTTAGCGACATAAATCACTTTAGAAATAGGGCCGTAGGCGTAACCATTTGTTTGTGCCATTTTAGATGTCATTTTATCAAAAACGATTTTATCTTCCGTAGGAATTGAGTCATATGTGTACGCCCAAGGGTACATAATCATGCCGCCTGTGGAGTGGTAGTCGATTGACCCTTCAATTGCGTATTTATCCACGAAGTTCATAATGGATTTAATACAAGGGTTTGAATTTTTGTTAGGGCTATCCGGCCATGGGTAGTCTCTGTTCGGATCTATGCCGTTCGCGTAGCGTTGTTTTCTGAAATACCCATCCGGATTAATGACAGGGATAAAATAGATTTCACGGTTGTCTACAATCTTGGTCAGTCTTTCATCTTTGCCGTATCCTGCAACTAATTGCTCGAGTAATCCGAACAGTACTTCCACCGTGATTAATTCATCTCCGTGTGTAGCTGAAGTAATCATGATTTTCGGTTTATTATTTTGTGTGCGCACTGAGGAAAGTAGTCTCAATGCCATAAGTGGACGTCCTTCCATCGACTTTCCATATTCTTCTAAAGTAGCAAGATTAGGATAGGTATCTGCAATTTTTTTTAAATGTTCCTGAACAGTTTGAAAATTATGAAATCCTGCAAGAGCTCGTTCACCAAGTCGCGACCAACGCGCATCCAAATCTGTATCTATTAATCTGGCATCTGGATCAATTTTTTTGAGAAGTGCTGTTTTATTTCTCGGAACAATAATTTCAAATCCATCATCTGTTTTGTGTTCTACTTCAAACAGATCTGAAATCTGCGGCATCCGAGACTCGTTTTGTGCTTTGATAAGATACTTATCCAGCACAGGATTTTCTGGGATGGGTTTAACGGACGTTGCATTGATGAGTAATAAGGGGAGTAAGTAGAAAAGTTTTTTCATATCTATAGATAGTACCAAGTGCCGTGCATGTGACTGGCAGAGGATGGGAACTTACCTTATCTGATGTTAAGTAAAGCGAAAATACTGTAATTTCAATATCTTACATAATAGTGTATTGTAAAATTTACATGGTTAGTGTAAATACTTCCAGCTCAAATTAACCCAAAGTCTAAGTTCAGGTGCTCTTTAATGAAGTTGTTCTTAACCTTCTTTCTCTGTGTGTCTTTGTTTGCAGATCCACCGATTAAGATCGCCTATGTAGGCGGTCGCACAGGTTCCCATAACAGTCCCTCAAACAAAGCGCTAAAAGTGCTGCAAATGATCACGTCCAAATATAACCGCGAGGGGGGGATACAAAGAAGGCATATCGAAGTCACTGCATTTGATACTCAAGGCACTGCTCAAGGCTCTGTGCGCGTGATGAAGGAAATCAAGCGGGGTGGTTACCTTGCAATGATTGGTGTGCATTCCAGCAACGACGGACTTGTGCTGTCTAGGCTAGCTGAAGAAAATAAAATACCATTAGTAGTCGTTTCTGCTACTCACCCGGATATTACAAAAAACAAACAGTACGTAGTCCGCACCTGTTTTAACGACAACTCCCAAGGAAAGTTTTTGGCGGACTTTGCTACACAAAAGTTGAGAGCTAAGCGCATCGTTGTGATTACAGATGTACGTGATAGCTTCACTAACTACCTAACAACAGTATTTCAGAACAGAATCAAATCCACAGGCGCAAAAATTATCGCTAATTACGCGATAAAAACAAACGACAAGGATTTTTCAGAAGTAATAAAGAATATCTCCAATCTTGAAAATCCTGACTCTATTTTCATGGCAACTTCTGCAATGGAAGCGGTCTATCTGATGACACAGCTGTCGAATAACAATGTTCACTTACCCATTATCGGTAATGATGGGTGGCAAAACGATGATTTGCTTTTAGCATTGAAAACGGTACCACAATCTTTGTCGCGCGCTTATTTCTCTGTCCACTGGTACAAAGAGCAATCTAACTTGCACTCTATAAATTTCTTATCCGAATATAAAAAAATATATAAAGAGTCTCTTGAATCCACCGACGTAGACGCGGCGCTGATGCATGATAGCGCAGAACTCCTCTACCGAGCGCTTACTAAAGTCACTTCTTCAGGTCCAAAAGCCATTATGGATCAGCTGAAAAGTACAAGTTTTAAGGGTGTCACCGGAAGCATGAAATTTTTAAATGGCAACGAGATGCAAAAAGAAATTTACGTATTAAAAATTGCAAATGGAAAAATGTTGCCATTGAAAGTGAGAGCTGAATGAAGGCCATTGCATTCACATTAGAACAAAAGTTCCAGTTGTGGAAAAACGAACTGGAAAATCTATATGAGCAACTTCTTAAAAAATATGCACCTGAAATTGATGCGTTAAAACGTGCCTCAAGGCGGTTGGACTTCAGGCTTACTACCTTAGTCGGAGTTGTGGTTTTTCTGTGGTTCGTATCCTTTGTGATTTCCGTACAGTTGATACACGGACAGAGTCTACAAAAAGACGTGACTTTAGAAAGAGAAAAAATCCTTTCCAAACTTAAAAACGAAGAAACCCAAATACTGAACGACATCATTTTAGATCATCATAAAGCGTTGGAACTTGCTTCGGGTGATCTCTACCATAGTCAAAATTTAAAATGGCTCGAGTTGAAAACAATTAAAGGTAAAGTATTCACTTTTGGCTCTTTGGGCGAATCGAAAGAAAAAATTGCCTTGGACGAAGTCTATCCAATCATTTTCGAAGGCAAGGAATACGGCAGAATTTCTTTCGAAAAAGAACTGTCATACCTGGGTGACTCAAGAGGACTCGCACGTAAGTGGATTTTCGGGATCACTATCATCATGATTCTGATTTTTTTCATCGTGCAGAGATTCATCAACCAGCAGATGGTGCTACCTATTCAGTTACTCATTTCAAACTTCTCATCCGGCAAAGACATTTCTTCCGAAGAGGTTTCCGAGAAGGGCGCAACAGAAATAGAAAATCTTTATACTGCGTTTAGCCAGATGCAACGCGGTTTTAAAGAATCCCAAGAGAAAATGATTACCACTGAGCGTGATGTGGCACTTGGTGCGCTAGCAGCTCAAGTGGCGCATGATATTCGATCTCCCTTAGCCGCCTTGCAAGTCATGTTCGACACTTTGGAAACTCTTCCAGAAAATCAGCGTTTACTTTTGCGTACAGCGATTCAAAGAATTACCGATATTGCAAACAATCTGCTGCATTCGGGTAGCAATCAATTAAGAAAACCGACTGCAAAATCCCTCAAAGTCGTCGAAAAATCTTCAGAGCTTATTGATGCTATCGTGAATATCATAGTGAGCGAAAAGCGAGTGCAGTATTCAGCGCACAAAGACGTTGTGATTGAATACCACAGTGATTTGGCTTCAAAGTGTGTGTTTTCTAGCGTAAACCGCATTGAATTTGAGAGGCTTCTCTCTAATTTGATAAATAATTCCGTAGAAGCCATTACCGCGAGTGGAAAAATTGAAATCGACCTTGCATCCACAAACGAAAATCTGATTTTAACGATTAAGGACAATGGCAAAGGCATGCCGCCTGATTTGATAGAAGCATTGGGAACAAGAGGGACGACATTCGGCAAAAAAGAAGGTTCTGGTCTGGGTTTATACCACGCCATTAAAATGGTCGAATCTTGGGATGGAAAAATTGAAATCAGCAGCGCACCTGAAATCGGTACAGCCATTCAAATCACCCTCGCAAAAGCCGTTACACCCGTATGGTTCTTGCCAACCCTTGAAGTTGCTAAGAAAAGCGTATTGATAGTGATTGATGATGACGACTCTATCCACGACACCTGGAAGAACAGATTTCCTTTGGGTTTAAGAAAGTCAAAAGGTGTATCGCTCAGACATTTCACCAATGTCGAAGCTTTCAAGCGCTGGTGGAATATCAGACCCTCTACTGCACTGAAGCTACTGGTTGATTATGAGTTGATCGGCAGCAATCAAACTGGACTAGAGTTGATTTCCGAGCTAGGTTTGGAAAAAAATGCAGTACTCGTTACGAGCCACTGCGAAGAAAAAGAAATTATCGAAGAATGTGTTAAAAAAGGAATCAAGATTTTGCCTAAGAGCCTGGCATCTTCTCTCCCCATAATGGTGTCAAAATGAATGTAGTTTTTGAAAATGAAAATTTTGTGGTTTTGGACAAGCCTTCCAATCAATTGTCGATTCCTGGAAGGTTTGAAACGGAGCTTGATTCTGGTTCGCTTCTTACCGAGCTGACGGAAAAATACAAAAGACATATTTTCGTCGTACACAGGTTGGATAGGGAAGTCTCGGGCCTGATTGTCTATGCAAAAAATGATCATGCACATGCTGTCGCCTGTAACTGGTTTGAACACCGGACAGTAGAAAAGCAGTACGAAGCACTGAGTGAAAGTGCCGATGGCAAGTGGCCGAATGTCGGAGAAAAGTTTAAGTGGGAAAGTATGCTACTTAAGGGAAAAAAACGCGCGTATGAAAAACCTTTTGGCAAACGCGCCATTACCGAAGCTGAATTCTTAGGTGTGACAGAGCATCAGGGGCAAACAGTAGGAAGATGGAAACTTATTCCGAAAACGGGTCGCTCGCATCAGTTGCGTTTCGAGCTCTTTAAAAGAGGTTTTCCGATTTTGGGTGATGCTCTTTACGGAGCAAAGGGCAAATTCCAAACTGGAATTGCCCTTCGCGCCATTAGTTTAAATTTTTCTCACTGCAGAGAAGCCAAAGAATATGGCTTGAAACCTGACTTACAGGTTAATTCCGCATTTTCTCATTGTTAAGATCTTCTGGAACAAGGCGAGCTACCGGATGGTGTACTTTCGTGTAGTCGTACGTTTTCTGAATGAATTCGCCGATAGTATCGTTCTTTTCCATTCCTTCATCGAATGCTTTGCCGAGTGCGACAGTGAAGGCAGAACCGTTAGACCCCGCAGCACTGGTTTCATCGGCGCGCGAAGAGGCAAAAACGAACAATTTATCAAAGTAAGCATCTCTTGTTGTAGGTTTCAATGCTTCTACAATGGAGTCTGCTTCTTTTTGCATGTCTGTTACAGGCAGCATTTGAATGCTTGGCATTCCTCTGAACTTTGGAAGTAGGGAACCGGAATAGCAGGAGTCAAAGAACAAAAGGAGTCTTTTTAAAGGTCCGATATTCTTTCTGCCGGCTTCTAGAGCTGCTCTGATTTCTTGTACCTTCATCGTTCTATCTTCCATCAATAGAGTTTCTTTTCCGCCGTGGCCTGAGAAGTAGAAGAGAAATGTTCCGTCTTCTTCTACCTTGGAAGAAATTTCTGTCAGGTTTTTTGCAACAAGTGCGGTTGTTCCCGTTTTGTTGTAAAGGTTTGTTGCTTTGAAATTATAGTCAGGGTGATTTCCCATTCTTTCCACGTTTTTCACATCCAAATCAATTCCAGGAAGACCTTTATCGACGCCTACAAGTAGGGATAGGTTTGTTGCTTTGGAACTTTCCGTCCAACCGCGAACTCCACTACTTAGCGGTGTCACACCTTCCCCGCCCCCAGGAGTAGGATTTACTCCATTGGATGCGAAAATAGACTGACACAATAATATGGCGCACAGCCATAAGCATGATTTCATAGGCTCTCCTGGTTTTTTATCGAATTTATTGGTGTTAGCGTTTCAAAAGATGAATGTCTTATTTATAAGTATAAAGAGTATTCGAATAAGTAGTGTATTTCCCTGAAGTTCCCGTTAACAGGTGTTGTGTCATAAGTTTCATAAGGAAATAATGGTTAAATAATAGGAATTTAGGTATATTTTGCAGGATGTCAGTAAAAAGCGCTAAAACTAAGTATTCTTGGATCACCGAGCTTTTTGAATCCAGCTCGAGAGAAATAAGCGATCGTAAAGTCGGTATTGAGATTGAGCGTATTGCCATGTGGCCGTCGCTTAAATCGTTTTCCTATTCTGATGGTGAAAAACCCGGTGCCACCACTCTTTTAAAAAAACTTTCTAAGCAACATATCTGGCCTATCATCACAAACAACGATGGAAGCCCCTTAGGATTAACATCTACACACGGAAAAGTTTCGCTCGAGCCGGGTAGCCAGGTGGAACTGTCTACCGATCCGTTAAAAGATCTTTTTCAAGTTCAAAAA
Source organism: uncultured Pseudobdellovibrionaceae bacterium (assembly GCA_964396165.1). Taxonomy (GTDB): domain Bacteria; phylum Bdellovibrionota; class FAC87; order UBA2466; family UBA2466; genus CALCZU01. Next base: position 55,544 of record CAYNEF010000003.1, read on the forward strand.
GAAGTAGATTTGTTTGAAGCAAAAGTAAGTGCCATTACGGACGAATGGGGTTTGATGTGGCTGACACTGGGTACAGATCCATTGCATGCCGTAAAAGACATCGAGTTGATACCGTCTGTACGTTATCAAATCATGACAGATTATTTTGAGCAAAGGTCCCGTCTGGGTACTTCCATGATGAGAAGAACTGCCTCTGTGCAAATCAATTTAGATTACACGAGTGAAAAAGAGGCTATCGAAATGCTAAGGGCAAGCTTACTTACCTCGCCAGTTTCTTACGCACTTTTTGGAAATTCTCCCTTTATAGATGGGAAAATGTCGGGTTATTGCTCCTACAGAAACCAAATCTGGCTTGAAACCGATCCGAAACGCACGGGAATGTTCTCAGAAGCGTTTTCTAAAGACTTTAACTTTGAACGACTTGCAGAATATCTTTGGAAAGAGCCTCTGATGTTCGTTCAAAACAGAAAGAAGCAATACGTTCCAGCAAACGGAATGAATCTGCATGATATTGAAGAAGGTAAAATAGACGGTGTTCTGTTGGATGATACAAATCAGTGGAATGCGATTCGTCAGTTATTTACCGATAGTAGGGTAAAACCTGGCTATGTAGAAATCCGTTCGCTCGATAATCTTTGCCCAAAAGACAGATACGCCTCTACCGCATTTTGGATGGGACTTCTTTATAGTGAAGACGCAAGAAAACTTTGCATGGAACTACTTGGTAAGTACGACGATAAAAAACGGCGCGAATTGAATCTGGCAGTCGCAAAAGACGGCATGAAAGCGGAAAGTTTTGTGAATATAGTAGATATTTCCAAAAAGCTCTTTGATGCAGCTCATGCCTCATTGAAAACGCGTGGGCTGGGCGAGGAAGTATTCTTAGAACCTCTTCGTGAAATTATCGAAACTAAAATGAATCCTGCACAAAGAATTATCGCGAATTGGAAAGGCGATATGAGCGCCATGCTCAATGAGAATAAGTTTTAGTGTTTTGCAGAGATCTCGCTGGGGGCTTGCCCCCAATGGTAATATTACATAGTTTTTTAGATAGACTTCGCCCCCAAACCTGACAATTGGGAAAATTGTCAGGTCTACTTGGAAATTTTAGGTAGTTTTCTTTTTTATAAAATCGATTACTTTTTCAGCGATATGGATGCCTTCTAGTTTTTTAATGGCGAGCATTCCTGTGGGGGAAGTAATGTTGATTTCTGATACTTTGGCCCCAATCAAATCAATTCCCGCGAAATCTATTTTATTTTTTGACAGAAATTTTCCTACTTTGGAAAGCACTGCCACTTCTTTTTTCGACAAGGGTTTAGAGGCTGCCGTACCACCTTGCGCAAGATTGGAAATGAAATCTCCTGCTTTTGGAATGCGCATGAAATGGCCCACGACTTTTCCATTTAGTAAAAATACGCGTCTGTCTCCTTCGAGCACTTCAGGAATATAGGGCTGGATGATAATTTCTTTTTGGGTGGATTCTTTAATTCCCGAATAAGAGTTGAGGAGTTCATTCTTCGAAAATTTTTGTACATCGCTTCCGCCAAAACCTAAAAAAGGTTTTGTGACAAATGAATCCGTTTTAAACTGATTTATAAAGGCAGTGGCGCCAGCCAAATTGCCAATATAGGTCGGAATAATATCTGATTTCGCAAAGTACCCTTGCGCCAAAGCTTCCAGTGGAACCAGCTTCTCGTGGAAACGTAGTAGGACATCGGGATGATTAAAAAAGTATGTTTCTTTAGAAGCAAGCTTCAAAAGCCAGCAGAGCCGTACATACGAAGGATCAAAGGGTGGATCTTTTCGGATAAATACAGCCTTAAAATGTTTCATAGACTGAAACGACTGCTCTGCTAACTGCGCTGTTTCTTCTTCCTTGCAATCCACCACTTTTTTGCTGTGTACAATGACTTTATTTTCAAAATACTCAACGTCGATTTCACGCGCCCAATAGCATTCGTGTTTTTTTGCAAGTGCTACGCGCAAAAGTTCGAGCGTGGAATCGCCCTTTGGTTTTAAACGATCTGGTGGATCTGCAATAAATAGTATTTTCATTAGTATGCCTCTGCTCCGCCTTCATCACGAGGATCGAAGGCAGAAGTGAATTGTCCATCGCTTGCAATGCCTACCGCTTGTACGATAGGGGAGAAAGGAGGTTCCGCAACAATATGTCCACGCGACTTCAAATCGTCCTGTAACGCATCCATCAGACCACCTTCAAGATTTAGTTTGTCAGGAAGCCATTGGTGGTGAAAGCGTGGTGCAAATACGGAACGTTTTACGTCACCGGGAAATTGAACAAAATAATTTAATGAAGTTTCAAGAACACTTGTAATAATTCGAGACCCTCCAGCGGCACCAACTACAAATACCGGTTTATCATTTTTTAAAAATATAGAGGGAGTCATGCTAGACACTGGACGTTTTCCGGGCGCAATGGCGTTTGCTTCACTACTTACAAGACCATAGACATTTGCTTCTCCTACTTTACTACTAAAATCATCCATTTCGTCATTTAAGAAAATTCCTGTTCCAGGAACCGCAAGGCACGAACCGAATGTATAGTTAATAGTAAGCGTGCTTGCGACTGCATTTCCGTTGTTATCCATCACACTTAAATGAGTTGTGTGAGTTCCGGGCTCGAGAAGTACTTTCGGATTTTTGATTTCAGAAGAAGGAGTTGCTTTCTGCAGTTGAATGGATTTTCTGAGTTCTTCAGCATACGCATTGCTGGTTAATTTTGCATAATCTACTTTTACAAAGTCAGAATCACCGATAATTTGCGATCGGTCCGCATAGCCACGCTTTAATGCTTCTGTAATCAGATGGACGTATTCGACTGGATCACTGGATGTCGCTTTCAAATCGTAACCCGAAAGCACATTGAGAGTTTCTGCTAGAATTACACCACCAGCGCTAGGGGGAGGAGCTGAGATAAATTGGTTTCCAGCGAAAGATCCTTTAATGGGTTGTCTGTATTTAACGGGATATTTTGCAAGATCGCTTTGCTGTAAAATCCCTCCTTTTTCATTTACATAGCGGACAATTTTTTTGCCGAGAGCACCGACGCGAAAAGAAGCACCCCCTTGAGCTGCAATGGTTCGAATGGTGCTTGCGAGATCTTTTTGTACTAATCTCTCCCCAATATTGAGCGGCCGTTCCTCTTTGAAAAGAAGTGATTTAGTGTATTGCTCTTTCAAAAGGCATTCTTTTTCGTCGACGATATGTTCATGCAGGGAGGGGTAGACTAAAAATCCTCTGTCTGCGAGTGTAATGGCAGGTTCCAATACATCTTTCCATTTTAATTTTCCCCATTTTCTATGGATTTCATAAAGCCCCATGACAAAACTGGGGGTGGCAATGCTCATTGCCCCTTTCAAACTCATATTGGGAATAACTTTGCCGTCTTTATCCAGATACATGTCGCGGCTGGCTTTTTGGGGAGCTGTTTCACGGAAATCGATAAAAAGATTTACAGGTTTTTTCTGATTGAGGTGAATCGTCATGAAACCGCCACCACCAATCCCTGCAGAGTGAGGCCGCTCGACAGCAAGGGCAAATGCAGTCGCTACAGCACTGTCTATTACATTGCCGCCTTTTTTCAAAATTTCGATTCCAGCTTTGGAAGAATGTGTTCCCCCTGACGCAACTGCACCGTGACTTCCTTTTGCAGAACAGCATTCCGGCGTTCTGTTCCATAACTTGTAATTGATGTGCTTCTCAGACAAGAACGCTTTAGCTTTTTCTGCATTCGGCGTTGATTGACAGGCTGCAAGAAGAAATAAAAAGAAAAGAGATAGAAATTTCATCAGACAAAACTACTTCTCAAATCGATACTAGGCAACTACCATAAAGAAATGAAAATCGGACTTGTCCAATACCATTCGTCAGTTCATTTGGAAGAAAATATCGAGCGCATGACAGAGATGACAAAAGCTCTGAAGGCACAGGGTGCCGATGTCGTTGTCTTTCCGGAGATGGCGTATTTAAGTGGAAATTCTTCTGTCTGGTCTTCGAAAGTAAACCAATACCAGAATATCCTAATGAAATTGCAAGAAGTCGCAGCGTCTTGCAAAGTTTTTTTACTCCCCGGAACCTTGAGAGAGCCATCAAAAGAAAAAGGAAAGTTTTATAATTCTCTTTCTATAATTAATCCCTACGGACAAGTAGTTGCAACGTACCGAAAAATTTTTCTGTTTAAAGCTAATTTACCGGACAAAAATTATGATGAATCCAAATATTGCTCTCCCGGAAGCGATCTTGTCGTTACTCCTGAGCCTTGTAATTTTGGTTTGTCTATTTGTTATGATTTGAGATTTCCCGAGTTGTTTAGAAAATTAAAAGCAAAAGGTGCGAAAATAATATTTTTGCCTTCAGCATTCACCGTACCAACGGGAAAAGCGCACTGGAAAACTTTGGTCACTGCACGTGCTATTGAAAATCAGGTATTCATCGTAGCGCCCGGGCAAACAGGGGTGAATGGGGATGGAAACGAAACGTACGGACATTCTTTAGTAGTGGGGCCGTGGGGCGAAGTTTTATGTGAGATGGGAAGCGAAGAAGGGTATACCACCGTAGACATCGACCTCAATTTGATTGATTTGGCCAAATCTAAAGTCGATGCAGAAGCTTCGAAGAGAAATGATCTTTTTTAAATAATACAGCTAGCCGTAACTCAAAAAACCTGAGTAGGTTGCAGCACTCGATCAAAAAACGCCGTTATGGTTTTAAATACATGTGTCTGTTGAAATTTGCCGTAAATACCGTGTTTACTACCCGGGTATGTCATCATTTCAAACGGCAGAGCTTTTGATTGAAACACTTGGTAAATTTTTGTGCTGTTTGTAAAAAGAACATTGTCGTCGGCCATCCCGTGCAACATGAGCAGTGGCCCTTTTAGATTTTCAGCATATTCGAGCACGTTACTTTTTTTGTATCCCTCAGGATTTTCTTTAGGCGTTCCCATAAAGCGTTCGGTGTAGTGTGTGTCGTACAATGTCCAGTCAGTGACAGGCGCGACAGACACGGCAGCTTTAAAGGTGTTCGGTTCCTTAAGAAGTGTAAGTAGGGCCATATAACCGCCATAGCTCCACCCGAATACGCCTACGCGATTGGGATCGGTAAAACCTTGAGAGAGTAAAAAGTCTACGCCCGCTTTTTGATCCTGCACTTCCACATTTCCTAAAGAGTGGTAAATCGCTGTCTCAAAAGCATGTCCTCTATTCAAACTGCCACGGTTGTCCAATTGAAAAACAAGATAGCCTTTATCTGCGAGTATTTGTTGCCAGTAGAAACGTTTACCGCCCCATTTTTTCGAAACTTTTTGGCTGTTAGGCCCTCCGTAAACATCAACTATCACCGGATATTTTTTTCCTTCTTCAAAGTTTTTAGGTTTGAGAAGCGAGTAATAAAATTCAATGCCGTCCTTGTTTTTAAAAGATCCGAATTCTGTCTTTGAAAAAGTAGATAGATACGGAGCAAGCGGGTGTTTTCCCGTGACGGAATTTTCTTCAATATACGTAATTAAGCTTCCGTCCATGCTTCTTAACGAAACTTGAGTCGGTTGTGTGGGGTTGGAGTAGGAATCGAGATACACTTTTGCGCTGTCAGGAATGGTAATTTGGTGCCAGCCTTCTTCCTTGCTAATCTTTGTGATTTCGCTAGTAACAAGGGAAACTTGGTATAAGTGTTGTTCCAGGGGCGAGTCTATCGAGGCGGTGAAGTATGCGGTGTCTTCTGCATCATTTAGTGCAATTAACTCTCTTACCGGCCAATTTCCAGAGGTGAGTTGCTTTAACTTTTTGCCTTTTATGGAATAGAGATAAAGATGGCGGTAACCTGAGGCTTCTGAACTCCAGAGAAATTGCGGAGATTTTTTTAAGAAAGTGAGATCATCCGACAAATTTATCCACTTTGCGTCTTTCTCAGTGAGTAATAGTTTTTTTGTTCGGATGCGCGTGTCGTAAAGAAAAACATCCAGTGTTTTTTGGTCGCGGCTTTCCACCTGAACGGCAATTTTTTTAGAGTCGGGCAGCCATTTCACTCTTGCTAGGTAAAAGTCCGGGTTTTCGCTGAGCGGGATGCGATGCAATTTGCCAGAATTTTCCGTATCGTAAATGTACAGAGAAACTTTTGCATTTGGACTTCCAGCTTTTGGATATCTTTGTTCAAAAACTTCCAGACTGTCGGCATTGATTTCGTAGCGCTTTTCCACAGGCACTTTACTTTCATCAACGCGAGTAAAAGCGAGAAAGCGTTCGTCCTTCGACCACCATTGCCCATCCATCCTGTCCATTTCTTCTTGTGCAATGAATTCTGCGATGCCGCTTTTGATTGTTGGACTGCCATCTTTAGTCACCTGTACTTCTTTTAAAGTCTGGGTGTCCATAAAATAGAGATTTCCTTTTCTCACATAACTGACATACCTACCTGATCGGGAAATATGTGCATCGGTCTCATGTTCCTTTCCACGTGAAAGCAGTTTTATCTTTGGATTTGTTTCGGTAAGTGAATAAAAATAAATTCCACCAGCTAATGGAAAAATAAGGGCGTTGCCTGATTCCGACCAGAAATATTCCACAATTCCTTTTTGGCTGATCCGCATTCTTTCACGGCGCGCTTTTTCCTCAGCGGATAAACTCTCTTCTCCTTTTGTAATTTCTTTGGAATCGACAAGCATTCTGTGTTGTTTTGTGTCGAGGTTAAATTCCCAAAGATCGAGTGTTTCTGCATCCGTTGTCTTTTCTTTCAAATAGGTGATGCGTTTGCCATCGGGAGAAGCTTTCAGCGCTTTCGGCGATTTACCATCTAAAGTAGGGCTATCCATGATTCGCTCGATCGTAAGCCTGTCTGAGCAAAGAAGGGAACTTGTAACAAGAGCAAGGAGACAAAATAGAGATAATTTCATGGGCTTATCCTAATTAATAAGCGGCTTGTGTAAACCTATTTCTTACTGATTTGCGTGTGCTAGTTGTAGTTAAGTATTGCTAATTTTTGACAGATTGTTTATCTAACGCGCAATGAAAGTTGCCGCAAAATCCCTCTTTTTAAGCCTGAAAGCAGCTACTTTCGCGCTTCTCTTTCTTGGTCAGCTAGCTTATTCGCAACCCATTAAGGCAGTCTTATTCGATGTCTTTGGAACCTGTGTGGAGTTGCGCGGTTCACTCATTGAACAAGGAAGACAATGGAGCCAAGCAAACGCACTCGCTATAGACTGGCCTACATTTGTGGATGCCTGGTTATTAGATCACGCGCTTACGATACAAGCCGTGAGAACAGGAAAATCGCCTTGGATAACAGTAGATGCGATTCATGAAAATACTGTGCGGAATTATTTCTCATTGCCAGAGTATCAAGTCAAAACTCTCAGTCATTTTTGGCATCAGCTAAAACCGTGGCCTGATACTTCCAAGGGATTATCTGCGATAAAAAAACATTTTCAAATTGGCGCGCTTTCTAATGGAAATGAAACTTTGCTGCAAGATTTGGCTTTAAACGCAAACTTGCCATGGGATTTTATTTTGTCTTCTGAAAAATCCCTGCATTACAAACCGGACCCAGAGGCCTATCAGTCGGCAAGTGAAACACTGAATCTGAAACCGGAGGAAATTCTGCTTGTAGCCTCTCATCCCTATGATCTTCGTGCTGCAAAAGCACTGGGGTGGAAAACAGCGCTTGTCATTCGTCCGGGCGAATCGGAAGGGTACACGCTAAAGCAGGCAAAAAGAGAATTTGATTTTGCGGTATTGGATTTTGTAGAGCTTTCAAAGCAGTTGGAAGTGCCATGAGTGTAGCCGATCTCACTATTCGGTCTCTTGGTCCACAAGGCGACGGCATTGCGATGGGATCTCAGGGGCGCATCTATGTAGACCGTGCATTGCCTGGCGAATATATCAAAGCAAAAATTAAGCGCGATGCGAGCGGTACACCTCGTGCAGAAATAATCAAAATACTAGAGCCATCTCTCCACAGACAAGAAGCGCCTTGCAAACATTACGATGCGTGTGGCAATTGCACGCTCCAACATGCAGACGACTCGTTTTACCGAAAGTGGAAAACAGAGACAGTGAAAGAAGCTTTGAGTAAAGTCGGGCTTTTTCCAAAACAATGGGAAAAACCAGTTTTTGTCGGCGAAAACAGCAGAAGACGCGTAACATTTACGGCAGTAAAACACAGAAATAAAATTACATTGGGTTATTACAAACGCAGGTCGAGCGAAATCACAGACATCAGCTCGTGTTTGATTGCTGATCCGATACTGCTTGAATTGCGCGAAGAGATTAAAACCTATTTACTGCCAGTATTACTCGAAGCAAAGCCAGTGGATATTTTCTTTCAACTGGTAGGCAAGTCGGTAGATATGGTGATTACAGGTCAAATCGGCCGCAATCTCCAGTCCCTATCCGATTTAATTGAAGATATTATTATTTCGCGCATCAGTATCCGCGAAGACGAAAAATCTGCCGTTAAAACTTTATTTAGTAAAGAACCGGTGATTGCAAAGTTTGGCAATCTGCACGTAAATCTTCCTCCCGCTGCCTTTTTACAACCGACATTAGAAGGTGAGAAAGTACTTGTGAGTACGGTCATGGATTTTCTTCCAAAAACCGGAAAGTTCGCAGATCTTTTCTCAGGCTGTGGGACTTTCACAGGCCCCCTACTGGAACGTGGTGCGGTAGATGCGTTTGAATCTGCTCCACTTGCTGTAAGTGCACTTACAAAAGCAGTTGGCAAAAATCCATTGAAAGTCTTTAAGAGAGATTTATTTAAAAATCCATTAAGAAGAGACGATCTAAAACGGTACGACGCAATTGTATTTGATCCCCCGCGTGCAGGTTGCCCGGAGCAAGCCGACTGGATGGCCTCTTCAAAGGTAAAAACACTGATTGGAGTTTCTTGTAATCCGATTTCTTTTGCCCGCGATGCGCGTATCTTGTGTGACGGCGGCTATCGATTGCAAAACCTTAAAGTAGTCGACCAATTTCATTATTCTCACCACGTAGAGGTCGTCGGTCTTTTTACTAAGTAAGCCGAAGTGACTTTTTGCTAAACCCACGATAAAATTAATAAAACTTAATGGAGAGCACTATGATGACATCCTTGCTTTGGACACTCGCTTTTCTTACCGGTATAGGTTTGTTTGCTTTTCAACTCTACGGCCGATTCAAAGTTCTCTTTCAGATGCGCAAGGATGACGGGCGCGATTACAGCATGAAAACCTGGGGCAAGCGCTTTAAAAACGTCATTTATTACGCGATGGCCCAAAGAAAATTTTTTCGGGATGAACAACCTGCCGGTGGAATGCACATCGTAATTTTCTGGGGCTTCATCGTTCTGGCCTTACAAGTAGTAACCATGTTTTTGCGAGGATGGTATCCCTACTTGTCTCTCCCTGGATTTGAAAGTGGTCCTATTGCGAACGTCTATAACCTGACAAAAGATATCTTCCAGTTTGGAGTTCTGATTGCCATTGGCGTCGCCTTTTTTAGATGGTCGGTGATTCGTCCAAAAAGACTTTACGGGATATTACCTGCCGAAGAGAAACTCAGCAAAAAATCTCATGCTGAGGCTTATTTAATTTTATGTTTTATTTCTACGATTATGCTTTCCGGCTTTTTCTACGATGCTGGACGCATTGGCGCGGATCCTTCAAATCCAAATCATGTTTGGTCGCCCATTTCACATTGGATTTCCAAATTATATGCTGGCAGAATCCCGCTGGGTGAACAGATAAGCGCTATTGCATGGTGGGTGCACAATCTGGTTATTTTGAGTTTCTTAAACCTACTTCCCCTATCGAAACATTTTCACATCATCACTTCGATTCCCAATGTTTTCTTAGGAAAACTTGAGCCACGGGGAAAATTGCCGAAAAAAGACTACACGGCAGACAACGCTCTTTTTGGCAGATCGATGCCTCAGCATTTCACGTGGAAGCAGACGTTAGACATGTACAGTTGTACTGAGTGCGGACGTTGTGCTGCGGTTTGCCCTGCTGCCGCGACAGGCAAGCCTCTTGCTCCAAGACAATTCCTCGTCGATTTAAGAGACAATTTGTATAAGCTGCAAGCACAGCTAAATAAAAAAGACGGTTGGTCAAAAGAATATCCAGTTGTGGTGGGTGACGATAAAGCTGTCATCGATGAAGTCATCTGGTCTTGTGTTACTTGTCGTGCTTGCGAAGAAGCTTGCCCGGTCAATATTGAATACGTCGATAAAATTATCGATATCAGAAATCATCTTACTCAAGAAGCCTCACGCTTCCCGTCGGAATTAAACCGCGCCTTTCAGGGCATGGAAAGAAATTCTAACCCGTGGGGAATTGCAGCGACTGAACGTGCTTCCTGGGCAGAGGGTTTGGATGTCCCAACGATTGCAGAAAAACCGGATGCGGAATATCTGTATTATGTTGGTTGCGGTGGTTCCTTTGATTCGAATCATAAAAAATCCACTCAATCTCTTGTGAAAATTCTGAAAGAAGCAGGAGTCTCTTTCGCTATTTTGGGAACAGAAGAAACCTGTAACGGGGAAACGGCTCGCCGATTGGGAAATGAATATTTGTATCAAACAATGGCAGAGGCACTGGCGCAAAAGATCAATTCCTATGGAATCAAAAAACTTCTTGTGAACTGTCCCCACTGTTTTAATACAATGAAAAACGAGTATCCGGATTTTGGCGGTGACTGGAATGTGCAGCAAGCTGCCGGCTTTGTCGCAAAATTAAAAGAAGAAGGCAAAATCCAGATGAAAAAGGAATTCAAAAAAGACATCGTCTATCACGATTCCTGTTATTACAGCCGTTATAACGATGTGATGGAAGCTCCCAGAAACCTGATTAACTCTGTTCCCGGCGCGAATCTTCTTGAAATGGACAACAATAAGCTGAATAGCGTTTGTTGTGGAGCAGGTGGGGGAAGAATGTGGCTTGAAGAAAAAGCCGATCAGCGCGTGAACGTAATGCGTACCGAGCAGGCACTTGCGAAAAACCCAGAAATCGTCGCAACATCCTGTCCTTTCTGCCGCGTGATGATGAGTAGCGGTGTGAATGAAAAAGGCATGGGAGAAAAAGTACAGGTCATGGACGTGATGGAAATCGTCGCAAATAACATGGAAACAAGGACTTAAGTTTTCATGCTTACACTGGGTGATGTCGAAGTAGCGCTTAAACGCGTGCGCCCTTTTGTTCACTTAACGCCTATTTTTTCTTCTTCCATACTCAATGAAATTCTAGGGCACGAAATATATTTTAAGGCCGAGTGTCTTCAAAAAGTCGGCGCGTTTAAGGCTCGTGGTGCTCTCAATATGATTCTGTGGATGCGAGAAAATAATATTCCCCTTCCAAAGATCGTTGCTTACAGTTCAGGGAATCATGCACAGGGTGTGGCCTGGGCATCGCAGCTATTTAAAATTCCTGCCACTGTGTACATGCCCAAATCCGTTTCGAAAATTAAAGCAAAGGCGACGGAATCTTACGGAGCAAAGGTAGTATTGTGCGAAACGCGGCAAGTAGCAGAACGCTTAGCGAATGAAGAAGTAGCACAGGGTGCGGTACTTATTCCTCCATATGATCATGATCAAATCATTTGCGGGCAGGGTACTGCAACTCTCGAGGCGATAAAACAAATCGGTGGGGAATTAGATGCCGTTTTTACTCCTTGCGGTGGCGGTGGTCTTTTATCTGGGACAATGCTAGCAGCGCGAGGCTTGCAGCCGAAAATAAAAGTATTTGGCGCTGAACCTTTAAATGCTAATGATGCGGCCAGATCTTTAAGGGACGGTAAGATTTTTCGCTGGGACAAATCACCTGATACGATTGCGGACGGAGTGCAGGCTCTGTCTGTTTCAGAACGCACTTTTCAATATTTAAAACTTTGCGATGGCATATTTGAAATTGGCGAAACAGATATCATTCGCTGGACGCAACTGGTTTCTCATCTCCTTAAACTGCAGATAGAGCCGACTGCTGCACTCGGTGTGGCTGCTGCGGCAAGCTGGCTTAAGACGCAAAAAGCAAAAACGCGCGTACTCATCCTTTTATCCGGTGGAAATATGGATAACGAAAAGCAGTTGCTTGTCTGGAAAGAAAACCTGATAGATTTGCAGTCGTTAAATTCGTCCTACAAGCGGTGATCGATAAGTATAAATATTCGGTACTAACTAAGGCTTCACTTTGCTCAACGAAGCAAAACATTGGTATTTTTCATTTTTGTAGCTGTCTTGCCACTTCTTTTTCGCTAATTTTTCGATGAGATTTTGCAGCTTTAACTTGTCGGTTTGAGTGGATAACTCCTTGGGGGGAGTAGATAAGAGAGCTTGTTGAAAGTCTCCCATGAAATTCTTCCAAAATATTCTTTCCGCTTTTACTCGTTTTGGATCCGCAGAATTCTCTTCCCCTAAAATATCTTGTAATATTTTATCGAAAGGCGCAGAGGACGCCCACTCTGTTAAAACTTCATTCAAGATCGGGTTTTTTACCAACATCGTATAAAGACTTGGGGTAAGTTCCGTGTACTTTTTGTCATTCACACCGGCTTCCGACGAGTGTTCCCGAGAGAAAGGTAGATAAAATGTCTTATCAACCTTGGTACCAGTAAGCAGTCTTCTGTCAAAAAAAACTGGCCAGGTATAAATCTGGCGCGTAGGACGCCCCATGTTCATTGAAGTCCAGTCTTTTACATACAACATTAGATCTACAGGTATGCCATATTTTTCGCGTAATACTTCAACAACTGCATTTTGGAAACGATCGAAGTCCGTTCCATCAATCGTAGGATATTTTGCCTGATAGTCCTTCCAGTAACTCTTATTTCCTTCAGTAAGCTTGGTTAAAAATAAAGTTTTTTCCTCTTCCGAAAGGGGTTCGACCATAGAAAGTACAAAGACGTTTTTTTTAGGAGCTGTTTTTAGTTTAAGAAGAATCTCTTGTGGTCTGTCATTCATAAATCCGCTCATATGATCGACACTGGTATAAAAAGCCGGTTCTCGTTGCGGATTAGTAAAACGAAGAACATTTGCGTTGAGTTTTCCCTCTAGTCGCTCGGCGCCTGGTTGCATATCAACGATAATGGGAAGTGCTTTAAAACCTGTCTCATGGTAGACGGGGAGTGAAGTGATATCTACAACATGAAGCCCGATGGCAGGATGAGAATCCAGATAGGGAACATCGCCCGGTATTCCGGCAGACTGGGAAATATTATTCCACGCAGTAGAGGTAAGATCTTTGACAGTTTTCGGTAGATTTGACACGGACGAGGATCTGGGAAAAGAGAGTTCGTATTGGCCTTTAAACGAAGGCTCTCTTTTATCATATACCCATTGATAGGGGGTTTTATCAGCTTGCAGTTTCCATTTTTCTTTTAATCTATCTCTTTCAGTTGCGGTAATCTCTGCGCCCTGTACATAAAAGCCTAAGATATGGAAACATACGAGTACAAGCGGTAAAAACAATTTCGATGCATTCACTTCTCGCTCCTTCTTCTTGAATTAATTATTTAGGCAGGACCTGATTGTTGATGTGGGCAATATGCGTTTCGGCAAATAGGCTTGTAGTTAAAAAAACACAAAATAAAATAGCTTTTAAAAAATAGGTCATTGCTCTCTCCCTATTTCTAAAATAACTATTTAGTGTGTAAATCTACATTCACAAATATGGCATGTAGACTAGATGTGGCCAGTTAAATTTTTAACAATTATTTCATATGCTTAAAATTTTAAAATGACGTTACGATCCTACAAGCGGTGATCGATATACATCGACACGTTGTTGATGACGTAACTTACCGAGATAGACAACCCTGAGTTCATAGCAAACGTTTTCGTAGGAGTGAATTTGTATCCTGTGCTCGAAGTAAGTTGTGACGAGTAGTCTTCCGTTCTGGGAGATGTGCTGTAGTCGGTGATGTAAATCGCCAGACTGTTCATCTGATCTAGTAATGTTCCATCCGTCACTGCTTCCATCGCTCCGGTTGTGGAGTTTCTCATATACCATTTCAGCTCAACACTGCCGACATTGTTGCCACTCTTGTTCACCTTGATAGAAGGCAAAAAGACAATCGGCTTAGTTGTATCGTTGCCGACAAAGATGGTTCCGATGTTTCCTTCAAATTTGCCGACTTCGGTGCTTCCTACTTTGAGTGACCAATCGCCGCTCGGTACTGGAGGAGCCAGGTATTCGTTTGTTCCGCTGGAAGAAGCGCTGAAATTGAATTGGTAACTGCCGTAACTTGCCGTATCGTCTCTCAAGTAAAGATTTCCCGCTCCACAAGAATTGCTACTCGTACTTTTTGTTCCTGTAGCGCTGGTAAGAGGACTGGAAGTTGTCCAAGATCCGCCACCGCTCACATTAGATACGGTCGAGGGAGGCGTCAGTGTCATCGCAGTTGTCTGTGCGCAAATTCCTGAATAGTTAATCGCGCTGGAATTAGAGTTCATGTAAAAAAGGTAACCTTTGAATTTGCTTGCGACCAATGTTTCGACATTGGAATAGGTATCAGTGATTGAAGTAGCTGCGCTATCCCAAGACCAAACATAAAACGGCTTAACAGCAAAGAAAGTTGTTCCATCAAAATTTCTATAGGCGTTTTTCACTGTTTTTACAGAGTCATCAGAAACGGCCATTTTAGACAGCTGATCTACACTCAAACTTAAAGCTGCAGCATTATCTGTCGTTGTTTTGGATGAAGAGGTTTCATCTGTTGTGGAATTTTTGGTGAGCTCACCCAAATCGATGTTTCCAGAAGCATTGCCTAAAGGCATTCCTGTTAAACCAGCACTGCCAGAAGTCATGGTGACATAACCTACTACCTGATCTTTTTTATCGGCTTTAGTGCTATCGAGTAAAATCGCAACCCAGTTCTTTTTTGAAAGATTAAGACTTACGCTATTGGAAGAAACAGAACCTTTCACCACATAATTAAAAGCGGTGGGATGAAATTCGCCAGAGTAAAGGGGGATTGCCCAAACGTCTGTGACTTGAGTTGCGGAAGCAAATGTAAAGCCTTCGACGAGTACGGCCCATACCTTATCAAAAATATCGAGACGCGCAGTTGTGTAATCCGTTGCCGCCAGTGTTGCCTTCATACTGATTTCCGCTTCACCACTACTTTTTTTGCTACATTGGATTAGTCCTAAGAAAGAGAAGAGTGTGATCCATAAAGCTAGGTATGTTTTATTCATAGAATGAGGCCCCTTTTAAAAATGACTCATTGTGTATATCGGCATTTCTCTTGAAAAATTGAATCCAGATCGAACTCAAAGTGTGCTGACTTTGCCATAGTTATAATGCAATGCAAAATTCAGCATTTCCCCTGTTTCCGACAGATGCAACTTCAGCTAGACTGATACGCATGAAGTCGACGGAAATACGGGAAAAATTCTTAAAATTCTTTGAAAAACATGGGCATACGCGCGTCAAAAGCAGTTCTTTGATTCCAGCAGCGGATCCCACACTTCTTTTTACGAATGCGGGCATGGTGCAATTTAAAGATTGTTTCCTGGGCCTGCAAAACAACGGATATACGCGCGCGACTACATCTCAAAAATGTGTACGAGCCGGGGGTAAGCACAACGATTTGGAAAATGTGGGTTTCACGCCACGTCACCATACTTTTTTTGAAATGCTCGGTAACTTTTCTTTTGGCGACTACTTTAAAAAAGAAGCTATCTCTCTTGCGTGGGAACTTCTCACCAAAGAATTAAAAATTCCCAAAGAAAAATTACGCATTACTGTTTTTCAAGATGACGATGAAGCAATGGAATTGTGGAAAGCAGAAGGTATTCGCCCAGACTGGATTTATCGCTTGGGCGAGAAAGATAATTTTTGGGCAATGGGCGATACGGGGCCCTGCGGACCCTGCACGGAAATTCATTACGACTGGGGCGAATCTTTGGGTTGTGGAAAACCCGATTGTTCCCCTGCTTGTCCGTGTGGAAGCGGAAGATTTTTAGAAATCTGGAACCTCGTGTTCATGCAGTATAACCGCGATAGCTCTGGCAAGATGACTCCTCTTCCAAAACCTAGCGTTGATACTGGTGCAGGTCTAGAGCGAGTCTCTGCAGTTCTCAATGGAGTTTTTAGCAACTACGATACGGATTTATTTTTGCCTTTGATTCACGCGATTGCGAAAAAAGCGGGAAAAACATACGGAGCAAATAAAGACGAAGATGTTTCGATGCGCGTGATTGCGGATCATTTGCGCTCTGGAACTTTTTTAATTTCTGATGGCGTTATTCCCAGTAACGAAGGCCGTGGCTATGTTTTGCGTCGAATTTTAAGACGCGCTATCAGGCACGGAAAAAAATTGGGGCAACAAGCTCCCTTTATCTACACTCTTGTTGAAAATGTGGGTGAAGTATTGGGTAGCGTATACCCCGAAATCATCCAAAACAGAAAGATGATTGAAGTTCTTTTAAGAGAAGAAGAAGAAAAATTCCATGAGACGATCCACCGCGGGATTGGGCTTCTCGATGAATCGATCGCAAAATCCAAAGCACAAAAAAGTAGCACTCTCTCTGGAGATGTCGCGTTTAAATTGTATGACACGTTTGGGTTCCCGTTCGACTTGGTAGAAGTGATTTGCAGAGAGCATGCGATGGGAGTCGATGAAAAAGCCTTTAGTGATCTGATGGACAAACAGCGTGCCCAGAGCAACTGGAAGGGCGGCGATAGCGATAAATACGTCGAAAAAATCACGAAAGTTTTAGAAGGAAAGAAAATTTCTCCCACTTTTGAAGGCTATTCGACACTCGAATGCGATGGAAATTTAAATCTCCTCTTTGACATGAATGGAACAGAAGTACGTTCTCTTTCCTCTGGCACTGAAGGGTTTGCCATTTTTGATAAGACGCCCTTTTATGCAGAGAGCGGCGGTCAAGTCGGCGACAAGGGAACCATTCACCAGGATGGGGCAAAAGCTCTTGTAGGAAATACTTTTAAGGTAGCAAAAACAATTGTGCACCAACTAAAAGTGACAGACGGGCAATTGCAACCTGCAAAACGCGCAAAACTTTCAGTCGATAAACAGTCAAGAAAACTAACGGCTATCAACCACACAGCAACGCACATGATGCATGCTGCGCTTAGAAAAGTATTGGGTGATAGAGTAAAGCAAGCAGGTTCACTCGTAGATTCGTCGCGTTTGCGTTTCGACTTCACTTATCCCAGAGGCGTTACAGCTGATGAGATTAAACAAA
This sequence comes from uncultured Pseudobdellovibrionaceae bacterium, assembly GCA_964396165.1. Classification (GTDB taxonomy): domain Bacteria; phylum Bdellovibrionota; class FAC87; order UBA2466; family UBA2466; genus CALCZU01. The sequence goes on from CAYNEF010000003.1 coordinate 72,737, forward strand.
TAGAAACTTTGGTAAATAAGGAAATTCAATCGAGCGATGAAGTTGTTACCAAAGAAATGAAATACGATGACGCCATTAAAAGTGGGGCGCTCGCCTTTTTCGACGAGAAATATGGAGATAGCGTCAGAGTCGTTCGCGTAGGCGGAACGGATAGCCCTTTCAGTGTAGAGCTTTGCGGCGGTACGCATTTAACTCGCACTTCCGATATCGGACTTTTTAAGATCTTGAGTGAAACTTCCGTTGCGAGCGGCACGCGCCGTATTGAAGCGGTAACTTCTTTGACTGCATTTGAATACCTCACCCACAGAAATGAACTTCTTGCGAGCATCGAAGCCAAAGTGGGCATGAAGGAAGAAAAAGCCGTTGAGAAGCTCGAACAACTTTCCCAGCAGTTAAAACAGCTGCAAAAAGAAAATGAATCGCTGAAAGTAAAAGTGGCGCAAGGGGGAAGCGGATCTAAAAGCGATGCTTCCCATGAAACATTTGGCGCGTACAAGGCATTCATTCAAATTATACCAAGTGCCGATGCAAAAGTGCTGCGCACACTCTCCGATCAATTCAGAGACAAAGGCAAAGACAAAACTTTTGTTGTGCTTGCATCTGAAATGGAAGGCAAAGTCTCTCTTTGCGTGGGACTGACAAAAGATTTGGTTGGCACATTTGACGCCGGTAAAATCGTAAAGGAATTAGCCGGTGAAATTAAAGGTACTGGAGGCGGCCGTCCTGATTTTGCACAGGCTGGTGGCAGTGATGCATCCGGAATCCAAAGGGCTTTTGACAAGTTTAGAAGCCTGCTTAAAGACAAATAATGGATACACTCGATAGATATCTCATTAAAGAACTCCTGATTTATTTCGTCTTCGTGCTATTGGGTCTGGCTGTCATGTTTGTCGCGATTGATTTCCTCTCCAAGTTCTGGATGATGGGAGTGCCCTTTGCCAAAGTAATTGAAATGTACGGCTACAAAGTACCCAGTGCGCTTCAGCAGTTTGTACCTGTAGCCTGTTTAATGGCAACGCTACTCGTACTTTCTAATATGTCGCGCTTAAATGAAGTGTTGGCACTTTATGCGGGCGGTATCAGCACATTTAGAATTGTTTCCACCTTTGTTGCTGTGGTTGCGACATTAAGCACGATTTCATTTCTGGTCTTTGATCCTCTGGTCCCCACTTTCGAGAAAAAAAGAATCCTGATGGAACGCGGTCAGGATCCCACTCAAGAAAACCTTCTTAACTTTAATAAGTCACATTTTTGGTACCGCAGTGGCAGAGTAATTTACAATGTAGGCCATTTTGATCCGAAAACGAATACACTCGAGGATGTGAATCTTTATCTTCTCAGCAATACTTTTGAAATGGTGGAAAAGTACAAGGCTAGACGGGCCGTCTATGAGAATAACGACTGGACTTTGCAAGAAGGGTTCATGATTCGTTACCCGCAAGACACCAATTTTCCGATTTCTGAAAAGTTTGATTTACGGCGCGGGCTCATTCCGGAAAAACCTTCGGACTACAAAACTCTTGAGATTCAAGATGAGACGATGCCGCTTAAAGATCTCAGAAAGCACATTCAGAAAAATTCTTCGTATGGAATGGATGTCACGGGTCACGAGGTGAACTACCACAAGAGAGTCTCGGTCATTTTCACGCCGATTATTCTAGTGCTACTCGGAATTTCCTTTTCCATGACTCCACTGAAGAGTACGCCCATGACCCGAAGCATAGGGTATTGTTTTTTAATTGTGTTTGTGTATTTTCTATTACAGCATCTGACTGCTGCGGTAGGAAAGGGCGGGCATATTCCTCCCTTTTTGGCGGGTTGGGCGCCTAACTTTATCTTTTTCGGATTCTCTATGTTTCTGCTCGGCAGGAGAAAACAAGCATGATTTTAGAAGTACTCGAATTCCCGGACGAAAGACTGCACCAGAAATCCGTTCCTGTGACGAAGTTTGATGCTTCTTTGCACAAACTTTTAAATGACATGGCAGAAACCATGTACTCGAAAAATGGAATTGGGCTTGCTGCTGCGCAAGTGGGAAAGTTTATCCGCGCGCTAGTCATCGATCTCGGCCCTTCTGAAGAAGAAAAAGCAAAACTTTGGGAATTCATCAACCCGAAATTTATTAAAACAGAAGGCAAAACCGTTTTTGAAGAAGGCTGCTTAAGCGTGCCCGGTTATACGGAAGAAGTTTCTCGCAAAGCGAGAGTAACACTCGAATACCAAGACAGACATGGCAAAACGCATACACTTGAAACAGATGGATTACTTGCAGTAGCCTTGCAACACGAGACAGATCATCTGGATGGAATTCTGTTCATTGATCGTCTTTCCCCGTTAAAAAGAAGAATGGCGCGAAAAAAGCTCATCAAGGCGGTCACGCTCTAATGTTAAAGTACATTTTTATGGGCACTCCCCAATTTGCGGCGAGTATCTTGGAAAAGCTCTCGCGCGAGCTGTATCCGCCAGTCCTTGTCATCACTCAGGAAGCAAAAGCACAGGGTAGAGGCCAAAAAATTACCGAAACGCCAGTGGCAGTCACCGCAAAAAATTTAAATTTAAAATGCATCGCCTCTGCTAATGTGAATACAGAAGAAATGACGGCAGTTATGAGTGCCGCTCAAGCAGATTTGATTCTCGTTGTGGCATTCGGCCAGATTTTACGTGATCCAATTTTAAAAATCCCCAAGATCTGCTGCCTCAATGTGCACGGTTCTCTTTTACCAAAATACAGAGGAGCAGCACCCATCCAGCGTGCTATCTGGGATGGGGAGAAAGAAACAGGGATTACGATTCAAAAGATGGCGAAAAAATTAGATACAGGCGACATCTTGCTTAAAAAAGTTATACCGATTGCAAGCGATGATACTTCTCATTCTCTTTTCGAAAAACTTTCTGTTTTGGGTGGCGAGGCCTTACTCGAATCTGTAAAACTGATTGAAAGCGGAAACTATACTTTCATTCCTCAAGATGAATCGCTAGCCACGCACGCAAAAAAGCTGGACAAAGAAGAAGCACCACTTGATTTTTCACTTCCTGCCAAAGTTTTAGAAAATCATATCCGCGCACTTCAGCCCTGGCCTATTGCTGAAGCCAATTTTTTTCAAACGCGTGTGAAGGTTTTTAAGGCAGAAGTAGGCAAACCCACAAGCAAACAAGCCTCTGAAATAATTACAGATTCCAAGTCGTATTTGGAAATTGCGTGCGGAGATGGTAAGACCCTCTCCATTCTTGAAGTACAGCCAGATAACCGCAAACGCATGAGTATTCAGGATTTTTTAAGAGGCTATGCGAAGCCCTAATACAAATGAAAAGTTTTTTTTACATAGTTCTTATTGGCGCCTGCCTATCCTTTAAATTATCTGCCGACTACAGCACTGTGAACGGTCTTCCTCAATTAGCTTCCGATGCAGATCACTTTTCTTTTTACTGGAGTGTCTGGCGCGATTGGAAGAACAAAGAAAAGGAAATGCTCGTTTCTGAACGCTCACTCAATTGGGAATTAAGATCTTGTGATACAAAAGAAACAGTTTCTCAAAAAGCTGAAAGATTCTGGTATTTGGACGTAGATACAATAGCAGAGGCAAACTGGAGCGGGCATCTGTATTTAAATCTCATCAATTTCAATTCTCTCTTTGCAAAAACACACAGTCCTTATCTTTCGCTAAAAAGATTGCCCAATGAATCGCTTCACGAATACCAAAAACGAAATTCAGAAGCATATCAAAAATGGCGTGCTTCTCTCTCTATGCGCGGTCATTATGGTGTGATTCACATCAACGCTGACCACAGACTGGTTCCTACATTAAGTGCCGAAGAAAGTGCAGAATTTATCAGGACCACACAGTACGAAAATCCATCGCAATTATTATTTGAAAAATTCCTGCCGTATAAATCAGACAGATGGCCTGTGTACTTTGACGAGCGCGCGCACAAACCCCATGCGATAGAAAAACCCAGCATCTGGGAGAAGAATTTTATTTCACAGACAGTGTTTGTGGCGCGACTGGATTGGAATGCGTGTGATGAAAAAATAAAAGCTACGTTTGTTGTTCCAAAAGGCGGCTTGCCAGCTCCCGGACCTAATCGCCCAGGCCGACCGACTTCAAATACAAACACTCTCACCATCAGGGAAGAGTAATTATATGGAATGCAGAGTTGGATGTGGTGCCTGCTGTATAGCTCCTTCTATCTCTAGTCCATTGCCTGGGATGCCAAATGGCAAGCCTGCAGGAGTTCGTTGTGTAAATTTAAATACGGAGAATGTCTGCACCATTTGGGGGCGTTCAGATTTTCCAAAAGTGTGTCAGCAGTTTCGTCCCGAAATCAGCGTGTGTGGGACAACCAATGAAGAAGCTTTGGCCTTGATTACTAGGCTTGAGCTTTTGACAACCCCTGACGTTAACAAGAGATCTCAAAATGCTCATTGATTTATATTGCAAACCTGTCGCTTGCACTATGTTAGAGAAGAGAGCCGGTTCTAGTTTAGCGGAGTTGTGTATGAAAAATTTGAGTAGCCTATCCCGTCTCCTCCCTATTTTGCTTATCTTAAGCGCCTGTAATTACGAAAGAACAAAAAACATCGAAGATCCCGCTACAACGACAACAGCCAGTCGTTTCGCTGTAATTCAAAAAAATATTATCGAACCCAAATGCCTTGCCTGCCATTCTGCCAATAATCCGGCAGATGGGATCAATCTTTCTACGTATGCTGATGTGATGAATTCCAAAACAGTCATCCCAGGAAAACCACAGGAGAGTAAATTATTTACTTCTGTAGCAAATGGGAGAATGCCCAGAGGAAGAGCAGCTCTACCCACAGATGAGATTCAGCTGATACAAAAATGGATTACTGATGGTGCACACGAAGTGGAAAATGAAGTAGGCAACCCGGTGCCTGCACCTGAAGCTGTTCCCACCTACCAGTGGATCTCAAAAAATGTTTTAGAAAAAAAATGCCTCATCTGTCACAACACTGCCAAACCTAGAGGCAAAGTGGACTTAAGTTCATACGAAGCGCTCATGGCATCTACAGGAAACAAAACCAAACCTGTGATTGCTGGAAATGCTGAGGCAAGTACTCTCTATCTTGAAATTGAAGAACAGAAGATGCCACCTAATATTAAAAAATTAGATGAAGCAGAAATGAAAGCGTTGCATGATTGGATTTTAGTAGGTGCTCCTGCTCCGGTTGTGACTCCAGCTCCGAGCCCGGTGCCAGGTCCTTCGCCTACACCCACACCACCAGAGCCCACGTATGCGTGGCTTTCCAAAAATGTACTTTCTCGGCGATGCGGATCCTGCCATGGAATTCCGTACAAACTGGCAAAGATAGATTTTACGTCCTATGAAACACTGCTTGGTTCACCAGGGAAAAATGGCAAACCGCTTGTGCCCAGCGATCCCGAGCACAGTACAATCTATACTATCGTTCAAGCAGGACACATGCCTCCACCGCGCAAAGAAATGACGGAAGAGGAAATTAGAATAGTGAAGCAGTGGATCAACGAAGGGGCTAAGAACAACTAAGAAGCCTGCACCAAAGTGAGATGTGGTTTTTTCTTGCCCTCGATAAGATTTCGCAAGTCTTCTCTTGAGAGAAGAAGATGGCTGCCTTCCGTATCTGGTACGAGAATATTTAATACGAGTAATTCGTTTAGTATCTCGTTGATTTCTTCTATTTTAATATCCACGTAGAATGCAAGGTTATCCGGTATGCGAAAGAGACGTATCCCTTTTTGTTCGTGCATTCCTTGGGATTTTGAGAAAAATTCAATCAACTGTAATACTCTTTGTCTTGTGTCTTTCGGACGAAGTACGTTTACCATGTTGTTTGCACGGTCCAGACGTTCTTCTGCTACTTCCAGTGAGCGAGTTAATATCATTTTTTTGATGTAAGGCGCCTGCTTTTCAATATTCATGATATCCGTGTGACCGAGTTCCATGATCATGACAGGTGTAATCGCCTGAGCGCTAAAGCGGCGGCAGTAGGGTTCTACATGTACTAAGGCTCTTTCTCCTAAGAATTGTCCAGTGCCCATAACAGCAATGCAACACTCTTGATTGTCAGAAACACTTAGCAATCGAATGCGGCCTTCAAGCACTATAAACATGGTGTCACCCATGGATCCTTGTTTGAAGAGGTATTCACCTGCCTGAATTTTCTTGTGATAGGGGCGGAAGATGGGATGTTCCAGAAAATGAGCGATATCCACGACTAACTCCTTTGCAAACGTTCCACGAAAGTTAACTAGAGATATTAAACCATAGAATTGTGTAGGAATTATGTCGGGTAAAAATACTGCTTATAATTCTAAAATTTACATTACTTTGCGATCCAACTCGGATCTGAGTAGCAACTGGTAACGAGCTTACCCGTGCATTCGTAAGTAAGTAGAAAAGTCATGGGCAACGGTGTTCTTGTTTGCACAAATGATTTTTGCGCTGGCATGAATAACAGCCCGGTTTTTAAACTGTTCGAAGAATTTGTATAAGTGACTCTTGTTCCGCTAGCTGATTGGTAACCCATAAGGTTGCATAAAGCTTGGTGTGTATCATTATCCGGGATTATTCCTCCATTACTTTTGCCACTACTGCCGAGAATCATGGTGTCCCATCTTGGGAAAAGGCGCTTAGTGGCTACGTATCGTTGATACGTCGTACTGAAAGTATTATCCGTGAGAGAAAATTTTTCAGTCGTGTTGCTAGCTACTGCGGCAGAACTTCTGCAATCTACCGGTGGTGGTGGCGGTGGTGGCGGAGGAGGAAGTTTTGCAATCCATCTAGGATCATCGTAACAAGCCTGTACTAGTTTGCCGACGCAATCGTAACCATTTGTATGGTAGTTGTTAATATTTGCGGCTATTTGCCTAAATTGTTTCGTAGCCGGATAAAAGCGCATTGCTCCATTATCATTGGGAGAGCGCCATCTATTGGTTACTCGAGTTCCAGTTCTTGATTGGTATCCCATAAGATTGCAAAGTGCTAAATGGGTGTCGTCATCAGAGGAAAAGGATACTCCATCTGTTGCACCACCTGCGCGTCCGTACGGATCCCATGTAGGAAATAAGTATTTGACTGCCATGTATCTTTGGTATGTGGGTGGGTTTACTTCTTTATCCGTTCGGACGAAATGTACTACAGTAGTATTATCCACTACTGCTGCAACACTACGACAATCTAGCTCAGGCGGTTGCACTTTAAGATCGGCAGAAAAGCAAGTGGACGGAGTTTTTCTTGAATCCACTCCAGTGACAGAACCTTTTACGATCCAGCGTTTGGTACCATCGGCATTCGCAACAAGAAGGGAATTCGCGTCGGGAACAACCAGGGAGAAGGTGCCAGAGGTACTGACCGGAGTCGCTTTGTACAAATTTCGGATACTCTGCGTAGCTATAGTAAAATCAGTCGAGGATTTTTTATTTTCGAAGGTCGCCGCATTAGTAATGCTGGTAGTTTTGAAGTTAAATTGCACAGTCTGTCCAGAGACAAATGGCTGAGTCCCTGATGCAGGTGTGATTTCACATGTGGGAGCAGGTGGGGTGTCGATTAAAAATGTAGCAGAATTTCTGGAGCCGCCTTGTTCTACAGTAACATTCAAACCCTTAATCAGTACCGATTTGTCAGGTAAGGTCTCTGTATCATAAGAATCGAAATAGATTTTCACACTTTTAAGACTGGTAAGTTTTGCCCCGCTGTGCGGCCAGCTCGCATTGGGAGAAGTGAAAAAATCTTTCAATGCATCGGTGCTCAGTTGTGTCATGTCCCCGAAAGAAACGTACGCGGGTTGACTTCTACCTGCTTGAATTTCTGCGCGTGAATCCGTGGGGTTTAACACTGCACCCATGTTAGTTTTATCTAAGTCGTATTTAAACTCCACTTCTCTATCGGACCCGTTTATTTTTTCAACTACTGTTGTCATTGCATTTGATTTGTCAGCTAACGGGGCGAGCACTTGGATGAGTGGTTTTATTTTCTTAGTAGCTTTTAATTCACTCTGTGTGGGATACGTGTCCGGATACCAGAGCGGAAGATTGGTCCCAGTGAATTGGTAGCGCATCGAAGTCAGAAGCAGACTGAATTGGGTAGCGTCTAAATTAGCGCTCCCTCTTCGTTCAGAAGCTTTGCTATCCAAATTGAATTTGGAGATAAGCAGAGCCGTCATCACTGCCATTCCGCCCAACACTCCTGCCAAAAGACATAGTGCCAGTACGCTTGAACCCTGATTGTGTTTATTCTTTCTCTTCATACGCGCCAAGACATTTAGAATACGCATAAATTGTGAAGGAATTATGTCGGGCACCATTCTTGACTAAGCCCCCCCTCACGCATAAAAATTAGCCCTTGCCCCGACGAATATACGAGCACCTTGGGAGATGAGATGGCCGCCTCAAAAAGCAGAAAAAATATCCAGATTGCACCTTCAATTTTAGCCTGTGATTTCAGTAAGTTAGGCGATGAAATTAGGGCTGTAGAAAAGGCTGGAGCAGACCTTTTGCACTTGGACATCATGGACGGGCATTTTGTTCCCAATATTACTTTTGGCTTTCCCGTCATTGAAAGCATTCGAAAACAGACCAAACTTCCTCTGGATGCGCATCTCATGATTGAGGATGCGGACAAGTATCTCGAAGAGTTTCAGCGCGTCGGGTGCAATTGGCTCTCGGTTCACATCGAAGCGTGCCCGCACATCAACCGGACAATTAACCAAATTAAAAAACTGGGAATGAAAGCAGGGGTAGCATTGAATCCAGGCACCGCATTGGCTTCACTCGATGGAGTTTTGGATGATGCAGATTTTGTTTTGGTAATGAGTGTGAACCCTGGTTTTGGCGGACAGAAATTTATTTCTAATGCGTTTGATCGGGTGAAAGAATTGAAACAGAAAATTGGAAAAAGAAATGTCCAGATTCAAATTGATGGCGGAATCAAGCTTGAAAATATCAATGAAGCTGCCAAAGCAGGTGCAGAAATTATGGTAGTGGGAACCGGAATTTTTGCAGCTAAAGATTATTCCAAAATGATCCCCTCCTTAAAAAGCGCGGTAAAATAAAAATGGAACTAAATGGTAATTCGCTAGACTTAAAAAGTTTTCAAAAAATTGTAGAAGAGAATGAAAAAGTATCTTTGAGCCAGTCGACTCGCGAGAGACTCGTAAAGGGCCGCGAAGTGGTGAACAAAGCCATTGTAAAAGGCGACAAAGTTTACAGTATCAATACCGGCTTTGGAATTTTAAGCAAAGTCAGAATTGACGATAAAGATCTGGAAGAGTTGCAGGTAAATCTGGTGAGAAGTCATTGCGCCGGCGTCGGAGAACTGCACACTGAAACAGAAAGCCGCGCGATTTTGCTTTTAAGAACCAACTGCCTTGCAAAAGGTTTCAGCGGTGCGCGCCCCGAACTTGTAGATTTTTTAGTTTCGATGCTGAATAAAAAAATTCATCCTGCTATTCCTTCAAAAGGTTCAGTCGGAGCTAGTGGAGATTTGGCACCCCTTGCGCATTTGGCTTCAGTCATTATCGGCGAAGGAAAAGCCTATTACGAAGGCAAACTCATGACAGGCGCAGAAGCTTTAAAAAAAGCTGGAATGACGCCCCTTAAGCTTGCCCCCAAAGAAGGTTTGTCTCTTATTAACGGCACACAGCAAATGACAGGGCTTGGTGCGCTTGTATTACTCAGAGCAAAAGAACTTGCAGACATGGCAGATCTGATTTGTTCGTGCTCGTTAGAAGGGGTGCTGGGTACTCCGCGCGCTTATTTGGACTGGGTACAACAAACAAGAAACTACGCCGGACAAACTTTAACTGCAAAAAATTTGCGCCATTTCATGGAAGACAGTGAAATTTATTCAAGCCACCAGAATTGCGACAGAGTGCAGGATCCCTACTCCTTCCGTTGCGCACCTCAAGTGCATGGTGCATCCAGAGATTTATTTGAACACGTAGAAAAAACACTGAATGTGGAATTCAACGCAGCGACGGATAATCCACTGGTGAACCCGGAAACAGGAGAGCTTGTATCTAACGGAAATTTCCACGGTCAGCCCGTCGCGTTTGCAATGGATATCTTGGGAATGGGTTTATCGGAATTGGGTTCTTTATCTGAACGAAGAATTTCTAAATTAATTGATCCTGGCTTTAGCGAGCTACCGGCATTTCTTGTGAAAAAAGAAGGCTTAAATTCAGGGCTAATGATGGCGCAAGTGACAGCAGCAAGTCTTGTTTCAGAAAATAAACTTCTTTCGCATCCTGCTTCCACCGATTCCATTCCGACAAACAATGAAAAAGAAGATCATGTCAGCATGGGGCCGCTCGCCGCAAGAAAAGCGAAAACGATTTTGGAAAATACACAGTTTATTCTTGCTATCGAGGCAATGAATGCGTGTCAGGCTTTGGAATTTAGAAAACCCCTTAAACCGGGCCGTGGTCCAAGATTTTTGTACAAAGCAGTACGCGAAATCGTCGCACCACTTGAGAAAGACAGATACTTAAGTGAGGACATCGATAATATCAAAAATCTTTTGTCCTCAAGTCAGCTTTATACCCGTTGTGTGAAGGAGGGTGTGCTTGAAAGAAATTAGAGCTTACCGAGGAAATGAACTGCATTGCAAAGGCTGGGTACAAGAAGCAGCCCTTCGCATGTTGATGAATAATCTTGATCCCGATGTTGCAGAGCAACCTGAAGATTTAATTGTATATGGCGGTACAGGAAAAGCTGCGCGCAATTGGGAATCGTATGAAGCGATTGTGCGAACCTTAAAAACGCTGGAAAATAATGAGACACTTTTAGTGCAGTCGGGAAAACCTGTTGGAGTCATTCGTTCTCACGAAGATGCTCCCAGAGTGATTCTTGCCAATTCGCTCTTGGTCCCTGCATGGGCAAACTGGGAGTACTTTCGCGAACTCGAAGCAAAGGGTCTTATCATGTTCGGCCAGATGACGGCCGGCTCATGGATTTATATCGGAAGTCAGGGAATTGTGCAGGGAACGTACGAAACATTTGGTTCCGCTGCAAAAATACATTTCAACGGAGATATCACCGGACGCTGGATTTTGTCTGCGGGTCTTGGCGGGATGGGCGGCGCACAGCCGCTAGCTGCGACAATGAATGGGGCCTGCTTCTTAGGTGTTGAAATTGATCCGGTACGCATCAAACGCAGGCTCGAGACAGGTTATCTTGATGTGATGGAAACAGATTTGGATAAAGCGTTGAAACTGATTCAAACAGCGACAAAAGAAAAGCGCGCTCTTTCTGTGGGGCTGCTTGGCAATGCGGCTGATATTATTCCTAAAATTGCAAAGGGAACTTTTCTTCCCGACATGGTGACGGATCAAACATCTGCACATGATCCGTTAGTCGGTTATGTGCCGAACGGAATGACATTAGAAGCAGCAAACAGCTTAAGAAAAGAAAATCCAAAAGAATATATCAAAAAATCCCGCGCCTCTATTGCGACACATGTCAGAGGCATGTTGGAATTTAAACGAAAAGGCATTCCCACTTTTGACTACGGAAATAATATCCGCGCCATTGCAAAAGAAGAAGGTGTAGAAGACGCGTTCGATATACCTGGGTTTGTGCCAGAATATATTCGTCCGTTATTTTGTGAAGGAAATGGTCCTTTTCGCTGGGTTGCACTTTCTGGAAACCCGGAAGACATCTATGTCACTGACAAAGCCTTGTTGGAATTATTCCCGGAGAAAAAAGACCTCGCAAGATGGATTAAACTTGCAAAAGAGAAAATCCACTTTCAGGGATTACCCGCGCGCATTTGTTGGTTGAATTACGGAGAAAGAGAAAAAGCGGGAATGCTTTTTAATAAACTTGTCCGTGAGAAAAAAGTTTCTGCACCGATTGTGATTGGAAGAGACCACTTGGATTGTGGAAGTGTAGCGTCTCCCAACCGCGAGACCGAAGGCATGAAAGATGGAAGTGATGCGATTGCAGATTGGCCTATATTAAATGCGATGATCAATTCCATTAACGGCGCAAGCTGGGTAAGCGTGCACCACGGCGGTGGTGTGGGAATCGGCTATTCGATCCATGCAGGGATGGTCATTGTTGCAGATGGCACTGAGGCAGCAGACAAACGCATTTCGAGAGTTTTAAATTCTGATCCGGCAATGGGTGTCTTTAGACACGCAGACAGCGGATATGAAATAGCTCAAGATGTTGCCCGAAAAAAACACTTACAGATACCGATGCTCAAATGAATATAGATAATCTGGTTATATACGAAAATATTTCTCAACTTCTCACCCTCGAGGGTGTTGTCAAAAAAGAAGGAAGAAACCTGAAAGACGAAGATCTCGGCGTGATTGAAAACGCTTCCGTCATTGCAGATCCTGAGACCAGCACTATCGTCTGGGTGGGAAAAACAAACGAGACTCCCAAAGAATACAATAAAGTAGTGAACCGTTTTTCTTCTGTTGGAGAAATCTGGTTGCCTGAACTTGTAGAGTGCCACACGCATCTCGTCTATGCAGGAACCCGTATTAAAGATTACGGTTTGCGTTGCGCAGGTAAATCTTATTTACAGGTTGCCGAAGAGGGTGGGGGAATCATTTCCACTATCAAACATACACGAGAAGCATCTGAGAGCGAACTCGAAGACTCTGCTGTGCACGACATCGATTTGTTTCAAAAATACGGCGTGGGTACAATTGAAATAAAATCTGGATACGGTTTGTCGCTTGAATCAGAATTGAAAATTTTAAACGTGATTCGCAACTTGTCTGAAAAAACAAATGTACACCTCATTCCGACTTTTTTGCCGGCGCATGCAACACCGCCCGAGTTTAAAGGCAGAACTGACGAGTATGTGGATGTGATCTGTAAAGAATGGATTCCCGAAGTTTCTAAAGAAGGCCTTGCAGTCTTTTTCGATGTGTTCGTGGAAGAAGGGTATTTTTCTGTAGCCCAGACCAGCAAACTTTGTGAAGCAGCGCTCGGAGCAGGACTGAAATTAAAACTACACGCCGATCAATTTAATGCACTTGGTGGTGCAGAGCTTGGCGTAGAATTAGGCGCTACAAGCATTGATCATTTAGACAACGCATCAGAGAGTTCGATAAAAAAATTGGCAGGTTCAGATACAATAGCTGTACTTTGTCCAGGAGCCTCTTTGTTTACAGGAACGCCATACCCGCCTGCTCGAAAAATTTTAGATATGGGTGGAATAGTAGCGCTTTCGACTGATTTTAATCCGGGTACGTGCCCCAGTCGAAATTTGCCACTGATGACTACCCTAGCCTGTAGCCAAATGAAAATGACAATTGCTGAAGCGATTGCTGCAGTGACGTACAATGCGGCAAAAGCGTTGTGCTTGCAAGATGAGGTCGGTGCTCTACTTCCCGGACGTCCTTTTAGAGCATGTCAGTTAAGGGCAGAGTCGTATGAAGTTTTGCCTTACTGTTTTGGAGAACTTGTCTGATAAAATTTTTTTTCTTTATATTTTCCAGTTTAGCTATTTCTCAGGAGTTGTGCACATTCACTTTAGGCAAACTGGATTTTAAAGATTCTCCTATTTCAGTGACTACTATTCGAAGAAGTTTGGATATTCCGGGACAGCAGGTTACCGAATTCAAGGGGATATTCAATGGTGCTGACGGAAAACCACTAGAATTGCATGCAACACAAACATCCAGAAGCAGTGATCCAAATTCATTTTACGCTGAACAAAAGCCAGTAGATGCCACATTTGATCTGAAAGGATCAAACTTGCCCGCACTGGAATATATCGGTGTAACAAAGGGTATGGTGAAAGGTGTGGAAACAAAAAGTGAGACATATCAGGTCTCCTTTTTTGATAAAAGCGACAGGCGTTACAATGCTGTTGCAACAGTACGCTATATTAAAACAAATGCAGATAAATGGCTTGCGGTCACAGGCCAGTTCGAACTTCAATTAACTCATCAGGACTCAAAGACAAACCAAACCGTACTAAACCTCTTTGGCCCTGGAATAGCTCAGTCAATCCTTCATTATCCCCAGAGAAGTTCGCTTCGATAGTCTCAGAATGGCACCGTCATTTTACAAATGGCACCAGTAAAAATCGATTTCTCAGGCACAAAAATTCTGGCCCGAACTTTGCTCAAGTAAATTCTGGTTCCCATAGAGGGATAAACTTTTGGAGGATTTATGAAAAAATTTTTAGGAATTGTTTTAGTGTTGGCAGAGTTCAGTTCAGCTTTCGCAGCTGTTACCCCACTTGTGACTAAGGTGAGCGGGGGAGGGCATATGATGCCTGAGTATGGTGGAACAATCCGTTGCGATGTGTACCAAAATAAAGTTGTGATTACGAATGTGAATGGCTTCTCAGGGCCTACTGCTTTTACGACTGTTGAAGAAAGAAAATTTTCGGTCTCTAACGATCTTAAGGCAGTTATCGAAGCTGCAAAATCAGCTGAAGTAAAAATTACTCCAAATTATCTTTGTGATGGACCAACTACTTCCATTACAGCGGGTGAAAATGTGAATTTGTATTTTACCGGCGCATGTGGCTCTCCTCGCAGAGAACGCCAAGGTTTGGCTTCACAAAAACTGATAAATTTGGTGAACCAATTTTGTCCAAAAACATATTGATTTAGGTATACCAAGAAAAGAAGCGAAGACTTTTCTTGGGGCTACTAAAAAAACTGGGGAACCCTTTACGGGGTTCCCTTTTTTATTGTGATGATTGTGAAGGAATTATTAAATATCAGTCAGGTGCGACCGAATGCGTTGGTAAATAGGCTCTATGCGGATTGACTCTTTCTAAAAGAGTCATATGTTAGTAGTAGAGGGATCTATGAAACTTAAATGTATTTTCTGTGTCATTTTATCAGCAATTTTTGCAACTCTTGCTTTTGCAGATGTGCAACATACTCAAGATTCACTTGAGCTCGTCAAATCACGTTTTGAGAAAAAAGAAGCTTTACTGGTTGATGTTCGAGAGAATAACGAGTGGGTAGAAGGCCATGTAGTGGGAGCAACTGCTTTACCGTTAAGTAAATTGAAGTCTCTTACCCATTCCACAAGTCTAGAAATTCCGAAAGGGAAAACCTTGTATCTTTACTGCCGTTCGGGAAAGAGAGCATTGGCAGCCGCTGAAATTCTCACTGAAAAAGGCTATAAAGATGTAAGGCCACTTTCACAAGGGTTTAGTGAACTGGTGAGTTTCGGATTTCCGCAGGTTAAATAACTTAGAGTGTGCCACTGCCTAATGCGTTTGCAGTGATCCACAATGCAATCGTGCAGAGAATGCTGAGAATAATCAGTTTTTTTTGACTCATAGTCACACTTTCTCCTTCATAGGAGTAAGCGAAAAAGACATGCAAAAAGGCTCATTTTATTTTAGGAGTGGGCGCGTGCGCGTTCAGCTACGAATGCAATCCCTTGCGCATTGATTGTGACATCCAGCTCTAATACATCCCAAGTACTTGAATTATCTGCAATGTTTCTACGTTTAATTTCCTCTTTAAAATAGCTTCGGATAAAGCCCTCGCAATAGTCAGAAAGCTCACGCCCTACTAGTTTCGAATGAATCGCTTTTTTTAGAACTTCCTCATGGGCATCTAAATGCCGTGTCAATTCTACTGATGCAATTTTTAATTGGTACAAAACTCCAAAGTGAGTGAGGTACGCTCTATCAGCATTAGTTGCAGCAATCCTGGCGACACTTTTCTTTGCTTCTATAGGGTCAAAATCGATAGGAGAAGTAGAGGGAAAAAGAAAATCTTTTGATACTTGAGGATAGCGAATACCAAAAGCATCACCTGTGAAAATGGAATTCGTACTTTTTTCATGAACACAGAAGTGGTGTGTTGCGTGTCCTAACGTGTGTAGAAACTGAAACTCACATTCTCTCCACTTTAATACTTCGTTATCTTCCATGCTTTGCACTCTGTCTGCAGAAACAGGCAAGATTTCCCCGTACAGATTTTTAAATGCTTCTTCGCCGTACACTTTTTTTGCGCTGGCAAGAAGTCTCGAGGGATCAATAAGAGTTCGTGCCGCCTTCGGGTGTGCGATCACTTTTGCATTGGGGCAGTGGGCAAGTAGTGCCGCTGTACCACCTGCGTGATCTAAGTGCGCATGTGTCACGATGATTAAATCCACATTTTCGGGAGTCAAAGACTGCTGTTTTAAGTGATCGAGCAAATACGGCGTTGCGTGAGAGGTATTGTTTTCAACAAAACAGGCTCTCTCTCCATCTTCGATTAAATACGATGCTGCAAATTGGGGTTGCTGGTACTTGCAATCAATAGTGTGAATTCTTAACACGCAGAGTATCTTAGCAACGTAATCGGCACGTTGCAAAGGAATGAATGCGTGAGTGGCACGAGAAAAAGACTTAAATATCTCTATTTTAAATAATAGGTAAGTGAAGCGCCCTCTTGATTAAACTGAATGGTGATACTGTTTGGGCTTAAGATCCAGAGATAGAGTCAAATAGGACGAGTTGCACAAATGAAAACAACTGCCGAGGGCACTTTCTTGTGTTAATCAAATCAATGGAGGATGAGTAATGTTGCAACTGAAAAATGTTTTTTTATTGGTAGTTCTTGTCTACGCTTCCTTTTCGCAAGACGCGTTTTCCCAGGAAACTTTGATAGATAATTTTGATAATACTGCTGAACTCTCCTCATGGAGTTTCTCAAACGGACCTGAATTTCCGGGAAGTAGTGGAAAAATACTTCCATCCTCTGGCTATCAAAAGGGAGGGGTGGAGCTACAATACAATTTTAAAAAAGGTGGGCATTACGTCAGCATGCAAAAAGCAGTTGCCCTGAATGCACAGGCCGTAGGCTTTTGGGTCAAATCACCTGCCGGTATTTTGGTAAAAATGCGTGTCGAGGATTCCACAGGACAAATTTTACAATTCGATTTAAACCGTCCCCTTGAAGCCTTGAATGTAATGAGTTGGTATCCTGTGACCGTGGATTTAAACCAATCCACTTTTCATTACGCAGGAGCTAATGATGGGAGACTCCATTTACCAATTCGATCCGTTAGTTTGCTTGCGGCAGATCCTTTAGAAGTAGAATCAAGTGGAAGCATCTATTTCGACGAAATGGTGGCATATACAAAGCTAGAATCTACTTTGAAACTTGATCCCACTGCGTTAGTCCCTGCACCAAAGGGTTCTGAAGATCTCGCCAGTCGTCTCGGGATACAGGTACACTTTACGGAAGACGATCGTTCCTTGGATTTGATGCAAACAACGCGCATGACAAAAATTCGGATGGATATCAATTGGCAAGCGGCGGAGAAACAAAAAGGGATTTATGATTTCTCAGCACACGATCGCTTACTGGCTTCGCTTGAAAAAAGAGGAATGCAACCGCTTTTTATTTTTGATTATTTTAATACACTCTATCCAAGCAGTGATGATCCTCGTTATGAGAAGGAAACGGTACCCGCGTTTGCCCGCTTTGCTGCTGCGGCTGCACGCCATTTTGCTGGGCATCCTGTAGCGTACGAAGTCTTTAACGAGCCAAATGGAAACTGGTTTTGGCCTAATCCCGACGCGAGATTGTTTGCGGCATTATGCAAAGCAACTGCGTTCGCAGTCCACCGGGAAGATCCAAATGCGAAAGTAGTTACTGGCGGAATTTTTGAATTTAATCTGCCTTATTTGCGGACGTTCTTAAAATACGGAGGCGCTATAGGAGCAGATGCTGTTGGGGTTCACCCTTATCGGCAAGTTGGACCTGAGACCATCACGGATTCGCTTCTTAAAACGAGAGAACTTCTTTCTTCTACAGCTCCTGGTGTGCAACTTTGGCAAACGGAATGGGGTTACCCGTCTACGTGGTATGGGCACGGCCATTCCGAAGACGCGCGAAAAATGGCTGGCCGTTTGGATTTACGTGAAGTTCTAGTTTCGTGGGCTGTAGGTTTTCCCATGACTATTCTTTATGACGATCGCGATGACAATACAGATCCTTTGAACAAAGAAGATAATTTTGGTTTGATCGCCAATGATTACTCGCCAAAGCCAGCATTGAAGATGTTCCAGCACTTGGGAGAAATTGCGAAGGACCGTAATTTCTCTGGCGTGTATCCTATGCAGCCATCTACATTGCATGCGATGCGTTTGGATGGAAAAAAAACAGGCACCGTTTCTTCAGTGATTATCTTATGGTCGGACGCTGCCAGCAGCGTTACCAATGTAACTATTCCAAAAGGAGTAAAAGCTTGGGACCAATTCGGTACATTGCTTAATTTGAATTCTACAAGTACGTCTCAGTCCATTGAAGTTAGGGAAGACAAAGGGCCAGTTTATTTGGAACTGCCAATATCAAACTAGCTTAGATTGTATCTATTTAAACGAACAGGGCCTGTCCGTATAGGACAAGCCCCGAAAGAAAAATACTTGAACCGATAAAGCGGTTGTCTATTGCTTGTCGGTTTTTAAAGTCTGTGTTGAATTTGAGTTGTAAAAAGGAGTTCCCGATCTTTGTAAGGAATATTCTACCCAAATCTGGTCGTTCTGTCCTCGAGACACATTTAAAGGGATATCCGAGATAGCTTGATTTGCATCCAGGTTTGCGCTTCCATTTGCCAATTCTTTGGTTTCGCTACCGACGCCGAAAATTCGACCGCTCGGAATATATTGCATCACTTTATAGTTTACAATCCCTTGTCCAGAACCATCTTTATCAAAACCTCTGTCATTTACACGAAGTTTTAAACCATCCGCCTCCTGGTGAGGCGTAACTGAAAGAGTATTTGAAGCCGTAACAGGTTTTCTTTGAACACCCAATTCAATTTTGACGGTTCCCATTAATTTGTCTTCGGTAATTTTATTTACGGTATAGGTGTTATATCCAGTGTTGCCTTCTACAGAAACATCTTTTCCATTGAAGTGGACTACCACTGTTTCCTGTTCCCCATTTAAAAGTTTTCCTCCAGGTCCCGTCACTTGTATTTCGCGAGACTCGGTTTTGAATGGTTCTGAAAATTCGCGGGTCTGTAATTCATCCACGATGTACTCTTCGTTGCGAGAATTAGTGAACTCTTCCCATACCATTTTGGTATAACTTTCCATTCGGCATACTTCTGGAATAAAATAGCCTAGGTGTTTTCGGTTCTCATCCCCATATTTGTCGAGCACAGTAGAGGCTAAGGTGCGCATGTCCGCATTTTCTTCACTTGCAGATTCAATAATCTGGCTAAATTCTTCCCAGTTAGCAGGTTTTTTGCTGGTACCACCGAAGTAACCGCGCGCAATTAGTTTTTCTGCGGTTGGAATACCAATTCCTTTGATTGCTTGAGAAAGTTTCTCGGCTTTTTCATCTTTAGGAGCTGCGTAAAAAGCATTTAACCCTTTACCTAATTTTCCTCTGGTCTGGACTTCTTCGCAGACAATACGGTAAAAAGTTTTCGGCACTTTGTGCACATCTTGAAACTTAACTTCACGGAACCTACGAACGGGGACCAACTCGTTTCTGCGCAAGACGCGTTCAATTTCCGAGCTTAAGGTGAAAGTCTGATCAATAGTACCATCTAAATTTTTCCCCGCGCGCACAATATTGTGTGTTGCATCTGTCCCGCGGTAAATTGCGCTGTCTGTACTGCGCCCGTTTGAATAGCCATTGAGCTCTACTTTATGATCAGCGAATAAAGAAGCAAATGGCAATGAAGATAAAATAATTCCTAAGATAAGACGGTTCGTTTTCAATTTATTCCCCTAAAAAATGGTGTGCGTGTGATAACGAAAAAAGAAAGTGCAAAAAAAATACCACAAACGTACATCTGGATTTTCAGCTACTTGAATGTATACAGAGAGTTTGTTTTTGTAGAACTTTCATCTCTTTTGCTAGGTTTTTTTGATTCTATACTCGTGCATTCACTTAGAATACGGAGGTAAGTCTATGACGAACGGGTGAATACTGGCTGGTTCACATATTGCAAAGTTCAACCCCTATGGGTAGATGGGGGAGAAAAAATTTTGTAATAGTTTCGTTTTTTCTATTATTTTGCTCTTCTCTATACAGCCAAACCTTTTGCGAAAATGTTTTTAGTCGACTTGGAAAAGGTATTCAAACTTTACACGTTGATCTAAAATATTATTACAAAAAGCAGGCAGACCGTCGTGTGCTCAGTGTTCCTCACCAGGTTATTCGAACACTTTTTGCTCCTTCTTTCTTTTATTTTGATATGACCGCCGGTGGTCTTTACCATTGGGCACGTGCGAACTCTGCGAAAAATAATTTTTCCACTCACCCATGGAAAGAGCGCTTTCTGGGAATTCCCTTGGAAGCATTAGGAAGAAATATCCCTAATCTAGCCCTTTATCATCTGCTTGCAAAACTGGGGATTGGTATTCCCTTGGGTAATTGGATTGATGATGATGTGAAAGGCCCAGGCACTCCGGAAAATCCATGGGATGAAGATCTTTTGGCAATGTCTCCTTCACAACCAGATTTGTACTTGGATGGAACAGCCCTCGCAGATAAGCTTACGCCCTGGCTTTTGGAAAATTTTCAATCAGATAAAACACAAGCACACCATCCTATGAAGGTTGGCAAAATGGGATACACACTTTACGCAGGCGAAAAATTTACTTCCGATGCGATACCAAAAGATGAACTCGCGTTTTGGGATTGGTTAGATGCACAACCTTTAAATTCCGTTACTCCAGAAGAAATGTTGAAAGAAGCTTTGCGCGAAACGAATGGGGATGTAGAAGGAGCACTTTTTATGTGCTGGAACCTGCTGCGAAATTCCTGGCAAGCAACCGAGCGAAATAAATTTCAACGTGCAAAGCGCTTGATAGATATCACGGGGGAAAGAGCAGTCGTCGCTACATATGGGCCTTCACAAAATTATGAGAAGTCCAGCAAGTTAAATGATATCGCGCAGCGTTCAGCACTTCTGACAGGGGATAAAGGAAAATACATTCGTGGCGATAACTACAGCGCCTGGTACCATTTTTTTGGTACGGCTATTAATACGTTTCACAAAAGCCGATCTCCCGGGACTCTTTACTCTCCAGCAATCGCAGCGGGCTTGAGTCAGTCGATGATTGCAGTGGAAGAAGATGTTTTATTTCCTCATTTCGTGGATGGACATAAACGTAAAGAAATTGATAAGGCTGGCGTGGGCTTTGGAGCACGTCTTGCTGAAAATCTTAAGACTTATAAAAATAAGGACTCATTTGTCGTTGAAAACCCGGATGCGGAAAAAAAGGAATATCTTTATAACAATCCTGATGTGTATGGTCCTAAATGGGCGTTGCAGCCAGGGCAAAAACCCTGGGAATATAAAAATGCTTATCCCGGTCTTCTACAAATGATTCCAGATGCAAGATAAATTCGAGATTCCGAAATTTGTCGGAAAAATATTAAGCAGACACGAGAGACTTAAGAAGATCATACATCGGCTTAAGAGCATCGACATCCGTATGTCTGTCTAACACAACGGCTTTGCCGTTTTTCAAATTTAAGACCAGGCGCCAGTGGCCATTAATATGGTATTGCACATTATTGTGCATCACAGGAGCGACGTTTTTAGTAGGACGCTTGTTTATTAGCGCTACACTGGTTGCATCAGATAAGCGGATCTGTTTTTTATAAAAAACTTTTCCACGGAAAGTAAAACCGTAACAAACCAAACCATTTTTTATTGATACAAATTTTTTAATAAAGAAAAGCTTCACGCCCATCAATAGATAGAAGGGCACACTCATCGCAATACTGCCGATTAAAATAAAATCAAATGCCGTACCTACTTTGACCAAATCCGCCATGAGCATATGAGAAGCAAGCCCCATACAAACAAGCGCAAACCCCGCAATGGCAAAAAGCGTATAAAAAGCAAAAGGAACTTCGGTCTCTTTAAACTCCCCCGTCCCAACAGGCTTCAAATCAATATAAAATCCCATGCGCAATTTCTCCTGCAGAAGCACTGATTAGGCAAGGCTAAAAAATTCTCAGGTCTGGTCTCAGTTGGGGTGGGATGGCGACTGGGGTTTGGAGCGCTTCCCACCCCAACTGAGACCAGACCTGAGAATTTTCCATCGTTTAGGCAACTTTGACGTACCTTAAGTCATTAGGATAGATTTTGTACCGCATGAACTCTAAAGAACTCATTGAAATAGTCGATAAATACGGCGCCCATAACTACCACCCCCTTCCCGTGATGCTAGTGAAAGGGAAGGGCTCTTTAGTGTGGGACAAAGAAGGGAAAGAATACCTCGATTTTTTGTCCTGTTATTCCGCCCTTAATTTCGGCCACCAGCACCCTAAAATTGTAGATGCCTTAAAAAACCAGGTGGATAAGCTGGCTGTATGTTCCAGAGCTTTTTACTCCGAAGAGCTTTGCCTTTTTTCTGAAGAACTTGCTCGTTTTACTGGCTTGGACATGGTCCTTCCGATGAATAGTGGCGCAGAAGCCGTCGAAACAGCCATTAAAGTTGCCCGCAAGTGGGGTTATCAGAAGAAAAATGTTCCTGAAAATAAAGCAAACATCGTGGTGATGCAAAACAACTTCCACGGAAGAACAGTCACAATCGTGTCCTTCTCTTCAGAAGCTTTATACAAAGAAGATTTTGGTCCTTTTACATCTGGCTTCAAAGTAGTTCCCTTTAATGATGTAAAAGCTATCGAAAACGCCATTGATGATAATACTGTCGCTGTGCTCATGGAGCCCATCCAAGCCGAAGCGGGAATTCTTGTTCCGACTCCTGGGTATTTGCAAAAAGTGCGCGCCTTGTGCGACACGAAAAATGTGCTTCTCATCCTAGACGAAATACAAACAGGTTTGGGAAGAACGGGACGCGATTTTTGTTATCAACACGAAAGCATTCTTCCAGACGTACTTGTTCTTGGAAAATCTTTGGGTGGTGGTCTATTGCCTTTGTCCGCTGCTATTGCAAAAAAATCGGTGATGGAAGTCATTCGTCCAGGGGAACACGGCTCTACCTTTGGCGGCAACCCACTTGCGTGTCATGTGGGACGGATTGCGTTGAAATTACTTTCTGAAGAAAGCTTAAGTGCGCGGGCTAAACACTTGGGCGAAATTATTTTTTCAAAACTCAATTCTGTGAAACTGCCAATGGTGCATGAGATTCGAGGACAGGGTGCGTTAGTTGGAATTGAATTAAAGCCCGAATCTGGTGGCGCAAGAAAGTATTGTGAGCGGCTGGGAGAAATGGGCGTACTTTGCAAAGAAACGCACGACTATGTCATTCGCATTGCCCCTCCGCTTGTGATCGAAGAAAAGCAGCTTTTATTGGGGCTCGATAAAATTATCCAAGTCATTAAAGATATTAAGTAATTTTAGGATTTTTTCGGCCTGCCTTTTAGACTGTGTGAACCTGTGTTACTTTCTTTTGATGGCTCGTCTAGTTAAGTTATTAAATTGTCTAGTGTTATTGAGTTTTACAGCATGTGGAGTAAAAGCTCCACCCACTCCTTACTTAGATGTGGTCGCGAAAGAAAAAGCGCAACAAGAAGCTGCTTTAAAAAAAGAAACTCCGACGCCGACACCTACTCCGACCCCAACTGTTGAAAAAAATAAAAGCACAAAGAAGAAACAAAAATGAAATTTAACTTTGTTAAAATGCAGGGCGCTGGAAATGATTTTATCATTCTTGATTCCATGCACATGGACGCGCCCCAATTTCACCCCAGAGAAATACAATATTTTTGTGATAGGAACTTCGGCGTAGGTGCTGACGGGTTTGTGCTTCTGATGGGAAGTACAGAGGCGCATGCTGAATGGCTTTTCATCAATTCTGATGGTTCAGAAGCGGAAATGTGCGGCAATGCTGCACGCTGTGCCATTCGCTATCTTACCGACAAACACTTTCCAGATGAAATTCCCTTATCTATCAAAACAAAGGCAGGGATTATCAAAGGCAAACTTCTCGAACAAAATCAGGTAGAGATTGCGCTTTTTAAATCTAATGATGGAAAGTTCGAATACGATCACCGCGTTTTAAAAAATGAAGAGGCGGTTTTAGACATTTTTTCTTTTAATACAGGTGTTCCGCATGCGGTGATCGAGGTGAAAGATCTCTCTACCTACCCAATTGAAAAAATTGGCAAGTTGGTGATGCATCACCCTATGTTTGGAAAAGCGGGAACTAATGTTACTTTTTTTGAACGTGAAGTAGGGCAAAAAATTCGTTCCACAAGTTTTGAAAGAGGAGTGGAGAAAGAAACTCTTGCTTGCGGCACGGGCGTCGCAGCAGCCGCGATTGTTTACTCACAACTTTACTTGCAACCTTTTCCCATCACTGTGGAAGCACCCGGTGGCGTATTAACTGTGGATATCAGCCCTGTTTCTAAATACGTGCTTTTGCAGGGGCCTGCAGACTACGTCTTTGAAGTGCAAATGGATGACGTACCAATCGGTTATGAGAGAAAAAAATTATACAGTGAAAGAGGAGCTCACAAATGAAATATGAAGGTGTGTTTGTTGCCAATGTGACGCCGTTTAAAAAAAATGCGGATGTGGATTTTGATGCGCTCTCCGGACACTATGAATTTTTGATGCAAAGTGGAGTAGATGGTCTTGTGCCTTGCGGTACAACGGGCGAAGGTCCCACGCTGAACAAGGAAGAACGGTATAAAATTATCGAGCTTTCCGTACAAGCAGCTAAAGCACATTCTAAAAAAGTCATTGCCGGTTGTGGAAGCAATAACACCGTAGCATCTTTAGAAATGATCGAAGATGCGGCAAAAGCCGGTGCCCATGCAGCCCTTGTTGTGACTCCTTACTACAATAAGCCCATGCAGGCTGGTTTGATTGCGCATTATCAGTATTTGGCTGAGAGAACTCCACTTCCTCTTGTTCTTTACAATGTTCCGGGGCGTACGAACGTGAATATTCAGCCTGAGACAGCCGCAGAACTATTCAAACACCCCAAAGTGGTAGGCATCAAAGAAGCAAGCGGCAATCACTCGCAGTGGGTAGCACTTGCAAATAAAATAAACTTCAAAGAAAAATCTTTGATGGCAGGAGACGACGATGCCTTTGCCACTGTTTACGCCCTCGGCGGGTGTGGCATTATTTCTGCTACTGCCAATGTTGTTCCCAGACTTTTCGTAAAGTTGTACGCGCTTTTAAAAAATGGAAAATCGACAGAAGCGTTTCAATTGCAAACGAAGTTAATGCCACTTGTGCAGTCGATGTTTATGGAAACAAATCCGTCACCCGTGAAGTATGCGATGGCATCGATGAAGTGCATGGAAAATAATTTGCGTCTTCCTCTTATTCCTGTCACTCGCAAAACAGAAGAAGCGATTGCAGTGGCTTTAAAAGAATTGGAAATGCTGTGAATTACAAAGTAGCGATAATGGGCGCTTCGGGCCGTATGGGAAAAGAGCTGACCTCTTTGCTTGCCACTCCTTACCAGATCAAGGAAGACACTTTCGAATTAAGTCCCAATTCACATGTAGATGTCTGGATTGATTTTTCTCACCCGGATGCAACTGAAAAGCTGCTTGAGAAAATAAACACTCCACTTGTAATTGGAACGACGGGCTTTAATGAATCGCAACTGAATAAAATTAAGGCCTATGCATTAAAGCATCCCGTACTACTCGCTCCTAATATGAGCCCTGGGATGAATGTAATGAAACAAGCGTTACAGACTCTCGGCGAATTAAAAAATATGGGCTTTGAAGCAGTATTAAGTGAGACGCATCACAAACACAAAAAAGATGCGCCTAGCGGTACGGCAAAGTCTCTCAATGAAACACTTAATCAAACAGGTTTTAAAAATGTCCAAGTAGTTGTAACGCGTGCAGGTGCGGAGAAGGGCTTGCATAAAGTTACTTTTTATTCCGATGAAGAAGAACTTTCAATAGAGCACCGCGTGGTGGATAGAAAAGTATTTTCCAAAGGCGCTCTTCTTGGTGCCGCATATTTGCTGAAGAAAAAAGCTCCGAAGTTATACACATATCAGGATGTTCTAGCAGGGTAGGTTATTCGTTTTCTTGCCACAGGTTTCTCTTAACCAGATTGCTTTTTACAACTTCTAGTATTGCATCCATTTCTTGCACTACGACAGGAGTTCCTTTGGATTCATTGCCTGTTTGAAACTGCAAAAATTCTGGATCGACTAGAAAAGGCTTTCCGTCTTCGCTGAGACGTAGTTGAACGTCTTTTCCATTCACCAGTTTCATTTCGATTAATTTCTCTTTTAGAGCTAAAAGGTCTCGGTAAGTAGACATGCTGATTTTGATATGATTTGGAATCGAATCGGTAGTGGCAGAAACATGCACTCCTTGGACGAACTCGGTTACTATGCCACGCTTCCTCGGGCCGTCTTTCACAATTCCCAGGAATTTTGGCCCGATGCCATAATCGCTTAAAATTTTTGTATAGCGTTCTTGTCTGGAATTAACGTCATTTGTCCTGTTAGGAAATTTGATAAATACTTTTTCTCCTTTGTAGATCCCTGATGCCACCAGGTAGTGGCCTTCACCGGGGTAGCCTTTTACAGGCAATTCAGTTTCGTTGCGTATTTCTTCCCTGGAAATTTCATTTAAATCTGCGTTATTGATCGTGAGGTAGTAGGCATAGCAAGTGGAGGCGGAGACAACCCCTGCGGTATTATTAGAAAACAGATGCAGTGGTAAGAGTAGGGAGAGCGTAAGAAGCCAATGCAGAGGATGAAACGACATGGCGTTATTTTATCCTATTTTGCATTTTACAAGTTCAGCAATCCAAGGGTTTCAGCAAGCCCTTGTAACTCTTCAATTCTTATCAGAACGCTTGCCGTTAGACGCACCGTCGCTATCTAAAATAATTCATATTGGTAACATATTTACTTAATACTTAATCTATACCCTTTAACCCATACAACTTGGCTGGTTTTAATCATTGATGTGCAGGCTCTAGCTAACACTTTAAGGAGTGATTTATATGCTTAAGAAAAAAGAACTGAAAGTATTCGCTGAGCGCCTACTCGAAGAAAAAGCACGTTTATTAAACCATTCACAAGAAAACAAAAAAGAAGATCTAACACTGCAAAAAGAAGAAATGGCAGACGAAGTGGATCTCGCTTCTGAAGAGCTCAATCAAAACATGGCTCTTAAACTCAGAGACAGAGAACGTATGCTTATCTTTAAAATCGAAGAAGCACTCGCCAAGATAGAAGAAGGCACATTCGGCATCTGCGAAGGCTGCGAAGAACCCATCGAAGCTAAAAGACTCGAAGCAAGACCGGTTGCGGAGCTCTGCATCCAATGTAAAGAAGCTCAAGAACGCGATGAGAAGATCTACGCGTAATATTTTTTCGCCAATATTCCCACTACTTACCTCTTAATAATTTCCTAAAATACCCCTTAAGGCCTCATTTTATTCTACCGAATAGTAACTTGATAGAAGTCCACTAACCACGAGGCCAAAATGCCACAAGACTTCAATGACAATGAAGATATAGT
>CAYNEF010000004.1:0-96946 GCA_964396165.1 uncultured Pseudobdellovibrionaceae bacterium
TATCTAAAGTCACGCCAACACCATTGTTTTTAGCAAGCTTTATTCATTTGAATAAGTGGCTCGAGGGCATGCTGAATCGCCCCTCTTTTATCAAAACAATGCAGAAAGAATAAAAATTATCTACTTCTGCTTTGGAAGAAACTTCTACGAAAAGTTCTTTTTAAAAGGGACCCGTCGGTTGTATCAATCCACGTTTAATCAGGGCGCGTATTTTTATTAGTGGGAAATTTTTTGTTTGTTATCGTGTCGTCCGGCGCTTTTTAAGCTGACTAAAAGTTCTTCCGCCTCTTTGATTTGCGAAATCAACTCTGCATCTTTTAACATGGGACTGCCATCCGCTTGTCTTGGGACGCCAGCCAAAATTCTTTCAAGTAATTTTATCTTGTCAGGATTTATGTCGTCGGCATCATGAGGAAGAGTTGCGTAGGGATCTTTATCAGTTTTTTTGCAGCTGTTATCATTGAGTTCTTTGGAGCGCACCATCGGGTAGGGGTAAAGCGGTTTCACATCTTTTCGCAGTTTTAGTTGTGAGAGAATGTATGCTGTGGAATCATTGCAAACACCAAGTAGTCCATAGCCGTCAGCTGGGGCACCTTTTGCAATAGTTTCTCTTTCACATCTGTTAAGTCTAATCATGTTTTTTGCGGCTTCAGCGGATTTGATGATTGCTTGTGTGTCCCCGTTTTTGGAATCGATGAGATTTTTAACTTCCGCTTTTGCCCAGTCAGGACGTTCGTCTGTCACGGGAGTAAAACCTACGCCGCCGATGCCATGGTAGGCAGAAACACGAGCGTTTACCAACGGTCCTGAAATTTTCCAGACGATTTGGTTATGATTCATGGGTACGGTAAGTTCTTTTCCACTGGGAAGCATGACTCCGGTTTTTACCCACGTAGGAAAGAGAATATTCGTATCTCCGCTGGCAAAGGCGAGAAAGTTTGCATTTACTTTTTCAAAATCGACTCGAATTTCATGACCCGTTTCCAGTAAATATTTCATTACTTGTTCGGGCGATGTTAGACTTTTTTCTTTTTTGCCTTGTGTGACCGTAACCGATGAACCGTTGTCTACGCTAAGTGCAGTGAGTACTTTTGCGAGTCCCTCGCTTTGATCTATCTGATTTTTCGTATAGGAGTGGGAGTAGTGGTGTCCCCATTGAATTGCCACAGGTTTCTCCGTTACATTTACCATTGCAGTGGAAAGATCTACTGGCGAGCGGATTATTTCTTCGCTTAATTTACCTGTAAGTTTTGTATCGGCTTTTGGGGCTGCGTCTTTTAAGGTAACCATGGGCGCGATTTGTATTATATCAGAAAGTCTTTGCACAGTTGCTAAAGTATCGAGTTTTGAAAAATCCCTATTCTTAATCGTGCTCGCAATTTTTGGCTCTTCGATTCCAAATTCTTTCAACTTTTGTTCTAAAGTGTTTCCAATCGCTTCAACCGAACCTTCTGTAAGTGATTTCACGTAGTCAGATAGCTTTACGGAAGGTCTAGTGCATTCGCCTGTACAATTTGCACGAAATGTATAGCGCGTAGGTTTTGAACCGGAATTCTTCAGACGAAGTTCATATACGCCGCCTTCTTCTAGTTCGGCGTTTAATTGCGATTTCATCAGCAAGCTTCGGGATACAACAGACTCTTTTTCGGTGGGTTTTGAAGGCAGTTTTACAATTTCGTAGTTCAGATTGAGATCAGAACCCTTTTCAAATTCTAAATTAAAATCTAGTTTTGTTTTTCCATGTGTTTCAAAACGGTAAGATGTTTCTTTTTTTGGAGACAGCTTCATGGAATCTATTTCGTTATTCCATACGAGAGGTCTTGGTTCTTGTGCAAACAAAAGGAGGGAAGCGAAAAACAAAGGAGCGGTATATTTTTTATGCATTGTTAAATTATAAAGGTAAAGCTTCTCATCGTAAATCTGAGTGTATTTACGTCGGACTATCTATGACGCGTGCAGTTTGAGCCCATAAAACTGCGGATAAAAGTGCGAGAAGTCCGCCTGCGTAAAAAGCCGCTGAAAAACCAATCGTAGACCACAGTGCTCCGAAAATTAAACTTGCGAGTAAAACGCCAAAGCCAGACACCATATTATAGATTCCAAAAACAGTTCCCCGCAGTTCTACCGGGGCGAGTATTCCGACCATTGCGCGTTCCGGCCCTTCAGTCAGTCCAAAGAAAAAACCGTAACTGAAAAACACACCGGCAATAATAACGGGATTATTCAGATAGCCGAATGCAAAATAGACTAACGCGTAAATAGCCCAACCAAAGAGAATTGTGTTTTTAATTCCCAGTTTGTTTACAACCTTATCGCTGTAGTAAGAACTTCCCATTTTGATGATATGCAATACCGCCCAACAAAGTGGCACAAATGCAGTTCTGATTCCGGCTTCCTTCAGACGCAACAATAGAAACGCATCCGTCGAGTTTCCGAGACAAAATATGAACAGAATGAGAAAATATTTTTTTAAATCCTTCGGAACTACTTTAAGGGAATCTAAAATGTTCACCTGAATTTGCGATTTAACATTGGGTAAGGATTCTTCTTTTGTGTTAAAAATGAAGTAGGCCGCAAATAATCCCGGAAGTAGCGTCCACAAGAAAAGACCGCGGTAGTCTTCATTGAAAAAGTACAAGTATGTTGTAGCAAGTACGGGACCTGTGACAGCACCTGCAT
The DNA here is from genome assembly GCA_964396165.1 of uncultured Pseudobdellovibrionaceae bacterium. Lineage (GTDB taxonomy): Bacteria > Bdellovibrionota > FAC87 > UBA2466 > UBA2466 > CALCZU01. The sequence continues at coordinate 2,680 of CAYNEF010000004.1, forward strand.
GATCCATCGCCCTGTGAAATCCAAATGCACGGGGTAAATCTTTTTTATCTTCCACAATAGATGTTAGCCACGCATCTCGCGGAGCTCCCCTGATTCCTTTTCCTGCGCGATCGAGAAATCGCAGAGCCAGTACTCCGCCCCAACTTCCTACAAAGGCAATGAGCGGTTTTGTAACCGACGCCATGAAATAGCCGACAAAAACAAGGGGTTTTCTTTTGCCTATCTTGTCGCTGATACGTCCTGAGAAAAATTTCAGAAAGCTTGCCGTGCCATCTGCGATGCCTTCGATTACTCCAAGTGAAAAAGCGGAGGCTCCCAGTTGAATGGTAAGAAAAAAGGGAAGAACGGAAAATGCCGCCTCACCCGCAACGTCCATAAAAAAACTGGCGAGAGAAATAGTGACGATACCCTTGGGGAGTTTCTTCATGAGAAAATGGGAAGCTGGGCTTCTTCCGGACGTCTGGGCGATTTGATATTCAAATGCTTGTGCGCGAGTTCGGTAGTGACTCTGCCGCGGTTAGTACGGTTTAAGTAACCACACTGAATAAGATAGGGCTCGTACACATCTTCCAATGTCTCACGCTCTTCACTTAGTGCTGAAGCAAGTGTGTCGATTCCCACAGGTCCGCCAGAAAATTTTTCTGCAATCGTACGCAGTAGCATCCTATCCATGTTATCCAATCCGCAATTGTCGACTTCGAGCATGTCTAGAGCTGCGGCAGCCACTTTTTGCGTGATGACTCCATCGGATTTTACTTCTGCATAATCTCTTACGCGTCTAAGCAGTCTATTTGCAATACGGGGAGTGCCTCTGGCGCGCTTGCTAATTTCCAGAGCGCCATCCATTTCAATGCGGCATTTTAAAATACCGCTCGAACGCACTACAATCATTTGTAGCTCACTGGCATTGTAATAACTCAGACGCAAATTCATGCCGAAACGGCCCATCAAAGGAGAGGTGAGTTGGCCAGCTCGGGTGGTGGCGCCTATTAAAGTAAATGGCGGGAGATTTAATTTTACTACACGAGCAGAAGGGCCTTCTCCTACAACGATGTCCAGACAAAAATCTTCAAGCGCAGGATAAAGAGATTCTTCTACGACCCGATTTAGTCTGTGGATTTCATCGATGAATAAGATATCCCGTGCATTTAAGTTTGTAAGAATAGCCGCAAGATCGCCAGCGCGTTCCAACGCCGGGCCTGATGTAGCAATGAGATTGACTCCCAATTCTTCTGCCATCACATGCGCTAAAGATGTTTTTCCAAGCCCTGGAGGGCCGCAAAATAATGTGTGATCGAGCGCGTCCCCGCGCTTTTTTGCGGCTTGAATGAAAATGGAAAGGCGCTCTTTCAAGTCTTTTTGGCCTATAAAATCGGTAAGACTTTTAGGACGTAAACTGTTTTCGTTTACTTTTTCTTCCTGTGAGGGTCTTTGATCTACAATGCGTTCATCCATTTGCAGTCACCTCATGTGAAATCCCGCGGCCAGAAAGTTCGTTTAAGGCCATTTTCAAAGCGGATTCAAAATTAGCGGTTTCCAAATCGGAGTTCATAAACAGTTTTTCAAGACCGTTTTTAATTTGTGACGGAGTATAACCCAAATACGTAAGCGCCGAGGACAACTCCTCTTTCAAGGAAGATTTTACAGGAGTGGATTTTGTCTTGCTCGTTTTACTGTCAGAGGTTTGCAGAGCGCCCACCCAGACAAGTTTTTCTAACTTCGCAGCCAATTCCAAAATAATTTTGTCCGCTAGCTTTTTCCCCACACCCTGGGCTTCGGTAATTTGTTTTGCTTCTTTTTTAATAATGAGTTCTGCCAGTCTTGAAGCGCCATGTTCGCTGATAAGAGAAAGTGCAGTCTTGGGACCAAGTCCAGAAACACTGAGTAAAAGTCTAAAAAACTGTTTTTCTGTTTCAGAGATAAAACCGAACAGATTCAGTTGATCTTCTCTTACGTGAGTATGAATCCACAAAGAAGTTTTTTGATCGAGCAGTAAAGAATCGAGCGTGCGGCGGGGGAGAGTGATTTCATATCCCGTACGGTGTGCAAGCAAAATGCATTGCAGGGTATCCGGATTTTTTGAAATAATTTTGCCTGTTAAAAATCCGATCATTTTAATTCCAAATAAGGTTTGTTTGCGACACCATGACAGAGCGCAATTGCAATCGCATCACTCGTGTCAAAGCCTACTTCGAGTTTCACACCCAAGAGCATGCTGAGCATCTTCTGTACTTGAGATTTATCCGCTCGTCCGCTTCCTGTCACGGCGGATTTAACTTTAGTGGGCGGGTATTCAAAAATTCTAATGCTACGCTCCAGACAAGCAGCAAAAACGACACCTCTGGCAAGTCCGATAGTAAATGCGCTTTTAATATTTTTTGCGAAGAAAATGTCTTCCAACGAAACCACATGCGGTTGTGTTTTTTCTAAAAATTCTTTCAACCCTTTTTGGATATAACCCAACCGATCATAGACGGGCAGATCTTTTGGGGCGGTGACAGTGAGATATTCCACCAGCCGGTAGGAATTATTTTTTTTCTCAATACATGCAAGACCCATACGGTGCGTACCCGGATCTACGCCTACGATTCTTTCGATCAAATATGCCAAGTTATCCTTTTGAGGCGAACTGTTCTGCAAATCTTCCGCCCAGGAATAGGATAACTCCAATTCCGAGCATCGTAATTTCTTTTTGCATGGCTTCTTCTTTTAGTCCGACATAAAGGGCGAGACCGACTACGGCCATTGCTGCAGCTTGTAACGATTTTCCGAAGTAAAACATTCCGCGATAATAACCAGCAATCGTGAGATGGCAATACCGTATCGCGTTAAATTAACGGGTGATGATTGTCTGAATGAACTTCCAATTATCTGTGCGAAAAATGTTCACATATAAAGAAATTTGTTCTGAAGAGTCGGTACGTGCTCCGTGATCCACTCCTATCACCGTGTAGGAATTGCCGACTTGTTTAAGAAGGGGGCTTCCAGAATCACCGAAGCAAGAACCCGCACGGTTTTTAGGACCGATAATTGCGCGACTTTGAAAGGGGGTGGTGACTTCTAAATAGTCAGATACTTCACTTAAAATATTCGTACCCATTCTTTTTACGCCGCCGCCTACGCGTGTACTTATATCGTTGCATCCATACCCAATAAGTGTCGTTGTATCGCCGATATTTGGCTCTTTTCCGACGGGAATCACAAGCTCGGGTGCAACAACCGGCGAATCAAAAAAGAGAATTCCTAAATCATCTGTACCGTAATTGCCTTTTTTAGGAAGTGTATAGGCTCGATTAGTGGATGCATTGACGCTACTGGAACGCACTTGATACGGACCGCCTCCTTCTAAACAGTGGGCGGCAGTGAGAACAGCAGTTTGTGTAATAAAAGTTCCGGTGCAGGCGACATGGCCGAGGACGCGAACGACGCCAGGCAAAGCATCTTGGGCTAAGAGATCTCCGTTGATAGGGGTAGGCAAAAAAGGTGCGTTTTTCGCGCAACTCATTAAGAGTAAAGAAATTAAAATGTAACGCATTGCGCGCAACCTAGCTTATAAGAGATAGTTTGGCTAGTGATGTAGTTAACTTGTCGAGGATATGAGAGAATTCACCCGTGGCGGATAACTACTATGAACGATTGGGTGTGAAGCGAGAGGCCGATTTTTCTGAAATCAGAAAAGCCTATCGAACCTTGGTGTTGGATATTCACCCTGATCGCAATCCCTTAGATGAAACTGCCAAAGAAAAGTTTCAACTCCTGATTGAGGCGTACGAAGTTCTGTCGGATCCGAAAAAACGCGTTGAGTACGATCTGACATTACCGGGAAAAACACAAAGCATCCCCCCCGCCGTTTTTGCAAAAACAAATATCTGGGATCAAAAAGGCCGAGTGTCGTCGCGAAAGAGTCTCGCGTATTTATACGAACAAAACATTAATGCTTTTAAGGCCGAAGATGCTTGGCGCGCGGCTTTTCTTTCTCTTATTCTAGTAATTCCGGTGTGGAATTTCTTTAGTCTGCATAAATTAGAGTGGTGGTGGGCCATCCCACTCTTTGTCCTTTTGTTTATTCTAAAACCCGTGATTGGTTTTCTTTTTATCAGACCGTTTGTGAAAGAAGTGTTTTCGTTTTTAATCCTGGGAGTAGCCGCTAAAATTTTTTTGGGAGAATTTTTACTCGTATTCGCGGCACTCACCAGTTCCTATATGGGAGCTGCCGTAGGAGCTGCGACAGGAAGAGCGTTTTTTCAAGCATCTACGAATTGGAAATCTAAAACTGCATCTGCTTTTTTGGGGGCCGTCATTGGGTTAGTCTTTGCCTTGTTTATCGGGTTTGTCGTTGGAATGTTCAGGGCAATGAGTGGAGTAGAACTCGGGTTTTTTAATGAGCTTTTCGCAACGGCGCTTTCTGGAGCCATTGCTTCGTTTGTTGTTTCAGCCTGGGGAAGTATTTCTGATGAAGCGCTCGAAGGATAGGAGCTACCCATAGATAAACTAAGCCAAGGGTAACGGCTCCAAAGATAGGCACGCCTAAAAAGTGAAACGCATTTGCTTTCTCAAAAGAAAAAGCAAATGCCATGACAAGTGATCTTCCCAGTCCACAAGTGGGGCAAGAAATTCCAAAGATAAAATTTAGCGGACACTTCAGTGGAATAAACTTAAGCCATTCCATATGCTGACTAAAAAGTGAGGCGAAAACGAGCGCAAACCCATACGCGCTACTGAAAGCGATGACCGTTTTATAGCTGGGTCGAACCATAGTATTCATTGATGTAAGTCTGCTGGATGCAGTCTGCAATGATGTACAAACCAAAACCGGAAAAGGCTGCGCACACAAGAGCATCGGTGCTGCTGCCTTTTTTGGTTGCAAGAGTAATGTCGAGCATCATCCGGTACTCGTGATAGACGTGATAAAGACCGCATGTAAGAAGGGTAAAAAGTGCCCAAGGCCAAAATTGGTATTTTTCCTGTTTGAGCATCCCGTTCACAGCCTTCATCTGCTCACTTTGAACGTGGATATTGTAAAGTCCACAGGTCAAAAGCGTCCAGACGATATCCCAACCGATAGATCGAACATACTGAGAAGGTAAAGTTTGCATGGAGCGCATTTAACAAGAGTTTATTAGTTTTGTAAAAGTATTTATCGTGTCGCGTTATCACCCTTGAAAAAGTGATACTCGTCGTTGAACAGCTGCTAAAACAGTATTATTATTTGCCATCAACAATTTAGAGGAGACACAATGAAAAATCTTGTACTGGCAATTTTGGTAACAACTGCACTTATTTCGTGCTCGGGTAAAAAAGTGGTTGATGCCTCTGCCGCAACAACCACAAAATCCAACGTTATTTCCATTCAGGCATCTGAAGTGAAAGACAAAGGTAAAAAGTTTGACGTCGAATTCGGAATCGTTAATGAAACTGAAAAAAATATCATCATCCTTCTAGCAGACATTCTTTGTTATAAAGGAAACACACAAGGGGTAGTTCAGCACGCATTTTTTGGAGCGGGTGAAAGAACAATCGACATGTCTCCCAAACAGAAAAAGAATTTTCACATTGTTTGCAAACTGGGCGGCAAAGTGGAAGGCGGAGACTACAAACTCGTTGTCAGCCGCGTATATGACAATCCATCCAATGACCGTCGTACGACAGGTAAAGAAATTGCCAAAGGTATCGAATGGAAATTGGCAAACGCAGACAAACATTAAAATCTAAGGATAAAAAATGAAAAACAAAATCACAAACAACATTATCAACGCCGTAGCTTGTGGCTTTTTTCTCCTCCAAATCATAGGTTGCGGAACAGAACGCGCCAATGTGCAGTATGGAGACTACAAAAAAGAAATGTCCTTGTCTGATCATTCAGGCACTGGCACAAAACTCGGCCATGTAGAAGGTTCTAAGGGCGGAGCTATTTGGGATAAATGCGATGTGAAAGCTGCAGACTCACTTTCCCAAATGATTGCGTCGGCAAAATCTTTGGGTGCAACTAGTATTGGTAACGTTACTTGGCATCCCGACGCATCTAAAGATCCCGTGTGCCGTAAGAACTGGGGATTTTTTGCAATGCCGGTATTCATCCTGACCCCGCTCTTTATGTCCACAAAAGTAGAAGGCGATGCATATAAAGGCGGCAAAGTTGGGTTGAACGAGTATTTACTTCCCAACACCAAGGAAGAAGAACAAAAACTCATTCAGAAAATTCTGGCTGACCGTTCTTAATTCGCAATATTTATGCAGGGTCATATCTGACTTCCCTTTGGGGTTATGATATGACCCTTTTCTATGTCTACTCGAAGAATTTTAATCGTTTACTTCTCTCAAACTGGCCGCGTGAAATCGGGCCTCGAGGATTATCTTAAACAATACCGCGAAGCAGGCGACGAGATAGAAATGCACGCGATAGAAACTGTCGATCCTTTGCCATTCCCCTGGGGATTTTTCAAATTTTTTTCCATTATGCCTGAAACAGTGCTCGGGCTTTCCATGGCCATCAAGCCCATCGCTTTTTCTGAGAATAAGAACTGGGATCAAGTCGTACTTGGTTTTCCCATCTGGTTTCTCAGTGTCGCACAACCGATGAAAAGTTTTTTACTGGGGCAGGGAAAAGAAATATTGAAGGGTGCGACAGTAACTCCTTTTATTTCGTGCCGCGAACTTTGGCTTTCGGGCTACCAAGACTTTTTAAATATGGCAGATGAAATTGGATTTGCCACTTTCACTCCCCTTGTTGCGAAAGAACCTTTGTCTTCGTGGAAGACATATTTGAGTACGCCCATCTATCTCATTACTGGAAAGAAACTATTTCAAAATAATGCGTTGAGTTGGCGCGATGCATATAGCAGCGAATCCAACAGATTTATGGAGAAAATCGGAAAAGCAACATTTCTCACTTGGGCGACTTTTTTAAAGCGAGTTTCTCCCCCTAAAACCATGCGAAGAAGCATTGCCATATGTTTCTTTTTTTTATACCTTCTTGCTGCAATACCTTTGCTAAAACTAATGGGGGCGCTGATTTCGGAGCATAAGTCCGTACCAGCCGGTACCTAGCAACTGGGAGGATCGTCTTGCAATCTGTGTATGTAGTAGGTGCTGGGGTTTGTTTACCGAATCAAGCCGTAAAAAACGAAAATCTTGAAAATATATTGGGCGTAATCAACGGTGTTCCGTCGCGCACCAAAACACGTATCATGGCGGGCACGGGAATTACTTCTCGCCACTACGCAATCGATCCCGAAACACGCAAACAAACACATACGAATGCTCAGATGACTTCACTAGCGGTGAAAGATGCTGTCGCAAAATATAAATTGCCTATCGAAGTTGATTTGCTTTGCAGTGGATCTTCAAGCCCCGATCAAATGGTTCCGAGCCATGGTCTGATGGTACATGGAGAATTAAACATTCCCGCACTTGAAGTAATGACTGCCGCTGGAGTCTGTTGTTCGGGCGTTACTGCTTTGAAATATGCCTTTATGTCGATCGCATCCGGCTGTGCCAGACGTGCCATCACGACAGGCTCTGAACTGGTTTCCAATCTTTTTAAATCTGAAAACCTGCAAAAAGAAATTACGTTAAGAAAAGAAGACGAAGAAAAACCGACATTGGCTTTTCAAACCGACTTCTTAAGATGGGTACTTTCTGACGGTGCTGGTGCACTTTATCTTGCAAATGAACCTGCTCCTAACCGTTTATCTTTGAAAATAGACTGGGTAGATATTGTGTCTTTCGCGCACAAGCTTGAAACTTGTATGTATAGCGGTGGACAAAAAGATGAATCCGGAAAACTTGTGGGCTGGAGAGAAGTCGATCCGGACACTCGCATCAAAGAGGGTTATTTAAATCTTTCACAAGACGTAAGACTTTTAAACGCGAATATCGCAAACATTACAATCGATGAAACAATGCCGATTTTGATGGAGCGTCACCATGATTTGAAAGCGGAAAACATCGATTGGTTCTTGCCGCATTATTCTTCCGCTTACTTCCGACCGATTGTGCATGAGCATCTGGCAAAATCCGGATTGCCCATCCCTTACGAAAAATGGTTCACTAATCTGACAGAAAAGGGAAACACCGGTTCTGCTTCCATTTACATTATGATTGATGAACTTTACTCGAGTGGAAAATTAAAAAAAGGCGACAGAATTTTGTGCTTTATTCCTGAAAGTGCTCGTTTCTCAGTCGGGTACATGCACCTGACTGTAGTGTAAGAGGTTTTTTTGGACATCGAACAGGTTCCCCAAGATAAAGAAAATTTTTACGACGGACACAAGCGTACAATGTATGCCAAGGCTAAAGACGGCCACTACGTGCAGGCATTGTCGGGCGGTTGGGAAGTGGAAACCTATTTTACGGCACTTGCCCTCGATGATTTAAGTGATCAGTACAAAATTGTTTTAAAACAAGTGCAAGAGGGAAAGTTAAGTCCCTTGGCAGCTCACATGGACAAACGCCAGATGACGCCAAAGTTACTGGCACTGCATTCAGGTTTTTTTACTTTTCAAGTGAAATGGCATCTTAGACCATCCGTTTTCAGAAAACTGTCTGATGAGAAACTGAAAAAATATGCCGATTGTTTGAATATTACAGTAGAAGAATTAAAGCAGGTGCCGAAATGAATACCGAAGTATCCACATTCAAACACTTGCAGTCTGCTCATTGTGAGAGCGGTGTTGCCGCATCTCTTCTGACACACCAGGGGCAAGTTCTTTCTGAGCCCATGGCGTTTGGAATTGGAAGCGGATTGTTCTTTGCGCATCTTCCTTTTGTGAAAATCATGGGGCTACCACTTACTTCTTTTAGAAGTTATCCGGGAACCATCTTAAAAAAAGTTTTTAAACGTACAGGCATACGCTTGCAAAAAAGAACTTTTAGAAGTGAAGAAAAAGCGCTGAAAGCACTTGATGAGATGATAGATCAAGGAATCCCTGCTGGCGTGCAACTGAGTGTGTTTTGGCTTCCTTATCTACCGCCACAGTTTCGATTTCAGTTTAACGCCCACCACGCAATCATCTGCGGTAAAAAAGATAATGAATATATAGTGAGTGATCCGATTGGCGAAGAAAAAGTCTTGTGTCCTGTCGATGATTTCAGACGTGCCTGGTTTGCACAAGGGCCTCTTGCTCCCAATGGCGCGCTCTATACGGCATCAGGGAGTTCGACTGCCACCAAAGAAGATTTGATTCCGGCAATCAAAAGCGCTTTGAAAGAAACAACGAACCGCATGTTGAGAGTTCCCGTACCTTACTTCGGTATTCACGGCATAAGCCTACTTTCGCGCAGAATGAAAAAATGGCCTGATCTTTTGAAAAACGATCGCCAAATCAAACTGAACCTGGGCCAGATTGTTCGCATGCAGGAAGAAATTGGGACGGGGGGCGCCGGCTTTCGCTTTTTGTATGCCGCATTTTTGGAGGAAGCTGCCACACTTTTAAAATCGAGTTCGTTGAAAGACGCATCTGATCGTATGACTCTTGCAGGGGACAATTGGAGAAAGTTTGCAGTTAGTTGTGCAAAGACCTGCAAAGCGGAGGATTTTTCCAAAGCAAAGTTAAAGGAACTTTCCGAAATTATCGAACATTCTAGACAGCTTGAAGAACAAGTATTTCGGCTGATAGAAAAATGAATCCGCTTATCAGTCTAAAATCGGTAAGTTATTCTTATGAAGACGCTTCTAAAAAAGCGCTGGAGAATGTATCTTTAAATATTCTCCCGGGGGATTTTGTCGGTCTTGTCGGTCCGAATGGGGCTGGCAAAACGACTTTGATGTCTTGTCTGTCTTCTCTTCTTGTACCTACAGAAGGAAACATCCATTTTGAAAATAACAGGCCTCAAACCTGGGTTTCTTTAGCTCCTCAAGAAGTGGCGCTTTATCCCACTTTGACTGCCGAAGAAAATTTGAAATTTTTTGCCGCGGTGGGAAATGTTCCTAAAGAAAATATCCAAGAACGTGTCGATTGGTGCCTGGAGTTTGTCGGGCTGACTCCACAAAAAAAAGTCGCGCCTCATTCATATTCCGGGGGAATGAAAAGACGTCTTAATATTGCGATTGCTCTTGTGACAACACCTAAGTTTCTTTTGCTCGATGAACCAACCGTGGGTGTGGATCCGCATTCGCGTTATTTGATATTAAAGGCGCTCTCCGAATTAAATAAAATGGGAACTGCGATTTTGTATTCCAGCCACTATCTGGAAGAGGTCGAAAAGTTTTGTAAAACGCTTATTCTTTTGGATCATGGAAAAGTACAATTTAACGGAACCATGAAAGAATTTATGGAATCCAAGGGCAATGTGTCTTCTCTCGAGCAGCGCTTTATCGAATGGACCGGAACGGACACAAGAGACGTATGAAAGACCAACTTCTCGCGCTTGTAAAAAAAGAGTTCTTGCTTTTAAGCCGGGATAAACACGCGACTGCCGTATTGTTTTTAATGCCAGTAGTTTTTATTTTTATTCTTTCTGTGGCATTGCAAGATGTGTTTGCGGACAAAGCTAGTACAAAAGTAACGCTTCAGATAACAGGTGTCGGAAGTGCGAAAGAGTTTGCGCTCGAACTCGCAGAGAAACTTAAAAAATCTGCTCAAATCGAAATCCTTCCAGAAAATACTGCTCAAAATGCCAAGGCACGTATCACAGTTTCGGAAGCGGCAGCGAGTGATTTTAAAAAGATTTCCAAAGAAGGGATTTTAAAAGCTACAAAGCCTGAAAATTCACTTCTCCTCTGGCTCGATCCTACGCTGAGTACTAGTTACCGTTGGTTTGTAAAAATCAGTATCAGTAATGCGCTTTACCAAATTGTGCTCGACAAAGCGCAAGGAGATTCCAAAAAGACTGACTTGAAAAATCCCCTGGCTTTTATCAATGAAGATGAAAACAAAAAAGCAGACTCGGTGAATTTGGAAGACTTTTTAAAAGAAGAAGTGCCTGCAAGCGGAAGTATCGTTCCCACTTCGTTGCAACAAAATGTTCCTGGCTGGTCTTTGTTTGCGATGTTCTTTATTGCAATTCCTCTTGCCAGCGGAATCTTAAAGGAACGACAGGATGGCACAATCAAGCGTCTTCTTACTTTGCCTGTAAAAAAATCAACTTTAATTCTGGGTAAATTGATTCCTTATGCGTGTGTGAATCTTCTGCAATTTATTTTCATGTTGCTTGTTGGCTTGTACGTGATTCCGCTAGTGACAGATTTGAAATTTCAATTAGGACACCATGCCCACCATTTGGTTCTAGTGACTGTAGTGTGTGCGCTCACTGCAACCAGTTATGGGATTTTTATTTCTTGTGTCAGTAAATCCATCGAACATGCTTCTGCCTTGTCCGCTGGACTTGTGATTTGCATGGCAGCACTTGGTGGAATTATGGTCCCACTTTTTGCAATGCCCGGCTTTATGCAAACATTGGCTAAAATTTCTCCTCTGTACTGGGGACACCAAGCTTATTTGGATGTGTTAGTGCGTGAGACGCCGCTAAGCATTATTGCCCCCAAACTAGGAGTTCTGCTAATGTTCGCAACAATCTTGCTTGTAGTAGGAAAAAGGAGATTTCAATGGCTGTAACAAAATTCGAATCGGTGGATGGACTAAAATCGGATTTAAAAAATCTGATTCTCACTACCTGTGCGATTCAAAATGTAAAGGCAGAAGACATTAAAGACGATGATTACTTAATCAACGGCCAAGGTGCATTACAACTGGAGAGTCTCGACGCTGTTGATTTAGCTGTAGCAATTGAAAGAAGTTACGGCGTAAGAATACAGGATATCAGCTCTGCGCGTGAGCACATGAAGTCGGTAAATACGCTGGCAACTCATATTTTTTCTAAGCAACAATCGGCACAATGATTTCAAGTTCTACTAATACATTTCGCGCAGGTATCAGGGGAATGGGCGCATGTTCCGCCTCTGGCACTACTTTAGAGGAAATCGTATCTTCATTTCGCTCGGAAAAAAGCGCATTGGCCCCTTTGAAAAAAAATACGTTTATCCTCGGTGATTTTTCAGGTGGAGAAATACCCTTTGATTGTCCATTGAAAGACCGCGCGGATGAAATACTGAATCTGGCGCTGCAGCCTGCGCTAAAAGAAGCAAATCTTACAAGCATGGAAAGAAAACGCACTGGCATCTTTGTGGGGACGACCAGCGGATTCATGCTTCCCGCAGAATTAAAAACGTACTCGCATCCCAATGCCAAAGAAATTTTTATGCGCGAACTTACGGCACGTGGAATGGGAGAGGTAGCTTACCGTGCCGCAAAGTTGAGTAATACGAGTGGCCCCCTATTTACCTATTCTACCGCTTGTACCTCGAGTGCATTTGCTTTGCTTGAAGCTTATCGCCTTTTAAAAATTGGCGTCATCGATCATGCCATTGTGATTGGTTATGAGACACTCTTAAACACTACCTTGCACGGGTTTAAAAGTTTGATGCTGTATGATCCGACAGGGCACAGACCTTTTGATAAAAATAGAAAAGGATTGCAACTGGGAGAAGGGTGCGGCGTTGTGATTTTAGATAGAGAATCCGCAAACACGCAGTTCCAGCTTCTTGGGGGTGCTTCCACTAACGATCATCTCAATATTACTGGCAGCGATTTAAGCGGATTAAGCGCCATCAAACTTTTAAATGCTGTTTGTAAAAACACGGAGACAGCCAAAGAAGAAATTGTAGCTATCAAAGCGCACGGTACCGGTACGCTCGACAATGATTTAGGTGAGGGAGTGGGATTTAAAAAGTTTTTTGATAAAACACCACGTTTCTCTTCTATTAAAGGTTACTCTGGTCACACGCTCGGTGCTGCAGGCGCAGTCGAAGTGGCAAGTTGGCTTGGCTGTGTCGCAAAAGGCTTTATTCCAAAGTCGGCAGGTTTTAAAACAATCGATGAAATGATTGGCATTGCGCCGATGGTAGAAACTTTCGGCAGCACCAGCGGAAAATATCTTTTTACTTATTTTGGGTTTGGCGGAAGTTCCGTAGGTCTTGTCATTGAGGCTGCGTATGTTTAAAGGTTCTTATCCCATCCTTGCTGTATCGGGCTTTGCGCGCACAGTGAATCAGCACGATACGACGTTGCATGACTTACTGGGAAATCAAATCGACGCCGATAGTTTGTTCTTTGAAGTGTTTCAAAACAAAGTAAGACGTGCGAGTCGCTACGTAAAGTTTTCCAATTTGGCTGCATTGCAGTGTTTGAAACAAATCGATCCTACGCGGTTAAAAGGGAAAAATGTCGGTTTATTTTTAGGAACTGGACTCGGCAATACGCCTGACACAGTTAAATTCACAAGCGAAGTATTGCACCACTACGACACGGTCGTTTCACCCAGTACTTTTATCAATACTGTTAGTAACGCCGGACTTTTTTACGCTGCGAGAGCTTTGGAGATGGACTGCACTACCAATGTTATTTCCCAAGAGACTGTTTCGTTTGAAGCCGCTCTTTTATCCGCAGTGGCCATGCTTCAAACTGGAGAACTGGACTATGCATTAGTCGGGGGAGCGGACGTTATCGAACCTCCTTACGAGACTTCAAAGTTGCGCATTCATTCTAAAAATATAACGGCAGGATCTCTTGGCGAAGGTGCTGCGTACATGCTTCTTGCAAAAGACGAACTGAACTCGCAGAAAAACATCGGCTACCTGCACTCGGTGGAAGTGGGAATCAGTAAGACTCCACTTATGTCCGATCTTTCTGCCGTAAACTCTTGTTATAGTTTTGGACTGGATCAAAGTGAGCCAAAGTATGATCCGAATTATTTTTGCTACCGCGATCTCTGCGGCGATTATCCCACGGGGGCTGCTTTCGGACTTTGCCGTTTTCTCGTATCGGATAATAGTAAAAAAGAGCTATTACATCTGAATCAGCACAATGAGGGCGTCTTTGCCCGCGTGCGGATCTCTCGCGCTTAAAGATTGTGAAGTTTCCTACACGATCCTCCAAAATCACCGCGTTATTTGATCGTTAAACCACACTTGTTCTGTGAACTTTACGCCTGAAAAAGCCGCAAAGTAGAATGGGTGAATCGGTTGCATTTTTTGCATAAATGCGTGCGTTTTTTTTCCTATTTATTGCCACTCTTTTGTTTATTAAGTTGCACCAAAGCCGAGGTATTTTTCAATACCATTCAGGTAAGTGGAGTCGCGCATTTAAACCGCGTGAAAAAGGGAACGGTAACAATCCATCTTTTAAATTCGGATGGGAGTAAGGGAAGAATATTAGGTAGTGCCGTAACCAATGAAAGCGGCATTTGGGAAACAAGAGTAAAACCTGTTACTGATCCGATAATTTTGACACTCTCAGGTGGCACGTACACCGATGAAGCTTCTGGTGAAGAGAGAACTTTAGAACTAGAAGACCGCTACACCACCGTACTCACCGAACTGAATACTTCTAGTACAGTACATATTACACCCTTCACACATATGGCAGCACTTGCGGCGATAAAACGCATGCAGCTTGGGTATCTTTCTAAAGAGGTCATTGATGAACGCATGGAGAGTCTTGCTGAATTGATGGGGTTAAAAGGAAGAGACTTAAGAACGCTTACACCTGTGGACTTATCCAACGAAGAGAAAGTACGGACTGCTTCGCAAGATGAAAAAAGTTATGCGTTACTCATCGCTTCCCTTTCCGAAATAGTACAAAGCCAATCGGGTACGAATTTTTCATTAAAAGAGCTCTCAGATACGTTTGCATCTGATTTTGCAAACGATACAAAGTACGACGGACAAGACAATGGTGCAGCAATCCATCTCGGGACAAAGACTTTTACGCAAGACGATTGGGTACTCGGATTATCCAAAGGAATGTTCGACTGGATAGAAGGAGATCAAAACACGACCGGCATTACCACTGACTCCATGGTAACGCCCATAGCGGAAATTCCGAAAAATAGTTTTTCTGGCAGTTTCGTAGCAACTGCAACAGTTAGCCATCAAACAACCACGATCAGTTGGACTGAAATCAGCGGTTACACTTTTGATGTAGCAGTTTCTAAATTGAATGAAGACGGGACACAGAACAGCGTCTATTCTTCCTCTGACTATTTACAAAGCAGTTTAATTTTGACTGATCTCTCCAAGGCTTCTTACTACGCTAAAGTAAATCTAAAGTTAAATGGGGAAATAGTAAAATCCGCGTCTACTGTCTTTCGAATTTCCCAGTTTTACACTCCTACGCTAACGAGCATCAGTCCCTCTTCTGCAGGTTCGTCCGGCGGCACTTTACTTACAATCACCGGCACTGGATTTTTAGACGGAGCCTCTGTTCTCATCGGACAAAATACATGTGATGCAATTACAGTTGTTTCAAAAACTCAAATTACTTGCACCACACTCTCTCACGGACCGGGAAGTGTTTCAGTGCAAATTAAAAATTCAGACGATCAATCCGTTACCGATTCAAACTTATTCACTTACACCGATGATGGAAATTATTGGACTGCGACAAGCACAACAGGTGCTCCTGTAGCCAGAGTGGGTGGTGTGATTACTTGGACAGGAAGCAAAATACTCATCGCATTTGGTGGGCAAGGTGGGTACATGAATACGGGAGGTCAATATGACCCAGTTTCTGATTCTTGGACAGAAACATCAACGACAAGCGCCCCTGGCATCAGACAATGTGGCGCAGCTGTGTGGTCGGGAAAAGAATTGGTCCTGTGGGGTGGATCGAATGGGATTACTTATACTGCAGGGGGAAAGTATGATCCGGTTAGTAATACATGGACTTCGATAACTGCAACTGGAGAGCCGAGTAGCAGAAACTGTCCGACTGCAGTTTGGTCAGGGGATAAAGCAATTTTTTGGGGGGGATATGACGGAGGTAATTTTCGAAACGATGGCGGAATTTATAATCCTGCAGCGGATACTTGGCTGACTACGAATACTACCGGCGCGCCTCTAGGAAGAACTAGCCATAATACTGTTTGGACCGGAGACAAAATGCTTGTATGGGGAGGAAACAGTACTTCGTCCACAGGACCTGCAAGTATTTTGTTTAACACAGGCGGACTTTTTGATCCTATTTACAATTCTTGGAGTAGCGTTTCAACTACTGGAGCTCCCTCTCGACGAGTGTCTGGGATATCTGTTTGGACAAATAACCAATATATAGTTTGGGGAGGGTATGTAGGAAACGATATCAGTCCTAGTACGACAAACACAGGTGGAATTTATACCCCCTCTACAAATACTTGGAACACCCTTTCTACTACTAATGCCCCTTCAGTAAGAGGGGAGGCTTCTAGCGTATGGACGGGTAGTCAGATGCTTGTATTTGGAGGGGATGATTACATAGCAGGAGTGACGGGTAGTGCATACAACACAGGCGGAATGTACACGGTAGAGACGAACAGTTGGACTAGCTTACCGACTACGACTGCCCCTGCAGTAAGACATGATACATTTTCAGTTTGGACTGGCGAAAAAATGTTTGTTTGGGCAGGTAAAAGTCACGACATCAATACCTATTACAATACCGGAGGTCTTTATACCCCCCCTGCATCGTCTGCAAAAAATTCGTGGACGGTAACTACTATAACAGGCGCGCCTGGTCCGCGTAGTTACCATTCAGTGGTTTGGACAGGCTCAAAAGTTATTGTCTGGGGTGGGAACATTGGCAACGCTGCCTACGACGATGGAGCTGCATTTGATTCAGTCACAAATTCGTGGAGCTCGCTTGCAAGCTTAGACGCTCCTACCGCGCGTTTTAATCACACAGCAGTGTGGAGTGGAAATAAATTATTAATTTGGGGAGGACAGCTAGCAAACAGCACTGTCATCAATTCAGGTGGTAGTTATGACATTGCGACTAATACTTGGAGTGAAATGACTACAACTTCTGCTCTTTCTGCACGATGGGGACATTCTGCAATTTGGACAGGAAGTAGAATGATCATATGGGGCGGGACTGATTCTTTAAACCAACAACAAATTACAGGCAGTTCCTATAATCCCGTTACGAACGTTTGGACATCTTTGGCAATAGCGGGAGCGCCGACTGGACGGCGTAATCACTCAGCCATCTGGTCAGGTAGTGAAATGATTATCTTCGGAGGCGGGAGTTATTACAATACAGGTGGCCGTTACAATCCAACAACAGATTCATGGACGACGATGTCAACTACACTTGCACCCCCGGGTCGCCTTTACTTCTCCTCCGTTTGGACGGGAGATAAAATGATTGCCTGGGGCGGGACAGATGGAACTAATTCATTAAATTCCGGCGGAATTTATAATCCTGCTAACAATACTTGGACAACAACTAGTACTACTTCTGCACCCAGTGAAAGAAATGGCCACAACATGCTTTGGACAGGAAGTCGCATGATTGTTTGGGGCGGTGGCTCTCCTAATTTGAACAGTGGCGGAATATATAATCCTTATTCAGATGCTTGGACGTCGATGACTACAACAAGCGCGCCTGAAGTACGTGTAAATGCGGGGGCCGTTTGGACAGGTTCAAAAATGATAATCTTTGGTGGGTTGCATTCGACAACAAACTTAAACACAGGAGGAATATATGAACCATAACTAGCGTTGAATTCAGTACCGATTTGGCACTAGAGATGAAAAAAATACGAAGCGAATACAACTAAACGACGAGTCCATGCGTGCGATCTTCGGCCTTACTATTGCTATTAGGGCGTGAAGGAGGTATGAGGTGCGCGTGTTAATTAATCTCTTTGTTGTTTTAAGTGTTCTATCCCCCAATTTATTTGCGGATACGCCGTTTGCAAAATTGAAACAGGAAGCCTACATCGGGGCCGGGTTTAAAGCGAAAACACTTTGCTCTGGTATTTTCGTCTCTGGACGGGATGCGCGCACAGTAGAGATTGAAGATCTGCAAGGGCAGGGTTTTAGCTTAAGACTCATTCGTTCGCAGGTTGATTATAAAAACAAGTGTGTAACTGCATCTGCACTGCCACTTTTAGGTGCGATTAATAGAACTGCCTGCTTTGAACAGGATTTTGGATGCAGATTTGTTGATTTGGGGGGAGCAAACTTAAGCTTAAGCAGCGTCTTTAGTGGAATCAACAAGACGAAGCAGATAAGCGAATTAACTCTTGCCACAAATCAAAATGAAAAACTGAATCAAGTTGTGGATCTTGCCTTTTTACGACCTCGCTTAAATACGCGCGCTATTTTGATTTTGCACAAAGATAAAGTGGTTATCGAACGGTATGCGAAAGGTTTCGATGCAAATACTCGTATGCACGGCTGGTCGATGTCCAAAAGTATTACAAATGCGCTCATGGGAATTTTAGTGAAGGAAAACAAGTTTACCTTAACCCGCAATATGCTGTTTCCGGAATGGACCATCAGTCCTTACAACAGAATTGATGTTCAAAACCTGCTTGAAATGTCTTCAGGTCTTCAATTCGATGAGAATTATGACAAACCGACATCTGATGTAAATCAAATGCTCTTTACTCAAGCAGACATGGGCGCTTTTGCATTGCAAAAACCTGTCGAAGCATCTGCTGGTGAAAAATGGCAGTATTCGAGTGGGACAACCAATATATTACAGCGAGCGATGAAGCGTTCCTTCGCAAGTGTGGGCGATTATCTTCGTTTTCCTTATCAAAAGCTTTTCGGTCCTGTCGGCATGACGAGCGTCGTATTTGAAGTGGATCCTTCAGGTACTTTTGTGGGTTCATCCGATGCCTATGCAACTACACGGGACTGGGCCCGGTTTGGCCAACTTCTTTTACACAACGGACGACAGGGAAGTGAACAGATATTGCCTTCAGACTGGATTTTAGAGTCGACACAAAGTGCGCATGCTGCTCCTAACGGCAAATACGGACGGCAATTTTGGACGAACCACGGAATAAATGATCGCGGTGATGAAAGACCATGGCCGCTTCTTCCAACAGACGCCTACTCCGCTGTAGGCTATGATGGACAGAATGTGCTTGTCATCCCTTCCAAGGAACTTGTGATTGTGCGCTTTGGCCACACAAAGCCTGAAACCTTGTGGGACATTAATGCTTTTACTTCGGCTGTCATTAATTCTTTATAGCCAGGCTTCTGGTTGTTTGGTGCAGACGGCATCAATCACATCTTTAAATTGTGTAAATCTGGCGATATCCGATGTAGTTCCCCCGTGAAGCTCGGGTGAAACCAGGCAGATTTTAAACTTACTCTTAAATTTATAAAGTTGTTCGAGTTGCAAAGGCTGCTTGTTAAAACAATCAGCCCAAATCCAATTTACTTTCCCCTCAAAGCATTCGACAAAGCTTTCGGGTTCATAGTGAGACAAACGCACAGAGAACTTTTCGCCCAGTCCTGACTGCACATTTTTTACCAAAGTCGGAACAGTGGTATCGATAAAGAAATAATTTTTGACATGATACTGTTCGAGTAAAGAAATGATTCGGGCTTCTAGCAAATCTTCTTTAGTATTGAGAAGAATTGGTCCTGAGATTTTTCTTTTGGTAAAGACTTCCAGCCAGGAAACAAAACTTTCTCCCTTGACCCAAGGATCATGAGAAAGATGGATGTGGCCAGGTGTACTGACATCGCTTCTTAAATCGATTTCGACACCAAATTCTGGGTTAAGAGAATTTAATTCGAGAGTGGTGTTGATTCTGTGTCGGATGATTTGCAGCACGGTTTAATTAACCAAAAGACGGAGTAAAGCGCAATTGACTCGCGGTGTTAATTTTCGTGAAGTCTTCCCTTACATCTTTATTTGAGGGCGCGGAAGGATGTGATATTCATTCATTATGCCTCTTTCAGATAAGAATTTTTGGGCCAGGGTATGGCTGTGTTTTTTTGCTTATGCGGCCTTTGCTTCTCTTTTTATTCAGTTCGTACTTCTTCCTTACATTGTTCCTCAGTGGCATGCGGGGCATGGCTTGATGACTGGCCATGACTGGGTGACCTACCATGCCTGGGGAGTAGAGTTTTCTCGGTTTTTAAGAATGGGCGACTGGCATAGTTGGCTGAATGCTGAGGCAGTCTGGGTAGAGGTGCGCGCAATATCTATTCCCTACGCGCTTATTGCGCCAGAACCTTGGGCGCTTATTCCGTTTAATGCCGCAATTCATGCGAGCACTGGGGTAATTTTGTCATTTGTTTTTTTGGAATTTGTACCTGAGAAGCGTTTTGCAGCGATGCTTGGTTCTTTACCTTATATTTTTCTTCCTTCTGCACTGCTTTGGACCTCACAGATACATAAAGATGGCGCCAATAACTTGGCTTTAGCTGCTTATTTATTTGGGTGGGTACTTTTATTTCGTACCTATCAAAATTTGAATTTGCGCAGACTTGCAGGAATTTTACTTTTAATCGGTTTTGGAAGTTATTTCTCTTGGGTATTGCGTCCGTATTTAGGGTTGGTACTGAGTGTTTGTTCCTGTCTATTTTTAATCTTAGGAATTGCACATTATTTATATCAAGTAATCAAAAAGAGTACCTCTGTGCAGCCTTTTGGTAAGGCACTGGTCTGTGTCGTTGTATTGGTTTTTGCTTTAATACCCACTTTAAAACGGAGCACTTACTCGGACGTTGAACTGAGTAATTTTCATTCCCAAACACTTCCTGAAAATGTTGTGGCTGAGAATACTCGATTTGAAACTGATGTCGAAAAAACTGTCGAAAAAGCTGATTTAGCGGAAAACGCAACCGCTGAGATTACTTCTGAAGCTAACTCGAGTTTGGAGCCGCCAGTGGATGCGGCCGTAGCGACATCAGAACAAACTGGAAGTAGCGCAGCTCTTACTGCAATAGCTCCTGCTACACCGCAAGAAACTACTCCGCATGAGCCCAAAGTCGTTCAACTAAAGCCAAAAAAGAAATTACAAAAAAAGACGCAAGTATTTATGGATGCGGGTCGGTATAAAGTTTGGCAAAAGACTCCTTACATCCCAGATATCATCGAGAATAGAGCGTATTCGATTGCATCCGTGCGAACGGGGTTTATTGGAAGTAATTTGCATAGACCCAATATTGATAATGATGTCTTCTTCTATCAGGTCTCTGATGTTTTAAAATATATACCGCGTGGATTACAGTTGGCTGCACTTGCTCCGTTTCCTTCGTCTTGGGTCAGCTCCAGCAATACAGAGTACAATAGTTTTTTTAAGAAGATCGTCATTTTAGAAATGCTAATTGTTTACGCTTTTCTGCCCTTTTTTATCGCCTTATTACTTAAGAATTATAAAAAGAGAGAAACCTGGATCCTCTTTCTGTTCAGCTTCAGTGTACTTGTTCTCTTTGGTTTGACAGTCGCAAATCTGGGAACGTTGTGCCGGTTCCGGTATTTTTTCCTAATGACGTGGGTGGGAATGGGCGCAAGTTACGCGTATGCGCATAAAACAGCTTTGCAAAATATAAAATTTCCCAAACTTAATCTGCTGAAAACTAAAACTGCATGATCCAAACTGCAACCATCTTTCGTACCACTGAAGAGGCACGAGGGTTTTTTGATAGTTTTTTTCATGGCGTATTTCTGATTAAAGGTATTCCCATCACCTTTCAATTAGCGCTCTATATCATTGTGCCTGCGTTGATAGTATGCCTGTACTGCTATTATCAAAGTCCAAGTAAAAGACTCGGACAGGTATCTAAAGTAATTGCCTACAGTATATTTATTCTTTCGACTTTGCTTTTATTTCAGCCGTGGGATGAAGTTTTTGTAAACTTGCAGCATTCTTATAATTTGGCGGTTCACGGTACGTACTCATTTAGCGCGATAAATCGTGTAGAGGGCACCGTTGATTTTCTCCCCTATTTTATTTTTGGAATCTTAGCCAAGCTTGGGTTCCCTCTTTTGGAACTACTTTATTTTCAAGGTGTCGTAGGTGGACTTCTTTGTCTGTGGGCAGGGCAAAAGATTTTAAAGAAATTGGATTTTCCCCACGCTTCTGTCATCGGATTATCCACACTTGTGTTTTATATCCCGTTACTTCTGAATTCCTCGCATGGCTTTACGACCCCTTATTTTGCAGCAGCTATTTTGTGGGCATTGTACTTTTTATTATTCGAAGAAAAGCCTGTTCTTACTTTGATACTTTTTTCTCTGATTCCTTTAATCCGAGTGGAAGGTATCTGGTTTGTGCTTGTGATGGGTGCACTTTTTCATAAGCGATTGCCTACAAAACAGTTGGTTTCTTCTGTCATTCCCTTTGTTTGTTTATCCATGTGGCGCTACTGGTATTTTGGATCCGCGCTTCCCATTCCAGTTGAGTACAAGGCAAGTCTGGGTAATTTCTTCTTCTTTGTTTTTGGCATGCGTAACTTTGCGGCCGATATGATTTCCACACATACGGTTACTGCTTTGGCTGTTATTTTTCTTATCGGAAAAGTTTTGCCTTCTTCTAAAGCTTTCAAAAATGCATACACGACATTGATCGGTCTGATTATTTTTTCTTTTCCCTATTATTTATCAGGCGGAGACTGGTTCCCGTCATGTTGGGCAAGGTACTTACTGCCCTTTTCACTTTTTGCGGTAGTGGTCGCACTGGCAAGACTTGCAGAGTATTTAAAACAAAATAAAGCGAACAGAATTTTTGTAGTTTTTGCTATCGTAATTGTTTTTTGCATGGAACAACTTCCCTTATTCGGTTCCTATCAGCGTTATTTAGACTATGCGATTGCACCCAGAAAAGTACTCGCAGAGGTAAGACCGCGAGCAATGCCCGCAATTCCTTACCGCGTGCATTACTTGTCGCAAGTAGGAAGACACTTATTGAAAACTACACTACCGACAGACAGAATCGCCACTTCCGAACTTTCTACGATAAGTTATTTTGCCGAACGCGAGTCATTAGACATGCTAGGCATTACGAACAAAGAAATTGCGAGTATGCCCCTACGAGCTACTCCCAGTCTTTGGCGCAAATCTCCACGTGAAAACGAATTGCCTTATTTGATTTTTAAACGCTTAAACCCGGCATTAATTGATAAATACCATCCAGAATATATCTACGCGTTTGATTTTATGATGGCATCTTTGATGAAAGATGTTCCTGTGGAGGAGTGGAGTAATGAAAAATTACTTGCCGCTTTCGCCCGTTGGCAAACAAAGTTCAAAGGTCTTACGACTCCAGTCTATGGAGAACTCGAAAAGCTGATGGCAAAAGGGTATTCCCCAGTCATCGTTCTTTATGGCAATGAGTTTTGTACGCTGTACTTCGTATCTGACGCTGTCAAACAGCGGCACTTTGATTCTTTAAAAGCAAATGGGTTTGTAAAGAGCAACTAGTCTAAGGTTACCTGGACTTTGTTGATCTCAGCATTTGCATTCACTGTGACTGTTTTTGTAGTCGTTCCCACTTTAACCTTCAGGGTGTGGTTTCCTTCAGGTAATCTCCAGCGGTATGTGCCGAAGCTGTCTGTCGTTCTTACTTCGCCTTCTTGAAAAGCAATAGCATCGATAGAAAGTTCTGCACGTAGTGGCTTACCTGCGCGGTTTGTGACTTTGATTTCTACGAAATCTTTTTGCATCGATTCAGTCATCAAAGGTACAACTTTTTGAATCGAAGGCCATACAGTTTCACGGTAAGTGCTGTAGGATGGCTGAAAATCGTCGCCAATTTCAAGAAGGTACGCAAGAGTTCCGATTTTATTATAATGCCATTCGTGATCTTCTCCGGAGGAACTAGGAGGACGTTGGCCAAATCCTGTGACAGCTTGAATTTGATCTCTTACTTTATTGTAGACTGCAGCTTCTGCGAGATTACCGCATAAGTAAGGCATCAAAACTTCGTCTCCGTAGCTGTGATAAGAAATCGCATACATGAAATGCAATTTATCATTCAACGCTTCTGCCACTTTCACTTCGGGTTCGGAGTTAGGTACAGCACCTTTATAGACTTCGCTGGATTCTTCTTCAGAATTCATTCCGCAGCTGCCCCATTTAAAACCATAGTTTCTGTTCAGATCCACTCCTTTAGAGTGCCCCGAATTGGGTGCGCGGTTTTTTCTCCACATGCGATCTTCTGTCATTACCGTGTTTAATCCATCGGGATTCAGTACAGGTAAAAAGACAATCTGGCTTTTAGCAATCGCATTTGCTGCCCATGCTTCACGGTTTCTAGCTTTGAGTAAAAGATCGCGAGCGGCATCGAGTACCGCGTGTTGGGTCATTACTTCTCTGGCATGGTGCTGGGCAATGACTAAGAGCTTGGGTTTGTCTTCGAATTTATCAGGGCTGCTACCTACTACGAGCGCAAAGATATCTCTGCCTTCGTGAGTCTGGGCAACACCTAAGTATTTTGTGACATTTAGTACTTTTGCATATTCAGGATACTCAGCTTCGAGTTTGCGTAATTCTTCTACAGCGCGATCTGTACCAAAGTATTCCTCTGCTCCATCCGTCGGCTGTTTGGAGAGGTACGTAAGAAAAGGTTCTGACTCTTGCAGTTGTACGGAGCTAAATTGGTAGAGTGGATCGTGTGCAAATTCATTTTCGATTTTGCTAAGCAGTGTGAGGTTGTCTGTTACAACACCTAATAATTGTTTGCTCTTAGAAAAACCTTCTACTTCGATTCCCTTTTTCTCAAGAACTTCTCTTAAGAGGAGCGGGTTATTACTTTTTAATTCGACAAAGTAATTTTGAGCGTAAGTGTTTAAAGAGATTACGGTAAGTGCAATAAGTGTAACTAGTTTCATGTTTCCCCCATCCAAAATGACACAGTAGCCAAATAGTACTGCACAGACAAAGTTCTAAAAGTGAAGTCTTAACGAATAGCATCACAAAATGATTCGACGTGTTAAATATTTATTAAGTCTTTGTAATTATTTGTATTAAAATATTTAATCGAAACACAAAAATGAGAGCCGAATCCAAGTTAAACTACCCGTTTTATCTTTCTCTTCTGTGCGTATCGCTCTGTGGAATGGCTACCCTGATATTTCTTAAAAAAAGCAATTTAGCATTCTATAGCGAGGAGCTGCCTCATTTAGTTCCGCTGACAGATTGGATGAAGGCTTCTGGCCTTGGCATCCTTCTTTTTCTTACCTGTTTTTTTATAGAGTGCTTCGCTTTCTTGTTCGGAATCGCCAAACAGAAAAAAGAAAAATTTATTATTATAAATGGTCTTACGTATCTCATCCCCGCATCCATATTACTGGGCGTTTCTATCCCTGTTTCTTTTGGCATATTCGTAAGTGCAAAAATAGTACTGCTCTTTGTCTTCCGCGAAAAACAAACTGGGCATCTAAGTAAAGCTAAAGTGCACCTGTTTGCCTTTGCGATTATTTTAGCTTCGCAAGTTTTCTTTAATGACTTTGTATCTCCCTTTGCATGGAGCAATTCCATTGCAAGTTTGAATAAGAACGAGTCTACGTACATTGGCCCAGCCTCGACGGCCATATTATTTGATTATAAAAATGCCAAAAAATTTGATTTTTCGAGCTACGATCATTCTTTCTGGGGAGCCATGCCGTATTCGCCGACCTCAGGCAACTCTACGCTTATTCAGGTGCTGGCAAACTTATTTGACTTGCCTGTGAATAGTTACGAATCGCAATCCAGAATATTACTGATTGTAATGTTTTTTGTGTGCTTAATCGGATCTTTTGGTTTTTATTGTTTCTTACATTTCGGTCTAGAGCTATCCAGTTTTGTTTCTTTGCTCGGTGGCGTAAGTTTTGTTGTTTCCAATACGTTTTTAGCCGAGCAGTTTACAAACCACTTTCCGATGTTTGCGATTCCGTTTTTAATTTTGCCGTGGATACTTCTACTTTTTCGAATGGCGTATCGAACAGGCAGTGCTGTTTTGGCTTTTGCCTCAGGGCTTCTGTTTTCACTCCACTTTTATATATTCTTTTCCCATCCAGATACGATTGCGCATGCAACGCTGTTTTGGATAGGATTTCTATTTTTTCAAATCCTCTTTGATAGAAAACAAAAACTTTCTGTGGGTTTCAAATTTATCCTGCTCTCAGGCTTGGGATATGGACTCGGATCTTTTTATAAGATTTCTCCGGTGTTAAATTTCATTTTACTGCATGAGTCACAGGTTTTTGGGCATACAACATTAGTGCACATTTTTTACGGGCTAAAAGATGCTCCTAAAATTGTGCTTTTACCCATGCTCTGGTTGGGTTTGTTAGCTCCACTGTGTCTACACCCCGAAACACTTTCGTACGCTAAAAAACATAAGCCGAAAGACTTTATCTTTTTTCTTTTCAGCTTTGTATTTCTCTTTCTGCTTTTTTACCCAGGCTATGATGGGCCTTTCATTCAATTACTACAGCATTTCAAAGTGGCAACTCTCAGTTTTAAACAAGTTTCCCGTGTGCTCATGTATATGGAACTGAGTGGGCTAATCGTGGCGCTCTTTGCTGTCGAATGGTTGTTTGCGAGGGCTGCATTGTTTGAGCGTCTTTCTCTTAAGGTTTTATGTTTTTTATGGATGAGTCTTTTAATTATTTATACGGTGAAAAAATGGGCGGTGTTTAGCCCGTATTTGGCGGGAGCTTTTGTTTTATTTTGTTTGCTTTACTATTTCGCATCGAAATTCGAAAAAAACAAAATCAAGCCGTTCGTTTTGTGTGGAGTACTCTCTGCTCTTACTCTTATTCTATTGCAAAATAGTTCGTTGGAGTGGCGTGGTGCCAGAAGAAATGACAACCCGAAAGGATGCTCGTCTTACGTATCTTTGCAGTCTTTACTGACAATGGTCAAATTTCAACCGGAAGATAAAAAAAATAACGAGCGCTTACTTTACGATAGGTTGATGTCTTATGCGAGAGATGCAAAATCTACCCTCAGTGTGGAACCGGCTAATGCTTTGGCTCTTAGCCGTTCACTTTTTCCTGCAATTGATCAGTTTTACTTAAAAGAATATTCCTGCATTTATCCGAAACTTGTTTCGCCAAAATACTCAAGCTTCGACTGGGCCGGAATGTTTTATAATCTTACAGGACTGTATTACTCTCATGATAATCGGTTTGACCGAGTACTGAGCGCTACGAAGGATAATGTATTTGCCGGTCTGACTCCGGGATTGTTTTTACAAGACGCTAACCAGTCAATCGATGTGCGTATGTTACGCGTCTACCCGCCTGTAAATGCTTTATATATCTTGCCCGGTGAGTATTATTCGCAAGTAGGTAGTTATGACTTTATTAAAAGATGGCAGTCTCAGGGCAGTGAAGTCTTTTCAGATGCCAGAATTAGAAAAACCTATAATGTTGCCGGTATCAAACTTTTTACATTGCGTAAGGATGATTTTGCGAAGTTAGAAGATAAATCTCAACTACAAGTCGTACAAGATGTTACTCCAGAATCTTTAAGTACTCCTTTTGTCGTTGTAAAAGATGAAAGAGCCTACGATACAGCCTTTCTGGCGTCTTCTATCAGGTATATTTCAAGCAAGCGGAATCATTTTGAAAAATATAAATTTCCCCTATTGGATGAAAACAAATTTAATGAGTACCGATCGGATGTTGATTGCCTGTCAGATAAAATTCAGAAATTAGAAAATAAACATGCAGTCATAGTAGAAGAAGACTCAAAAGAAGAGGGAAGTGTAGAAAATGCTTCTTCTGAAAATGGATTTAAAATATTAAATATCTTTGGAAACAAAGCTGCTTTTCAAGTGCAGTGTAAAAAACAGCCCTGTGTAGTGACGTGGAATACTGCTGCACTTTCCGGGTGGAAAGCTTTTGCTAATGGTATCCCTGCTTCTGTACGCCGTTCCAATTTCGCATTTCTCTCAAGCGAAGCTCCCTTAGGAGAAAGTATCCTATGGTTTGAGTATGATCCGTTTATCATAAGCCTTGGACTTTTTCTTTCTCTGTTTAGTTTCTTTATCGGAGCTTTGCAGTGCTTCAAAAAACACCACGCGGCATCATAAATAGACGATCTTCTCGTGGTATAATTATCTATCTTGGCTAAACCACCTTACAAAATATTAATTACGGGAACTGCAAGTGGCTTAGGCCGTTATTTGCACGAAAGTTTACCCGGAAGTATTGCTTTACGCAGACAGGATAATCTTCATACAATTTCTAAGGGGAAGCACTTTGATGCTATTTTTCATTGCGCCTTTCGCAGATGCCAGGATGTGCACAATTCTGATTTAGCGCAAGTAATGGAAGACAACTGTTTTTTGACAGAACGTCTTCTTAAAATCCCCCATAAAAAATTCATCTATCTGTCTTCCAATACAGTGTATCCGGTAGATAAGAATTTTAATTGCACCGAAGAAGCAAGTATTCCCATTGAAAAAATCGCTACTTTTCCCGCAGTTCTTAAAATGGTGAATGAAGAACTTATCCGTTCTCGTTCTCAAAACTATTTGATCTTGCGTGCTACGTCGCTGCTTGGGCATTCCATGAAGCCCAACACTTTGACGAGAATCTTATTCGAAAATTATCCTAAGGTTTCGCTCACTCCTGATTCGAGACTTTACTGTATCTTGTACGAAGATGTGAAATACGTGCTTCTACAAGCATTAAAAAAAGACATTACGGGTGTCTTTAATCTCGCTGCTTCAAACTCCGTTAAGTTGACTGAAATCGCCTCTACTTTCGGTAAAAAAGTGATCTTCGGTAACTACCACTACGTACCTGGCAATATCGACAATAAAAAATTGATTGCGCAGTTTCCCGAACTCGATAAGACCAGCTGGCAAAATATCGAGATATTCTATAAAAAAGAAACTACCAAGGTCGGTTAATGGTGGTTTTTTGCGAGTAGCAACATCGCATCTCTGATTTCCTCGTGATACGAAAATGTTTTCTTAATCTCTTTAACCGGTAACCAGACAACCCCCGTTTGATATTCTTCGGGAGTGAAGGGGCGCTGCACTTCATTTAGAAGCTTTGCTCTGAAAAAATGTGTTGTGCAGTCGTGAGTTTTACCCGCCCAATGAAAGAGGTATTTTGATTCGTGCAGGCTCTCTTCCTCTATTTCCACATCATAGCCGGTTTCTTCCAGTGTTTCTCTTGTTCCAGCCTCAACCAGAGATTCTCCCTTTTCAATTTTGCCGCCGGGAGGAAAAAAGTAGATTTTGCCCGATTTAGGATCAGTCATTTCGACAAGCAGTACTTTCTTGTCGTGTATGCAAACTACGGATGTACGGATTCTCTTATTCACAGGCAATAGGTTACGCTGTTTGCTTCTCCGAGCCAAGTGGGTATAATTTCGTTCATTCGAGGTAAAAATGGCAGAACCCAAGATAGCTAAATACGGACCGTATCTTATTGAGGAAAACGCTGGCAAAAAAGCCTGGTGCAGTTGCGGAATGTCCAAACGCCAACCCTATTGCGATGGTTCGCATAGTGGTACAGAGTTTTCACCGGTGATTTTGGATATTACCGAGCCGAGAACTGTTGCCTGGTGCGGTTGCAAACATACAGGCCGCCCGCCATTCTGCGATGGCAGTCACGGCGATTTGCCGCAATAAAAAAATCCCCGATCAGCACACACACCTTTAAGCCAATCGGGGACACTCTATGAAAATTTGTAATTTTATTGCTGAGGCTGAGCTTGAGCTACGTTTTCTTTCATCCACTGATCCTTAAAGACCGAGTAGAGAAATTGTTCATGCTCCTGACTTCCTAATTCCAGCATTTCTGCCAGTTTCTTAGCAAGGTTTCTGGAAATCACTTGCTTGCCGGATAAAATTCTCGACAATGTTCCGGCATTTATTTCCAGTGCCGATGCAAATGCTCTTAAGCTGTAACGTGGGTTATTTTCTGCACGTCTTTGAAGTTCTCTTCTTAAGTACTCTCTGTAAAATGGTAGTTCCATATAATCTCCGTTGTTGTCTTATCTGAAATTTATTTTGCAACAGGAGGGGGGGGATAATCGATTTATATAAATGGCGTGCAGTATTCAGTAAATAATATCAGTTACTTATCCCTAGGCAGCGGACTGGGAGGATGTGCGAGATTTTCTGCGGATGGAGTAACGAATTCGTGTTCCCGTACCGGTTTTTTCCACATAGCCTTCTCCACTCATGGAAGTGAGAAAGCGTTGTATGGACCTCAGTGGAGTTTGAAGAGCCATGCCAGCTTCCTTTGCGGAAAATGGTTTTTCTTGAAAATGGCTGTAAAGAACACGCAGCAGTGGGTGGCGTCTGGATTCAATTTGCGAAATTACGATACCTACTTCTCCACTTCCTGAAAGGGAGTAAAACCATCCTTCTTGTTTGATCTCAAGGGGGATTTGGTTATCTGAAAGCCACTGGCGGAAACGAAAAACAGTTTGGTGCACTTTTGCGGGCGACGAGATCGGGTTGAAATACTCTCCCGGGTGTAAGGCTCCGAATAAAGAACCGATGCGAAACGGACGATAGAAGTCGGTTGAAAAAACTTGAAGCATGCGGTGCGCAGCTTGTCCTACTTTTAAATCTGTCGGCTCACCATCCAGTGTGGCGTCGAATATGGAGAATTCTTTTTTAGGGGAACAACCCGTATTTAAGTCCCAGGTGTAATTCCTCGGAATTTCCACTTTTTCAGGAAAATCTAAAACCAGGCGTTTGCGGTAATCTTCGAACGGAGTACCAAAGTACACTTTTTTAAACAGTTCTTTGTCATGTAAGGCAATACTAAGGTATTTGTCGCATTCTCGTATTGTTTCCCAGTGGTTCATTTTAACTGATTTCGTTCGCAAATTTTGCAGTTCTTTTATAGCGTTCTTATCCGACGCATTTTTCATCACGCCGAGTATTGCCAGCCATTTTTCGATGAAGAGCACATCGAGAGTCGCAGATTTTTTTAAAACTTTGTCTGCATTGCGCAAACTTTTTTCCGCATCCCCAAAGCGCTTAGTAAAAATGCATAGCTGCGAGAGAAGCTCCAGGCAATTCGCATAGAGTCTGGGGTGGTTTTGCTCAGTATCAACGAGTAGCATTTGGATGATAGTACCGGCTTCATTAAATTCTTTTACCCGGATAAGGGCTGCCGCCAAATTCACAAAACCAACAAGTCTATCGTATACATCTGTCTTGGGATTTGAAACGTAGGCTCTAAGATAAGGAACGGCTTCGGCGTATTTCCACTCGGCAAAGAGCGAAAAGGCCATAATGAGATTTCCTTGCGGAATTTTCGTCAGATCAATATGGCTTAAGATCCATCTGGATTCAAAAAGCGAACCTACACGTACTAGGGATGCTGCGTATTCGACTTTATCGATATCTGTAGCCGAAGCAGCGCCTTTTCTCGTGGGGCGAATGACTGGATTAAGCACCTTTAAGGCTACTTCCGGATCGTTTACACGCCGTAAAAGAGAAGCAATTTTTCTGGCTTGTTCTTTCGGATATCCCTTTTCGACAGCATTTAACAAAGCGTTATGCGCTTCTGTTATCTTTCCATCCCGAACCAGTTTTTCAAGAGTATCCAAGGAAAAGGACATGTTATTAATTATACTCCAGCCTGGAACCTAGACGTAGTCAAAGTGAATACTCACAACGCGTTAAGATTGTATGAGGTCTGTTTTCTTAAGTATTTCGCTGTATACGACACAATTTAAAGTGGTCTTTTTATTGCACTTTATAAAATCATACAGAATTTGAGTTGGAAGTATGAAGCACCTAGCAATCGCATTATTAGCCCTTTCCTTTATCACGCGTACTCTCACGGCTGGTGAGATCCCGCATGAGAAGCGCGAGTTTTTGGAAAAATTATCCGGCTCTATGCAGTCTATTGAAGATGATTTTGTGGGGAATAAATCTCAAACGTCACGTTCCGGTAAATTACTTCAAACACTATTAAAAAGTTTACTCAAAGAAAAACTGGTAAAAAAAGAGGATGTATTACTCTCTCTTGATAACTTTAAAGAATTAAAAGAAAAACTTTTAAAACTCAAAAAAGAGGACTCTGCAAAGGACATCACAATCGGTGATATCACCACCATGTTAAAAGACGACTTTGCAGGGATAGCAGAGAACGAAAAAGACGAAGTAAGAAATAAACTGATAGCGCTTATCTTGGCAGAAATGAAACAAAAGAAGAACGGTGATGTTTCTATAAATAGCAAAATCAAAGAAGTTGTTCTGGATTACTTAAAATCTGCAAAACAACTGGAACCGAATAAAGTAATTGCTCTTAGTGAAGACTTAAAAAAAGAGTTAGGCTTTGATGGAAAAAGCAAAGCAGAAGATTTTTACCCGGAAAATATAATAAAGAAAATTGAAGAAAAAGGTCTTTCTTCTCCTAAAGCCGGTCTGGATTTACTTTCAAATTTGGTGAATGACAGTCTGGACAAAGTAGAGTCGTTGGACAACGCTTTGGCCCCTATCTACAAGGGGATTTACGAATCCATGATTGAAATTGCTCCGAATAAATTCGCAATCCCAGATAGCTTCCAGACAGCTACCGACATGATTAACAGCATTCGCAATGAAAAAATCCAGGAGCCACCGCTGGGAAATAACAAATTGAACCTCGTGCCCATACAAAATCACGGAAGAGAGCAGGGAATAATTTCTGGTAATGCTTTTGGTGGAAATCGATTCAGTGGGGGCACAAGACGTTTCGGCCAAGGGGGAGGGAGCGTCTCTGGAGCTTCTTCTGGAAAAATTCCCGGCATCAATGATACGGAGGAATTAAAAGCCTGTTTAGATGCCAGTAAGAAACAAAGATTCAATGTAGAGTTGAAACTTCCGGGAGCGCTCTGCGCGAGCACAGCGATTTCCGTAAACCCAAAATCTGAATTGAAGAGCTTTAGCGAAAAACAACCCGGAGAGCAATGCACAGTTAATTTTGCAACAGCGGTTCACTGTCTCGAAGGCATGCGCTTAAATGGAAGAACTATCGGCACTAGAATTTCTGGTAAAAATGTAAATGCAAGAGTACTGCAAAGTGGCAGTATTGATGGGAGCGCACAAAAAGCTGTGCAAAATGGCAATCCTGATCTGGCGATTTTAGTTGCTTCTTTGCCGTGTGAAGATGCTCGCTCCATACACTTTGCCAAAATTCCAACGGCATCGGAGCTTGCAGAATTGAAAGAGCGAGAAAATATTCCGCTAGTGATGCAGCAAAATAGTGAAATCAATGCGAGTATTAACGGAGAAAATGCAGCGACCATAGCCGCGCAAGGAAGTTTTGAAAAGCTCTCTGACGGATCATTGGGAAATTTCTTACGTTTTAATTCCAATAGCAGATTCAATAATAAGTCTGGTATCACAGGCGATTCCAGCCGCATTAGACAAGGGGATTCAGGCGGTACGGCACTTACCTGTAAGGTGTCTTCTAATAATGAAGTTTTAGATTATTTGTATCTTGGAGCGATTTCTCACATAGATGTGAGAGGTGACAATTTCGAAGGCACTGTAGGCGGCGTAGCTTCCGGACAATCGCTAGCGAATTTAAGCCGTGTAATGCGTGCAGATGACAATCAGCAAAAAGCGGACAGACATGTAGCTTCTATAGAAAATAATTCTTCAGCAAAACTGAGCGCATTAGATAGCGCCGGCATTCGACAACAACCGATTTCCACACATAGTAATTAATGTTAGATGCTATTTCTTTTTCGTGCGGGGAGTTTCTCGAACTCTTTTTGCATTTGGATGAGGAGCGGGCAATTCCAACTTTGGTTCCGCATTTACAGAAGGGGCCAATGGGATTTTACACTTTTCTTCGCCTTTTGCCCCGGTTTCTACACAGGGAGTAGGCGTGGGAGCAACTCCCGACGGTACTTTGGAAACAGCCGCGTTATCTGCAAATGCGAATGAAGTTAAAATCAGAAGTTTGATAATCATATAGTCGATTAATATAACCCTAACTAGCCCTTACATCAATCACTTGGAATTTATCCACATCCACAAGCCCCTTATCGGTCAATTTGAGGCTTGGAATCACAGGAAGACTTAAAAATGCCAGTTGCAGAAAGGGTTCTACGAGTTCGCATCCAGTGCTTTTACTTGCGGCCTTTAACTCCAATAGTTTTTTTCGAATCGTCTCAGGCGACTCTGCCGTCATTAAGCCGCCGAAGGGAAGGGCGAGAAGTGACAAAACTTTTCCCCCCTGCACAACGCAAAATCCACCCTGGCTTTCTATCAGTGCTTTTAATCCTATTTGCATGTCGGAGTGCGAAGTTCCTGCCACGATGAGATTATGACTATCGTGTCCGACACTGGAAGCTATGGCTCCTTTAAAATTTTCTCCAAAGCCACGCACAAATGCGTTTGCTGGTTTGGATTTATTTCCGTGTCTTTCTAAAACAGTTAAGTAGGCAACTCCTTTGGAGTCTGACTTTTCTGTCGTTCGGTCTGTAATGATTTTTCCAGGTTTAATGACAATCACATGTACGTTGCCTACAGGGCCTTTCAAGTCTTCAAGAGTGGGACACGTCGCTTTGACTGTGTTGTCGAATTTATTTGTGCTACTTGATTTTTGGACGCACTCAGTGCTTTCTTTCCCCAATCGAAATACTTTTTCGATAGAAACAGAATTCAAATCATTCAACAGAACGAGATCTGCGTTATACCCAGGAGCTATTGCACCCGTTCTGGATTTTTCTTTTGTCAGTCCATAGTGTTTTGCAACAGAGTAGCTCGACGCGCGAAATACCATTTTGGGATCCCAACCGGATTGGATAGCACGTCTTACTAAAAAATCGATGTGGCCTTCTTCAAAAATATCCAGTGGATTTCTGTCGTCGGTACAAAAACCTACTTCACTGGAAGAACCCACTGTCAAAAGCGGTAAAAGTGCAGACAAATCCTTTGCTACGCTGCCTTCCCGAATCCAAACTGCAATCCCTTTAGTCAGTTTTTCGCGTGCTTCTTCTAACTCTGAGGATTCGTGACAGGAGGAAATTCCAGTAGATGCATACGCGGAAAGTTCTTTTCCGCGTAGCAAAGGAGCATGGCCATCCATGTAGTAATCGTAAAACGCTTCTACTTTATCAAGAACTTCTTTGTCTTTGAATAAAACACCGGGAACATTCATCACTTCCGCAAGTCCTAATGCTTTTGCATGTGACTTCAGGGGAAAAAGATCGGAAACAGTGAGGTGTCCTGCGCCATTTGTTTCCATATCCGTTGCTGGAACACACGAGCTTAGCATCACGCGCAAATCAATCGGACTTTCCAAAGCCTGCGATAGAAAATACTGGATTCCTTTTACGCCAATTACATTTGCGATTTCATGAGGGTCAGAGATGACAGTGGTAGTGCCTTTATTTAAGACGAGGTTTGAAAAGTTCGAGGGGACCATTAAAGAACTTTCCACATGCACGTGCGCATCGATAAAGCCGGGAACTAACGTTTTACCCCGGCATTCCAGTGTTTTTGAAGCTTTTAAGCCGCTTTCAAGACCGACAATGGTTCCATCCAATACGGAAATGTCCCCTTGTTTCCATTCGAGGGAAAATACGTCGAGGTAAGTTGTGTTTTTTAAGAGAAGATCACAGGGAATTTTTCCGAGTGCTGCATCAATGCGACGTTCAATTCGGTTGCGAAAGTCCATTAATGTTTGATGAGGCCGTCAATCGCGGCCGTAATGCCTTCTTCTTCTTCCGTTCCCCAAACGCCTGAACTTTCATAAACGACTTCTCCGGCAGAATTCACCACATAAGTAGAGGGATATCCGGATGTGCCCAATTGTGCGATTACTGCTTTTTTACTGTCTTTTAGTACAGGGTGGTTGGGAGTGTGGCGTCTGATCCATTCTTCGTATGAGCTGTCATTTTTATCGATGCCGACATCTAGTACTTGCACTCTGGGGTTAGTGGCATACTTTGCAGCCAATGCATTTACGTTAGGAGCATTTTCGTTGCAATAAGGACAACCCAAAAAATACGCTTCAATCACAAAGATTGCATTGGACTGGGTTTTGCTGCTGTAAATCTTTCCCCCAGCATTCATGTTGGGCAATTCGAAGGAACTTAATGTCACTGCTTTTGCGAGACTTGCGGCCAAAAACAAAATTGCGAAGATAGATTTCATTGTGTTCTCCCTTGTAAGACTAACAGTGCAGTATTCTTTCGACTCTGCATAGCCCTTTATGAAAGGATGTATGAACAGAAGTTAAATGGCACGCCGCCCTGCAATGCTACCACCGTTGGTATTTACCGGTTTTAACAATCTTTAGACTGATGAAAAACAGCACAACTAAGGTGAGAAAGGAAATGGATAAACTGGTTGCAATGGATAAATCCGCTTTTCCCAATATCCCGTAGCGCACCCCATTGATGAAATAAATCATGGGATTAAATTTTGAGAGTGTTTGCCAGAAGGGATGTAAGCTCCCCAGTGGAAAAAATACACCGCCTAAATACATCAGTGGAAGCAGTACAAAACCCCCGATGGCACTGAGTTGATCAAAGTTTTTTGCCCAAAATGCGACAGAGACTCCCAGGGCAGAAAAACTTAAGCCCCCGCACAGAAGTACAAGTAAGAGAGAGAAAGGATGCGCTATCCCTAGGATTTCGCTATAGCGTAAGAAATAGAAAACCTGTCCGACAGTGAAAGTTACAAGCCCGACGAGTACGCCTCTAGCGAGTCCCCCCAACATATACGCCAAATCAATTTGCAACGGGCTTAGCGGTACGATTCGCAAATCTTCTAGATCTCCATGAAAACGGGAAGTACCGATCGAGCTCGAAGAGTTTTGAAAAGCATTGTTTAATAATCCCATCATGACTATGCCGGGGATGAGAAAGGCCAGATACGAGCGGTGTCCTTCCACTGTAATATTATTTCCCAAGCTGACGCCAAAAATCATCATGTAAAGTGTGGAGTTGATGAGAGGGATGAAGATGGTTTGGCCAATCACTCGCCAAAAACGCTTCATTTCTTTTTTTAGAAGCGAAAAAAACGGCGCCCAATTTAATTCGTGTTGTCTCATTCGCTCTCCACAAGTCTTAAAAATGCATCTTCGAGCTTTCCTTCGCGGATCTTCAAATCCATAATCTGGTCGACGCCCACGAGTGAGAGTATGTTTCCGATTTCAAGTGTGTTGGGAATTCTGAATGAAACTTCCGTGTCCGTTTGTTTTTTTAAATACTCTGTCTGCAATTTTGGGATTGGATTTTTTAAAATGATTTTAATTTCTCGTAATGTAAGCTTTTGAATCAGATCTTTCGTCTGGCCCACTTCGAGAATTTTCCCCTGGTGCAATACTCCTACACGTTTACACAGTTTTTCTGCTTCTTCCAGATAGTGTGTCGTGAGAAGTACTGTCACTTTCTGATCGTGGTTCAATTCCTCTACAAATTCCCATAGCGTATTTCTTAGTTCGACGTCGACTCCTGCAGTCGGCTCGTCGAGTAAAAGAAGTTTTGGCTTGTGCACAAGCGCTTTTGCAATAGCCAACCTTCTTTTCATTCCGCCACTTAATTGCCTGACGCGTTTGTCCTTGTGCGCTTTTAACGCCAGTCTATCGAGGAGAAAATCAATTTGTTTTTGGTTGTTCAGTAGGCCGTAATAGCCTGAGTGGAATTTCAAAACTTCTTCGACTGAGAAAAAACCATGGCTCACTACTTCTTGAGGAACTACACCCAAAAGTTGTTTGGTTTCTTTCGAACCCATAGCAACATCAGTTCCGAATATGAGGACTTGTCCTTCTGTTGGTTTTTCAAGGGTCGAGATACAGGAGATGATAGAAGTTTTGCCGGCCCCATTCGGACCTAAGAGTGCAAACATTTCCCCGTCATCCAAATGAAAACTGACATGATTTACTGCAGTGGTATTAGCATACGATTTGACCAGTTGTCTTATTTCCAAAGGGAACATGCGTAAGACATTCTCTCTCCTTTAGGATTACTTTGACAAGAAACTTCTCAGTTAAGATACTAGCAAGGTGAAAAAAGTAACTGTATATACCACTTCAAATTGTCCCTATTGCGTTAGAGCAAAGCAACTGCTTACCACGAAGGGAATTCCTTTTGAGGAAATCAACTTAAGCGGCA
Organism: uncultured Pseudobdellovibrionaceae bacterium; assembly: GCA_964396165.1. Taxonomy (GTDB): domain Bacteria; phylum Bdellovibrionota; class FAC87; order UBA2466; family UBA2466; genus CALCZU01. The sequence continues at coordinate 40,497 of CAYNEF010000004.1, forward strand.
AACCAGATGAACTTGTCGCTTTAAAAAATAGAACAGGATGGAGAACGGTTCCACAGATTTTTATTGGCGAAGAGCTGATAGGTGGATTCTCCGAGTTATCGGAATTAAATGCATCAAACGAATTAGATAAAAAACTTTCTTAAAAAATGGCCGACAACAATATTATTTTTTGTGATGGTGCCTGCTCCGGTAACCCTGGTCCGGGAGGTTGGGCTTGTATTGTGAGTAGCTCAGGAATTGTGAGCGAACTAGGCGGTAGAGAAGACAATACGACTAATAACCGCATGGAGATGACGGCCGCACTGAAGGCACTTGAAAAAATTGCACCACTAAAATGTGCGTTCACGATTTATACCGATTCCAGTTATCTCATTAAAGGAATAACGGGTTGGGTATTCGGGTGGCAGAAGAACGACTGGAAAACGTCAGATGGTAAAGATGTCGCCAACCGTGATCTTTGGCAAAAGCTTGTAGAAATGCAGCAGTTAATAGGACATAAAAATATTCGTTGGACGCATGTACCTGCGCACTCAGGAATTCCCGCAAACGAAAGAGTGGATGAAATTGCAGTTTCCTTTGCCAAACAAACTCCTATCACGCTTTATCAGGGACCCTTTCAAAACTATACGGTTTCGCTGGAAGTCATACTTCAACAAAGCTCGCCGAAACAAAAACCTGTCTATTTAAGCTTTATAGACGGGGTTCTCGAGCGGCATTCGACATGGCCTGAGTGTGAAAAACGCGTAAAAGGAAAAAATAACGCGAAGTTTAAAAAAGTGGCTTCCGCACAAGAAGAAAAAGAAATCCTCTTAAAATGGGGCATAAAATAAGAATCTCAATTGTTTAGGCGCATTTTCCGATAAGAATTTGTGAACTCTAAACTCTCACAATCGTGGCTGCCACTGGATCGCATTGATTTGGCGATTCAACTTGAGCCTGCTGTCTTTATTCTATTTTTAGCAATCACTTCCTACATTCTTTACAAATTGCTCATGGGTGATTTAACTCCCGAGCGCCATCGGAACTTACGAAAACTTTTTAAAAACTTGAGTGGACACTCTCTTACCGCATGTATTCTGTTTTTTATTTATTGGTTTGCCTTCGAACTTCCAGATTCTGCGCATTTCAATAATGGCGTGAATCGGTTTTTACCCTGGATAGGTTTTTTTACTATCATCTGGGGCGCAATCGTATTTATCAAAACCTGTAGAATACTTGCATTTGAATATCTCTTTTTAAAAAACATGCAGGTGGGAGTTCCGCTTCTCCTAGTGAATCTTCTCACGCTACTTCTCAGTCTGACAATCGCAGGGTGGATTGCGACAAGCATCTTTCAAATTCAAATTGCCTCAGTGCTTGCGACATCAGCAATCTTGTCTGTCGTACTCGGTATGGCGCTACAAGACACTTTAGGAAATTTGTTTGCAGGCATTGCACTGCAACTGGATAAGCCCTATGGCATCGGCGATTGGGTAGAAATCTACAATGCAGGACAAAAGACTGTAGGCATTATCAATGAAGTTACCTGGCGTGCGACAGTATTGATTTCGGTTACTGATGAAATCATCACGTTACCTAACCGGGTAGTGGCGCAGTCTCAGGTGAATAACTTTTCTGGGAAAAATGGACCGATAGCAAGAAGCCAGCTGTTTCGCGTTCCTTACGGAACGGACTTGGCAGAAGTTCGAGAAATTTTGATCGCAGTCACTGAAAGCATCAAGGGCATTAGAAAAGTTCCCGAGTCGACTGTATACGCCATTGAGAGCAATGAGTCCTGGATCGTCATCCGCCTTGTGTATCACCTTGATGATTATGGCAAACAATGGTCTATCGGTGATCTTGTCATTTCCAAGTGTGTAGAAAGTCTTTCTAAAGAGGGTATCGCACTGGCTCCGCAAAGACTTCTTGTATTGCAAGAAACAAACGGCACAAAAACTAAAAAAGCATCATCTTAAGACAAAAGACAGAGCCGCCAGCTTTGATAAATTCTTTTGTTTCCACTTCATGTACCGTAAAACCGTTTTTTATCAAATTGGATTTGAACTGCACGGTTCCACTTTGCAGAATGACATCTTTTCCATTGGGACAGTGGCAATTGCACGCAAAATATTTTAAATTTTCTGCGCGATCCACTTCCAGTATATTTTTAAATCCTTTTTCAATCAATTTTAGAGATTCAGGAGCAAAGGCTTCTTTTTGTATGGCAACGGTGTGTTCATCCAAAATGGAAAAACAAGTATCTAGGTGGTAGAAGTCTTTGGTCACAAGCTCGAGTGGCGTAACTGATAAATGAAAACGCGAAACAAACTCATCGTATACTTTCTTGTCTGTTCGAGGTCCAAATCCTCCCCATACTCTTCCGTTGCCGGGTTGTATGAGGGCATCCCCATTTCCTTCTAGACAGAGAGTTTTATTTTCCAGTTCATAAACGTTGTATCCCTGCGATTCATAATATTTCTTAAAATAAGCGACTTCGGGTTTGCGATAGGTGGATCGCATATGGGAAAGTAAAACACACTTGGATTTAGTTTTGGGATCCAAAAACGGAAAGGACTGGTTGGCCGCAAATACCATATCAGGCAATTCCGGATGGCCATCCAGTGTATCTACCGTATACCCTAATTTTTCATAAGTTTTTTTGAGTTCTTGCCATTCAAGGATGGCCTTTTGCTTATTGATTTGATTTAAATTCCCTTTTTCATCTGTCATGTAGGGATTGATGGAATAGGTCACATCAAAATAATCCGGTTTCACCATCAAAATTTTATTCATAACGCCTTAAGGTATAACAAGTTTAACTAGATTTGTCGGCGCAAATCTCGGGTACCGCTTGATAGAGTTTTTGGAGTCTTTCGCTTCGAGGTAAAGTTCAATTTGCGAGCCGCTTTCTAAGTCTGAAATGATGATGGACTGTGTATTTCCATTTTGCAAAGTAAATGGAATCTTGTGGAACTCTTCGCCTGATTTCCGGATGTATGCTGTGATTTCTGTAATTTGTGCGTCCGGATTCGCAATGAAATCGCCTGAAATCGCAAGAGTGCCACTAGACGTGGAAATTTTCGGAAAAAGAAACACAGAGTTACGGGTTAAAATGTTGCGTGTACGACAGTGGACAGAATCTCCCCACTCGGTACTGCCACCTTCCACTCCGATGATGTCATATCCAGGAAGCGCTTCTTGATAAACTTTTTTTGCATACTCATCACTTTCATCCCCATAGGTAGGATAGTAAAGGGCATGGTTACTCACAAAGGAATTGATATAGGCTCTATAGTCTTCACCGCTAGACCCAGGGCGAAGAATCATTTTCATGCGGAGAATTTTATAGGGAGTTCCATTCGGACTCACCATTTTAGAAAGTAAGTCTGCCATTCTGTCAGAATCTTTTTTGAATTTGGAATTGGCGGGGAAATCGCTAAATACCCAGGTGTCCGGTGAAACAATTTTTCCGAACGTATCAATGTGTTCGATAGAAAGGTGTTTTCCTAAATCGGATGTTGTGTATTGTTCGATTCCCAAAAAATCTTTCATGCGAGTCAGAATAGTTTCTTTTGAAAGAGAGGAGTTTTCAGAATAAACAAGTGTCGAGGAAAAAGCTCTATCTACGCCGTCATTATAATAATTTCCGCCCGTATGGACGAGACCGGGAGCATACAATGGGATGTTCATTTCTTTTGAAATGAATCCTGGAACCAAATCATCATGCGGGCGCGGTCTGTTGTATTTGGTGTCCACAATTCCAAAATTGTTTTTCCCATCAATAATAAACCACGGACCGTAATCGCGTATCCACATACTGTCTGTCTGCACAATAAAATAAGTTACCCCTTTATCGGGTATATTGTTTTTAGAAAGCCAGCTTTCCCACCAGGTTTGTTCGTTTCGAGAGTCAGCGAACAGCTTTACATTTCCTTTAGATTGAAGTGCTTTTACTAGAGATGGATTAGTCCATAGTGTCATCACCCCGTCGGAGCTTTCCCATTCCGGAAGACTATGTACAGGCGCTAGGGGCGAGAGAGAAGGAAAGTCTCGGGCGGGTTCGCTTAACTTTTCGTGAGGCGCTAGCCCGATGGGTAGATTTTTTTGATCAGGCTGTACTGCAAATAAAGAAAGACAAAATACAGAAGCGATGATTGCCGTTTTCATGTGTTCCCCTAGAGATTGGGAATGTACCAATAAATATAAAAATTGTATTCAATGCGCGGTGTTACAGTTGCCATCTGCGAAATCTTTGAATAACGTGGCGCTTAATGGAGAATAAACTATGAAACATCTTTTAGTCTTGATGAGCGTACTCATCTTTAATTCCAACCTTTTTGCCACTGATACGGAATTAGGTGGATTGGTTGCGGTAGAACGAAAAGTAACAGTGCAACTTTCCGAGTGTGAAAAAAATTGGAACACGATCTTAAAGGAGTGTTCTGTCACCATTACGGAAAAAGGCGTTGCAACTGATTTTACTTTGCCAGGGCAGGAACTTTACCAGCGCTTGGTTGTGAATGAACAAAAATGCGGCGTGGGAATGTCGTTACAAACGAATGCAAATGGATTTCAGGGGTATTACTTGCGGTTTGTGGGAATGCACGGAAGCAACACATCATTTGCTGAAGCCCGCCCTTGTCTTGAGCGAGCGTTAGAAACTACAGGAGGAGTTGTTTCCGCAAAGGTATTTATTGTGAAGTAAACTTCACATTTGTTTGACAGGGAAAACATTCTTTAGGGCCCCTTGTAAGTTAGAATGAATCTGGCTTTCAGGGGGCTTTCTTTTGAGTGATGAATCAAAATCAAAATTAGTTTTTAGAGCCTCGGGACTATTTTTTTTCCTCTGGTGGATTTGCAATACGTATCTCGACGTTGTTCGTTACGGTATACACGAAGGTTTTTACTGGTGGTTTTGCAACCTTGCGCTGCTCGGTACTTCGATGGGGTTATTCTTCAGACACCGCGGCTGGCTCACTGGCTTTTTAAGTATCGCCTGTTTTACCCAGATTTTTTGGGTGATAGACAATGTCTACCGAGTTCTTACTCACGAAAACCTGTTTGGTTTAGTGGAATTCATGTACCAGCCAGGGCTGCCATTGGATGAGTTTTATTTAAGTCACTACCATTACTTTACGATCCCAGTTTGCATCATCGCTTTATTTTATTTGCCTAAAAAAAACAGCAATGCGCTTACTTTGATTTCTATCTTTAATCCGTTGATCTTCGGAGTCTCTTATTTTGCTTTTCCCGCAAGACAAAATGTGAACTGCATTCACACTCCCTGTTTTCCGGGGTTGGATTATCTTGCTGGTCCAATGTACTCCTTTACATTTTGGTTTGTTATTTTTCTGATGCATTTGGCAATTGGGTACTCAATCGAAAATTGGTTTAGAAAGCATGACTATTCGGCCCTAGCCAAGATGAAGGCAGTAGGAGCATTTGCTGTCAGCATTTTTGCAGCGCTTTTCATTTCTTATGTCGATATCGGTTATAAAAAATCTCTTCCGCGTTTTGAATGCAGACAAGAACAAAACCAAACGGGTGCGGAAGCTTCTTGCGGGTTTACTCTCGATGGTAAGCCAAATGAAATGGCCTTTGTGTACCGACTAAAAAACAAAGAGCGTGAGCCCAAAGTCTGCGCAGTCATGGCTCGTACTCGTGATATCACGATTCCTCTGCAGCATAATATTGTCCTTGGTCCGAATGCAGAAATGGAATTTAGAACTTTTATCGAATACCCCAAGCACAATTTAGTGACGGTATTATCCGCAGATTGTGGCAACGAAAGAATGCCCGCTCAATCCACAAAATAAGAAAACGGCGTATCTTTTAATTCTTTGATCTTCTTTTTGCCTGTTTTTTCGAGGATTTTGATTTCTTGAAATCCATTTGCACTGCAAACTTGAGCAATACTATAACCTTTATGGATTCTGGCGCGCCCTATCAGTCGTTGTTTGGAATGAGTAGTTTCAGTAGCGGATTTACTTAAGACAAGATAACTTGTCGGCAGGCTTCTTAAATCAATCCCCATTTCTTTAGAAAATGTTTTCCAATGAGAAGTCGTAAAGGCTTCTGTAGGAACTTTAGCAAAATGGTGGCACCAGTCGTTTACCCTTTCTTTCGCAAGAAGAGGGCAGCTCAAGTTATGTGTACAAGGGGCAAGTGATCTAAAATCAGAGAGAAGCCGTTCCCGTGCGCCACTTAATAATTTACTGCACGGTGAGGTTCCAGGCTCTACCCAAATAATAGCAGAGGCTGTACTTGCAAACCGAACTAATTCTCTCAAAGAGGAGTCAGATAACTCGGTTAGGACATGGCTGATGAGAAGCACAAAGTTATCCAGGGAAGAACTTAAACTGGTTTTCGTCTCTACTAAAATTCCCGGGTGTAAATTTTGTATTTTTTCTTTGGCAAATTGCTGGGCTAATTCTGATTTTTCGATGAGTAGAATTTTGTTTGGAAGAGAACTTGAAAAATGACTGATGAATTTGCGTGTGGCTATCCCTGTGCCCGCTCCCCAGTCGATGAGCGTGTATGTCTTGGGTAAAGTAAGTGTTCCTGCTACTTCTTTGAGTACCGAATCCCACTTCCACCCGATGCGAGCAGCAAAGGTTTCGTCGTAGTCGTTTAGAAGTTCCTTGGATTTCCAATAGCTTTGCTTGCTTTTGTAGTCAGAGAGAAAAAGTTGTCTTAACGATTTTAGTTCGTTCCAGTTCACGTGAGTGTATTAGCTGCTTTTTTTCTTCATGCAAACATATTTAGAGTAGTCATATTTCCCACTCCAGTTCCATAAACCCTTGCCTTCGTGTATTTTTACACATTCGAGTCCTCTGTCGCAGGCGTATTCGAATGCTCCATAACTGCCAGTGCCTGGGCAACTTCTTCCTTCTTGCGCGCGGGTGCGGCATTCGCTGTAGTGGCTTCCATTTTGATCTTTTACCAGGATACAACGTCCGATGGTATTTGCCGTAATCATGCGGCCATCGCTGCCTGCTGATTCACAATCTGAATCCTGTTGGCAAAGAGGAGAGTTTACCATGTATTTCAATGAGCTCATTCTTGAAACTACGTCTTGCTTTAAAGTTTTCTCAACTGCTTTGTGGCAGGGAGCACAGAGTTTTGCGATTTCTGCCGTAGTGGTGAAAGCCGGTATAGGGCCTACTGGGCAGGATTGGGAGCTTTCCCAAAAAGATGTTCTGATTTTTTCAAAAGTACCGCCACCATTTACCGACAAGTTTACAACGCCAGGAACTACAGGGAAGTAGTTCATCCCGAGTGTTAAACCAGCCATCGAGTATTCGCCGAGAGATTCACGGTGTGTGATACGGCAAGAAAGTTTTCCATCTACTAAAAGAGCGCGGCCATGTTGGTCAAAAATATTCTGACCAGGATCTAAATCGTTTGTGGAAAATTCCCACATAGTTTCTGTTACTACACGCTTTTGAAGGCTTACGCTGCCAATAGCTTGGCCAATAGGAGTACTAACTCCCACATTCAGTGGCGTGAATGTTTCTGTCGTTAAATCGGAAATTCCGTCAATGTAGGTTCGCGTATTGGATTGAACGTTTTTGCTCTCTTTCCCTCTTGTATCAGGAGCAGAATTTGTGCGCTTGGTGGTGAATGCTGGAAAATCGGGAGCACTATGGGTGTTGTAATAGATGCTCGATGAATTGAGATCACCGGTATATTCCAGCGGGTTATATTTAGCCGCCCAAACAAAAGAAGTTACAAACAAGAATAAGATATTTAATTTCACGTTCCGCATATCCCTACCTCACTGGAAATAAAGTTCCAGTCGTAAGAGACACAGAGCAACGTGTGGGCCAAGTGTAGACAGGTTGAAATCGTATTCACAGCGTGTTTTCACGCTGTCAAATTGTTAGGCACCCGTAATTTTCTTGGTCAGAACTAGAGCGTGGGGATAAGATTTGGGAAGTGTTGTAGTTTTTATAAGTTTTGGTTTGGGATCGGGAAATCTGGTGGGCTCTTTTAATTATTATATGTATGAGGCTTCGATTGGTTTTGGCGTTCATTCCGCCCTCTAGAGAGTCTTATAGCTTAGCGATTGGGGTGACCTTCGGTTGGAAGCCCACCAGATTTCTACGGCAGTCATTGCGAGGCCGAAGGCCGCGGCAATCCCATTGAAAAAGCAGCTTTCCCGCGCGGCCACCCCAGCCCACACAGCGCATGACATACAGAAGAAATTACGCTACTTCTCCCTCAATAATATGGCAGACAACTCAAAATCTTATTTTCCGCCCATCGGAGTCATTCGTACCTGCTTCAAGGAGAAGTTCGGAGTTCCACGCCAATCTTTAATGGTAAAAGAAGCAAAAGGCATTTTGAAACTCAATCCCGATCCTAATTACTTACCAGCGCTCAGTGAACTAGAGACGTTTAGCCATCTATGGATTATTTTTGTTTTCCACCAAGCGCAAGAAAGATCCTGGCGTCCCAAGATTGATCCTCCAAAATTAGACGCGTCTAAAAAAGTAGGAGTATTTGCGTCGCGTTCTCCACATAGACCCAATCCTATAGGGATGTCTGTTGTGAAGCTTGAGGGGATTGATTACAAAGCGAAAGAGGGAATTGAAATTCATTTAAGCGGGATAGATCTCTTAGACGGCACACCCGTTTTGGATATCAAACCGTATTTGCCCTATAGCGATATTGTATCTGAAGCTAACTCTGGCTGGGTCGATACAGAAATTCCAAAATACGAGGTAAGTTTTTCGCACGAAAGTTTAGAGCAGATTACACAATACTCTAAACACACAACCCCGCGTTTGCTCAATTTGATTACACAAATGCTTGAGTGGGATCCGCGTCCTACAGCGCAAAGACGATCACTCCCTATGAGTTCTTTGGAAACAGAATCGATGCAGTTCGCGTTTCGACTGCACGGTTTAGATATTCACTGGGTGGTAAAAAATAAAAACCCGCACGTTACTGAGGTACGTTGGATTGACTTAAATAGAGCAGAAGCTCCCTTGGATTATCAGTCGTAATCCCATCGACTCCCCATTCAATCAGTCTCTTCCAGTCTTCTTGTGTATTTGCCGTCCACGGCATCACTTCCACTCCCGCTCGGTGAATGAATTCAATGTGCTCTTGATTAATTGTCTTGTGACTGGGAGCAATTACATGCGGCTTTATTTTTCTTAAGACTTTGGCGTAATCCACATACCCGCCATTGGTTAGCTGGATTACTCTTAGGTGTTTATATTTTCTTCTCAAGGTAAGCGTTACTCGCGGATCAAAACTGCGCACGGCTGTTCTTGTTACATCCCATTCTTTTTTAATTTCGTTTACTAGCAACTTGCAAAATACTTTCGGAGAAGGAGAAAGTTTTGGGCTTCTCGGATCGCTTTTAATTTCAATATCAATCCACATATGCTTTGCGTGTGGAAGAGGAGAGGCATGAAATAAAGCAAAGACATCTTTCAGAAGAGGAATTTTTCTTTGCTCCACGCTGAGCGTGTTTTCTCCACTTAATCTTCTAGAGACAGTACAGTCATATTCTAAAAGTTCGTCATAGGTGAGTGTACGAATACTAACTGCTTTCTCAATTTTTTTTCCTTTTAATGTGCAGAATTCGGGTTCAAGGACAAAGTCATGGTACACGACAATTTTATTGTCTCGAGTTACATGAATATCGAGTTCAATGCTGTCTGCGCCGACTTCGATTGCTCTTTCAAATGCTGCTAGCGTATTTTCCTGAACTTCAGAGCACACGCCCCGGTGCGCTTGAACATGTAGTTTCGTTTTTTCTTTTAGAGTTCTTTTAGGAGCCCAGTAGGAAAAGAGTAGCGGAAGAAATCCCACAAACGTGAGAAGTGCCAGTGAGATTCCTAATTTCATTTGTAAGTCGACAGGGAAGTGTTCAAAACCGTTTAATGCCGTACATCCCAGTGACTCAGCTGCATAGGTAAAAGCAATCGTTCCAGGGAGTATTCCCAGTAGTGTTCCTGCAATAAAATCTTTTGATCTGACCGGAGAAAGTCCCAGCGCCAGACTCGATGCCACAAAGTGAATAAAGTGTGACATTCTTAATGCGAGGGTAAAGAAAAATCCTTGATTCAAGGCAAGTCTGTCTATCCCGATAAACCACTTCTGGTTTTTTATCCAATTCTCAAACGATTCACTTTTGATGGATTTACCAATTTTAAAAAATAAAAAAGCGGTAATGAGCGAAGCAATCAAGTTGAGTAGTGTCCCCCAAACAGTTCCAAAAAAAATCCCTCCAATAAAGAGCATTGGAGTTCTGGGAATAAAGACACTCATCGCGATAGTAGAGAAAAGGATGTAATAAAAATGACTTTTTATTCCGTTGTTCTCAACAGCTTGGCGGATTGTGTTGCAATCAGGAAGGGGGATGAGACTGGCTAGAACAAGGGTGAGTAAAAAAACAGCGGCGATAGAAATCCATTTTTTTTGGAAGGCGCGTTTCACTTTGTTTTTTTGTCATCATCCGGGTTTACGAGTTTGGTATCTTCTTCACCGCGCAAACCTTTTTTAAAGTCCCTTACGCTCTTTCCTAAATTTTTAGCTAGTTCAGGCAGGCGTTTGGGGCCAAAGAAGAGAAGTACGACTAAAGTGATAACCAATATTTCTGGAAGCCCAAAATTCATAACCCGTTAAAAATATTAGTATGTAGGCGTTGTGGCAAGTGCGAAACGCTGTGCCAGCGAGCTGCGGCAATTTGTCGTAATAAACTAATTTTTGTGACGCGGTGACCATACGTTGCCATGTAGGGTACCCTATGTTTCACTTTACACATCTAATAAATTAGATGGGGGAATAATGGGAAAACAGTATAGGTTTATCGTCTGTTTGTGTCTCTTAACAAGAGCGGTGTTTTCGTTTGAAACAATTGTTTCCGACTCACCCAACAATGATCTGAAGCTGACTCTCTCCACCATCGCAAGTGCGAAACAGAGTTTATACATCAATGTTTACGAACTGACGTCTGAAGTCATCACAGACGCCATCATCGACAAATTGAACGAAGGCGTACATGTCGAAATCATTTTAGAAGGACAACCCATCCCCGGTTACAAATTGTCTGAAAAAGGCAACGAGATGAAAAACCGCATTGTTAAATCGATGAATAAAAATTCTTCTGCATTGCCTAAGTTTTATTTGATGCGAAGTCTAAATGGTCCCATGAAAGAAAGACGTTTTTACTTCAACCACGCGAAGTACATGATTGTAGATGAAGAAGTCTTGCAGATAGGATCTGAAAACTATTCTCCCGCAGGCAATCCAGAGCCTGGCTATAAAGGAGCAAGCCGCGGCTGGCAGGTCGTTATTAAGGATCCCCAGACCGTAAGTCTATTTACTAAAATGTTTAATGAAGACAAAAAAAGCGGATTTAACGATATTGAACAATTGGTAAATCCAAATTTGGAAGATTCATTACAACGCATGTTTTCTTCGATCACATCGGATTTCACAGGTACTAAAGCCCAAGCATACTTAAACAACTACCGACTGGATCAACCGAAAGAGTTGAGCGCGCAAGTTGTAGAGTTACTCACTTCACCCAACAGCAGTTTTACCGGTCTAAAAGCTTTCATCGAAAGTGCTAAAGAAAAGCTAGATATCGAGCTGATGAGTTTCTCCGAGAATTGGGGCTCTCAGAAAAAGAGTTCACCGCTGGTTAAACTTGTACTCGATGCTGCAAGACGCGGAGTAGCAGTTCGCGTAATCATGAATAACGATCGCGTTTTCGGCCCGCCTTCTTCAGGTAAGGAAAATACGAACAACGAGAGCTTGGTCAATTACTTAAACGGCATCGCAGATTCTGAGAGCCTGAAACTGCAAGCATTGATTGTGAACACAAAAGCAGTGGGCATTCACCACATTCACAACAAAGGCGCGCTTGCCGATGGAAATAAAACTTTGATTAGCTCCATCAATTGGAACCAGAACTCAGTCGAAAGAAACAGGGAAGCCGCTGTCAATATTGGTGGCGAAGATGTGAATGCGTATTACCAGTCCCTGTTCAACTTTGACTGGAACAAAAGCGACACACTTCATTCTACAAAATAAAAAAACCCGTCCATTTCTGAACGGGTTTAATTCGATACACTAAGACGTGCCTCAAAAATACTATTTTCTGTGGTGGTGTCTTTTGTGCTTTTTAGCTTTTGCGTGCTTTCTTTTTCTTGCCACTTCACGCTTTGCAGAAGCTGCTTTAGTTTCTGCAGGTGCGGTCGCGGTAACTGCGGGTTCAGCGACAGGTGCTACAGGCTCAGCCACTGGAGGCGGAACTGTGTCATCTGCGAAGACGCCGAGTGTGAAAAAGCTGATGCAAAGAGCAATCAATATATTTTTCATGTGTTGTCTCCCATGTAGTGAAAAAGGGTAACTTGAATTAGCAGCTCTGACAAGAATTGAAGTAGAGCTTTTATCAATTCGATGCGAGCGGAGTTAGACTTGGTGCGGAATTATCTGCCAAAAGTTCCGAGTAAAGTTCTTCGTATTCGTTAGCGATGGCTGGAAGATCAAATTTTTCCAAAATACGCTTTCTTGCAAGTGCTCCCTTTTGTTTTAACTCATCAGGGGACATCTGCGTGAATTTCTCCCAAGCTTCTGCAAGTGCTTTGGCGTTTGAAATAGGTACCGTTATTCCAGTCTCACCGACAATGTTCGCTGAGTCTCCAGCGTTAGTGACTACACAAGGGATGCCACAAGCCATTGCCTCACCAATGACATTGGGAAAGCCTTCTGCTTTGGAGCTTAGAGAAAAAAGATCGAGTCCCGCGACTAGCTCCGCCACGTCTTTTCTTTCCCCTAACAGGTGAAACTTGTCTTCTAGGCGTGCTTTTTTAATTTGTGCCACAAGGTTCGAATTTTTATCGTTCAGCCCACGGCCTATTAAGACATAGTGCACGTTTTGATTTTTTAACGACAGGTGTCTTGCCGCTTCGATAAAGTTTTCATGATCTTTTAATGGATCAAAGCGCGCTACCATCCCGATCAAAAAGTCGCTATCTACCAGTTTGAGTTCCTGAATCAGTTTGGATTTAGCAATAGAAGAAGGTTGAAATTTATTCGTGTTAAATCCATTGGGAATATACTTCCATTTCTTGGGGTGAAACCCGATTGTCGAATGGTGTTTTCTTCCTTCTTCAGAGTTAACTACCACAACATCTGGAATAAAAGAGAGCTTCGAAAGCGCTCGAACTGTCAGCTCGGTCAATTTGGAATATTTTTTGAAATCTACGTAAGAGCAGCGGATATTCCAACAAAGTTTTTTTACAGGACTAAGAAAAAACGCAAAGGTGCAAAGTAAATCAGAGTGGTAAAGCCAGGATTGCAACACGTCTGCTTTTAACCGATACAAAAGAATTAAAAGTTTGATGAAACCTTTGGGGTTGATACTTCCTGCTCGCATCGAAAGTGTGTAGAGAGGAAGACCCAGTTCTTTAATTTTTTTTCCGACTTCGCCATTTTCAGAGTCAGTAAGCGAGATGACAGTATTTTCAAATTTTGATTCCGACATCTGTGACAAAAGTTTATAGAGCATCATTTCTGTTCCGCCCGCGTTGAGTCCGGAAATGACATGCACTACTTTGATTTTGTTTAAGCGATTTTGCATAGATGACTTGGGGCCCAAGTTAAACTTTAGTGAGAGAAAGTGCAATCAGCGCTCTCTTCTTTAAATAAAGCTTGCTATAAATCCGCATATCTCTTATGTTGCAGCGCGTCCAAAACATTCCGTAAGGCCCCAATCAGTAGGAAAATTAAACTATGAAAAAGATGTTATTCAGCGTAAGTGTCTTGATTTTAAGCGTTTTATTATTAGCTAGCTGCGGGGAAAATCAACCCCAACAGTATGATAATTACGGAGGACAGCAACCTGTAACACAACAACAAGTTCCACCTCAGCAGCAGGTGCCGCCACAAAATCAACCGCAACAATTGCCTCCTCCACAGCAACAACCGATGTTAAATCAACCGATTGCTCAGCCGTATCCTGGTCAACAGGGTCAAATCCCTCAAGTGATGCCGAACCAGTACCCTGGCCAGCAAGTGCCTCCGAGACAATTACCGTGTAATCCCCAAAGTCCACAACAACCGATGCCGTATCAGGGGGGACAGCAAGGTCCAAGACCCGGCCAACAGCCAATGCCTTATCCTGGCCAGCAAGGTCCGATGATGCCCGGCCAACAGCCGATGCCGTATCAAGGAGGCCAGCAAGGTCCGATGGGTGGACCCGGTCAGCAGCAAATGCCTTATCCTGGTCAACAGGGTCCGATGATGCCTGGCCAACAACCGATGCCGTATCAAGGTGGACAGCAAGGGCCGATGGGTGGACCTGGTCAGCAGCAAATGCCTTATCCTGGTCAACAAGGACAAATGATGCCAGGGCAACAACCGATGCCTTACCCACAACAGGGCGGCCCCAGATACTAATTTGAATCTTTTTTAGCGCAGGTCTCTCTTCTTCTATGGAGAAGGGAGACCTGACTCATTGACAGATCTTCCCCCCAACCTTAAATCCAAAACAACATTGTTTGATGAGGTATTTATGAAAAACAAGATCCTACGTTACGGAATATTCACTCTTGGCTTAGTTGCCGTATTAACTGCGATTCCTTCCAGTGCAGATGAAGGAATGTGGGTTTACAACAACCTTCCTAAAAAAACGCTGAAAGACAAATACGGTTTCGAAGTGACAGACGCATGGGCGGAACACTTGATGAAATCATCTGTGCGTTTTAACTCGGGCGGCTCGGGTTCCTTTATTTCCAGTACCGGTCTTGTTCTGACTAACCACCATGTGGGTGCAGATACCTTGCACAAAATTTCGACTGCAGAGCACAACTATTTCGAAGAAGGATATCTTGCGAAAAATTTCTCTGATGAAGTCAAAGCTCCTGATTTGGAGTTAAACCAACTTGTCTCTATTGAAGATGTGACAGAAAAAGTAAATGCAGCGGTGAAACCCGGCATGTCTACAGCCGAAGCTTCTCTTGCTCGCCGTGCTGCAATGGCCGAGATTGAAAAACAGTCTACCGAGGCGTTCGGGCTTCGCAGTGATGTTGTGACTTTGTATCAAGGTGGCCAATACCACTTGTACCGTTACAAAAAATATACAGATATCCGATTAGTGTTTGCTCCAGAATTTAAAATCGCCTTTTTCGGAGGCGATCCGGATAATTTTGAATTCCCACGGTTTGATCTGGATATGTGCATCTTCCGTGTGTATGAAAATGGCCAACCCGCAAAGATCGAAAATTTTTTAAAATGGTCTGCAAACGGCACGAAAGAAAACGAACTGGTCTTTGTGTCCGGGCATCCTGGCAAAACAAGCCGCATGTTCACAGTGTCTGCTCTTGAAATCATGCGCGATGTAAAGGTTCCCTATCTTCTTAACCGTTTGATGCATTTAGAAGTATTGCTTCAGCAATTCGGTGGAAAAGGAATGGAACAGGCAAGACGCGCACAAGGCGAATTGTTCTCTGCACAAAATTCCCGAAAAGTTTACGCAGGTAGAATCAAGGGGCTGCAAGACCGCGCATTGATTCTCTCGAAGCAAAAACAGGAATATGAATTGCGTTCTCAAGTGGAAGCAAACCCAGAATTAAAAGCACTCTCTGGCGCTTGGGATCAAGTCACAAAGGCGCAAGAAAATTCCAAATCCTTGTACGTAAGACGTGCATTGTTAGAAACGGGACATGCGTTCAATTCCCAGTTGTTTGTCCTTGCCCGTCACTTAGTCAGAATGGCAGATGAGGATTTAAAACCAAGTAACGACAGATTGCCTGAATACCGTGATTCTGGTCGCGCCTCTTTGTTGCAACAAGTTCTTTCCGACGCTCCAATTTATGAAGACCTGGAAGAATACAAATTGGCGGATTCGTTGACGACACTCATGACAAACATGGGTGAAAACAATGCTTTCGTGCAAAAAGTGTTGCTAGGCAAATCTCCTGTGGAACGCGCGCATGAACTCGTAGCCAATACGACTCTTACTAGCGTCTCTGTGAGAAAGTTGCTTGTAAAAGGTGGAAAAAAAGCGATTGATTCAAGTTATGATCCGTTGATCTTACTTGCAAAGTCTGTCGATGCTGCATCAAGAAAAATCAGAAAAGCTTATGAAGACAATGTGGATGAACTTGAAAGACAGGGCTATGCACAAATTGCAAAAGCCATGTTTGCAGTGCAAGGCACATCTACTTATCCAGATGCTACCTTCACATTGCGTCTCAGTTTTGGAGAAGTAAAAGGTTACCAGGAAGGAAGCAATTTCATTTCTCCGATTACGACAATAGGTGGAGCATTTGAACACGAAGCCAAGCATGGAAAAGTGGAACCGTGGGTTTTGCCGCAAAGCTGGAATAAAGCTAAGCCGCAACTGGATCTTTCTACACCGTATAACTTCGCTTCTACTGCAGATATTATTGGCGGAAATTCCGGCAGTCCTGTGGTGAATAAAGAAGGCGAGTTGGTCGGGCTCATCTTCGATGGGAATATCCATTCCCTGATAGCCGACTATTTTTACTCGGACAAATTAAACCGTTCTGTTTCAGTGCATTCTAGTGCAATGCGTGAAGCAATGAGTAAAATCTACGGCGCAACAGCGCTTGTCAGTGAAATCGGCAAGTAAAGTTCGCCTGTTTGCCTAAGCACAATTCTATGGGTAAGCTTTAACTACTTAAGTGAAAAGCTTACCCATCATTTTTTTTACGCTCCTCTGCGTTTCTTCCACACTACTTGCTGTGGAAGAATATTATCCGCTTTCCCGAAGTATTCGCGCGATGGGGATGGGGGGCGCACATTACGCTCTTTCCGATGATGAATCCGCTTTGTTCTTTAACCCCGCTTCTTTAAATTACTATAAAGGTGGTGGGGAACTCATGCTGTCACTTGGTGGGCAAATTTCCTCAGGTGCTCTCGGACAGATAGATACTTTTTCTAAAGCCACTAACGGCAGTAATTCTCTATCCAGTCTTGTCGATCAATTAGCACCGCTAGCTGGAAAACCACTTAGTTTAGGCGCGACGGTGATGCCGTTTTATCACCGAAAGGGTTTGGCTGTCGGTCTTTTACTGGCGGATGTAAAAGTAAATTCGGCTTATTTGGGAAAAGATGTAGACAGTTACTTTGATGTTACAGCCCTTGTAGATTCTGGCTTATTCATCGGTAAATCTTTTTCTCTCGGTAAGACACTCAGTGTTGGTTTGAATAGCAAACTACTTCTTCGCGCCGGCGGAAGAGAAGTATTTGCGCCTCTCGATTTTGTCATAAATGATAATTTGAAATTTTCTGATTCTGCGATCGGGGTAGGCGTAGGAGGAGATTTTGATTTGGGACTCACCTGGGAACCAGAGCATACTCTGATCGGCAATCGCATGGGTTACTCACTCGTATTAAGTAATATACTTGCGAATAATTATAGCTGGATGATTCTTGCTAACTCGGCTCCTCCTGCACTGCAACGGATGGCCTCGGCCGGAATCTATAGTGTGGTCAAAGGCGGAAAACTCATTGATTATTTTTTATTCTCGATTGATTTTGCAGAACTGGGTTTGGGGGGACAAGACGATCCTGAATTAGGATCTCGCAAAGGTTCTGTATGGAAGCACGTCAATGCAGGAGTAGAGTTCGCGATGCGTTCTTGGCTTATCTTACGTACTGGTCTTCACCAGGGGAATTTTACAGTAGGTGCTTCTTTGCAATCGTCTGTAGCAAAATTAGAATTTGCGACGTACGAAGAAGAGCTGGGTTTAAATCCCGGTGTCTTATCCAGTCGCCGCTATATGTTGCGCTTAGTATTTGGGGCCGGTAGTCCCTATAAATCTCCTGCAACCAAGTAGTCACGCTGCGTAATCTATTTTCTGTTTCGACTGATAAAATAGAACAATGAATAAAATTAGCTTAAGCCTTTTACTGGCCATCTTTATTTCAACTCATTCCTATGCTTTTATCTCGATGCAGATTGAGCCCATTGTCGGTTACGAAAGAGTTCAAAAACTCATTCCGGATAAACATACAGTAGACCGACTGCATTACGGCGCAAGACTCTCACTAGGAGTTCCTTTTTTAGCGGGTGAAGCGACATATATCCGCGCATATGACACAGAAGAATTTCCCAGTGACAATTTGACGGTAAAAGACACGACTGACAAAGCCCAATTGGGTTTAAGAGGAAGCTTTAAGTTGATTGGCGTGATTCGCGCCTCTGCACGTGTCGGGGGACAAGCAAGCCAAAACGTCCACGAAGAAATTGTTAGCGGAGTTTCGACGAAAACGACAGAAACCATCAAGGTACATCCTTACGCAGGCGCGGGTTTGATTGTACAACTCGGTCGCCTGTTTCAATTCAAAGCAGATGTGACGACTGTATTTACCAAGTGGCCTGACATGAACTACAACGAATACCAGGCAACTGCAGGCTTTGCCGTTAAGTTTCCGTAGTGTTAATCTTTCCTCCATGTTGAAATTCAAAAATCAGGTGGTTTTAATTACCGGGGCTTCGTCCGGCATTGGCGAAGCATTGGCAAAAGAATTTGCCGCGCATGGGGCGAAACTGGTACTTGCCGCTCGCAGAACCGAACAACTCACAAAAGTTTCTGAAGAATTAATGAAAGTCGGAACAGAAACCCTTGTTTCTCGTTGTGATGTAACTAAAGATGGAGACTGTGAAAATACGGTAAAAGAAGCGCTCGCAAAATTTGGAAGAATTGATGTTGTGATCGCAAATGCCGGTTTTGGAGTCGTCGGTAATTTAGAAAAATTGCGTTTAGCAGACTATACGCGACAGTTTGATACCAATGTGTACGGAGTTTTAAGAACTGTCTACGCCACTCTCCCAGCACTTAAGCAATCCAAAGGAAGACTAGCAATCGTAGGAAGCGTTACTGGATTTCTTTCCTTACCCGGCAATACTCCCTACACGATGAGTAAGCATTGTGTGAAGGCACTTTGCGATGCGCTTTACCATGAATTTAAACCGTACGGAATCTCTGTCACGCACATTGCTCCTGGTTTTGTCACATCTGAAATTAGACGCGTGGATAATCTGGGAATTCATCATGCGGCAGCAAAAGAAAGTTTGCCTCTCTGGCTGCAAATGCCGGCTGTTACCGCAGCCAAGAAAATGCTTAAGGCAATCTACTGTAAAAAACGCGTGCGGATCGTGACTGCTCATGGGTATTGGGCAGTTTTTCTGGGTACGCATTTTCCGGGAATTTTCGCTTTCGCGATTAGGCACATTGGTCTTACAGCAAGAGCACAACCGGATATTGCAAAATGAAAAAAACTCTTCTCTTCTTTTTCACTTTTATTGCCTCTCTATGTCTTGCCAGTTTGCACAGCGATGTGATCACCACGTCAGATGAACCATTCTCTACACCAGATTTTTTAGACCTTTCAGATTTTAGTCTCTCTTCAAACGGGAGCATTCCAGAGGGAGTGCGAGGGGAATTGATCTCTGGCAGTCTTGAGTGGGTGCGAGTCAGAAAAAACATTGCCATACCACGTGCGAGATTGCGTGTAGAAATAGCCAATGCAGAATCTGGCACAGCGGACATTGCAAAAATTTTTACTCCATTTAATGTGAAAGAGGGTAAAGGGATCGCAGAACTACTCATTCCCCTAGTCCCTGGTAATTGGAATATCTTCAAATTTTCTTTTGTGCGAAAACAAAAAATAGAAACGTTCGATTTGAAATTGGTTTTTGCGCCGAAGGTGAAACGAAATAGGATCTTTATCGATTCCACCTGTTCGAAAAGCGGAGTAGCAGAGACAGCAGATTCCAGTGTAGATACCTGGATCTATATCGGGTGTGAATCGCAATCGATACTGACTGAAGGGCTGAGAACGGCTCAATTGTCCGTGAATTTATATTGGGCAGGAGTGGGAGACTATCTTGCCTTTGAAGGACAAAATGTTGCTAATAGCGAACCCTCTCTTTGGCAATTTAATCTGTCTTCAAAACCGGGCAAAATCAAAATAGCTGCTGCTACGTCCACTTTGAATCTGGAATACTTTATTGCAGAAAAAATGAACCGCGGAAGACTGGGGTTGGGGCTTGGCCCGTACCGCTATAATTTCACAGGCGGCGGAGAAGATATTAAATCCATCGTTGCCATTCCTACGCTGTATGGTTCTTACGCAATCAACGATAAGTACAGAGTCGTTTTTTTTGATATTTTTAGTTACAGCAAAAATATTTCCACATTATTTGGTCTGTACTGGAATTTTAACTACGAAAAATTTTTAGATAACCGCATTTCATTCAACATTATGATTGGATTGACTTCGACTGCATTCACAGCAGGAGGAAAATGGCATTTCAATCCGGATTTTCCGCAAGGGGTTGAATTTATTTTTTCTGATTTTTTGGGCAAAGGTAAAAATCTTGCGCTGGGTGGTTTTATTCGTCCGATGTTGAACGACAGTTATTCTTACAACACCTGGGCACGCTGGGGGGGGAAATGGTTTGTGGAATTAAATTATATTTCGTGGCAATGGAAAGACTCTAATGAACTGTATATCTCAGACAGTCTAGGTCTTACCATCGGTACCAACTTATTGGGCTTTCTTTAAGAATTAGTAGCTGACTGTGACTAAGTCGGTAATCGGAGCGCCGCCATTACAAAACACACCTGGTCGTGTGACTGACTCAGCTACAAAGCGCACCTGCTTTAAGCCGGGAGATGAATAGTATCCGTAGAAATAATTCAAATTACCTGTCATAGAAAGTGAGAGTGGAAAGTTAGGGGCTTGGTTATCCCAGCCTTCACCTGGATCCCAATAAACAAGTCTTAAAGGCTCGCCTGTGTTGGAACTTACAAAGAAGTAAACTGTTTCTCTGACTCTCGGGGTGAGGCTGCTATGTCCAAAAGCACAAGTAAGAGTTGCTGCGGTGGACGTTGGGTAATTCGTTGCCGGTGTGTAAGTATAGGTTGGTGTAGTACTTACGGAACCCGACCCAAACTGCAAAGAAATCTGGTTGTAGGCCTGTACATTGATATTGGAAAGAGACTTCACAGTTACTCCAATAACAAGTGTGTTATTCACGTTAGAACTGATGGTAGCAAGATTACCATTTTGTGATGCCGTTATATTTTGGGTGTCACCACTTACATAAGTAAAATCAAAACTCGGATCACTGATTCCTGTGACTACGGCAGCCAAGGTAATAGTTGCGCCTAGCGCTGCAGCGGGAGAAGGGGAAGCGGTAATAGTAACAGAATAGGAGGAATTCGTACTGACTGTGCCGGTAGTGTAATCTGACCCCAGATTACTCGTATTTGTTGTAGTTGTTGCTGTTGTACTTGTATCGGTAGCAGCTTTTTTAGATCCCCCGCAAGAAACAAGAAGAAATAAGGCCAATAATGCAGTTACATTTTTCATACGATGCCCTTCAAATATAAAGTCTTTGTAATTAGTGATGCAGAAGTGCGGCCATATTCTCGTGCCTGAGAAAAAGTGTACACAGAATGTATACTGATTACTTTAATGACTGCTGATTAGAATTCGACGTATTTGGGAGTGGAGATAGGTGATGTGATATGGGAGGGATTGCTTCGTCGCTTCGCACCTCGCAATGACTAGTCATTGCGAGCGAAGTAACCAGTCATTGCGAGCGAAGCGAAGCAATCCTCTCATAGAGATAATAGTTATTTTAACGGCGGCAGAAACAGCCAGCGGTGCGGTCTGTTCTGTCGTTATCATGTTTCTGTCCAGGTCCATAACAGAAGGCGCCTGAGCTTGCGGACGGACATTGATTAATCCCACCGACACATCCAGAACCCCAGGTTCCATTGTTATAAACAATTTTACCGATAGCAGAGTTTACACGGTGTTCTCCGGATACACACAATGCACCTTCAGGCGAGGGAGCATTGTTTAAGCCGATGCTTCTACACACTGTCGTACAGTCTTGTGAGTTTGTTTGAATCCATCTGCCGCGAAAAGAATCCATCTTCGCAATCACGGCATGCAATCTTGCATCGGATTGTTTAAGCAGTTCCACGGCTACTTCACGGATTTGTGGAGGAAGCGAATCTACTTGAGAATCAATGTCGCTAATTACCGCATCCAGATCTCCGGTAATCCCAATGGCGCCACCACCAAAACCTCCCCCGGGCCCGCCACCAGGCCCACCAGGACCGGGCGGTCGCCCGTGATCAGCGAAAACTAAACCAGATACCATTAACCCCACGTAAAATAATTTTTTTAACATTTGATTCTCCCCTGAAAGATAAGGCGTCATGCCTTAACTAAATAAATAGCAAAGGTCAGACCATTTCTTTCGTGCTTACATTTTTGAAAACACTCGGTGTGAAGAGTAATTAGTTCTTATGGGCTGGTGTCAGATTGTTACTTATCTGTTCTAGGACAGTATCCAGGTCTGGGACTGCATTCAGGAAACTTGCGGCAGATGGTCGGTCGTCTATCGTAAATCGTGCACATGCGGTTTTTATCGAGAAAAATACAATCGCCATGTTGGGTTCTGCGGATAGTGAAAATTCCCGTACGCGCGCGAAAGGATTCTACAATCCCTTCTTTGATTAGACGCTTGGCGTTTTTTTTCTGTGAACCTTCGACTTCGTCAGCCTCAAGAAATCCCATATGGAAAAGATCTTCGGAGCTCACTTCGAGTGGGAGTGTGCAACACCCTGCAAAGCAACCATTGCAGAGACTGGGTTTGAATTTTACCCAGGTAGAAGGAAGATCGATGTTTACTGGTTCCATGGCATTTACTTCAACTAATATTTAGTTGCGTGAGTTTTCTATAAAAAGTGGCTCTGGGCAACTTTAATTCTGACATGGCAGCAGTTTTATCCCCGCTGTGTTTTTGAATCACTTGTTCGAGTATCTTCTTTTCGAAATGCGCTACGATACCTTCATAGCCATGGCTAGTATCGAGCACCATATCAGATGATACACTTACCTTGTGGGAAGCTGGGTTCATCATCAAAGGGTCAATCAGGTCAATTTTTTCAATCACCATGCCTCGGTTAAAGATCAAGGCGCGCTTGATGGTGGATTCCAATTGGCGGATGTTACCCGGCCAGTGGTACTGCATCATCACGTCCATAGCGGCCGCAGCTACTTTTGGCGTCGCTCTTCCGTACGAATATTTTTTAATGAAATGTTCTACCAGTTTTGGAATATCGTCTTTGTGATCTCGCAAGGGAGGAAGCCAAAGTACCATATCGCTTAAGCGGTACATGAGATCTTCTCTGAATCTTCCATTAGACATTAAATCGGCAAGGGGCTGGTTGGTCGCAGAAATCACTCTGAATTGCACTTTTCTTGCTTTTGTAGATCCCACACGCTCGACTGTTTTTTCCTGAAGCGTTCTTAAAATTTTCGCCTGGGTTTCCATTGGCAGATCGCCAATTTCATCTAGGAAAATATCTCCATTGTCAGCCACTTCAAATTTACCCGGACGCGAAGTTTTGGAATCGGTATAGGCACCTTTTTCGCTTCCAAAAAGCTCGGATTCCATCAGGGAAGAAGGCACTGCGGGCATATTGACGACGACAAAAGGCCGTGAACTATTGCCCTCTTGCTGGTGGAGAAAACGCGCGAGAATTTCTTTCCCCGTTCCTGACTCTCCTAAAATCATGACATTTAAGTGCGACTGGTTCTTAAGTAGTCGTGCTTTATCTAAAACTTCTTGCATGGGTTTTGAGTCGGCAATCAAATCTACGGGAGAGGGAAATACAAGTGGAGTCAGTTTTTCCACTTTTCTTTTCAGTTCCTGTTTTTCCAAAGTGCGCTGGATAATGAGAAGCAAATCATCTTTGCGAAAAGGTTTAACAATGTAATCCGAGGCCCCTTGTCGCAAGCATTCAATGGCTTTTTCGACTCGAGTTTCACCACTGCAAAAAAGTATTTCTGTTTCGGGAAAGCGGGCTCTCCAGTCTCTTAAGACTTCGATGCCACTGACATCCGCCAGATTCAAATCTATCATCGCAAGCGGTATGGTTCGCTCGTGGAGAATTTTTTCTGCATCTTTGTGATTTTGAAAGGCGTGCACATGGTAGTCTTTTTCAAGAACCATCTGCATGGCGGAAAGAGTTAAGGCTTCGTCATCAATGATAATGATTTCGGTCTTTTTGTTTTGCATGGGCGTGTTTTAGTCTAATTAACGCAATGGGTCAATATATTTTCTCA
Organism: uncultured Pseudobdellovibrionaceae bacterium; assembly: GCA_964396165.1. GTDB lineage: Bacteria > Bdellovibrionota > FAC87 > UBA2466 > UBA2466 > CALCZU01. Next base: position 64,629 of record CAYNEF010000004.1, read on the forward strand.
TAATTAGGATTGTTCAAAGTCTCTATTTTGAGAATAAATAGGCTGCAAGTATTTGAATGTACATGTATTTATAGCGCCTCTTTTTCGAGAAAATAGAGTCAAGGAATGCTCTCTTTCTCACGAATGATAAAGAGGAGAATAACAAGTTTGAAATCCGTATTTTACATCCTTTTTGGGGCTCTATTGGTGCTCCCCGCAATAGCCTCAGAAGCCGTAACTCTTTTGCAGGAAAATAGACTGCTTGAGGGAAAAGAACTTTGCCTTACCCAAATGAACTCAAAAATTTTGGATAAGAAGTCTGCGTTCGCCTGCGTATGGATTTTTTTAAGAAATGACGATGCCGGAAATGCAGAACGATTGCTGGAGCAGTTGAAGCCTTATTCCAACTCCGATGAGTACGTACTCGTGTCCGCATACAAATACGCTGTGAGAAAAAATTACGATGAAGCAGACAGGCTTTTAAAAGAAATCCGTTCGGAAAAAAGAGAAACCGATGCAGCAACCCGTGCAGAGTTACTCAGAGCAGAAGTCTTGGAAAAAAAGAGCGGACTAGATATCGCAGCATTTGTTTATAAGCAGCTTGTTCCCGAAGCACCGCACGACCCAAGATTAAATTGGGCATTGGGGCGGTGGCATCTTTCTCGAGGAGAAACCGAGCGCGCCATGGAGTACATGGAAAAGGTCACACAAAGTTGGCCCACTCACCAAGCCAGTCGTTTTAATTTGGCGTTGATTCATTTGGCGAAAGGAAAAGACGGAATAAAGAGTGCCGCAAAATATCTCTCCGAATGCTACAAGATAAACAAAAAAGATCCGGAAGTACTGGAACAACTGGGGAATGTATTTGAGCTTGCTGAAAAACCGCAACAGGCAATCAAGTATTGGCAGATGGCGCTCGAGTTAAACCCAAAATCCACTACCTTGAAAAAGAAAATGGATGAAAACTGGGGAACGCTTCTCGATACGCTTATCGAGCAGAAGAAATTCAATGAAGCATTAATTAAAATCGAGGGAAGTTCGAATAGCCTCATCTCGCAGACCAAATACCAGCTACGTTACGCAGTCGTTTTAAGAAACCTGGGAAGCTTTAGTAAAGCAGCACAAAAATTTGAGGCAGTTTTACGGGAAATGCCCGATGAAGCCCTAGCCGTACGCGAACTGGGAGTCTGTTACTTGAACCTGAAAAAGTGGGATTTGGCGAAGAAAAGCTTTGCGAGAGCTATTTCCCTTGAACCCAACTACGGGATGAATTATGCATGGTTGGCTTTCGTGCTCGAGGGTACGAGAGAGTGGAACGGCGCTTTGGAAATGTGGGAAAAGGCCCTGACACTTTTGAAAGATCCTAAAGAAATCGAGCAAGCGGAAACAAAATTGACTGCGTTGAAAAAGCGCCTGAAGAAGAAGAAAAAAGATGAAAGCGAAGAAGAATGAATGGATAGAAGTGCGGCTCGAGGTGGACGAGGAGTTAAGAGAGTCCGTCAGTAACCGCCTGTTTGAAATCGGCGCAGAGGGTGTGTCTGAAATCAAAGACAAGGGCGTCGATCTCTATCAAGTTTACTTTCCCAAAAATCTGGAAAGCGAAGTCATTGCACAATTAAAAGATTACCAGACCGCTTTAAAAGCCCTGTTTCCCAAAAACAAGGAAATCACTTTTCAAATTTTCGAAGTCCCCGAAGACAACTGGTCAGATAAGTACAAAGAGTTTTATAAGGCTCAGAAACTGACTCAATTATTCTTTTTAAAACCCGCTTGGGATAAAGAAACCTTAGTCCCTCATGGCATGATTCCCATTGTGATGGATCCGGGGCAGGCTTTCGGCACCGGATTACATCCGTCTACCCGTATGTGCGTGCACATGCTGGAGCACTCCGTAAGAGTGTACCGATTCCCTGAAAAATTAAAAGTGATTGATGTCGGAACAGGTACGGGAATTCTTGCGATGATCGCAAGCCACTTGGGAGTGGGAAGCATCGATGCTATCGACAACGATGAAGATGCAGTTATCACTGCAAAAGAAAACCTGGATTTAAACAATTGCAGCACGGTCAGAATCTCGGACAAACCACTCGGCAGCTACACGGAAAAGTTTGATATCATTGTATCCAATATTTTATTAGATACCCACAGGCTACTTGCAGCTGATTATGCGCGTTTGCTTAAAGATGGTGGCGAATTGATTTTATCCGGCCTGCTGGCTTATCAGAAGCGGGAGCTGGAATCGTTTTTACTCCCATTGGGTTTCGTACCAATAGGGGCCTGCAATTTTCAAGAATGGGCAGCATTCAGTTATACCTGCAGACCTCAATCCAAATAACTTCTGGAGAAATCAATGATGACTTTCATGAGAATTTACTGCGTTATTTTTCTGCTGTTTATTTCAACTTCGAAGGCTCAAGACAAGAACCTCACCGTTTACACCTATTCTTCTTTGACTGGTAAAGGCTCTTTAGCTGAGTTACTGCAAAAGGAATGGGAATCTTCCGGTAACAAGGTCAAGTTCATCGCATTCTCCACAAGTGGTGAAATGTTAAACCAGATATTACTTGAGAAAGAAAAGACACAGGCTGATCTTGTGTTGGGCATTGATCAATTGGGAATCGCAAAGGCGCAAAATAGCGGTTATTTTCTGAAAGAAAACCTAAGTGCACTGAGTAACCAGTTTGTTTCTGAAGTTCCTTCGACTTTGCTTGAATCAGGCTTTGTTCCGTTCGATTTCGGGTATCTGGCATTGGTTTATGATTCTAGCCGTGTGAAGGGGAAAGTCTCCGATTCCTTTTCAGGTTTTTTGAAACAAAACGAATCTAAAAAAAATACGATCTTCATTGATCCGCGCACATCTCAATTGGGGATGAGTCTTCTTGCCTGGACGAAGCTTATCTGGAAAGACGCGGAGTGGGAAAAAAATATGAAGATTTTAAGTACTACAGCAAAACTTTGGGCACCGGGCTGGTCTGCGGCCTATTCCTTATTTCAAAAAGGGGAAGCCGAATACGTTTTGTCCTATACGACTAGTCCTGCTTATCACATCGAAGAGGAAAAGAAGGATCAGTTTAAAACAATCACGTTTAAAGAAGGCCATTTTCAGCAAATTGAATCTGCCAGCATTGTTAAAACATCCAAGAAACAAAGTCTTGCCCGAGATTTTTTGAAAATTCTCGTGTCAAAGCGTGTTCAAGACAAAATTCCTCAGTTACAATGGATGTACCCGGTAGTGAAAAATACAACGTTGCCAGCTGCCTACAGCAAGTTGGAAAAAGTGAAGCTACTTTCGGGAAATATGTTCGTAGACGAGAAAACTCAAAAAACATGGCTCAACAACTGGAACGAACTTATCCTTTCTTCAAAGTAAGACCTCTTTCTCTCTGTTTCCTATTAATTTTTTTAGTCGTTACATTTCCGCTTCTTGTGTACCCGCTCATTTTATTGCTTGTGAAGGCATCGTCGTACGTTGTATCCGGTAAGTTTGAGTACGGCCCTTTGATGCTTTCAAGCCTTAAGTTCAGCCTCTTGCAAGCATCAATCAGTACTATATTAAGCGCTTTAGTTGGAACAAGCCTGGCATTTTTTTTAATGGAAAATGGTAAGGGTACAAAATCCTGGGTGTGGATTTTGGGTTTACTTTCTTTTTCGATGCCCTCTCTTGTCATCGTGCTGACGTTACTCTCTTTTTGGGGAAGTGAGGGCTTGGGTCTTTCTTTATTTGGATGGAAAGGGATTTTGCTTTGCCATGTCGCAATGAATTACCCGTTGTTTATGAAGTTTATCGGGGAAGCGTGGCTTGCTAACAGCACAGAAATGGAAATGACCGGATTGTCATTGGGGTTAAACAGAATCCAGTTATTTTTACATGTAACATTACCCAAAATACGTTCTGCACTTTTTAGTGCGCTACTTCTTTCTTTTACATACTGTTTTTGCAGTTTCATTCCGGTTGCTTTACTGGGGGGAGATCCGAAACTTTCTACTTTTGAATTAAATATCTATCAGGCATTAAAGTTTGAAAATAACTTTGAGAAAGCTGCTGTACTCGCTGTTGTTCAGTTGTTGATGCTTTTTCCTTTGTTTCTCTTATTTAAGAAAATATCTCAAGGTGTAGTTTCGGCAAGCCACAGCGAGAGAATAAATATCTATAAACTTTCTAAAACTACAAAAATTGTAGTCGGTTTTGTATTTGCTGTAGGACTATTTTTTCTCACCTATGGTCCATTTGGACTACTCCTTTACCATTTAATTCAAAACTTTCAAAAAGTAGACACAAGCGAACTTTTTTCTGCGTTTTATAATAGTATAAAATTATCTCTCTCGTGTTTAGTTCTTGTTCTGCCCCTTGCTCTAGCGGGTACTTACGTACAAAGACACAACTCACAGTTCCGCACAGCTTTTTCTAGCCTCATGCTGCTTCCGCTCTTTATCCCTGTGATGCTTTTAATCGCAGCGTTGTCGACCAGCTTTTCACAATTGATTGAATTTTTTCGAGACTCATACTGGACAGTAGCGGCTATCCAAGCAATCGTGACACTTCCCTTAGTCAGTAGAATCTTAAGTGATGGATACCAGTCTATTTCAGAAGAATTAGAAAAATCTGCACTCTCTTTAGGGGCTAGTCCCTTTCAGGTCTTTACTCGGATAGAATTGCCGTTACTGAGCAGATTTATTTTACTCGGCAGTGCAGTGGCAGTTTGCTTTTCTTTAGGAGAAGTCAGTTCTTTATTGCTGTTTGGTAGCAGCCAGGGCCCCACACTATCGTTATTGGTATTTCAAAAGCTGGGCAGGTATGCTGTGACAGAAGCGACAGTACTTGGCGGAATTTTAATGTTACTGATGGCACTCATCATATACGGAGCGGAAAAATGCAAACTCTCCTGAAATTAGAAAATGGTACTGTTCGTCGAAAAGACTTTTCGCTTTCCATTCCCGAATTACTTATTGAAAAGGGGAAAGTTTCTTGTCTGATAGGGAAAAGTGGCTCAGGGAAAAGTACGGTACTTTTGGCTATTGCAGGATTTGTAGAGCTAGCGACAGGAAAAATTATTTACGAAGATCACGAGATTCAAAACAAAGTTCCCGAGAAAAGAAATCTCGGACTTGTATTTCAAAAGAGTGCACTCTTTCCTCATCTAACTGTTCTGCAAAATGTCGAGTTCGGACTTAAGATGCGCGGAGAAAACAAAATTCAAGTTAGAGAAAAAGCCATGCACTGGCTAGAACTTTTGGGAATTGCAGAACTGGCTAACAAAAACCCGCTCGAAATTTCTGGTGGACAGGCGCAACGTGTGGCACTCGCAAGGGTGCTCGTAATGGATTACTCTGTCCTTTTACTGGATGAGCCTTATTCAGCTCTCGATGTGTCGTTACGGCAGGAATTAAGAACGCAGTTAAAAGAATTACTTAGTAAGCACGGCAGAGGTGCTCTTGTGGTGACTCACGATCCAGAAGATGTCGCTGCCTTGTCTTCTCACACTTATCGGATAGAAAATTCTGTTGTCTCGGAAAGTAAGTGACATTTAGTCACTTACTCCTGTCTTTACAAGCGTAAATCAAGCTCAACCATTCACTGGCATACAGGATGCATTGATACATTCTGAAGAATTTTTATTAGAAGGAGAATTTATGAAAGCGATGCCTTTAGTACAGAAATTTATGACTGCAATGCCACATACGATTGGAAATGACATCTCCATTAAAAAAGCAAAAGAGATGATGACAGAATTTCGCGTGCGCCATCTACCAGTGATGCATGGAGGTGAATTAGTTGGAGTGCTGACTGAGAGAGATATCTTTGTAGCTAGTTCCTTTATCGGATCCGCAGAAATGAAGGTAGAAGACGTGATGATGCCGATGACATATTCAGTCACCCCTGAAACGCCATTGGACAGAGTTGTTGCAGAAATGGCTGAAAGAAAACTGGGAAGTACAATTGTCCGTCAGGAAAATGGAAAAGTAGTAGGAATTTTCACTTCAACCGATGCCTGTGCTGTGCTTGCAGAAATTTTGCACCAAAATTACAAAGGCGCGTGAGTTTTTAGCGCTTGTGATTTGATTGTAGGGTTTGCCTTGTCATTTGTAAGAGGAGTGATGGGCTTTGCTGGTAAAAGTTCCCAATGGGATTTGTGCGCTTCCAGAGATTTTAAAAGCGCGAGATGAATGGAATGTCCTCCGCGGAAACTGACAAGCTCTCCTTGAATCCAGGAACCACACAGTGCCAAATCCCCGAGTGCATCTAGCAATTTGTGTCTTACGCATTCATCTGGAAAGCGCAGTCCGTTTTCGTTGAGCACGCCGTCTTCTGTAAAACCCACAGCATTTTCAAGCGAAGCGCCCAGTGCTAATCCATGGGATTGCAGCTTTTGCAAATCGCTGTAAAAGCCAAATGTGCGCGCTGAAGAAATGATTTCGGTAAACGCTTTGGGCGTCAGTTCTAATGCGAAAATCTGGGTACCGATCATGGGATGCGGAAAATCTACAGAGGTTGTTAGTCGCAAACTTTCTCTGGGTAGTAACTCGCAAATTGCGCCTTGTTGATAAAGCTTAATGGGCTTCACCACTTTAAGAGTAGGTGCCGTGAAAGCTTGTGGTGTGATCCCAGCATCTATCATTGCATTCACAAAGGGAGAGCTGCTTCCGTCTAAAATCGGAACTTCAGGTCCATTCAACTTTAAAAGAGCATTTGTAATACCTAACGCGTACAGCGCCGACATTAAATGTTCTACAGTTGCAATTTTTGAATCTGGTTGCCCATCAATGCCTAACGAGGTCGCTAGCGTGGTAGTGACGACAGAACTAAAATGCGCAGGAATTTTATATGTTTTGTCCCCACATTTTTTTTCAAATTGCAGCCCATGATTAGGTGAGGCCGGCAAAATTTCTAGCGTCGCAGGTGCGCCGCTGTGTAATCCAACACCTGTAAACTGAACAGGCGCTTTGATCGTTTTCTGGATGCGGTAACCTTGCGCGCTTGCAAATATTTCTTCTGTCATGAGTGTAATCATTCGAAGCAATAGACATACCAGAGTTTTTAAGGCCCTAAAAGGCAGATTTTGGGCTAGATGCAGTGCATTATGCTGTTGATATGAGTAGTATTTATCCCACACAGCGCTTGGGGGAGTGTGGGTTAAAGTGTTCTAACAGACTCCTACTTTGACTTTGTGCCCGAGGAGTGAAAAATTGTACGAGTAAATGCTTAAACAAGTTAAAAAAGTGGTAATCCCTGTCGCAGGACTGGGAACAAGAGGACTTCCTTTCACAAAAGAAGTTCCGAAGGAATTGATTCCAGTATTGGATGTTCCTGCGATCCATTTTGTAGTGGAAGAAGCCATTAACTCAGGTTTTGAACAAGTCATTTTTGTTACTGCCAAAGGCAAATCTACTATCGAAGATTACTTTGATTACTCGCCACACTTGGAAGATGTTTTACGCAAAAGAGGAAAGCACGAACAGGCGGATTTTTTACATAAAATCGGCAACCTCTGCGAAATAGTTTCTGTCAGACAAAAAGAACCAAAAGGGCTTGGCCATGCGGTCTTGACTGCAAAAAACATTGTCGGCAACGAGCCGTTTGCCGTTTGTCTAGCCGATGAAATCTTTCCGGCCTGGGGTTCTGAAAATGCGGAACTTTCTCCGCTGAAGAAGTTAAAAGAAACAACTCTCAGTAGCGGCTTATCCTCGATAGGCGTGATGGAAGTGGAACAAAAAGAAAGTTTTAATTACGGTATGATCCGTATGGAGACTGCTTCTTTTAGAAGAGAATTTGAAAAAGTATTGGGGACGGTGGAAAAGCCTCAGCCCGAAAATACTCCCAGTAACTTTGCCATCGTGGGCCGGTATGTTTTTCAACCGGAAATATTTGATCACTTAAGTGAAGTGCGTCCGGGTGTGGGTGGAGAAATTCAACTGACTGATGCGATGAATGCCTTATGCGTAAAAGAGGGACTACTCGCAGTATCGTTGAAAAATAAAAGATACGATGTGGGAAATCATTTTCAATTTTTAAAAGCCCAGATTGATTTTGCAATGCAAAGACCTGAAATAGCAGTGAACCTCAAAAAATATTTATCACAACTATGAAAACACTCCTTCTGTTGCCGTTTCTTTTTTCAACTCTTTCCAGCGCATTTGTCCCTCCTGTGGGCAGCGTCATCAAAGAAATTTTTGATGTGCGAAAACCAGGCGTGGTTATTGAGCTCACATACAAACACCAGGTAGAAGTGGCGCAAGGTACTACTGTCACTGTGGACGAATCTTTTTTGTACTCTCAGGGAAAAGGCTATTTCTTGTGGAAAACCCCTAATCATGTTCCCGTATATGGCGTGCAAGAGCGCAAAGCTTATCTCGTCGGGAGCGACAGAAAAATGAACGCGCGTTCGTTTCTTTACACAAAATACCTCGGTACGGCATCTGCAGAAGATTTTAAAGAACAACTTATTTCCGAGCAATTTATTCGAAGAGACCAGTTGCTTCAGTATAAACCGGGCTACACTTTTGAGGGCGATCCGGATTCCTGGCAAGTGCAGGAAAATTATGTGAAGCACCCGGATGTACGTTTCAAGCGTCTGGACTCTATGGTGACTATAGCTGTGCAAGGCATGGACGATCCGCAAAATAACCGCACCGTATTTTTTGATGCAAAATTCCAAGGTGTGAGAAAATTTGAATGGAAAGAGGGCGGCAATACTTCCTCTTGGTCTTTTTCAGATTTTAATAAATACCAAGATGGCCTGTTTCCAAAATCCATGCGCTTTGAACAAAACGGCAGCGAACTTGTCAGCTCTGAACTCATCCAAGTTCGTGGTTTAAAGGACAAAGCATTTCAAAATACATTAAAAGCCTGGCAAAAATCCGGACTAAAAAACACTTCTTCAGGAAGCCTCGAAGACGCTTTAAAAGTACTGTTGAGTTATAGATGATTGTGGATGTTGCAGTTCCGGTTAAAGTTCCAGGCAGCTTTCATTACCAGGTAGACGAAGCCACTGCTGAAACTTTGCAGTTGGGCGCCATTCTCGAAGTTCCTTTTGGTTCCAGACAGCTAGAAGGGTTTGTATTAGGTGTTCAATCCACGACTAACGTTCCCGCAGATAAATTAAAAAGCATTTCTCAGGTGGTACAACTTGATCCGGTATTTGACGAGTCGATGCTTAAGTTTTTTAAGTGGGTAAGTGAGTATTACTGTCATCCGCTGGGTGAAGTAATAGCGACAGCAGTTCCGAGAATTGCGTGGCTAAATAAAAAAGAGAAAAAATCCAAACCTTCTGATCTGATAGCGCGAATGGAAGATACGGATGTCTTTCAGGTACCAAAGCCACAGCTAACCCAAGAACAATCGCATGCCGTAAAAGTGATTTTGGATCCTCTGGATGACAAACCAGTATTAATTCACGGTGTGACAGGAAGTGGTAAAACAGAAATTTACATGTCTGTCCTCGACAGCATTATTGCTAATGGCAAAACAGGTATTGTGCTTGTCCCAGAAATTGCACTTACGCCTCAGCTCATGAATCGGTTTTCAAATCGATTTCCAGGTCGGGTGGCCGTCATGCACAGTGAGCTGACAGCAAAAGAAAGAAGCTATGTGTGGAAGCGCATTCGCACAGGGCAGGTGGATATTGTCATTGGCGCAAGATCCGCCGTGTTTGCACCGCTTAAGAATCTGGGCGTAATTATCGTTGATGAAGAGCACGAAACATCTTTTAAACAAGAGGATTCACTTAAGTATCACGGTCGCGACTTGGCGGTAGTACGTGCGGCATTGTGTAAATCAAAAGTAGTCTTAGGATCTGCTACTCCTTCCATTGAAAGTTACCACCACGCAAAACTTGGCAAGTACCATTACGTCGAACTGAAAGAGCGTATTAACAAACAAGAAATGCCAAAGACGGTGATTGTTGATTTAAAAGATAAAGAAGCACAGTTTTCGAGCAAAGTGCCGTGGTTGACTCAAACACTCGTCTTAAAAGTTCAAAAAGCATTAGAGAAAAAACAGCAGGTAATGCTTTTTTTAAACAGACTGGGGTTCGCGCATTTTCTTTATTGTGATGACTGCGGACATACGTGGCGTTGTAAAAACTGCGATGTAGCGTTGACCTATTATCAAAACCCGCCACTATTAAAATGCCATTACTGTGCTTCCGTTCACAAAGTACCGCATGTGTGCGAAGCGTGTAACGGGTTGAAACTTACGAGCATTGGCCTAGGAACAGAGCAGGTCGAAAAAGAAGTTGCTCAAATATTTCCCCATGCGCGGATCGAACGACTGGATAGAGGTAAAATAAAAGACCGAAAGTCTTTGGAAGCGTTACTTACAAGCATTTCCAATCGTGAAGTAGATATTGTGATAGGTACTCAGATGATGGCGAAGGGGCATGATTTTCCAGGCATTGCGCTTGTCGGAATTCTTGTCGCAGATGCGAGTTTGAATATTCCGGACTTCAGAGCATCTGAAAGAACTTTTCAATTGATTACTCAAGTTTCAGGCCGTGCTGGCAGAGCAGAGACTTTAGGCGAAGTGGTGATACAAACAGTGAACCCACTACATCCCGTGATTCACTATGCAGCACACCACCAGACAAAAGAATTCTATGATATGGAACTCAAAATGCGAAAGCAGTTTGGTTTTCCACCATTTAACCGACTTGCAATGCTGAAGTTCCAGCACAAAGACAAAACTAAGGTAGAACTCTTTTCGTATAAAGTTTTGAGTGTGATTAAACAAGAAATCGCAAACCGCGGCTTTCATTCACAAGTATTAGGACCGTCTGAAGCACCCCTTTCTAAGATTAAAAATTATTTCAGATGGCAGGCGATGATTAAAAGCGAATCGGTGAAAGAAATGCAAATGCTTTTAAGAATTGCAAATGAGTTTGTCGCAAAAGAAAAACAGTCAGTACAATTTGCTGTTGATGTCGATCCGATGAATAGTATGTAAGTTAGATGGGCAGCCCTGCGAGATTCAAAAGGAAATGCCAGCAAACGACGACGGGCACAGTGATGTAACGAAAAGTGCCAGTGACCATCATGATGAGAAAAATAAGACCTGCGTACCTGAGCATGTTTTGAAGTCTGGCAACTGCACTTAAAGGCAGAAAACCCTGAAAAATATTAAAACCATCCAGCGGTGGGATGGGAATCAGATTAAAAAATGCGAGCATGAGATTTACTTGGATAGCAACGACGGTAAACGTGATGACTGTTTCCAAAACTTTTGCTTCGACAGGTATGCGAAGTAAACCATACAAAACTGCGGTGCTAAGAAGTGCCAAAATAATATTGGAAAGCGGGCCGGCTGCAGCCACTAGCGCGTAATCGGTTCTTCCTTTTTTTAAGTTTCTGACATCAACAGGCACTGGTTTCGCCCACCCGAAAAAGGGAACATTGAAGTAAATACAGAAAATGGGCAAAAGAAGAGTTCCCAAAATATCGGCGTGTGCCATTGGATGCAGACTGAGCCTTCCAGCAAGTTGCGGCGTATTATCTCCGCGTTTCACGGCTACCCACGCATGCGCAAACTCGTGGACGCATAGCGAAAACAAAAAAACAGGTACTAATAGCACGACTCTTAAGGCATCTTGCGACATAGGTTCATTCTACCACGCTACTGCACCTTGTTGTCACTTCAACAAATTGCTAGAATAGTACTTACACCTCGTTTAAGGAAAACCCATGAAAAAATTGATTTTAAGTTTATTGTCGCTGCTCTCTATTGTTAGCATCCAGGCAGCGCCGAATGCAAAAGTGGCACAAGGCGATTATGAACGAGAAATCAACGCAATCGTTCGCAATAAATACTTTTATAAAACAGGACACATCGAATTTGGTTTGACCGGTGGGGTGATGCCTTACGACAGTCTTGTAAACCACTATATGCTTGGCGGACGTGCATCGTGGCACTTGCATGATCACTTCGGCTGGGAAGTGATTGATGCGCAGATTGCCTTTCCCTCCACAACAAGTTTTGCCACAGGCCTTGTTTCTGATCGCGGACTTTCTAACTTGCAGACATCGCGCTTGAAACAGGTTTATACAACCAATATTTTGATGTCTCCCTTCTATGGAAAAATAAGATTCTTCGGTTCTCAGGTTCTTTACTTTGATATTTATTTTGTATTGGGCGGTGGTTTAGCAAATACAGAAACAATGAAATACTCGACGACTGCCACTTCTGGAGCGGTGTCGGAATCGACGTTACGTTCCGGTATGGAAATGGCAGTGGATTGGGGCGGCGGATTTAAAATCTTTATGAATGATTATGTCGGGCTTCTTATCGATTTGCGCGACTATATGGTGAATACCGAAGTGTATGGGAAGAAAGCGTTTAAGAGTAACTTCTCCGTCTTCGGTGGGCTTTGCTTCAACCTTCCTGGATTCCCTTAAGTAAAAAATCTACTTCTTCTTTTTCTTTCGTTTGTCCAGTTCTTCAGGCAATGGGTATTTGTTCCAGATGATGAATCCTGTGATTACGCTGGCCGCTAGCATGACAAGGCTCAAGATTTGTCCCATGGTTAGGCCTAAAAACAGATACCCGACTTGGGCATCTGGCTCTCTGAAAAACTCTACAATGAATCGGGACAAAGTGTAGCCTACCAAAAAGAGGATAGTCAGTTGTCCGTCTCTTCTTAAATGCCTCTTTAAAAGCCACAAGACTGAAAAGAGTACGACGCCTTCCAAGAAAAATTCATAAAGTTGAGAAGGGTGTCTTGGGTCGGGGCCTCCTTCTTTAAAGATCACTGCCCAGGGTACGGTAGACACGCGTCCAAATAATTCCCCATTGATAAAATTACCCATGCGTCCCATCGCAAGACCTGTGGGTGTCGCAAGCGCCATTGCATCGGCAAGATTCCAAAATGGAATCCCCTTTTTGCGTGCAAAAATAGTAGCCGCAACAATTACTCCCAGTAATCCTCCGTGGAAAGACAACCCACCTTTGTAAGTTTGAAATAAATAGAGCGGATTTTCCATTAGCGACTTCGGATCGTACACAAAGCAATAGATGATTCGTGCACCGATAACCGCACCGACAAGCAACCACAACACAAATTGGTCCATGTCTTCAGGTGTGAATTTAAAGCGCTCTTCTTTGGCAAGCTTTTGTAAAAGCACTTTTCCCAAGATGAACCCGCCTACATACAAAAGCGAATACCAACGGATTTGTAACGGGCCCCATAAGTGTAAAAGTACAGGGTCGATATCAGGTTGCATGAAATAGGCGGATAGCATACGGATAATGCTACCAGCTGTCTAAAATAGACTCAACTTGATGTGACACTTTTCGCACTTTAAATGTACTCCGACTGTCTCTCCAGACTGGGAGCACTGGCACAGCCTATGCTCATCCTATAATGAGAAATAAAACTGTATGCGATTAGAGTACGTATTCATATTGAGTGTGTTTGTCTTAGCAGGATGCTCGCTTGAGAAGTCCTCCGGGACAATCAATGCGATGGTTATTCATTATAGTGGTGCGGGATGCAAATTTTCCGTGTCTGAGCAGCCCATTACCACACTGGATAGCGTCACTGAAATGCGTGGAAGTGTAGGCAGAGTCGTTCGTTCTGATTTAGATATCAACTCCAAACCTGAAATTTTAGACGAGTATTTTGGTTTTCGCCCTGTAGATGTGCAATTTTCTAAAAGCGGCTCCAGTTATGGTGCGCTTGATTCAGATACGCTGTTTGCCACAAGCCTTTATTATTCCATCGAACAAGGGTATTTAACCTTTCAAAAATACGGTGTGGATTTTAATACCGTAGTCCCCAATCTTTCTGAAACGAGAATTGTCCATAAAGCCAAAAGCACGCAAGGTAGTGGCTCACGCAAAAGTGAAATCCACGACAACGCCGAGTTTCTGGCAAACCGTTATACGAAAAACGGCCAGATGAATGTAAAAAATTTCTTTTTCTCTTATCCAAATGTAGACACGAAGGAAGTGCCACTGGGTTTAAATGTGGGAGTTTTGGTACATGAGTTTTCTCATCTCGTATTTCATTGGCAGTTCTTTGAAAATGCTTACCGCAATCTCAATTTTGTAAATACCACAAAGCCTACAGAAAATACTTTGGCTGCATTGGATGAAGGAATGGCAGATTATTTCGGTTTTATGGCAACAGGCGATCCTTCTTTCTTTTTGTGCAGTTACCCCAATGAGGACAGAGGGCTTACCAAAAGCAAAAGTTTCACCCCTGAAATAGTCCAGTCGATGAATTCGACAGACGCTTCCAGTTTTGATTCACACGAAGGTGGCGCGGTTTGGGCGGCTATTCAATATGAAATCGGAAATAAAATAGGGCATGACGTAAACGCCAAATCCCTTGTCCAGTTGATGCCTTATTTGGCAACGTGTGCTGACACAGCCAATGGTAAAAACATTACTGCTGATTTTGGTGACATCGCAAAATGCCATAGTGCACTTTTAAGCACGCGTGCCGATTCAAGCAATCAAAGCAGTGACGTCAAAGCGATTTACAATAAGTACCTCGGAAGTTACGGAGGTCGGTTTTGAGATATCTGATTCTTCTACTGATTTTTTGCAGCATTGCTGAAGCACGTTACCGTGCGGTCCCTCTCATGCCGCCTCCACGAAATACGGCAGCAGAGTCGACAAAGTTAAAGGCAACAAAAACAAATTCCAATACAAGTGCAGAAACTCTCGCTTCCATTCAATTCGGAATGTACGGGGGAGGCGGTTTGTCTAGTTCAGAAGCCTTTGGGCTTCAGTGGCTCTGGGGTGGAAAAATAGATTACCGTATCAGTGTATTAACTGATCGTCTGCGCATTAGACCGTCTTTGGGTTATTTTAGAAAAAGTGAAATAGAAGGTTCTGTTACCATCGCTCAAAATGTCGTCGATATCGGGTTGGGTGCTGATTGGCTTCTTATTAAAAGCAAATATGCAGATTTATCTTTAGGATTTTTAAACCACGTGGACCTGGTTTTTAGTAATGTCTCACTTTATGGGACGAGCGGCACTTCTCCCCTAGGAATGCGTTACCGCTTGGCCCCACTTGTGGGCACACAACTTCATCTTTCTAAAACCCTAGTGCTCGCTGCTGATTTGGAATATGGTATGATCCCACAAACAGCTCGAACCTATGGAGCCTGGTCATTAGGAATCGCCTTTCCCTTTTAATTAAATGAAAAACATTGCCCGGTAACTAAGCAGGCGCAAAACTGCCTTGATAAAAAATAATCTTAATTCGTATTTTTCTTAAAAAATGCTTAAGCCATTTCAGGCTGAGAAGAAACTGTCGGTGTGAAGTTTAAGCTCTCTTCACGTTTTTCTTCTGCTTCCATCTCCGCTTTGCAGTTGATGCAATAGGTAGTGACGGGACGAGCAAGAAGACGTTTTACACCGATAGGTTCGCCGCAGGATTCGCAAATCCCGTAGCTTCCGTCGGCAATTTTATCCAAGGCTTCTTGGAATTTTGGAATCAATTTTCTTTGACGGTCTTTTACGCGCAATTCGAAATTGCGTTCAGATTCAAGAGTAGCCTGATCGTTGATATCAGGTACGGCAGTCGATGTTTCCATCGAGATAATGTTGCGTTGAAAACTGGATTGAAGTTCTGACAGTTGATTTTGCAGAATTTCTTTTAGTTTTTTGATTTCTGTTTGCTTCATTTTTGCCATTTCCATACCCTCGTTTCTATAAATAGATAGCTGCCTGTTTACACACCATCTGATTTCTTCATCCCCATGCCGTCTTTGCACGGCTTAATGGGTGAATGTAGCAGAATCACGCAATTAGTCAATCGTATCAATTAGTTAATTAAGTGTATGATATTGCAGGGGTTGAGGGGAAGCGGTCTTTTTGATTGAAGCCACCGGAAGAGCTTTCAGACAAATATGTGTTTCGGGGCCACATAAGGGGGAGGAGGCAAATGCCATCCAGCTCTTCCGGGACTTTTCCGCTAAGAGAAGCCAATTAACTTACGTTCAACGAGGCTTCCTAACAGCAACTTTAGTGGTTCCTTGTTCCGCGCGGCACACGGTAGCGAGTAGGATCTTGTCCCACTTGATTCGTGTTCGTTTGGTAACCAGGGGCCAAATTCGGATTTTGCGGCAGACTGACTGTCGGTGTACCGGGCGCAGAAGGCGTTACCGGACACATCACTGTAATGTTATCGCAACCGCCAAACGGAGGCAGCGACGGCGGACGAGGTAGCGACGGGTTGGTCGGTACACTCGGGTTCACAGGATAATTTATCGTAGGTGTCGTCGGACTTGTCGGGTACGTCGGAAAATACGGACTAATCGGATTTGTCGGCGAATAAGGTGGAATACCTGTAATCGGTGGATAGTACGGATTCGGATTCGACGGGACAAAAGGGTTGTAGGGATTGTATGGGTTATACGGATTTCCACTGACTGGGGGAATCACTCCTAAATTGGGTCCTACATAAGGGTTGCCGCCAAAACCAGGATTAGTAATGCCGGGAATTTGCGAATAGGGATTTAATCCATACAACTGGTTAATCAGTTGTTGATTCGTTGAAACCATTTGAGTGAGCTGCGAAATGTTCGCTTCCGTGTAGGGATTATATAATGTGGCAGTATCGTAACAACTGTCGCAGCAAACAGGTTGTTGCACGGGTGCGCAATAGTCGTATGTGTTGTACATGTCGACGCCGAAAGAATAGAGATTGTATCCGCCAACAACATAAGTTGCGTCCCAGCAGTCTTCTGCATGAGCGACAGGGGCGATGCTCGCAAATACGGCGAGTAGTACTAACTTTGAAAACAACTTTTTCATTTCCACTTCCTCGTATACTCCGCGTGCTCGGAGTTGAGGCGTTACACCTCGTACACAACAGCAATGCACGCGTGTATTAGAGGAGCAAGCGGTGTGCCATGGAAATCCCTCATAAAACATCACAAGATGTTGTGCAGCGTCGTCTTTTAGGAGGGGCCTTCATGCGTGGCACTGCGCGATGCCTTTATTTTTGGATAGATAGGCTGTAAATTATATGAACAAACACCCTGACCATTTTCGCCGATTAATCTCAAGCATCATTTTAAGGAGTCTCGCGTTATGTTAAGAATCCTTTTTGTATTCTCGTTGTTTCTTTCAAACTTACTGTTAGCTTCTGCTGAATTTGTTCCGTTGCAAGAAAGGGCAGAGGGACATTCACTTACTGGCGCGAGTTTGCAGAATGACAGTCTGTACTCCAATCCCGCAGGCGGTGCTTTTCAAAAAGTTTATTCACTCGACGGACAGTACGCTTTAAAAAATGGATTTGCAGTTTCGGTTTTAGATACACGCACATCAGATTTGGGAGGTGGCCTGGGTTATTTCCGTATGCCGGTAGAGGGAGCTCCGGAAGGGACTGACAATACACAAGGGGCGCGCGCTGCTTTGTTCAGCAAAACTTCCGAGACAGTTGCATTCGGTGCTACTGGGAAAATGATCTGGAGCCCTTCGATTGCGACTCCAAAAGAAGGCGAAGTGCGCACAAGCGAAAAATTAATTGATGTGGACTTAGGGATGCTCACCAATTTTGGAACCATCCAGTTCGGTACCAATATGCGAAATATTATGGGTGGCAATGAAGCTCTTGGAATCAAGCGTGAGATGGCCCTGGGTGGACGAATCAACTGGAATCAACTTTTATTTTTCTCACTCACGATGGTCAGTGATATTTCCTATTTCAAACTCTCTAGTTTAAAACCCTATGAGTACGGTGTGGGCGCTGAGTTCATGACGCCTTATTACTTCGCAATTAAAGGTGGCTACCATTATCGCACAGAAGCGGGCAACTCCACCTGGAGCATGGGCGCAAGTTTTATCAGCCCAAAATTTAATTTGCACTATGCATTGGAATTGCCCCAATACGAAAACGGAAATCCGGAACACACGTTCGGGATGACCGTCTTTTTATAAAACTCTAAAAAAATATGCGAAAAAACTACTGTGTATTACTTGTCCTTGTGACAATTATCTGTGGTGTACGTTTGTCTGCAGCTGAGATCGGCATGGAGCTTCTCCCAAAGGGAAG
Organism: uncultured Pseudobdellovibrionaceae bacterium; assembly: GCA_964396165.1. Classification (GTDB taxonomy): domain Bacteria; phylum Bdellovibrionota; class FAC87; order UBA2466; family UBA2466; genus CALCZU01. The sequence goes on from CAYNEF010000004.1 coordinate 82,609, forward strand.
GCCGTTTCGTCTCGCCATAGCAGATCCGAGAGAAGTGCAGATGTCTTTGTCGTTTGAAGGCGACTCCAATGTGCACGCGAACATCGGCAATTATTTTTCTCTTGTTTCTTTCAGACCCAAAGACGATTCAGATTGGGATACACATTTCGGTCTAGAAGGTGGTGGCTTTTTTACCATGAAGCAAGCTGACAGCCGCTTTCCACTGGAAACAGCCGACGGGTTGATTGGGATGTACACGGAAACACATAAGGGGCCCTTTCAAGCGCAGATGCGCTTCACACATATTTCTGCTCACTTGGCAGATGGAAGCACAGATTCTCCGATTGCCTACTCGAGAGAATTTATTACAACAAGACTTGGGTGGGTACCGGCAGAGGAAGCCCATTTGTATGTAGGCGCGCAAAGAATCATCAATACGACTCCGATCGTAAATCCGTGGACGTTTCAATTAGGCGGCTCGTATTTTTATCCCGCAAAATCTTTTAAAATTGTTCCGTTTGTAGCGACAGATTTTAAATGGCGTGAAGAGAGTGAATTTAACCCTAGCTGGGGTATCAAAGCAGGAATTGCTTTGAATAATCCGCCTGAAGCTTTCCGCTCGTTTCGTTTCTTTTACTCCTACTACACAGGAGCTGATCCTCGGGGGCAATTCTACAACCGTCTCTATACCACCCACTCGTTCGGCATCGAAATGCAAATCTGAGTTCAAAGTTCGAAACAGTCGATGCAGTATGCCGCTAACTTCTCATCTTTAGATGATTTTACAATTTCGCGGGCTTTGGAAACACTCTCGATAAAATGTTCCTTTAATCGGACGAAGTCTTTTTCGGAAAGCGAAACTACCGATGAGTAGTGAAGATTTTTTGTCTGAGGTTGTTCGATTAATTGCATCGCTTTCAAGCGCCAGTTTAAATGGTGTTTACGAATGTGGGGACTATCAGAAGTTAGATAAATCTGTCGGCCTGTGTTTATCCACTTATTTCCCTCCTGTTTTACAACGCCACATCCTTCCAAAAAACTTAAGATCGGTGAAAGAGTGCTAAAAGGGAGCTGAAAGTACTTACTCAGACTTTCTAAAGTCTGAAGAGAAGTAATTGAAGTCGCCATGTCTACGGCAGCATACAACCAGAGGGAATAGTAAGTAGCCTGCGTGATTTCTGGAAAGCTCTCGACATCTTTTATCCGTTCACTCAGTTTGTGGTGAGTTTCCTGTAAATTTTCGAGTTTCTTTTTATAGTAAAACTTCAAATCTCGAGATCCTGCTCTAGCAAAACCAATCTGCATCAAAAAAAATTCGCTTTCAGATTCAGTGTGCCCAAAAAACTGGTTAGCGCGCATGCCTTGCTCCAAACTCAAGTGGGCCAGTCCGTCCAAAATTCTTGTGATGTATGCCCCATCGCACTCTAAGGCAGTTGCGAACTGGGATTTGATCCCACGCCTACCCAGTCCGCCGCCCAGGCGGGAGTGGAGGTATTTTTGATAGTTTGTTGTTTCGAAAATATTCATATTAATAATATCTTACTTTAGTTAACTTGATTTTTAATCAAGTTATATATTGTTTTTTGATTAAAATACAATGGAAATATGATTTGATGCGTTATATTGTGCCGTCAGCTCAATCAAGGGTCACCAAACGAGGAGTCTGAAAATGTATAAGTTAAATGGAAAAAGTTGGTTAGTTTTTATGGGTTTTTTCTCAGCGTTAGCTATCGCTGGAAATGAACGTGGTGGTGGTACAGCACCTCCACTTGCAGTAATGCCCAAAGATACTTTGTATGAATGTAATATCAAGCTAATCCAATTAGGGGGAGCGGGAATGCATCTACCGGTATTTAGTACTGCCGTACAAACTGCGGGATGGAAACAAGGCGAGGTCGCAACTACACGCCATATAGATTTAAGTAAAATTTCGAATTGGTCGCATACTACATTAGAAAATTTGGGCAGATTGGGCGTGCAAGAAGTTCCAGTAGAAAAACTTCCTGAAGCCGCAAAGTTTGCTGGGGAGATAAGCCTCGATATTCAAATTGTCGATTACCACGGACACGAAGTTACACTAAAGGATGAGGATTTAGCAGTTGTAATGCGCACTATCGTCCAAGCGTCCAATGGGGACACTGAAAAGGAACAGAAGTCTGAAGCAGGCTCAATGCAACCTTTGACCTCCAAACGGAGCGTAGTCAGTAGCGTAAAATCTACTCTCAGATTTCCTGGTGGAAAGATTTTGGATCAAAGAACATTAGAAGCTGAATGTAAGCGCATCCAATAAATAAAAAATACAAACTCGCCCTGACTGAAGGACAAATCATTTAATTGAGTGGATTTGTGTTGGGGCGAGAGTTCCGTGGAGAGGTCTCGGGTGGCATAGACCTATTGAGGTCATCTCATGCCACCCGAAACAATCCATACCCCCATCCTAACGAGGGTCATAGCAATTGGGTAGCTAGGATGCGGCATATTAGATGTATCGCGTTAAAATTAGTGTTAACTGTATGTGTCAATTCTGCCGAAAAGTAGGGCGTGGAAGAGTTGATCGAAATATTCAGAGACTTCTTGCTCGACATGGCAGGAACTCGCAAACTTGCGAAGCAAAACCGTGTTCCTTTGATCGCATCCAGCCTCGCGTTCTTTTCCATCTTCTCGCTTTTTCCTTTTTTGATTCTTTGCTTTGCTGGAAGCCAGTACCTGTTTCGAAAAATTAGTTCAGTCGAAGTAGAGAACCAGGAAAAACTGAAACAGTTTATCGATTCTATTCTCCCGTCCACTGATCCAGGAGTTTCCAATAATTTTTTGGAAATCTTAAAGACTAATTCTCTCGCCAATATTTTTAACGTGGCATTGTGCGCTTGGTCTGCGTATCAACTATTTGGTGTTCTTCACTACGCATTCGAACAAATTTCTGAACGCCGCACGGAAAGAAATGCCATCATCACCAATCTCATCAGTCTAGTTTGTTTTATGGTGATGGTGGCGACTAGTACACTGCTGCTTCTTGCTTCCACAACCGACGTCAGTATTTTGAAAGCACTTTTTCCGGAACAGTTTGGCGGCTGGGATGTATTAAGCATCAAACTCCTTGTGGGACTTGTGGGCACTTTAAGTGTGATTGCGAGCATCACGTTTATTTACAAATTAATGCCCTTGCAAAAAGTGAAACTGATTTTTGCTTTTCGCGGCAGTGTTTTATTTTTGACGTTCTTTTTTCTCGGCAGGATTTTTTACGAACTCTATGCCAAATACTATAGCTTTATGAATGCAGGAACATTCGGCCCCTTTTTCACCTTCATCATGATGATTGTCTGGATCTACTACGTCAGCCGCTGCTTTCTCTTCTCCGCCCAGTTTGTTATCTATCAGCAGGAAAAGAGCCTGGCTTAAAAGCTAAACTCCTATAATAGTTGAGGCTATTTCAATTTTTGAAACACTCTGTTTCAAAATCCTTGTCAGCGGTCAAATAGAGGCGCATATATGGCCCATGGAATTGAAGGAAAACATTCCGAGCTACCGAGTGATGCTAGCCAATGAATATGCATCCCACACCCACCGAAACCCAAGCTTCAGTCTGCGTGCCTTTTCGAAAAAACTAGGGGTAAGCCCGGCAACACTTTCACAAATTCTCTCTGGCAAACGGCCCTTGTCTCGAAAGTCTGCTCAAAGAATAATTGATAGATGTGGAATGACTGAAGAAGCAGCAAAAGATTTTCTGGCATCCGCCAACGGCGTGCAAACCTCTGCAACAACAGAAAACGACGAAGCATTTGATGCCATTCAACTGGAAGCCTTTAAAGTCATTTCGGAGTGGTATCACTATGCCATTTTAAGTCTGGGAGACATTACTCCCAACCGCCATTCTCCCCGTTGGCTTTCTAAGCGTCTGGGGATTTCAGAAAAGGAAGCAAGTCACGCATTTCACAGACTCGAAAAACTGGGACTGGTAGAACGAAAGGGTTTGCAATTTCGCCAAGTCGGAAAACCCTTAAGAGTTCCCTCCTTAAAAGAAAACCACGCTCTGAAAAAAGCACATCTACAAAATTTAAGACGAGCAGAAGAACTTTTGCAAACGGAACAAGCGGCGATGGAGCTTTATAGCACTATCACCATGGCTGTAGACGAATCTAACTTGGAAAAAGCACGTACAATGATTCGCGACTTTAGAAGACAAGTTTGCCGAGAATTGGAAAAAGGAAATCGTAAACGCGTTTATACACTGGCGGTGCAGTTATTCCCTGTCAGCCAAAAGGAGTCATTATGAAAAAAATCTTATTGGGTATCTTACTCATGTTTCAAGTAGTCGCTACTGCCGGAAATGAGCAGGGGGGAGGGGGGATAGCTGAAAACAATCTTCTCTACGCGTTTCATAATCTGGAATTCTTTATTGATGTTTGCTTAAATTCCCACCAAAGCTGCACGTTAAATGACAAAGAGTATGGATTGCTTTTGCAGATTCAAAATTCGTTAGCTGAGGAACGAAAAAATAAAAATCTGATTGTAATTGCCTCTGAAGAAAAAAATCCCGGATTTTTTATTATTGAAGGCCTGGTTCGCATAGCAAAAACAGAATACCGAGTGGGCGCACCTATCTACATCAATGCCGATCTTCTTTATCCCAAAGCAATGGTAGCTTCCCCCTCATCTACACACTTGCTTCCTCATGATAGACCGCTCGATATCCCATTAGCTGCAGCACTGCTTGTGCATGAGTTAGGGCATCATCAGGGAGAACGAGACCACACAGTTCTCGATATTTTAGGTACGAAAGTACAAACGGTCTTAAGAACCTACACCCAAGAGTTGGATGGCGGGCCAGATAGACGGTACTTACTCGTCAATGCATATGAATATCTCTCGATGCCCAAGAGTGATTTGATTGCACGCGATGAAGAAAAAATTGTGGTTCTTTCTCCTTGGGTTTCAAACCTTCTTGTATGTAAAGACGGTAAAGCGCCTACAAGTTATTCTTTTTGGAATTTACACTGGGAGAAAGAAACGGGAACTCCCACACGTGTTCGCATGCCACTTAAGTTCAGAGTGTCGTTAAAGTGTGCAACAAGTGAATGGACCGAAGTGCACCAACTGCGTGAAGCTTCGATGGATCTTTTTGTTCGAAAAGACAAATCAGAAAAATGGAAGTTTGAAGATAAACCTTTAAACCCCAAAATTTTAAATTAAACCAAAAATAAGGAGCATAAAATGCGTAAAATCATGAGCCCCCTGCTAAGCGTGTGCCTAATGGCTGGCACTGCAATGGCAGATGTACAAAAAGTAAGTGTAGCCAATAACCAATTCGGTTCTCACTTGTACCAAGCGGTACGAAAATCCGAAAACAACAAAAAGCAAAACCGCTTTATCTCTCCGGTTTCTGCTTACCTCGCACTTTCGATGCTAGCAAGCGGAGCAAGAAACGAAACGGAACAAGCGGTACTTGCGACGATTCATTCCACTGGGATGAGTAAAGAGGAGCTGAACCAAAGTAATCGATCTCTTATCGATACGTTAACTCGGAAATCCGAAAACGAAAAGCAAACAGAAATTCGTTTTGCCAATTCCGTTTGGACCGATCAGAGCTTTCGGTTGAGAGATAGATATATTCAAACGTTAAAAGATTCTTATGATTCGGAAGCCCGCTCGCTTGATTTTTCAGATGAAAAATCGGCCGATGTAATTAATGGCTGGGTGGAAGAAAAAACAAACGGAAAGATTAAAAAACTCCTACAGACAACAAAGGGTGAAGCTTTCTATTTGATTAACACAACCTATTTCAAAGGCCCTTGGACGCATCCTTTTGATAAATCGTGGACAAAAGAGGACAAGTTTTATGTGTCGGCAAATGAAATCAAACAAGTTCCGATGATGCAGAACCGCCACTTTGGTTACTACACCGAAGGACAGGGTTATCAAGCTGCAAGTCTTGAGTACGGCTATGGGGATTCTCGTATGATCGTCATTTTGCCAAAAGACATTGTGGACTTTGAAAGCAAAGTGTCGTCAGAACTTCTCTCACAAATCAGTCAAACGCTCGACAGCCACGAATCTTTCAGAGATCTGACGGTAAAAATGCCGCGTTTTAAATTTGACTACAAAGCGGATCTGGAAGCGCCATTGCAGGATATGGGAATGGGAATCGCCTTTGGTCCTACCGCCGATTTCTTTGACCTCGCAAGTGGGGGAGTGCGTATTACCAAAGCACTTCAGAAAACATTCCTAGCAGTGGATGAGATTGGAACAGAAGCAGCTGCTGCGACCGTTATTGGTGGAGTCACAAGCGTGCCTTCAGCACCCAAAGCTTCTCTCACATTGAACCGTCCGTTCTTTGTTGCGATTGAAGATCGGGAAACAAAAGCAATCCTCTTTATGGGAAGTATTGTAAATCCATAAGTACTACTTCGTGTCGGTCTCTCACCTTTTTGGTGGGAGGCCGACTTTCTTATTCCAACACGTCTTGCTGTTCATCTACCACCATCGACTCTGGTGGATTTGTTCTTACGGGAATGCTTCTGTCGGTAGACTTACGCTTGTCTGGTAAGTCCAACTGGATCTTTTTATAGTAATAACAATAAGCGTAGGGTTCCAGATGATTGTAATGTCTTTCCGTCGTCTTGAACTGACAGCCTTCCAGGTAATGGCAGTAATGTTCGACGACAACAATTTCTGTTTTCCCCTGCGGTTGTTTACTCAAGCGTAAGCGAAAGGAGACATGCGTAGAGTTTGGCCCTCGATCTTGTTTTGGGTCTTCCTTCTTATAAAAAATATACGCAGCATTCCCCATGATTTCTTTACTCATCGCATAGAATGGAGAATCGGTCGGATATTGAAACTGCAGAGAGGAAAAAGATTTTAAATTGTGGCGAGTTTTTTCGTGCAGTTGAACGGCATCGTAGTTTTTTGGTACCCACTGCTCGCTTTGGTCAGTTTGAGCAGCTGGAACTCCTATCACGGTAGGTATAACGTAAATAAAAGTTCCAACAACAGGATCACTTTCTATATAAGTATTTAGTGCATCTCCGTAAAAAACTTGAGGATCAAATTCAAAGGCGCATTTACCTGGCATCACCTCTTCTTTTTGAAAATGCTCGGGAGGAGGAGCTGTTCCTAATCGAAAGAGTTGTTTTAAAGCTTCATATTTGCTTTTTGAAGTCATCCCCGAAACATTCCGGTCTATATCAGTGGCTTGAGTTGCGACTCGTGTGTTTTGCTCGGAGATACGATCTAGCACGTTATTCAATGAAATATTTTTTGAGCAATAGGATAGTGCGAAGACACTTACAGCTAGCAGGATAAGACGTGTTACAAACTTCCTCATAAACGTTCTGCGTGTGCAATTCTGTCAAATCTTGCTGATCCATATTTTTTGCTATCGACCTCTTCTTGGTGGTGTATTGCTCCACAATTATCATTTTAACAGTTATTGCAATTCCCCTGCTTAGAATTTCGTGTGTACAATTATGAAGATTTTCCTCTAACCCATCCAAACAATTGGGTTTTGCAAAGTTTTAAGTCAAGCAAACGAAGTCTCCACTTTCATCACAATTCAGGCACGAATGATTGGCGGGGGCATTCACATTAGTCAATTTATACTCCCATTCTAGAAGATTAGAGCTTGTTTCAGATTTGTATACAGTTTTTTAGTCGTTTGAAGTCTTCTCACACTTAGTTCGATATACTTTACGCAGAAAGGTAAGTCTTATGAAAATAAAACAATCTCATTTTTGTCTGCTTATGTTGAGTGTTGTACTGAACGTCCAAGTTCTCACTGCTCAGGGACAATCGCAGGACGACTGCAATCGGGTTAAAGGATTATTTCCTGATGCAGCTTCTAATCCAAGTTCTTCTATTTATACAACCAGAGTCGTGAGTGACAATGTAACGGGTTGCCATGTTGAACTCTGTTTTTTTGATGGACAAGATGTAAAGAAGTTTTCAGAGGAGCGTATACAAGGAGGCAGTTCTCCCTTTATGGAAAAACAAGTTGTATTACGGCTCCGTACTCCATTCGTAATGTACCCAAAAGTAATAGGGCCAAACGGAAAAACTTTACCGATAGAGCCTACTGTCGATGAATGTGTTCAGGTTAGAAATAAATTCTCTGCAGAGTCGGGTGTTTTACATGCATGGTTACACTTAACACCAACAAATCCAAATGAGATTTGCTCTGTAAAGCTGATGTTTTCCAACGACAGGAACCTTCTCGATTTTATGGACAGGCGGATCCAACTCAATACAGGATTTGGCCACTTGATTGATAAAGAGGAAGTTACCCGGCCTAATACGGTAATTGTACAAGTTCCCATGTGGTTAAATATCGTTCATTGAGTTCAAAAAGGAAGTCAGCTCGAAAGACAGGTTGATACTTTCAGCGACTCAAAGCCAGAAAAGGCCAGACTGTAATGTCTTCTGATTGCGGGCTCTGCGAATTTCAAAGTCGGTAGACGTTTTATTATTTCTGTAAATAACGTCTGCATTTCGATTCTCGCAAGCTTTGCTCCCAGACAAAAATGGGTGCCATGCCCAAAGGCAAAATGGGGGTTGTATTTTCTGTCGATTTGGCAGTCGTCTGCATTTGAAAAGACTTTTTCATCTCTGTTTACCGCATGGGTGGAAATAAAAATTACTGCACCAAGCGGCAAAGTATTTCCTCCCAACGTTGTCTCTTCTTTAACTACTCTAAAAATATATGTTACCGCTGGATCCAGGCGGTTAAACTCTTCCAGCGCAAGTGGAATCAGGTGAGGGGAGACTAGTAGTTGTTCTTGTACCTCTGGCAGACTTAAATACGTATAAAAATTGCTGCAAAGCTGATCCGTTGTTGTCACTTGTCCTGCAACAAGAAGCATGATGGCTTGGGAAATAAGTTCATCATCAGTCAATCCAAATTGGCTTTGTTCTTTTACCATGTGGCTAAAAAAGTCGGTGCTCGGCTCCAATCTTCTTTTTGCAAGTAACGCTGTAAAATAATTTTTTAAATTCTTGGCACTAGAGTTTACTTCAATCCCGTCCGCGTTCTGGTAAGACGAAGCACCACCAAAAAATTGGGTCATATTGATTGACCATTTGAAGAAGTTGGGGCGATCTGCGTCTGGAATTTCAAAAAGATCGGCAAGGATTACGGAAGGGAGTTTTTCAGAGATATCAGTCGCGAAATCAAAAACATCTTTCTTTAAACAATCATCCACTAATTTTGCGACTGTTCTTTGGATTTTGGGTTTGTAAATCTCTAGGAGTTCATCTGTCAGGCCCATAGCTGTAATTTTTCGTCGCACCAAGTGATCTTTCCCATCACTCATCACCATCATTTTTGCGACTACGCCAAAAAAATCCTGGATAAGGCTTAAGTCCATGTCTGGCATGCGAGTGACAAAAAACGAACGTCGGTCTGCTGTGTATTTTGGCGAACGTAAAACTTCCTCTGCCAGTTTAAAATCCGTTACTACCCAGAATCCCCCTTTTTCCCAGAAGTAGACTGGGCCACCTTGCTTTAAAAGTGCTGCGTACTGTTCTGGAGTGCATTCTTTTTTAGCCTGCAAGAGAGATTTTTCTCCTAGCTTCATAATAATTGTATCCTTCGTAAGTGTCTGGGCGAATCGCTGTGAAAGGCTCTTCTTCCGTGAATGAGGGCGTGGTTGTCTGCGATGAGCAGATCCCCTTTTTGCCACGTATGCGTATAGCAGAATTTAGGCGAATAAATTTTTCGAACTAAATCCCGTAAGAAAAGCTCTGACAAAGTTTTATTTAAACCACTTACTCGCAAACTGACTGGATTAAACTTCGTATTCACCGCTTCTGCGAAACGTAGAGTTACTTCTCCTCTACGCGGGTGTGTGCTTAAAAGTGGATTGGTAATGCTTCCGCCGTAGTGGGCTAGTTTTTCTGTGCTGTAGGTGAGACTAACTTGTTTCCAAATTTCTTTTACTTCGTCTCGAGATTCCTTCCAGATTTTTGTTGTATCTGTAAAAAGAGTTTCGCCCCCAGTACCAGGCGTCGGTGCTTGGATACAGTGAAAGATAAGGTACGCAGGAACCTTGTGAAAAGCTCCATCCCAGTGAAAGGGAACGGCTTCGTTTGAAAAAAGATAGTTTTTTGCGTCTTCTTTCGGGGTCATTTCCATCACGCTACCAAAATCCCAATTGAGGAAATTTTTTCCACTGGATGCAGCAAACTGTACGAAGTCTTCTTTGCTTAAGTTCTCAAAACCTCTAAAGAGAACAAGTTTTTCCTGATTTAAAAGCCGTTGCAAAGGAACGCCAGTAAATTGCATCAGAGCAGCGTTACTTCCAGCCAGGATAATTTTTCCAAATGGCTTGATAGCGTCTTCAGTATAAGCCTGTTCGAAATAATCAATCGCGTTACCCATTGAAATATCCATATTCATCATTAAAAAAATTGAGTTGTGCGTTTTTCTCAATCGCTTCTTTTCTGGGAATTAAAACGGCATTTCCATTTTGGATAAACACAACCGAGTGCCATGGCGTTCTCCAGATATTGTCGGAAGGGAGGAGGCGGATTCCGATTTTCTCGGAATCCGCATTCTGGGGGTGGATCGAAAGTCTGACAGCATCAGGAAAATGCGTTTCCACAAGCCGGCTCCACGCCTGGCTTCTTTCAACGACTTTATAAGCAATCAGTTTTGCCTCTTGTCTAGTCTTCTCGCGGCTTTCGCGGGGAGCAAGCACCAGTCTATCCTCGAAAATAAATCTATGTATGCCGTTAAAAAGACTGCTGTGCGTTTTTACTTCAGGAGCATACTTTTGCATGAGCTCTTCACGCATCTGGCTGTAGGTATGATCTTTAAACACATCATCGAGATTGTAGGTCTTTAATCGAGTAAGCGAAAAATCGGACAGGATTTTACCGATTCCCTTTTGGTATGCATTGACTGCGGTATCGGATACCAATACGAGATCGTTAAATACGCGACCATCCGAGCAAATCAGTAACTCAGCTCCTGCCGGATACAGTGCTTCAATCTGAAAACACATTTTATTTAAGTTTTGTAGAGCCAATACTTCGCCTAAATCTGGCAATACACCCATTGTCTTTTCCCGGTTGGAAGACTTGGCCGGGAAGGCGGGTAGAACAATCTGGATAGGCTTGCCCGATTGCATTTGCCTTTTGATTTTACTTAAAATCGCTTTCTTTACCTCTTCAGATTTGTATTCGGGACAAAGAATGTCGAGAACGGATTCTGCAGAGTCTTCTTTCAAATGATTTTTTTGCAACGCTAACATCGAACCTCCGAAACACTTCGCTGTCTCTAAGATCCAAATTACGGGAAACTGGTATATAAATAAAATTGATTATCAGAATAGGTGTAATAGGGTTTGGCTATAATTAACAAAATGTTAAGACGAGAAAATAGCCTGAATTATCTGGCGGATAAGAGCTTGCATGCAATACCGGCGAGTGATGCGGCAAGTTGCACATCCCGTTTTTCAGAGACATAGGGGATATGTATGAAGTATCCGCGCTTGTGTTCACGACAAAGGCGGTAAAAAGTATCGTTACAAACGTAGGTGCCGGCCGAGGTTTCGTTGCCTAGTTCAATAGAAAATCCGTTTAAAAAAGCGGGAATGTCACTGGGTATTTCTCCGCCACTAAGAAGATGGTTTTTGTCTTCTTCAGGATCGATTTTATGTTCCACTCCAGTATCTGGGTCATAATACCAATTACGTGCATAGCGTTCTAATCGGATACGGTCACTTCCCGAATCAACGCCAATACTGATGACGGTGGAATAGGCTTTTAAATTTTCTTCAGAAATGATTCCTGGGCGAACAGGTAGCTTCTTGGATGTTATTTTCCATTCAGGTTTTCCACAAGTGCTTTCGATTTGTGTGGGCAGGAGTTTTGCGACTCGTCCAGAAGGGTTGTTTGAGATGCCACCGAAAGGTCCAAAGCCAGTAAGTAAAATCGCGATGGGGGCATCGAGACCTGTGTCTACGACAAGTAATTGCGAGCTAAAATCTTGCGCATGGATGAGGAGAGGAAAGAGAAGCACAATGAGCATTTTCATGGGAAGGTATATACCTCAATTAACAAATAATCAGAAGAGTGTTAAGGTTTCTTCAATGATATTACGTATACAAGACGCTATTTTGCAGACGGCAAAGGCCGTACAGTCAAGGTACCTACTGCCACAGTTGGAAGCCCTGAGTGAGGAGGTCTCGTATCGCAGTACAGATTGGGTGAGTAAGCTCGCGCTACTTAATAGTCCTCCCAAAACTATTCTTGTATTCAAACCGGATGATATTGGCGATGCGGTTCAGGCGTTGCCCGCAATAGCAGAATTACGTAGTACGTTTCCTCAGGCTAAGTTGTTTCTCTTCTGTCAGAAAAAAACCAAACCCGTGTATCTTGCATCTGGATTATTTGATGAAATAGTCGATTTAGATGTGACGTTTAAATTTGTACGTTTCCCCGTTTTAAATTTGAAACAAGCTTTAAGCGGATTTTCTGTAAAACAATTTGATGTAGCCATATTTTTGCGCACTTACTCTTCTTATTTTAAGTACTTTAAAAAAGTGCCGGCTCAAGTTTTATTGCACCCTAAAGATCCCAGAATGAAAAGCACTTCGAAATACCAAGTAGCTTTGTCGATGCACGGAAAAACGGTAAGTCACCAGAGCTTGTTGATGTTGGAGTTGGTGTCTTTACTTACTAGAAAAACCTATACTTCAGAGCAAGTAAGCTATCCCAAAATGGAATTTGGACCGCTTACTAAAAGACCGAATCATATTGTTTTGCACCCCTTTGCCAAATACGAAACAAAAAGATTTTCAGAAAACGCGTGGAAAGAATTGCTATTAAGCCTAATCAAAACATACCCGCAGTTAGAGTGGTCGACTATTGGGGGCAAAGAAGATCCCAAGTTGGATTTACCATTCAAGGTAAAGCAATTGCAGGGCAGTTTAAGTTTGGATGAAACAGGTAATCTATTGCAAAGCTCATTGGCTTTTATCGGAAATGAAAGTGGACCTGGACATTTGGCCGCAGCACTTGGAATTCCCACATTAACGTTAATGGGGGGACACTCAGATCCCAATGAGTGGGCGCCTTATGGCTATAGTTTTGTAATCCGAAATTCTGTACCATGCAGCCCATGTCATAGAAGAGTTTGTCCAGGTTTAGGTCTCATCTGTTTTGAAAAAATGACGGTTTTGAACATACTAAAGTCGGTAGAAAATTTTATTCACGATGCCCAAACGAAGAATAAAGCTCCCGACAGTCATTTAAGAGTTCTCGATCTAAACACTTAAAGATATTAGCTTTTTCAAAAAAATTCCCTTTTTTTCGTGCTCCCGTGTATGTAGTGTCCCTCTATGGCCAAATTAGGACAATTTAACGAGCTGCAAATCCTTGAAAATACTCCCGATGGTGTGTGTTTTGATGACGGCAGAGACGGCGAAATTTGGTTGTTGCAAGGCGAAGTTTTGGATAAAGAAGTGGGCGAATGGCAGGAAGTGTTTGTCTTAAATGGTGCGGACGATAAGCTACTTGCATCTCTTAATGAGCCTTACGCGTATCTTGGCGAATTTGCCTGTCTGGAAGTTGTTTCCATTCAAAACATCGGCGCGTTTTTGGATTGGGGTTTAGGCAAAAATTTGTTTCTTCCTTACCGCGAACAAACGAGAGATTTGCGCGAAGGGGATTATGTTTGTGTTTTTCTTTATCTCGACAACATGAACCGGATTTCCGCATCCATGCGTATTGAAAAATTCGTTGAAAAAAATCCGAACGAGTACGAAGAAGGCGATTCCGTAGATCTCTTCATTACTCAAAAAACAGATCTTGGCTTTAAAGCAGTCATTAACGAACGCCACCTTGGCTTTCTTTTTAAAGAAGACGTGTTTCAAACTCTGTACCCAGGTCAACGCATCCGTGGTTTTATTAAAAAGTTAAGAGACGATGGCAAAATTGATTTAAGCCTTCAGCAGTCTGGATATAAAGATTGTGATGATATCAGCGAACTCATTCTGACTTTGCTCAAAGAACGGGATGGATATTTACCCATTGGTGATAAATCGAGTGCCGAAGCTATTTATGATTTAGTCGGCGTTAGTAAAAAGAAGTACAAAATGGCTGTTGGAAAACTTTATAAAGAAAAGCTCATCGACATCGACGGCAGCGCGACAGGAATTCGATTAAGATCTTAATTTAGCAAAAATTTATTGAAATTTACCTGGTACCAAATTCTGAATTGAAACGCTGCTACTTAGCCCTCACAGTTGGAGATGCATTTAACTTTCACATCGCTCCTATGGAGAACGTATCTATCTCGTTCAAAAAGGTTAGAAGGTATAAACGGCCCCCCGTTTTGACCGAGGGCTAGCCATCAAGAAGATGG
>CAYNEF010000005.1:0-30363 GCA_964396165.1 uncultured Pseudobdellovibrionaceae bacterium
TGTTTAGTTTCACACTCTATGCGATTATTCCCACAGTGTTTCTTTTTTCCATCTCAGCTTTTTATATCAAAAGCAGTTTTGATAAATGGTCGAACATTAAAGTAGGCGGCACACTTCAAAAAAGTATTGATGTTGTAAGAACCTATTATGAAAACACGGAACGCAATGGCGCGCACTTTGCCAAAAAAATTGCGTTGTCTCTCGGATCGGAAACGTTAAACGCAGATGATATTTTTAGAAAACTCCAAACGGCTCGGCTGGAGTATGCGCTCGATGCGGTCGAATACCACAAGGACCCCCTTTCACCGAGACAGATTACCGTTGCACAAGAAAAAGCTGCGCTGATACCGCCAGCTTCTTTGGAATCTTTGCAACGAGCCTTTCAGGGACAAAACGAATGCCGCGTACTCAACGTCGGGGAAGGGGAGCTTGTCCGCTGTGGCGCCTTTCTGGGTTTGGGAAAGGGCGTGATATTTGCCGACTATTTTATTCCTATCGCACTGGCCTCGCAGTTATCCGAAATCAATTTAACGTATTCAGATTACAAAACGGATAACCCGCTCAACTACCCGATTAAGTCGACTTACTTCACGATTCTATCGATGGTTACTCTGCTTATTTTATTTACTGCTACCTGGACCGGATTCTATGTAGCAAAACGACTGACGGGTCCTATCGAAGACTTGCTAAAGGGAACTGAAGCAATTGCCAGAGGGGATTTAGAGCACACCATTCCAAAAAGCGGTGGAGATGAACTTGGCAAACTGATTGATTCGTTCAACTCGATGACTAGCGATTTAAAACAAAATAAACGCGACATCGAAGAGACGAACGCCAATCTTAGACGCATTAACGAAGAGTTAAACCACAGAAGACGTTATACCGAAGTTTTACTCGAAAGCGTGCAATCAGGCGTGATGTCGCTGGATGAGTACGGACGCATTTCTACAATCAATCAAGCGGCCATTGATTTACTCCGCATTACAGAAACAGAAGTCATTGGAAAACCGTACTGGATCATTTTGCCTGAAGAACACCGCGCAGAATTTAGAGATCTACTTCTCGCAGTGTTTGGAACGGCAAAACCAATTCGCCGTGAAATCCGTTTAAAAATTCCCAATAGCGAATCGACAAGCTTGCTTCTTACTTTGAGCGTATTAAGAGACGAAAGCAAAAAACAAATGGGTGTCGTGGCCGTATTCGAAGACGTCTCTGAAATTCAGAAGATGGAAAGAATGATGGCGTGGCGTGAAGTAGCAAAGCGCATCGCCCACGAAATTAAAAATCCGCTGACACCAATCCAGTTGTCCGTTCAAAGATTGCGCAGACGTTACCTAGACAAGATTCAGGACGATGGAACATTCGGGCAATCCACGCAGATTATTTTGACTGAAGTTGATGCCTTAAAAAAACTGGTTGGTGAGTTCACCACCTTCTCGCGCTTGCCAGAAATTAAACAGCTGCCAGAAAATCTTAACGACGTCATTTTGGAATCATCTAACCTGTTTAGAGCAGCCCACGAAAATATCGTGTTCAATCTTTCACTCGCTGAAGGTTTGGGAATGGTATCGCTCGATAAAGGCCAATTTAAAAGAGCCCTGATTAATTTGTTTGATAACGCTGTTGCCGCCATGGAAGGCAAAGGCACGATTACGGTGAAGACCGAGGAAGACAAAACCCATTCTCTCATCCGTTTAAGTGTGGCGGACGAAGGCTGTGGGATCGAAGAAAGCGCCTATAGCCAGCTCTTTGAACCCTATTTTTCCACCAAGCAGGGCGGTACCGGACTCGGGCTTGCCATCGTTCAACGTATTGTGGCAGATCATGGAGGAGCAGTGCGCGTGACAGCGAACCAGCCCCGTGGGACAAAGTTTGTAATAGAACTCCCCGAAACGGTTAAAGTAATGGTCGCAAGGGAACAGGAACTAAACGCTTAATGAATAAAAAAGTACTCATTATAGATGATGAAGAAAATATCCTCACAACCCTGCGCGGGGTGCTGGAAGATGAAGGCTTCACGGTGGAATCCGCAAAAAACGGAGCGCTCGGCCTTCAAAAACTAAAGCGTTTTAATCCGGACGCCGTTTTACTGGATATCTGGATGCCGGGAGATGACGGAATCACGGTACTGGAAAAAATGAAAAAGATGGCGCCCGATCTCGGCGTCATCATGATGTCTGGCCATGGCACGGTAGAAACAGCCGTAAAAGCCATTAAACTTGGCGCGTTTGATTTTTTAGAAAAACCCATCGACTTTGACAAGACATTGCTGCTTCTCAAACATCTTTTCGAAGTACAGGAATTAAAAAACGAAAATAAATATTTACGGGAAGAATTAAAAGAAGAAGAAAAATTGATTGGTGACAGCATTGAAATGCAGCGCTTGCGCCACCTAATTTCCGTCGCAGCTCCTTCAAATGGGTGGGTCATGTTGACGGGCGAAAACGGCACCGGAAAAGAACTGGTTGCGCGCGCACTTCACCACGGCAGCCCCAGAAATAAAAATCGTTTTGTCGCCGTAAACTGTGCAGCGATTCCGGACGAACTCATTGAAAGCGAACTTTTCGGACATGAAAAAGGATCTTTCACAGGCGCCTTCGACAGAAAAATCGGAAAATTTGAACAGGCTAATGGCGGAACTCTTTTTCTCGATGAAGTCGGCGATATGGGTTCAAAGATGCAGGCAAAAATCTTGCGCGCGCTTCAAGAATGTTCCATCAACAGAGTCGGTGGAGACAAGTCTATAGAATTAGATCTTCGCGTAATTGCGGCTACCAATAAAGATTTAAAAAAGAGCATCAAGAATAACGAATTCCGTGAAGACTTGTATTATCGTCTAAACGTGATTCCCATCACCGTTCCCCCACTTCGTGAACGCAAAGAAGACATGAAAGAGTTAATGGCTCACTTCTTAAAACGTTTCTCAGGCGGAAGAATCAAGGGAATCAATCAGGCAACTATTCGCCTTCTTGAATCATATCCATGGCCAGGCAATGTCAGAGAACTTAAAAACTGGGTAGAACGCGCCTGCATTCTTTCTTCAGGAGATGAAATCGATTCTTTCGAATTTGAAAGTAATTCTTCTACCGAATCCCAAATGAATGAAGATGTGTTTGATCTCGAAGACAAATCTTTGAGAAAAGCGCGCGCCACGTTTGAAAAAGAATTTATTTTGAAAATGCTGACTGAAAACGGCGGCAATATTTCCAAGACTGCACAGGTCATCGGAGTGGAAAGAAGCCATTTGCACAAAAAGATTAAAGATTACGAAATCGACATCCAGAATGGGAGTAATTGATGGAAGCATTAAAGATCAACCGCAGAAAAACACGTGTCATCAATGTCGGTGGAGTTTCTATCGGGGGAGATAACCCAATCCGTATACAATCCATGACGACTCCCAAAACAGATGACGTTGTGGAAGTAGTAAAGCAGATCAAAGAACTGGAAGACGCCGGATGCGAACTTGTCCGCGTTACCGTAAACAACCAGGAATCCGCTGACGCTTTGCCTGAAATTTTAAGACAAACTCGCATTCCTGTTATCGCCGATATCCATTTCGATTACAAAATGGCGATGGAAGCGATGAAACACAATATCTCTTGTGTACGCATCAACCCTGGCAACATCGGCGCCGAATGGAAGACCATCGAAGTCGTCAATTACGCAAAAGATCGCGGCATTGCTATCCGATTAGGCGTAAATGCCGGATCACTTGAAAAACCTCTTTTAAAAAAATATGGCCATCCCACACCAGAAGCACTTGTAGAAAGCGCTTTGAACTGTATTAACTTAGTCGAACAGCAGGGCTTTACCCAGTACAAAGTTTCCATCAAGTCATCCGATGTGATTTCCAATTTTCGCGCGTACTCGTTATTGTCGGCCCAGACAGATGCCCCGTTGCACTTAGGCGTTACAGAAGCCGGTACAAAAAATTATGGCGCTGTAAAATCTTCCGTTGGTATCGGAAGTCTTCTCATGATGGGAATTGGCGACACTATCCGCGTTTCTTTAAGCACCGATCCGGTCGAAGAAATCAAAGTCGGTTCTTATATTTTGAAATCGCTAGGACTTAAAAACGACACCCCCGAAATCATTTCCTGCCCGAGCTGCGGCAGAGCAGATATCGACGTCTATAAACTTGCTGAAGAAGTGGAAAGACGCGCACTTGGTTTAAAGAAAAATATCAAAATTGCCGTCATGGGTTGTGTCGTAAACGGCCCAGGTGAATCCATGGAAGCTGACATTGGAATTGCCGGCGGCAAGGGCGAAGGTTTAATCTACATGAAAGGGAAAGCGATTAAAAAGGTTCCCGAAAGTGAAATGCTCGAATTTTTGATGCAACAAATAGAAAGAATGTAAAATGGCAGAACGTATCACCCCCAGAGAACAAGATTTTTCCCAATGGTATTTGGATATCATCCAACAAGCCAAACTTGCAGATAATTCACCCGTAAGAGGTTGTCTTGTACTTCGCCCCAACGGCTATGCACTTTGGGAAGTGGTACAGCAGGAACTGAACAAACGCTTTAAGGAAACTGGCCACAGAAATGCTTATTTCCCAATGTTCATCCCAGAAAGTTTTTTAAATAAAGAAAAAGACCATGTCGAAGGCTTTGCCCCGCAACTTGCAGTTGTCACTCACGGTGGAGCAAAAAAGCTGGAAGAACCTTTGGTGGTTCGCCCCACTTCTGAAACCATCATCAACTACATGTACGCGAAATGGATCAGCAGCTACCGCGATCTTCCTTTGCTTATTAACCAATGGGCAAACGTAGTCAGATGGGAATTAAGAACTCGCCCGTTTTTGAGAACCATGGAATTTTTATGGCAAGAAGGCCATACCTGTCATGAGACAGAAGACGATGCGCGCAAAGAAACATTGAAGATGCTCGATGTGTATATGGCATTTGCCAGAGATATCTTTGCCGTACCTGTTATTCCGGGAAGAAAAACGGAAAGCGAAAAATTTGCTGGAGCAGAAGAAACTTATTGTCTGGAAGCAATGATGCAAGACAAAAAGGCGCTTCAGGCAGCTACGTCTCATTACTTCGGCCAGAAATTTGCGAAAGTTTTTGAAATCCGCTTTCAAGATCGTACAAGCAAAATGCAGTACGTATATCAAACGAGCTGGGGAATCAGTTGGAGAATTTTGGGCGCCCTTATCATGACCCATTCGGATGATCAGGGTCTTGTGCTTCCACCAAAGGCTGCTCCTACTCCGATTGTGATTATTCCGATTCTTTTAAAGAACAAAGACAATTCAGAAGTACTTGCAGCATCCAATAAAATTAAAGAAGCGCTTTC
Organism: uncultured Pseudobdellovibrionaceae bacterium; assembly: GCA_964396165.1. Taxonomy (GTDB): domain Bacteria; phylum Bdellovibrionota; class FAC87; order UBA2466; family UBA2466; genus CALCZU01. The sequence goes on from CAYNEF010000005.1 coordinate 5,308, forward strand.
TACTCAATACAATGTGGAATTGGATGATCGCATTGAGCATAGTCCTGGTTACAAATACAACGAATATGAAGTAACCGGGATTCCTTTGCGCATTGAAGTCGGGCCGAGAGATCTCGCAAACAATATTTGCGTATTTGCTCGCCGAGATGGGGTAAAAACCCAGGTAAAACTGGATAACGTGCTGGAAGAAGCGACCAAAACGCTTAATGAATTCCAAAAAGTACTCTACGAAAAAGCATACGAACGGATGACTTCGAATACGTTTATCGAAAACGATTATTCTGTATTCAAAGACAAACTTGAAAAACAACCAGGCTTTTATCAAATGCATTGGTGTGGTTCTGCTGCTTGTGAAGAAAAAGTGAAGATCGATACCAAGGCGACCATCCGGTGCATTCCCTTCGCTCAAATACGTGAAGCAGGTAAGTGTATCGCATGCAACGCAGAGTCATCCGGTCGCGTCATCTTCGCAAAAAACTACTGATATCAAGTAGTAATCCAAATTGATTTCTTGCGACTAAATTTCACGGCTTCGGTCTGTCCGATATGGTATTCTTATATTTAAGGGCCCAATCAAGAGCTCCTAACCCCCCAAAAATATATGAATCACAAAAAGATAGTTTTCTTTCTAGCGTTGTTTTGTATCCCGTTGTTTGCCGCTGAACAGGCGCCGAAAAAAGAAGCAGCACCAGCAAAGAGCACTGCAGGTTTTGCCACAGAAGATAGTTACATCGATGTGAGCGAAGCCATCCGAAGCAGACAGTACGTAAGAAGAGCGATTCTTTCTTCTGTCGTAAAAAACACTTCGCGCTTTTCCTTTCAACGTCCCTATTTCAACCACTTGATGGGTTACAACGCTATTTTTCAGCGCAATACACAAGCTTTCACAAAATACCAATCGGGACTGCAGGGAGTTTCGCTGGGTTATATTTTAGAAAACGGTCTAGCAGTAGAAGGCGGCTTGGAATTTTCCGCAGTCAGTAACGCTTTTGCTGGGTTTAGATATATTTACAGACCTGAAAAACTCACCCTTTGGCCTTTTTTAGGTTTGGGCGCTGGAACTGAAATAAATTTTATTAACTTTGCGGATGTTCCCCCAGAAGCAAAAACCTACACGGGATCCAAACAGATGGGTTTTGTCACGTTGGGCCTTCTTGTTCCAGTAGTAGATGTGGGGATTAAAGCAGAAGTTCGCGGAGTATTTTACGGTCTATCACGTCTTTCGCTAGTAACAGGAATTGGCGTAATCATATTCCTTTAGAAAGACATTCCCAGGCCTGGGATCAATGTAAAGATCATCGACTTACCATTCACACCAATAAACAACTGCGAATCCATGCGGAAGCTGACGTCCATGATAGGTACGATGATGGATGCATTCGGCACGATATGGAAAGATTTATTCGGGATGCTGTCAGTCCTATCCCAATCCAGTGTCTTGTTGGCAATCGTTTCAGCAAGAGAAATTCCGAGTTCCGTTTTAAATACAATTCCCTTGTTGTTAAAGACATAGCTCACCCCGCCCATAATGGCGTTGTATGCCGACATTTCGACGCCGACTTTCATGAACAATTTGTCAACGAGTCGATAACCCAATTGCACGGCTATCGTACTGGAATTCCAAAGCTGTGCGCCCGTGCCTCTTGAGATCGCAGCTCCCAATCCTACTTGCGCGGTAAACGAATCTGTCTGTTCGTTATTTACTACTTCGAGAGACTGATCACTTGCGATGAAACGCGGTATTTCTGCACTGAGAAGCGGCGGCGTTTCGTCACGTGGCAATTCGTAATATTGTTTTTTGATAAAGCGGTACAACGTACGGCGGATCAAAATTTTGGAATAATATGCAGCGATTTCCGCGTTAAGTTCGTATTGGGCGGCAGTCGCAATTGCTTCTGAGTGCGCGTAGATTTGGTACGGCGTTCTTCTGTCGTACAAATACATGTCAAAATTATTGGGATGCATAACGGTGACAAATAGCAATTCTGCATTCAGTTTTGTGACAGCATCTCGAAACTGTTCGAGCGTTAAACTTTTCATCTTGTAGTCAGCGAATTGTACATTGAGATTATCGTCGTACATGCGTATACCGCGCGCGATATTGTCGGTGACTACCGTCGGATTTTGCAGAGCCGTATAATCCATCGGTGGCAAGATTACGATCTTCGCAGACTTGCCGTCTTTATCCATCAGTCGAGAAAGCAGAAGTTTTCTAGCAGCACGTTTGAATTTTGCTAGCCTTGCTTGTTCTGGAGAAACATTTTCGGCGGGTCTAAATGCAGGCGAGTTTTGTTGCGGAAAAGAATTTTCTGCAAGCACAGATCTTGTGCTGAACAAAAACGCGAAAAAATAAATTCCAAACGTCAGAATTATTTTTCGCTTCACATGTAAATTTCGATCGTTCATGAAAAAGAGTTTTCATAATCTATTCGGCCTTTTACGTGGCTTGCTTGAAAGGTTTTAGGTAGTATTTTTAAGTATTTATTTACTGTTTTGACCTACCGAGACAAAAAAAGTAAATTGCTCGTGAATTCAAATTTTATGCACTTTGCCATTTTAAATTTTGCGGACTTCTCGGTAATTGATTTAGAATTACAAGGTCGCACGGCATCATTTGAGTCATTTTTTGTCTCAAAAAATGAGGAAAGAAAGAAAAGTTATTGGGCAGCGCGTTATGCAGCGGCTTTTTTGATGCGCAAAGTCGGTATTGACGCCACCATAAAACACGACGCGTCATTTGGGTTTCCTGTTTTGGTAAATAAAAAGGGAGAAGTTGTCGGGTCGCATTATATCTCTTTAGCACACACAGAAAACGTCGCAATTGTAGCAATTTCCAAGCAACCGATTGGCATTGATCTCGAAAAAACCGATCGAAATGCAAAAAATGTAATCGATAGAATTTTATCGCAAGAGGAAAAAAAACTTTTTTCAACTCTTCCAAAAAAAATTCGCGTGGATGAAACGGAAATAGAAAAATCCTTGTTATTTTGGGTGCTGAAAGAGTCGGTTGCAAAAGCATCTGGACTGGGGATGACCCGAGGCCTCGATATTTTTGAAATCAGTGATTCGAAAAAAGGAAACTACAAAACTACTGCACCAAAAGATGCTCCTCATCCATTAAATAACCCGCTATGCAAGCCATTTATCGTCGATAACTATGTGCTTTCTGTTTGCGCAAGCGAAGACTCATTCAACGGGGGGATTTTCGGCAGATTCTTTCGCCTTCTTGATTTGAATGGGAAGTTCGAAGAGCTCGATGGACTCAAAGATAGTCAAAGCCACTGAAACGATCATCACCGATATCACAAAAAGTTTTCCATACAATGTGACCGCCGGTGACGATGCATCTATTAAAAATAAGTAGGCAATGGAGAGCAAAGAAAGGATCAGTCCCCAAATCAAAGCCAGTGTTCTGACAAAATCAAGCTTAGTAAACAAAAGTAAGAAAAGACTTAACGGGATTGCGATGGTGATAAGCAGCAAGTGCCAGTACTTTGCGAGAAGCGCACCCCCGGCGGGGGCAAGTCCAAACAGGGTAGGGTTGGTTACTAAGAGCGCCACCCCCTGTACCATGAGCAATATTAGACATAACATGGACCGCATAGGTAAATAGTACCCCCCCGAACCCTTAAAAACTAGGATGTTTTCAATAGGATATAAGCTATGTTATCGATATAGTTTATACTAGGGCGCGGATTGCAGGGATGCTTTTAGCTGAAAAAATAGCCCAAGAAAGATTTTATAATGAGTAAACAGATTTTGGTAAATTCCAGCCACTACGAAACCCGAGTGGCTACATTAGAAAACGGGGAAATCAGACAACTTCACATCGAAAGAGAAGAAGACAAAAACGTCGTTGGAAATATTTATCTAGGCGTTGTGAAACGCGTACTTCCCGGCATGCAAGCAGCCTTCTTGGAACTTGGTTTGGAACGCACTGCTTTTCTTTACGTAGATGATATTATTGAACAACCTTTCGGCGGCGACGTCGAAGTTTTCGATACTACACAAGATGAGGGAGGCGATGGAGAACCCTCGCTAGAAGTCTTGGATGATTCAGAAGACGAAGCCTACACAGGTGAATCTTTCGAAGCTGCATCCGGTCCTGATGATGTCACTCCTGAAGAGATCGAACAGCTTACTCAAGAAGACAATAAATTTTTACTCCGTGCTCCTGCCATCGTACAAAATGACGAGGACGATACCTCTGAAGAAGACGAAGACGAGGATATGGATGAGGACGATCAAGACGAAGACGATGAAAACTTTGAACGTCCTGATATCGGCTTTGAAGTCAGAGAAGACGATCCAAACGATACGGTAGAAGCAAAAGCTCCTCAATTTGACGAACCAAAACCGGAAGCAAAGCAGCCGATTGCTCCAAAGCCAGCTCCTGTGCAAGCTCCAGTAGAGTTAAAAGAACCAGCGCCACAAACTCCACAAGCACCAGAAGCGTTGGACGAGCAACAAAGAATGCCAGCAGACTCTGCTCAACCGAATTTGGCACCGAATGATCCGTCTATCGCCCCGCTAGAAGCAGGTTCTCAAGAATCCATTGGCAACCAGCGTCCGATGGAAAACGATCAGAATAGACGCCCACAATACAGAGATAATAACGATAGATACAATCGTCCACAGCGCGGTGGAAGAGATCAGGGCGGCAGAAATTTCAGAGATCGTGGTCCAAGAGATAATAACGGACCAAGAGACAATGGACCTCGTGACAACAACGGTCCTAGAGACAATGCCCCACGTGACAACAACGCCCCTCGCGAAAATTACAACCGTGACAGACAACACCCGGACAACAGAGAACCAAGACGGGATCGCGGACCTGCTCGTGAAGGACAGGGTCAAGGCCAAGGGCAGGGCGGTCCACGCAGAGACAACCGCAATGCTCGCGGTGGCGAACGTGATAATTTCCGCGGACGACGCGACTCCAGAAATTTTAGAGGCGGTAGCGGAGGCAGAGGAGGGGGTTATCCTCGCCGTGGCTCCAAGCAACGTTTCTCTAAACGCCGTCCAAAAGGATCGGCAAAAATCGAAGATCTACTCAAAGAAGGCCAGGAAATTTTGGTACAAGTTGCCAAAGCTCCTATCGGTACCAAAGGTGCACGTCTTACAACGCACATCAGTTTACCGGGCAGAAATCTTGTTTTGATGCCGACTGTGAAACACATTGGTATTTCACGACGTATTGATAACGATCGCGAAAGAAGACGTTTGCGCGACATCTTTACGAAAAAGCTCCGCCCCAGAAACGTCGGGTTTATTATCCGAACTGTGGCTGATGGTAAAAGCTTCCGCGACTTGAAAGCAGATGCAGATTATCTTGTAAAATCATGGGCAAAAGTACAGCGCCTTTCCAAAACAAAGAGCGCTCCTGCACTGATTCACGAAGATTTATCCCTCTCGATGCGAGTCGTAAGAGATTTCTTTACCGAAGAAGTGGATTCTCTCGTCATTGATAATGGCGAAGAACATGACACGATTACAAAGTTCATTGGCCAGTTTATGCCAAGGCTAAAGCCGCGCGTAAAACTATTCAAAGGACCTACTCAACTTTTCGAGCATTACGGTATTGAGGCTGAGATTTCACGCGCACTGGGTAAAAAGGTGTGGTTGAAGTCGGGCGGATACTTGCTTGTAGATCAATCCGAAGCTTTAACTGCTATCGACGTAAATACGGGTCGGTATGTAGGAACAAAAAGTTTGGAAGAAACGATCTTAAAAACCAATCTTGAGGCAGTAAAAGAAATTGCCTATCAGTTGCGTATCAGAAACGTCGGGGGGATCATCATCATCGATCTTATCGACATGGAGAACTACGACAACCGCGAGAAGGTTTATCAAGCATTGCAAGAAGCCTTGTCTGAAGACAAATCCAAAACCAATATCTTAAAAATATCGGAATTGGGTCTTGTGGAAATGACAAGAAAGCGTACGCACGAAGACTTGGTCAGATACCTGACTGAAGCTTGTACGTATTGTGATGGCCGTGGTTACCATAAGAGCCGCCGCACAGTCTGTTTTGAAATCTTCCGCGAAATCGAAAAAGAAGCGCTGGGAGATCAGAAAAACATTGTTGTATTTGCCGCAAAAGATGTCGTTACCCGCATGATGAACGAAGAGAAAAAGCATGTGACACATCTTGAGCAAAAACTGAACAAGGTCATTTCTGTAAAAGCAGATCCTAATTTCCACATGGAGCAATTCGAAGTTTTCGGAAAGCACTAAGCAATGGTTAAACCAGAATCGATAAAGTCTGCACTGATAACCGGTATCACAGGCTCTGGGGGAAGTTACATCGCCGAGTATTTGGTGGATCACCAACCGCACGTAAAAGTGCATGGAATTTCCAGATGGCACAGTACTTCAACAAGTAATAACGTCAGCCGCATTTCTAAAAACATCCAGGTGCATGAATGCGATTTGAATGACTTTAGCAGCGTCTTTACGGTTCTCAGAAAAGTAAAACCGGATACGATTTTCCATTTGGCGGCACATGCAAACGTACGCGCGTCGTTCACAAACCCACTTGCTGTTTTAAATAACAACATCATGGGTACGGCGAATTTGCTGGAAGCTATCCGCCTTGCTGAAATTGATCCGATTGTGCAGTTGTGCAGTACTTCTGAAGTGTACGGACAAGTAGATCCTAAATATGTACCCATCAAAGAAGACGCGCCCGTGCAACCGACCAGTCCCTATGCTGTTTCTAAAACAGCTCAAGACTTTTTAGGGCTCACGTATTTTAAAAGCTATAACATGAAGGTTATCCGCACTCGCATGTTTGCTTATTTAAATCCCAAGCGCACGGATTTATTTGCGACATCTTTTGCGATGCAAATTGCACGAATTGAAGCAGGATTGCAGGATGAACTCACTCACGGAAACTTAGATTCAGTTCGCACATTGATAGACGTAAGAGATGCGATGGAAGCCTATTGGCTTGCAGTTCTGCATTGTGAATACGGCGAAGCCTACAACATCGGCGGCGACAAAACGATTACAGTCGGCGAATTTTTAGAAGTTTTAAAGAAACTGGCTAAGAAAAAAATCAGTTCTCGCCAAGATCCCGCATTACTACGACCAGCGGATGTAACCTTACAGATTCCAGATACAAGCAAATTCCACAAAGCCACAAACTGGAAACCAAAATACTCTTTCGAAGACAGTGTAGAATTCCTCTTAAACCACTGCCGCAAAGTCGTCGCCAAATCCTAAAAGGTACGGCATTCCTTTCGTGAGTTAAATGAACTTTGCGGTAACCATGCACGTGCAAAGTTCATTTAACTCACGAAAGGAATGCCGTACCTTTTAAAATTAGATTTTTGTGGGGTATTCGCCGGAGAAGCAGGCGTGGCAGAAACCGGCATTACCGGATTTTTTAGAGGCTACATCTATTAAACCCTTCAGACTGACGTAGCCTAATGTATCTGCTCCTACGTATTTTCTGATTTGATCGATTGTGTTGTTCGCTGCCAATAGTTCTTTTCTTGTTGGCGTATCAATGCCGTAAAAACATGGATGCGTTGTTGGAGGAGCAGAGATTCTTAAATGTACTTTTTTTGCTCCTGCTTCACGTAAATGCGAAATTAATTTTTTAGACGTCGTACCACGCACCAGACTGTCATCTACGACAACAATGCTTTTATTTTTCAGAAAGTTGAAAACAGGATTTAATTTCAGCTTCACTCCGAAATCGCGGATAGATTGTTTTGGCTCAATAAAAGTTCTTCCCACATAGTGGCTTCGAATGATTCCCAGTTCAAACGGAAGTTTCGATTGTTCAGAATACCCAAGTGCCGCATAAACGCCAGAGTCTGGAACGGGAATGACCATTTCTGCGTCTTCGGGTGGATGTTCTTCTGCTAATTTCTTACCCAAAGCTTTACGCATTTCGTAAACATTTTCGCCATACAAAAGACTGTCAGGGCGCGCAAAGTACACATACTCAAACACGCATTTTTTTTGTGGAGCTGCTTCAAAAGGACGAATCGATTTTGTAATCAGATTGTCTTTGTGATGCACAATGATCATTTCGCCTGGTTCGACTTCTCTTTCGTAAGTCGCGCCCATCAAATCGAGAGCTGTAGTTTCACTGGAAAACACGGGATGGCCATTTAATTTTCCCATTACAAGCGGTCTAAAACCATTCGGATCACGAACGGCAATCATGACATCTTTATGCAATACTAAAATTGAATACGCACCGGTGAGTTTTTTTAATGCATGGATAAGAGCCTGCACAACATCGTGCTCGCCACTTCTTGCCATCAAATGAACAACGAGTTCGGTATCTGTAGTCGATTGAAAAATCGCGCCTTCGGCTTCCAAAGTATTAGCGACTTCCTCTGCGTTTACAAAATTTCCATTGTGCGCGACTGAAATCCAACCTAAAGATGTTTTGACACTGATCGGCTGTACGTTCTCAGCACTATTTCCACCCGTTGTAGAATAACGGGTATGTCCGATCGCTGTGTTGCCTTTTAATTTATTAATCGCGGCGGATGTGAAAATATCTGCCACATGCCCTTTGCGTCTGTGCAAGTACGCTTCTTTACCATCAGTCGAAACAATGCCGGCGCCTTCTTGTCCACGGTGTTGGAGTGCATGCAAACCTAAATAGGTTAGATTTGCTGCTTCAGGATCTCCGGCTATTCCAAATATTGCACACATAGTTTACTTCTCTTTTTTAAACAAAAAATTGTTTCCAGCGATCGGTCCACTTTTGTTTCAACGTTTTAACATCCGCTTTTAGAACTTTGGCTCCACCTTGTTTTATCACAAAATCATGGGTATCCGTTGTGTTTCCAATATGGATGAAGGGAACTCCAGCGCGAGAAGCCATATTTTCTATATCGCCGCGCTCGACAGGTTCATACGCAATGAGCACTCTGGGACAGGTTTCTCCGAATAAGAAGCCGTCCACATCCGTATCTCTAGGAATTTCAATTTGAAAACCGATAGATTCATGCGGCGAACGAAACGCCATTTCAAGTGCAGAAGTCATGAGTCCGCCATCAGAAATATCATGGACTGCATAGTCCATTCGTTTATCTTTTAGCTTGATGCACAACTTCAGCATTCTATCGAGAGCTTTTAAATCCGTGTCATCCGGTTTTCCGCAATCGCGCTTGAACCAAGTAAAAGCAATATGGCTTCCGCCAAGACCGCCTTCTTTCACGCCCAATAACCCAAGTTCTAATTGCGTGCTGTAAAAATTACTTTTAGGCAGTCGTAAGTCTTCTTCAATTAGACCTACCATCCCAATCATCGGCATAGGATAAATCGGTTTGCCATCTGTTTCGTTATAGAAACTGACGTTTCCAGAAATCACAGGAATTTTTAGCGCTTCACATGTTTCGGAAATTCCTTCAATCGCTTCTTGGAATTGCCACATAACTTCTGGATTCTCAGGGCTTCCAAAGTTTAAGCAGTCGGTAATTCCAATCGGTGTTGCCCCTTGAAGCGCTACATTTAATGCGGCTTCAGCAACGGCACGTCTTCCCCCTTCACGAGGATTCAACCAAGCGACGCGTGGATTACAGTCGGCCTTCATCGCAAGCTTCAAAGTTTTTGTTTTGATGTCTCTTAATCTTAATACCGCAGAATCATCAAACGTATCGCTCTGCGTACGGTTACCCACCATCGAATCGTATTGTTCTACAAGTGATGCGGGACTTCCAAAGTTTAAGTCTTCTACAAGAGTTTGAAATTTTGATTCAAGTGAAGCTGCAAACATTTTATTGCGATCAATAAACCAACGTTGTTTGAGATCCGATGGCGTCACCGAAGGTCTGTCTGCCATTGGGGGATCCGTCACCATTTCGACTGGCAAATCTACAACAAGTTCTCCGCCCTTAGTCATCTGAACGCGGTTGCCTTCCACGACTTTTCCAATGACTACAGCATGTAAATCCCACTTAGAATAAATCGCTTCTAATTTATCAAAGTTTTCTGGAGTACAAACTAACAGCATGCGCTCTTGCGATTCTGAAAGAAGCAGCTCATAAGCTGTCATCCCTTTTTCACGAGTCGGAATTTTATCCAAATCGACTTCAAGCCCAGACTTCGCACGGTACGCCATTTCAAAAGAAGAGGAAGTCAGACCTGCTGCACCCATGTCTTGAATGCCTACTACGAGTTTAGCTTGCATGACTTCAATGCTTGCTTCTAGAAGCAGTTTCTCGGTGAAAGGATCACCAACTTGTACTGTAGGACGATCCAATTCTCCTTCAGAAGAAAATTCTTTTGAAGACATCGTGGCCCCGTGTACACCATCACGGCCCGTCTTTGCACCGACATACACTACGCAATTACCCACACCACTTGCGTAACCACGGTAAATATCTTCGTGCTTCACAAGTCCAAGAGTAAACGCGTTCACAAGGGGATTTCTGTTAAAGCAGGAGTGGAACATGGTTTGTCCCGCAACTGTGGGAACACCTACGCAGTTACCATAATCTCCCACACCTTTAACAACGCCTTTCACAATAGCTGGCGTTCTTGGAAAATCGAGTGTTCCGAAACTAAGCGCATTCATCGAAGCAATCGGTCTTGCTCCCATCGTAAAAATATCTCTTAAAATCCCGCCTACACCAGTCGCAGCACCTTGGTAAGGTTCGATAAAGGACGGATGGTTGTGGCTTTCCATTTTAAAAGCGACGGCCCAACCTTCACCGATATCCAAGATCCCGGCATTTTCTCCGGGACCCTGTAACACGCGTTTTCCTGTTGTGGGGAAACGTTTGAAGTACTTGCGGGAAGATTTGTAACTGCAATGTTCACTGAACATGGCCGAAAATATCCCAAGCTCTGCGAAATTAGGCGTGCGCTCCAGATTCTTGCAGATATGAAAATATTCTTCTGTGCTTAAACCCAATCCTCGTGCAATTTCTTTTGTTGCCGGTGCGGTATCTAACATTTTCATTGTGCACCTGCCTTAAGGCTTGAAAGAATAGAACTCCAAAATTTTTGTCCGTCTTTGCTTCGTAAATCAGTCGCGCGCTCCGGATGTGGCATCAATCCAAAAACATTTTTTGTTTCGTTGCAAATGCCGGCAATATCGTGAGTCGCTCCATTCGGATTAGACTTGTACGTCAAAACAATTTGTCCTTTTTGTTTCATCTGTGTGTAAGTCGCTTCTTCCACAATATAACGTCCATCTCCATGGGCAATGGGATAGGTCAGAGCCTCACCCTTTTTCATTTGTGTCATCCAAGGATTTTCAACCTCTTCCACTTTGAGTGGAACATCTTTACAGATAAATTTTAAGGTGTTGTTGCGAACAAGTACTCCGGGCAATAGTCCCGATTCGCAAAGAATTTGAAAGCCGTTACAGATACCCAGTACCAGGCCACCCTTTGCCGCAAAATCTTTTACCCTTTGCATAATGGGTGAGTTTGCCGCCATCGCTCCTGTTCGTAAGTAATCCCCGTAAGAAAAACCGCCGGGAAGAACCACTAATTTATAAGGTGACAAATCAGGAACATCCTTGTGCCACAGGGCTGTAACTTCAAAACCGTTCTGCTTCAAAGCATAGTGAACGTCTTCGTCACAGTTGGAGCCTGGAAATGTAATGACTGCTGCGTTCATTTTGCGATTATCTCTATTTTGAATGATTCAATCACAGGATTTACCAAAAGTTGTTCACACATCTTTTGAGCATCGCGCTTTGCCTCTTCTTGTGACTCATGGGAAAGTTCAATATCAATAACTTTTCCGATGCGGATATCGTGCACTTTTTTAAAGCCCATCGACTTTAAACTGCCTGCAACCGTATTTCCTTGTGGATCAAATACACCGTCTTTTAAAAATACATGAATTCTGGCTTTCACAGTTTTCCCTCAAAAAAATATTTTAATCTTTCAGAAACTTCAAAATACGCTTCGTCTACGCCGCCCAAATCCTGACGGAAACGATCTTTGTCCATCGATTCATTGGTTTTTTTATCCCACAGTCTGCAACCATCGGCCGTAAATTCATCGCCCAACAAAACATTACCGCTTTTGTCACGACCAAACTCTAGTTTGAAATCTATCAACTCAAGTCCAATCTCATCAAAAACTTCTCGCATTACACGATTTACCTGAAGACTTGCCTGCACCATAGTTGCAAGTTCCGTTTTTGTCGCCCATTTGAAGTGTTCAATATGGCCTTCGGAAATGAGCGGATCTCCCAGAGCATCAGACTTGTAGAAAAACTCAACCAACGGTGGGTGAAAAGCTAATCCTTTTTCCAAACCCAATCTTTTTACAATACTGCCTGCCGCTTTATTACGTACAACCACTTCCACAGGAATGATTTCCAGTTTCTTACAGACCATTTCTCTTTCGGACTGGTGTGAAACAAAGTGCGTCTTTACACCGTGCTTTTCAAGATACTGAAAAACGCTTGAGGAAACTTGGTTGTTGATTAATCCTTTATTTTTGATCTGCCCTTTTTTCAAGGCATTGAATGCGGTCGCATCATCTTTGAAATATTGAATGACATGATTATCGTCTTGAGTCAGATACAGAATCTTCGATTTGCCTTCTCGGATAACCGCCTGTCTTTCAAAGTTCATAAGACCTTTCCATAGATATGATCCAGATGAGCCGTGTACACTTTCGGATCAAAGAGGTTTGTAATTTCACTTTCGCTCAAAACTTTTTTAACACTCGCGTCTTTTTTCAGTAGTGCTTCGAAAGGCTGCTTCGTGTCGAGCGCAGTATGCGCATTAGACTGCACAATCTTGTACGCGTCGTCACGCGACAAGCCCTTTTCTACAAGTTTTAAAAGCACCCGTTGAGAGAAAATCACGCCTTGAAGCATGTTTAGATTTTCTTTCATCTTGTCTGGGAAAACTTCGAGATTTTTTAAAAGCCCTGTGAGGCGAGAAATCATGTAATCACAAAGTATCGAAGCATCAGGAGCTATCACACGTTCTACGGAAGAATGACTGATGTCGCGCTCATGCCACAAAGCTACATTTTCTAAGGCAGGAATCAGCATGCCTCTTAATAATCTTGCAAGCCCTGTTAAATTTTCTGCGCTAATGGGATTTCGTTTGTGCGGCATCGCAGACGAACCCTTTTGGCCTTTGGAAAAACCCTCGCGTACTTCGCTTACTTCCGTGCGCTGCAAGTGTCTTAACTCTGTAGCGATCGCTTCGACCGTAGAGCCCAGAAGAGCAATGCTCGAAAAGAAACTGGCAAACCTGTCACGCGCAATTACTTGAGTGGAAACTGTGTCAGGTTTTAAGCCCAGTTTTTCGCTGACGTACTTTTCTATTTCAGGAGGAAGGCTTGCGTAGTTTCCGACAGCGCCAGAAAGTTTTCCGACACTCACTTCTACTTTCGCACTTTCCAATCTTGCTTTGGATCTTTTCAGCATGTCATGCCACAAAAGCCATTTTAGACCCATGGTCGTAGGCTCTGCATGAATGCCGTGTGTACGACCCATCATCAATAAATTTTTGTGTTCCAACGCGCGGGCTTTCGTAACTTCTAAGCAGCCGTCGATTTCTTTCAAAATTAAATCGCATGATTTAGAAAGGCGATAAGCAAAGGCTGTATCGACAACGTCACTGCTGGTTAAACCCATGTGAATAAAGCGGCCATTTTCGCCAATAGATTCTTGCACAACAGAAACAAAAGCAGCCACATCGTGTTTTGTTTCTTTTTCGCGTTCTAAAATGTCTTCGGTTTTAAAAGTAGCTTTGGTTTGGATGTCTTTAATCGCAGAGTCGGGAATGATTTTATATTTCGCCATCGCCTCGCACGCAAGAACCTCAACATCAAGCCATGTCCTGTACTTAGCTTCTTCACTCCACAGGGCTGACATTTGAGGTCGGCTATAGCGATCGATCACGGTTCTCCCAAACTCCTCTCAACTTGTCGGTACAACGTGTTGATTAAGGTTTTTCTGGCTTGTTTCTTCAAATATTCCAGACCGCCCAGAAATCCAAAGTTTGCGCCAGTATAATAACGGGAATACCCGTCAGAATTCAAATACCACATTGCCTGAACCTTGGTCAGAGTCACATTAGTCGGTCTTCTCTTCTTGCCACCGGCCGATACGGAATAAACCACAGGTGCTTCAAAGCCGTCTGGAAACTGAACGCCTTTAACGAGAATGATTAGTTCCTTCAGTCCATTTCGCTCGCGCGTGATGATCTGATTCTCCGAAACATAGTCAAATCCCATGAGAGAGCCAGTCAGCGGGTTAATCGGCCCTTCCACTGCTACATAAGTATTAAACTTGTCCATTGTTGGAGCGAGTTTTCCTAAGCTGGGCAACAACTCGCCTGTATTGTAATCCAGTCCGACAAATTCCAACAATGCAGGGAAACCATTACGAAGCGCGCTATACTTTTGTACGTTCAGCATGTCTTCTGCACTTTTTTCAAAAGTAGCTTCTAACAATGCTTTATCTTCGGTAGGCAACTGGCAGGAGCCATCTGCGATCGTATAATTATCCTTCAAGACAATTTCTTGCTGCGCACATTCGCCACACTCTTCCAAACTTTTGGTGAGTTGTTCTAGAACTGTGAAGCTTTCTTTTTCTTTTGCATCCAACGCCTCTGAAGAAGCGCCGCCAGATTTCATAGAGAGCAATTCTCTTTTAAGGGATCGATAGTTTGCTTTTAAGTCAGTCAATTTCGCTGCACACGCAGGACTTTGGCTTTTGCGATTAAAATAAACACGCGCAGATAAATCATGCGTCAAAACTTTGTCCACATCCGGTGTAGGAATTTCAGGCCGTACAGCGGCGCTAAGAGTAGTTGTAAAAAGTAAGAATAAAAAACTCATGAGACCTCCATGAGAAAGACGATTTGTGCGTGCAACATAATGGCAGAGGAGGAGTTTTTCAAGCTACGTTTATGACGCAGGTTTACCTTGTATTATCAATTACTTAAAGAGGGATTTTTGACAAGGGGACACTGACTAGCAAGAATAAACAACGCAAAGCGTTAATTACTATTTTGCGCGGATATAGTTATAAAACTGCGGTGTCGAGACACAAAGATTGGAAACGGGCGGCTGATTGGTGTTGAGCACACAAATTGTTTCGCCCTTAACAGATTCCACCAAATTGTATTCCTTTTTTGAACCAGCACAGAAAAAGGCGGAATAAATACGGGCGCAAATGGTGAGATCTTCTTCTTCGAGTGGCTTTACCATTGTGTAGGTATCGGGAAATTGTCCGCAGATTGCTTCTCCATAATTTCTCACACAGATTGGTTCCGCAGCAGTTGCAACCAGGGAAACGATTAAGGAAACAAAAAGTAATTTAGTCATGGTGAGCTCCTTTATTAAGCGATTAGTAATATGATAAGTCCTTTCCCTTTTACATTGCAACTGGTGCTGTTTAGGCCCCAAAACCGCTAATTCAAACTTTTTTCAAGCCTGAGCTTGTTGGCGTCGCCCTTGCTATATCCTCTGTACTGGAGGTTTCATGAAACGTTTTACTATCGCTACTCTTCTCATCGCAGGTTGCTCACAAGGGCCGCAAACAGTTTTATCTACGGCACCTACTTCTCCATCGGAAGTAAACCCAAAACAAATTGAAACCATCTTCGTAACAAGCTCTACTGAAGAACAAAAGGCCTGCGAACAAGAGTTGTCGCAGCTCGGCGCAAAAGTTCTTTATAAAGGTGAAAATGGAGCGCTTTTTACAGATAGCCCACTCTCCTCACTCAATTTAAAAGATTGCACAGCAACCGCATTACCCAACGAAAAAATAAGTTTTGCCAAAGAACATTCTGATTCGAGTACCGATGAACCGGCAAAGACTCCCGATTTGTCTACGTTACTCAGATTAATTCCTGCAGAAGAAATTGGCGCGCGCAGCTTTATCAAAAACAATCCTACATTTGACGGAAGAAATGCAATTGTAGCAGTTTTAGATACCGGCGTTGAAGTCGATCACCCGATGCTGAAAACTACCACCACTGGTGAAACCAAAGTCATCGCATTCGATGATTTTTCTGGCGAAGGACAAGTCGCTCTTTCTCCGCTCCCAGATGGAGCAGGTTTTAATATTAAAGATATTCCCGGTACCGAGTTTCATATCGGAACATTTGCGGCCTCAAACTTAAGCCAGGCCGAGGAGCTTTCTACAACAGAAACATTCAAAGATGTTTCCATCGTCACTTATCTTGGTGCGGACGGTAAACGCCACGCACGCATCGATACAAACTCCGACAAGGATTTTACGGACGAAAAAGATTTATTGAACTACGACGACAATTTTTCTTATACGAAACTAGGAGAGAAAAAATCTCTCTCAGTTTCTGTCGCTATCAATCAGGATGGGAAAAATTTGCGCGTGTGTTTTGATGACGGTTCACACGGCACTCACGTAGCCGGTATTTCTACTGGTTATGACCCCAAAGGTCTCATTGGAGTGGCGCCAGGAGCAAAAGTCATTGCTGCGAAAATTGGTGACAATAGACTTGCAGGCGGTTCCACCACCACTGCCTCTATGATGCTTGCGATTGACTACGCCGTTTCTAAAAAAGCTAATATCATCAATTTAAGTTACGGGATCCGCGCGGGAAGTAATTTAGGCAAAAGTGCGATAGATAAATACGTCGATAAAGTTGCAAAAGCATCCAACGTGCTTTTTAGCATCAGTGCCGGAAACGAAGGCCCCGGGCTTTTGACAATAGGAGTTCCCGCAGGAGCAGATCTCGCGATCACAAACGGCGCGTATGTTTCTGCAGCGACGGCACGTGATAACTACGGTTATTCCGCAGTCGAACATGATACGACCTGGTATTTTTCTTCCGTCGGACCACGTCTGGATGGAGGTTTGAAACCCACGTTGCTTGCACCCGGTTCTGCTCTTGCTTCCGTTCCGAATTGGAAAGGACTTGTGGCAAACTACCGCGGAACCTCGATGGCCTCTCCGCAAACTACTGGTGGACTTGCGTTGCTCGTAAGTGCTGCGTCTCAAAGCGCACTGCCAATCGACAGAGCCACAATCACTCAAAGCGTATATGCCTCTGCAAAAAAAGTTGCGGGACTAACTTTAATTGAACAAGGGCATGGCTTATTTAATGTTCCAGCAGCTTTTGAATCTTTGAAAAAGAAAAAAGATACGATGACAGTAGAATACAAAATCTCTGTTAATAGTCCGACCTCTCCGGATGGAAAAGGTGCGGGAATCTATGTCCGATCAAAAGTGATTCCTGAAAATCAATTCACGATCACTGCTGTGCAAGATTTCCCAAAAGGAACATCTCCGGCAACAATTGCAGCCTTACATACCTACAAACTCGTAAGTTCCGACAACTGGATCCAAACTACAGGAAGTTTGTGGTTAAACGGTACGCCAAAAACATTCCAAGCTAATATCGATTCGAAAGTTCTTACATTGCCCGGCATCCACTCAGGAAAAATCTCTGCAATTGATGAAGAAACAGGAGAAGTGGCATTTATTGTTCCTGTAACAGTAATCGGCTCTGAAGATCTGACTGTTGCAAACAACCATACTGTGAATTGGAAATCCGAAATTCGCGTTAACGAAGTTAAACGTGTGTTTATCGATGTGCCTGCAGGAACCACTTCATTAGCTTTAGAGTTAGAATCAGATGGCCCAATCGTATGGGGACAGTTGCTAGACAGCGAAGGAAGAAAAGTAGCAGAGCTGCGGGACACCGAAGTCACGACCCCTCAACCGGTACTTAAAGCACAGGCCAACATCAAAAGTGCAGGTGTGTATGAGGTGGATTTAGTCGCTCCTGGCTACAACCGTCGCCGCGCGAATGTCAGTCTAAAAGTAAAAGCTTACAGTATTGAAGTGGAAAGCATCGCTGAAGGAAACAATGATTATTCTCTCGTTCTAAAAAATAATTTCGAACCGGTGAAAATCGTCTCAAAGCTTGAGCAAAGAAGCGTAGAAAAAACGCAAACCATTTCCATATCAGGCATCCAGACGGTAGTTCCCTTTTCCGTAAGCGCAGAAGATGCCAAACTTTATTCTGCAGTCAGCTTTGATGTTGTTACTTCCAAGAAGTTTTACGACTTGATGACTGACTATCCTTACCGTGTTTTTTCTGAG
The DNA here is from genome assembly GCA_964396165.1 of uncultured Pseudobdellovibrionaceae bacterium. Lineage (GTDB taxonomy): Bacteria > Bdellovibrionota > FAC87 > UBA2466 > UBA2466 > CALCZU01. The sequence continues at coordinate 23,362 of CAYNEF010000005.1, forward strand.
AAGAAAGAAGTACTCGCCAACGGCGGTCTGGAACTTGACTCAAAAGTGGAACTTGCTGAAGTAGACAAGTTGATTGGTAACAATCAACTTGAAATCACAGGCGCGTTTACTGAAACCCCAAAAACATCTTGGGGAATCAAAGTCACCGAGAGAAGAACCTTAAAAGATGCTATCTCTCTCTTTAAGGGAGTGCGCCTTTTAATCGAATCCGGACAATCCGTGTCGCAAAGTGTTTCACTCGGCAAGAAACTCGCAACCGTTAGCGGCTTTGAGTCGTGCGCAACACTGACATTGGAAGATGCTTCGGGACGAGTGATTCAAGAACTTCCAGTGTGTTTGTAAGTATTTTTTAATTCAGAGAATTAAGAAACTTTAAAAGCTCTTGAAACTGTTTCGACTTGTCCATCTCAAGTAAAGTGAGAGCAAGTTTGCGCATTCTTTCGTTTTGAATGCGGGCTAAATAATCAAGAGCTCTTGCAAGATCACCGCTCGCAGAGAGACCCTTCAGATCCCTTACAATGTCATTAAAGTTCGTACGTGAGCCATACTGATTAAAAATTCTGACAACTGCTTTAAAGTCTTCCGTTTGAGAAAATAATATCAACCAATTGCGTTCTTTTTCTGTGATCGTCTTTTCAGTGGGGAAAACAAACACTCCTTCTTCTAGAATGGATTTTAAAATAGCATCAAAGTCACGGGTAGGTTCAGCCGCCAACCTTTCGAACATCTCCCAATTTTTACCAAAGTGCAGATTTTTAAATTTATGCGTAAATGTTTCCTGCTCATCATAAGAAAACTGCGAAAATGCATAGAGGTATTTCGCAAGCGTATTCGGGTTGCGAAATACTTTTTTGAGCTCTGGGGTAGAAGTATCCACTTTAAACAAACCAGACTCACGAAGCGTACTAAAGAAGAGGTTAAACACATTTACGTTCTTTTCGACCGGGCCTAATTCATTTAAATAAGTCCAGGGAAGTGCCAGACCAGACACCCCGTCGTATCCCTTGTGGTGAAATTCATGGAGTAATGTCAGACAGCGAAAGAGTTTTGAAAGTTTTTGCTTTAGATCTTCGCGTGTTCCGTACATCTCAAAAATCAGTTCCAGCCGATCGGGTGTGAAATTGTGCAGTTCAAGTTTATGGAATAAAAGATTGTCGAGCGTATCCAGTTCATTCACCGACAAGCCAGCCACTACTTTATGAATAAGCGTAAGCACATTGTCTGAGCGTTCTAACGATGCAAAGTCTACTCTCGTTAAAAGCATATTGAGTATCACGCCAGGTTCTACAATTGGCTTTAACTCAAATGTCTTTTTCATTCCCAATCGCAACGTTTCTTGCAGCGTGGTATTGCCGCTTTCAGTGCTAACCACATAGAGGTTGCTTGGAAAAATTTCTTTGTTAAATAGCAGGGGCTTTAGCAACTCTGCTTCTTTTTGCATTCCCAAAGACTCAAAGTCTTTTTGGATTTGGGCGTTTAATTCTCCCGTTGTGGAATTAGAAAGAACAATCTTCACCTTTTCTAGAACAAGCTCTGACTTCCAAAAATTTTCTGGCTTTGTGTTTAATGTTTGCAAATTTGTCTTAGCAACAGACTCAAGAGTTCTCGTCAGTAAATACGCGTAAAGGTTCAAGACAGGTTCGAATCTCTCTTGCACACGATCGCCTAAAGTAAAATTATTTTGTAGAGCTGTTTTAACTAATAACATTGTTTGAGTAAAAGCTGCCGTTGGCGCATCAGAATTTTCTTTTCTAGGAAGCGTGAGAATTAAATCAAGAGAAAGAGGGTTTGTTCCCGTAGCAAGAAGAGACTCTACTGTATTGTTGATAAAGACATCTGTCAGATAAGGCTGAAATTCCCTTGCGACACTTCTTCGGTACCCAGGATTTTTTTTCAAGTAGGAGTCAGCAACTGAAAACAAACCATCGGGTTTAGCATCGATAAATTTAATTGCTTCTAGAAGCTCCTGCAATTGGTTTTCAGAGAGTGATGCGAGAGCGGATGAAAACGCCAAAAAAGATTTTGGGGTAGTTTCACTGTTTGAACGAAACGCTTGGATGAGTCTTTCAAATTTTCCGTTTTCAGATAAAGCATTTGATAGGAGCAATGCTTCTTTTTTAAATTCTTTGTTCGATAGTAACGAACGAATTTCTTTGGCGAGTTTTACTTTATCCGTTTCGGTTTCGTTTACACTGAGACGAAAAGCGTATTGGTTTGCCCAGTCAGGCAATAATTGCACAAGCCGTTGAAAGTCCAATTCCAAAAATGCTGTGTGTTCTTGAAATAAATTTGCAAATTCGGGGTTAGTTAAATAACCCCAGAAGATACTTTGGTAGCGATCAGCTTTGATTGGGTTTTTCTCTTTCCAATCGGTAAAACCAGAATGGCTATTTCTTTCGAAAAGAATTTGCACAAGTTTTTTGGAATCAAAAGCAGTTTCATACAATTCGTGCGATGCAATTTCGGCTATTTTTTTTAAGTCTTCATCCGCAACGCGAGTAAACCAGGATTCAAGCGAGTTGAGTTTTCCAGTCCGGTTAACAGCTTTGTATACTTTTTTAAAGTCTTCTACGCCCATCGTGTTGTTTAAGCGAATACTGTCGATGGGAAGGGGCGAGGGGCCCGGTAGTGATCGCATTTCGGGGTTGCCACTACAAGATAAGATATTGAAAAACAAAGACAAATACAAAATATTCTGGAAAATTTTCAGAAGCATGCGCGCATAATAGGACTTTTATACGCTTCGTGTCAATTTTAACTATTTAGACTGGTTTCTAATCAATCGGGCAAGCCTTGTGCCCTCTTTATAGCCTGCGAAGATCGCATTTCTTTTGGAGCCAAAATCATTGACCGGCAAGTCTAACGTGATCGTCCCCAAAAAGGCGGCGTCTTTTGTTTCGTTGGTAATCGATTTTTTTAACTGTGCGAGATACAGCTTTCTAAACACGCTGTCGCTTGTGTCTTTTCGCTCGGCCTTCAAGTGCTTGAAGTAGTCTGGGTACATATTTACAGCCACAACGATTTTCGCGCCTCGCTTTACTGCCTCGCTCACATCCATCCCCTGCAAGGAACTTATGGCCTCATGATCGGGTGAACGAGGGTAAGGGCGATATATGCCTGGCACCGACATCGTCATCAATAGCGGTGTTTTCCAATCGCCATGGTCAAAGACATCTTGCGCGCTTAACTCGGTATTTCCAGCGGAGATTACAACGGGAACGCGGCCTTCCCCGATTTCTTTTTGTTTAAAGGAGTTTTGAATCAGATTGGAAAGTACGTCGTGGGCCGCATAGCCCTTGTCCGCTCCTTCAAAAATTCCTGCTTTGTAAAAATCTTTTTCCTGCAAGCGCATCGCAAACCATTCGAGATCATGCACGCTTTTCATGAACGAATACCCGAGTGCAAAAAGAGTCGGCCATCCGGTGCTGACTATCAAATCAATTTCAATTCCTTCTTCCTGAAATCTTTTTAAAAGACCGACCGTCGCAAAGCTGGCAACTCCTGCTCCCCCTAAAACCAAGGCAACACGCGATTTTGGATTTCCCGGTAGCGGTGTCGCTACTGGAGGTACGATTCCTTCTTGGGGTTTGAAATCTTGAGGAGGAACTGTTGTGGGAGTGGGCGCTGGTGTAATCTCGGGCCCTTTGTTTCCGGATGGAGAGACCGCGACCGATCCGTCTTTTGGTCTTTTGGAAACGCAAGAAAGAGAGAGAGAAAGAATCAGTACAAGGACAAGATTAAGGACGTTTTTCATAATAGTAGAGATACTCTACATTACCGCTTTTCTTTCCGGCAATGGGAGAAGAAGAGGGAGGTTGTATAAGAGTAAAGCCAAGGCCATCCATAAAGGCTTCAAACCTGCTCTGGGCGGCACTTAAGACCTCTTGATTGCGGATAATCCCACCGTCCAAAACATCTTTTTTATCAACTTCAAACTGGGGCTTAAACAGGAGCACCCAGTAACGAATCTCTGGAAATTCCGCTTTCAAGGGGCCGATGAGTTTTTCTATCGAGATAAACGAGACATCCATCACAAGCATTTCGATATTTTCGGCAAGAGGGGAATGCTCCAGCAAATCCGAACGTTTTAAGTGTCTAGCGTTGATTCTTTCCACTACAGATACTGCCGGGTTACCTCTTAGCTTTGAATCAATCAGCCCGTAACCAACATCCACTGCGAATACATGCCGAGCCTTGTTTTGCACAAGACAGTCGGTAAATCCGCCAGTAGAGGATCCCACATCGAGAAACACTTTGCCTTCTACCTCGATAGAATAGGTCTTTAGTGCGTGCGCCAGTTTGTCACCAGCACGGCTTGCGTATTGTCCCTTGTTGTCTTTGACCATGACAACTGCCGTTTCATCGATTTTTTCGCCTCTTTTGTCGAGACGGCGGCCTTTATCGTCAAACACTTTGCCTGACATAATCAGACCTTGCGCTTCTTCAAGCGTCAAAGCGAGACCCTTATCCAGGAGCAATTCGTCTAATCTTCTTTTTAACTTCATTGATTGAGGGGATTAGCACATTGTATAATGGGCCGCAATGAAACTAAGCCCCAAGATAGAACCCGGCAAAAAGCTAAACACATGGATCATGATCCTGTTTATCGCGCCCTTGCCACTCGTCTTGTTTGGTCTTTGGTTTTTCAAATGGTCTAACTCGAAAACAAATTACTCTCGTCTAACATCCCAACTTTTAAAAAGACAAAACATCGTTCTTATGCAGGATGGGGTTTCCCTTGCAAAAGAATTCTCTCATTTGCTGGAATCAGCAGCGCGCGATGTGCAATCGCTTTCTCTCATTCCCTACAACGTAAAAAACTTTACAAAATTTTATTTGGCGCGCGTTTCACAAGTGACCCGTTTCAACAATCAAGATGATTCGGTCGGCATGATTCCTTTGCCACTTTACAATGAGCTTATCTATCTGGATTCAGATGGGAATGAACTTCTGCGGCTGAAAAATGGACAGGCTGAAACACGCTTAAGAAAAAGATCCCAATGCACGGAAAGTACATTTTGTGATCCAGCATTGATTGACGCCGTAATGAAACTTCCTGTTGGCGAAATTTATTTTGGCCGCATGATGCGTTGGTATAGCCCCCAAGGAACCCCTGAAGAAGATGAAGGAGCGTTTCTTCCTGTCGCTTACCACGCGCAAGAAGGCATTTTTATCGTAGGAATTGATTACCGGTATTTTAAAGATCTTCTTGGAGAGCCAACGTTTCCCTACGAAACTAAACGCAACCTTTTACAGTCGTACCAAAATGGAAATTATATTTATTTCGTCGACACAAATTTTGACATGGTGGCACACCCGAAATACTGGCACGTGACAGGCATCAGTCACCGCACTGGCAAACGCATTGAAACAATGAAGTCAGATGAAGACGAAGGAAAGCTTCCGCTTAATTTAAAAAACTATCAGGGCGAACGCTTGAAAAACTATTTTGACAGACTTCTCACCCGATCTTTTTTGCAAAAATCGCCTGACCTATTCGAAGCACCGAACTTAAAAGGCACAAACAGAGTTATCAGTGTCGCGCCGATTTTTCTTTCTAAAGGGCAGTTTCAACAGACAGGCGTGTATGGCTACGTCATTCTCGGCTGTGCCGTAGATTATTTTGAAGAACCAAGAGAACAGTACGTACCTTATTATTAAGCACTCGCTTTTTCTGCAATTGTTTTTGCTGCAATAAATCCCGTAGTCCAGGCGTTTTGAAAGTTAAAGCCACCTGTAATCCCATCGACATCAAGAATTTCCCCTGCGAAAAAGAGATTAGGAACAATTCTGCTCATCATCGTTTTGGAATCCACCTCGGTAAGCTTAACGCCTCCTGCAGTCACAAATTCTTCTTTGAATGTCGTTTTGCCTTTTACCGGCAGTTCAAAGCGCAACAAGTTTTGAATGAGGCGGTTCAACTGTTTGCCTGACACGCTTGCAACAAGTGTGTCTTCTGTGATTTCAGAAAATTTAAGTAAGAATTCCCACAGCCGTTGCGGCAGGTGAAATAAATTATTGTTTTTAATCTTTTGCGATGGATTATTTTCTCTGATCGCTTGGAGTCTTGAACGCAACTCCTCTTCTTTAATATCCGGTAGCCACTGAATACTGGCTTTAAAATTCCAATCTACTTTGGCAAGATCTTTTGCCGCCCAACTACTTAGTCGAATCACGGCAGGCCCGCTTAATCCCCAATGCGTAACAAGTGTAGGTCCACGCTCTACCCATTTGGTTCCATTTATTTTAATTTGCGCGTCTTCTACGCTTAATCCCATTAACTCTGTCAGCGGGTGCTCTGGACTGTTGAAAGTAAAAAGAGAAGGGACAGGCTCTTCAATGGTATGGCCGGCTTTTATAATCCAATCAAAACTTGCTGCACGCGAATAACCACCACTGGCGATACACAGATAGTCCGCACGAACAATTGAACTGTCAGAAAGCGTAAGATTAAACCCGCCACTTTCGGATTTGATTTCTTTTACTTCGGATTTCAGCTGTATCTTAACACCGTACTTAGCGGCCTCATTTACTAAACAATCTATAATTGTCTGAGAGGTATTACTTTCCGGAAACATTCTTCCATCGCTCTCGGTTTTTAACGGTACTCCGCGCTCTTCAAACCATTTGATAGTGTCTGTCGTAAAAAAATCATAGAACGCTTTGCGAAGAAACCTTTCGCCTCGCGGGTATTTTTTTGCCATCGTATCGATATCAAAACAGGCATGCGTGACATTGCACCGACCCCCACCCGAAATTTTTACCTTGGACAAATACTGCGTATTTTTTTCCAAAAGAACTACATCCAAATTTGGATTCAACCTCGCCGCATTCACCGCACAAAAAAATCCCGCAGCTCCTCCGCCCACAACCACCAATTTTTTCCTAGCGACTTCCATAAGCCGTAAGCTTGTACTTCAAATTAGCCTCTTATAACAGCACTAACTGGAGAGAGTCCTAGGCGCGGCAGTGGGAGGGGAATGCGACTTCGGGGTTGGAGCA
>CAYNEF010000005.1:30463-44903 GCA_964396165.1 uncultured Pseudobdellovibrionaceae bacterium
CAGATCATGTCTGAAACTCCATATTTCAAACTACATTTACTTGATATTAATCTGCGATTTTAAGGTTCGGGGTAATACAATGAACAAGTTACTTTTAGCTCTAATCGTGGGGACTGCTTTTCTCCGCGTAAGCCATGCTCAGGAATGCTCAAAACTTTGGGAATACTCTTTTGATACTGATCCACTGCACTCAAAATTCTATTTGGGCGACACATCTGCAGGTTATGCCGTTCTCAGTTTCGTCGCCGATCCCAATATCCGTTTAGTGGTAAAAGGGCAGTTCCCACACGCTCGCTTTATCAGTCTAGAAACTCAAGATACAAAACTTTCCATCAACGAAGACGCCATTTTCGACTATCAAATTATTCCAGATGAAGGATCCATTAATCCATTTTTGGAAGGAAATGCTTTAAACACAGCGAATAGAAACTACACCGTTATCGCCACTCAGGATGTAGTAAAAGGTTCACCCAATGCGATACGCTTACCCAGCAAAGGCAAATCACAATCTATTATGTACCGTATCTACTCTCCCAATAGCGGATATAAATTGTCGGTAGCAGACCTGCCGAAAGTTTATGCTTACGACAAAAACACGCTGAAAGAAGTGAGCTGTCCGCGCCATGCTTCTTACCCTGAGCAATTTCATTTTCCACAATTTTTGGCAGACATCTATACAACGGTGAACCCGACATTCGAATTCAAACTTCCTCCTGAAATGCATGCAGCGGGATTAAATAAAGCAGCTTCATATATGTACGCCGTTTCTAAATTAGCTTCCAATGAAACAATGCTACTGCGTTTCAAAACACCGACCTTTACAAACACGCGCAATGGCCAGGGCAATTTTCACAGTTCAGAAGAAGTACGCTACTGGTCTTTTTGTAATGTAAACTTTCCGAATAACCAGACGCACAACTGCTTGCCTGATTATCTTGCTCTTCCAAAAGAAGATGGGTTCCAATACATCGCTGTAGGAAAAGGGGACGATGTGAAAAGAGAGGCAGAAAGACGTGGTTATAGCTTTTTACCCGACACGCGCAAATCCAACCAAAACGTAATGGGATTTGTGTACCGCAACATTCTTCCTAAAAAAGACTTCAAAGAAAGCCAGATGTACAAAAATCAGTACATCCCAGAAGCGCTTAAGTGCTCTAAAGCGGATTTCGTCGCAAATCGCTGCGGGTGGTAATTCGATTTTCTTATTCTCGATTAGGTGAGCAGAGCAGCATGAGGGTAGAATTTTCCCTTCAAGGAGAATTCTATGAAAAACTTACTACTCATTTGTGTCTTTGCGTTTAGTTTTTTCTTTCCCGTGAAAGTCGCCTATGCAGAAACGCAAATATTAAGAGTAGTAATGGCGATTGATACATACGCACAAGGTGGCGCAGGGCAAGCCTGTAAGAAAATCGGGGAAACATTAGACTACGTACTAGGAGAAGCGGCCCGCAAAAACAACGTTGGATACGATCGCGTAAATATCGAAGCACTAAAGATTAATGAAAATAATTTACACCAATTTTATGCACACCATGCAGTGACAGCAGAAGATACATTGCTTTTTTACTATTGCGGACATGGGCTGATGCACCCGCAGGATTATCATATCTTTGATGCAACTGGTGGCAGAGTACGCCGTGATTACATCCGAAAGATTTTTTCTTTCTTGCCTGCAAAACTTAAAATCATCGCCACAGAAACTTGTAGTAGTTACAGTGTCGATTCCACTTTTAAATCCATTCAACGCGGAAGCCATGAAGTCATTTCCGATCTCTTGTTTCACTCAAAAGGAAATGTAGACATTACGGCCGCAAGTCCCGGCCAGACTGCTTGGTACGGTGATCATAACGAGGGCGGAGTTTTTACCAACGCGCTGATGGATGTTTTCCAAAGAGACGTGGCTTCTGTTGACGCAAATAAAGACGGCAGAGCAAGTTGGGTTGAGGCTTTTCCCTTTATCAAATCGCAAGCCAATACGAATTTTCTGCAGTTGAAAGCTTCTTCGCCGGCGTGGAACCAAATTCACCTTGCTGCCTCTCAAGATCCCTACAATTGGAAGCTCGCAGAGTAGTTTGCCTGAATTTGAAATTTAGCCTATCTTCCTCTCATGAAGACTCTGATTTTATTTTTATTACCGCTTGTACTTTTTGCCAAACCCGCTCCCAAAGAGACCATCAATAAGTTTCAAGAATCCTGGGACAAGACAAAAAAGTATTCCGCCGCTTTTAAACAAACAGTCACATCCAAATCGATGGGCACGAAAGAAGAAAGCGAAGGCACATTAAATGTCATTAAGCCCGGCAAGCTCAGGTGGAACTCCAACACTGACATGTCTTCTCAGATCTTAAACGGAAATACGTTTACAAGCCTTCGGTTAAACCAACGCAAAAAAACCCGGACAGTTGATATCTATAAGGATATCTCGAAGATAGTCGATATGAAGGCGCTTGGTTTTCTCGCCGGTAATGTAAAATTCGAACAAGTTTATAAAATCGAGCTTCTAAGCCAAACACCTGAAATTATTAACTTAAAACTCAGTCCGAAAGAGAAGAAAGACGAGTACTATATTGCAGAAATTGCGAAAAAAAGCTATGTACTCTCAGGACTTACTACCGAAACCCCAGATAGCACTGTGAAAATGAGTTTTTCCGGGGTGGAGATCAATCCTGTGATTGATGAAAAAATCTTCGAATACGAAGCAAGTCCGAACGACATTGTAAACAAACAGTAGTGTCGTAAGTAAAACCGATTTGCATTATAAGCAGTGGAGGAAAAATGCCATCATTTGATATCGTATTAAAAATGGATGTTCAGGAAGTGGACAACGCTGTCACTCAAGCGCAAAAAGAATTAGCTCAACGTTATGACTTCAAAGGTTCCAAAAGCAAAATTGAATGGGACAAGAAGAAAGAAATCACGATTATTGGCGATGACGACTATAAATTAAAAGCCGTTCTCGACATCGTGCAAAGCAAACTTATCAAGCGCGGTATCTCCATCAAGAATTTGGAAATGGGAAAAATCGAAGCTGCTTTTGAAGGCACTTCCAAACAAAAGATCACCTTGATTCAAGGTGTGCCGGTAGAAAAGGCAAAAAACATCAACAAGCTTATCAAAGATTCAAAAATCAAAGTGCAGTCTGTATTTCAGGATGAGCAAGTTCGCGTATCCGGTAAAAACAGGGACGATCTTCAAGAGACCATGCAACTCGTTAAAAGTTCCAATTTGGAAATGGATTTCCAGTTTGTGAATTTCCGTGATTAGTACACAAACAAATACAAACCCGAAAAAGATTTTCTTTCAAAGTCTTGGCTGCGTTAAAAATCTTGTAGATGCCGAAGTCATGCTCGGGATCACGCAAAAGCACGATTACAAAATCGTGACAGAGCCTTCCGATGCATCCGTGATAGTGGTGAACACCTGCAGCTTCATCAACGACTCTAAGAAAGAATCGATCAACGCCATCATCGAAATGGCGCAACACAAAGAAAAAGGTACCTGCAAGCGCTTGATCGTATCGGGCTGTTTGCCACAGAGATACAAAGCAGATTTAAAAGTTTCGTTTCCTGAAGTAGATGCTTTTGTCGGAACAGGTCAGTACAACCAGATTTTGGAATTTATCGACGGTAAAGCAGATGAAGAAGCGGGATTTAAGCACCCAAAGTATATTCATAATGAAAATACTCCGCGCATCAATACCCAGCCTTTTTATCGCGCCTATTTAAAAGTTTCTGAAGGGTGCATTAAATCTTGCGCATTCTGCATTATCCCGAAGATTCGCGGTACATTAAGAAGCCGAACAATTGAATCTTTGGTAAATGAAGCCACTAATCTTGTCGAAGCCGGCGCTGTTGAATTGAATTTAATTGCACAGGATTTAACGGATTACGGCAGAGACCTAAGAGACGGAACAAACCTGGTTGGTCTTTTAAAGGCTTTGGCTAAAGTTGAAAAACTGAAGTGGATACGACTTTTATATGTGTATCCGGAAGAATTATCCGATGATCTTATCGAACTCATCGCGACTGAAGATAAAATTTGCAAATACATCGACACGCCGATTCAACATATCAACAACCGTATGTTGCATTTGATGAACCGCAAAGTTACCCGCAAACAAATTGAAGAACGCTTGCTTAAATTAAAAGCACGTGTTCCGCAAATTTCTTTCAGAAGCAACGTCATTGTCGGTTACCCTGGTGAAACAGAAGCTGAGTTCAACGAATTAAAAGAATTCGTAAGACAGTTTAATTTTGATTACCTGGGTGTGTTCGCCTACTCGCATGAAGAAAACACTGCTTCGTTCTTGCTTCCAGAACAACTGGATGAAGAAACAAAGCAACGCAGACGCGAAGAACTTTTGGCAGTGCAACAAGAAGCTTCCAAAGAAAATTTAAAAAAATACATCGGTAAAACAATACCTGTGCTTCTCGAAGGCCCTTCTGAAGAATCAGAACTGCTTTGGGCGGGGCGGTATGAAGGACAAGCTCCCGATGTCGACGGTAACGTACTCATTACTGATGGCCCTGTGGGTCAGGGAAAAATCCACAATGTGCTTATCGAAGAAACAATGGAGTATGATCTTATTGGGCGCGTGGTAAACTAGTCCAATGTTTTCTAAGTTACTGCTTCTTTGTGTCAGCATATCTACAGTCACACTTGCAAATTACGCCTGGATTCCCAAATATCAAAACTTGCGGCTACGTTTAAGCGGCGAATACTATAAAAGTTCTGAAAACTTTACCGAAGATGGCCAACGCGCTGGCTACACCTACGGTGGCAGACCCGTACAACTCACAGAATATGAATACGCTTTGCAGACCGAATATGGTTTTGCAAAAGACTGGTCGGCTGGGATCAAACTTCCAGTCAGAAGCACCTCGATACAAGACGATGAAGCCGGTTACGGCAGCAGTTACTTAAGCGCATTTGGATTTGGAGATACCGCTCTTTCGTTCAAGTGGCTTATCAAATCAGGAGATACGCGTCTTGCTGTGGAATCGCTCAGCACAATTCCATTTTACTCGACCTCTATTATAAATGCTGACGACATGGCACTGGGCGACGGCGTTTTTACCACAGGATTTAAACTGCACGGCGGGCATTTGATGAACGGGATGTTTAGTTTTGCACTCAGCCCGGGAGTCTTGTTTAAATTTCAAGGCTACACATCGCAATTTACTTTGGATGCGGCATTTGGGGTGGCGGTAAAGCCAGTGTATTTTCGCCTGTACTCGGATTTGGGACTTTCTTTAGGTGGGGAATCTTTCACCACAGGAACTTTCACTAATCCTGCGGTAGGTTCAGGTGGCTCGTTTGCAAAACTTTCCACTTCTCCCAATCTGTGGACACTGGGGCTTTTAGGTGGCGTTTTTATTTATGAGCAATACCGAATGGAACTGTATGCATCGCAATCGATTACAGGCAATCGCGCTCCAAATGGTTTTAAATTTGGGCTAGCGTTTGCAACTTCGTTTGATTTTTATAAAGAAGAAAAGAAGATTCAGGTAAAAGAATTGCCGTTTGATGCCGAACCTACACCCGAACATCCTTAAAAATTAATCTCCAAAATCTGAAGAGGAATCCGAATAGGGAGAGCCTTGCTCGACTGTAGGCCGTCTATTGGATTCGCGACTATCTATTACACGTCTTCTTACGGAAGCTGGACGTCGAGAAGATTCGCCACGCTTGCGATTTTTATCCAATTCCGGATCGGAGCTTGCGGAAAAAGAAATTTCATTTCTATCCTTTGATTCGCTGGAATCAACACGAAGGGTGGAAGCGAGCTGACTGCGATCGCTCTCGGGACTTCTTGGTTGCATAATCGCTGCAGCTTTTGGAGCATTTTCGTCGGAAGTAGTAAATGCAGATGGTGTAGAAGCAGCAACGTCTGTAGAAGGGGACTGCACATCAAGTAGTCTGTTTCTTAGTGCTTCACCTCTACGAGAGGTAGCTTCTTTTTTAGTTTTTGCTCTTACCAAATAATTTGGATCGAGAGGATCTCCTTCAGCTTCGATCCTCGCTAACTTATCAGCGCTGCGACGCGCGCTATAGATTAGAGGATCGCTACCCTCACTAGAGGAAGTTTGCGCAGTACTTTCTGCTGAAGAGCTAGAACCGGAGCCTGAGCTTGTGTCTTGTTTAATGGCGGCAAGTCCAGTGGGTTTGTCTGAGTTTTTGAAAAAGTTGTCATCCAGTGCGCCACCCAGTTTTGAAGCTTTATTAAAATTCTCATCTCCCGTATTAGCAGTGGTGGACTCTGGTTTGGGCGCTTCACTTTGACCTATAGGAATAGTAATTTTTTCTTTGTTTGGGTTACTCGCAGTTTCGTTTTTAGAGAAGCTGTCTTTTAATTTTGGGTGTCCGCCTGAAAGCCCGTCTTGTTTTGCAATCTTGCCACGGCCCTGCAGTCTGTATCCCGTTGCATTAGCTGGATCGCCTGCAAATTTTCTTTCGCCACCCATTTCTTCGTAGCCAGTGTCTTTGTTTTTCTGTCCCTTTGCGATAAATGTTTTAAATACTTTTTCGCCGGCTTGTATATTTAAAATCTTCGTTTTATCGCTTGGCATGTATTGATTTCTTTTTGGGTTATACTTCCAGCGACCATCATTTGCGAAAGAGTTTGTTCGCATGGTTGAACAGCCTAAGGCCGACCAAGCGCCATCTGTTGCTCCTTCTGGGGGTGGTGGTGGTCTAGGTTTATTGGGGTCACGTGGTGGGGGATTCCCAATTCCATTCCCGTGATCGGATCCATTTGGTTTACCAAATTGAGAGTGTCCCTGTGCTTCATGTGTTACAACACCTGCTGTGCAAGCACCAGCTCGCTCAATAGAAGGCACAGCACCCTTTCCATTAAATTGCGCGAACTTCTCTTGTCCTCCGGCAAAATCATCTTGATTAAAAGCTCCTCCACCTGCTGCATGCACTTGTGCACACCCGGCTACATTCGTATCCCAAATCATTGCTGGTCTTGCATTGGGAATAGGATTAGGTTTTTGTGAATCACACATTTTTGCTGCTGTTTCTGAGTGTGGAACGCAAGTTGATACAGATGCAGAATTAGCTCCTTCGATTGCTTCTGTAATATTGCACGAAGAGGAAGCCCAATTATTAATTGTATTTGGATCATCTGGCATTCCCTGAACCCATCTTGGAAAGATGACTAGATTCACACCACATGCGGCAGAACTCTGGATCATTTTTTTAATTTCTTGGTCCATCTTCTGTGGCGTACTTTCCGCTGTATCTACAAACAAACACATTGGATAATAAAGTGGATATGCAATGCTTCCGTCATTACCAATTTTTGCTGGTCCGCCGCCCTTTGCTCCTGAATCATCTGATGGGGAATTCGAGGGATTGCTCGCTGTTTTTTCGTTGTTTGCGTTTGCGCCGTTTCCTAAGCCGCTGCTAGAGCCGCTGGAGGAACCGGAGCTTGAGCCGGAACCTGATGTACCGCCCCCAGTCGATCCGGATTTGTTTTTTATTTCATTTGAAAGACTGACATTAAAGTCGGCCCAATTCCATTCTTTTGCAAATACTGGAAAAGGGATGAGTTGAACGAAGAATGCTACTAATACCAGCCAGCTGATTTTCTTGTTTGCTCTGTCGTTCATAAGTGCTCAAAATTGTGTTGGTTCTTCACAATTTATAAGAGCAAGAGCAGGGCCAGAAACCCGTGCGTATTCTATAGCGAAATTTGCAGAATACTGCCTAACTTTTAGACATTTTTAAGAGGTTATACGGTTGAACCAGATTATCGTTACTTAGCTGATGCCCACTGTTTTACAGCTTCAAATTCAGCAGCAGAAAGACTTCCGCCCTTCGGCATGCCGCCGCCCGGACTTACTGAAGCCAAAATATCAGACAAACTGCCAGACTTGATACTGCCATCCGCATTGAATACCGGAGCTGATGGAGAATCTGCTTTTGGACTTGTGTGGCAACGCAAACATTTTGCAACCATTACTTGCTGACCTGCAGACGCCGCAGATGGCGCTGTTGGTTTCGTTCCACCAGGTGCTGGAGTAACAGAAGACGAAGTAGTACTTACTGGTTCTTTACACATTCCAGCTGCTACTGTTTTTTCACATTCTTCTTGTGTTGAGAATGGGCCCACAGGGCTTCCACCACCAAAGTCTTTGCTTGCTTCACATTTGTTAGTCGAGCGATTTAAGAAATAGCCCGTTATTTTGCCTGAACCACCAAGTGTGAAATTTTCACCCTCTGGTTTTACTGCATCACAATTCACTTTTTCAGCTTTCGGCTGGTTGTGATTCTCACAATAGTAAGGAGCATCTTTTACCGTTGTTTTCCAACGATTATCTGGAAGAGATGTGCCGTGTTTGTGAATATAACGGGAAATGAATTGTTCTTGCCCATTTTTCATAATTTTCTTCAGTTGCACTTGCGTCTCAGGAAACTCTAATAACCCCTTCACTGAGAACGTAGTGTAGAAAGACGCAGGATCTCCATCTACATTTCTTAGCTTTCCGCCACCTGCTTCATTAGGATCTGCTGTGACTCTTTTCCAAGCGGCTTCGACTTCTTTTTCTTTATCCGCATCGGAAATTCCACCCGGGATAAAAGCCAAGTGAGACTGGTCTTTGCCGTCTTTATCTTTCGAGTTGAATAAAATTAGTGTGGTAGGAATCTTTGTGTCTTGATCCGCTTTGGAAACACAATCTTGTTCAACCACTGTGTAATTATATTTCTTACTCTTTGCTTCTGAATTTACAGTCGCAGCCAAGATATGTCCGTCTGTTGCTTTCACAGCGACACTTGAATCAAAGTCTGCTTTCCATTTCGAAAACACTGTAGGAGCCGTTGAAACTTCTTGTCTGCCAGGCTGAGGAGAGGTACCACCGTGATTTCCAGAAGTCGTTCCACCCGTAGCACCACCACCTGTTTGTGTAGCTGTTCTTTTAAAGAACGGAGTATTACCAAAATTTTGTCGGTAAAAACTCAGAACGCAACGTTGATTCTGGCTCAAACGTTGACCAGAAACTTCTTTACTCTGGTAGTAATTAAAAATTTTAATTTCGTTTCTGGGATCAATCGGCACGCTTCTGCCAAATTGATCTTGCTGAAAGAGCCTGCAGTTTGGACTTTGGCCGATCAAAACCTGATTTCCATTTTCACGGAAAGTATCGGTCAAGGTAAGTGGTCTTACTTGTCCGAGACTGCTGAAAGGATTTACTGGGTTTCCATCCTGGCCGATTACCGTTCCTACAGAACCGAAGGGGTTTGAATTAACTCCGAAACTAGAAACTCCACTCCCTGTAGGATCACCAATTCCACCTGCACCAACGCTACCAAATTGGCTATTTCCAAAGCCGCTACCAAATTGGCTATTTCCAAAGCTCGCATTCTGGTTAAAAGCTCCGTTTTGATCAAACTGATTGAAGAAATCATTTTGAAATCCGTTGTTAAACTGGCTGTTAAATTGATTTCCACAGCCGACACGACTTCCGCATCCTCCAGAGCCACATCCGCGGTTAGCAATGGAATTAAATTGATTGCCTACATCACCAAACGGATTTCCAAACTGATCAACAATATTACCAAATTGATCTTGTTGAAGAGGATTGCCTAATTCATCCGATAAATTTCCGAATTCATCTTGAAATACTTGTTGATTATTCAATCGATTGCCGCGATTACCACAACCATTGCGAGGTCTGCAGCCGCCACGACCGCATACGCCACCCATGCCTCTTAAAAGTCTTCCGCCACCGATAATTTGCGGACCAGGCCCGAATAAAAGTCTTGCCATTGGACCACGACGTCCAAAAAGAGCCAATGCTTCAGGTGTAGGTAAAAAAATAGAAATGCAGATAACTGCTGTAAGTAAATGCCTCATGTACTGTCCCCTTAGAAAACTAAAATAGATGAGAGAATATAGTGCACATGCGGGGCCAGAATTGTTTAACGAAAGTGGAATACACTTTTTTCTGCGTTAATTTGGGTATGATTTATATGGACTTACGTAATTTTGTATACGAAATAGTTGGTAACAAACTCATTTAAATCAAGACAGGTGTCTAAAAGATACTCTGTATTCTGGTTGTATTTTTTTAACCGAGGATGTTTGTTTGTCGGCGATAACAGTAATACGCTACACCCGCAAATACGACGTTAGGCAACCACACTCCCAACCAGGGCACGACCCAACCACTTAGGGCAAGCGCATTTGCTCCCACTGCAGAAAGCCAGTAAATCAGTCCAACTACAAGACACAGCACAATCGAGCCACTTCTGATTCCCCGTTGGCTCATCGTCCCAATAAAAAAACCAAGACCCGCAAAGATGATACAGGCAAACGATAAAGAAAATCGTCTGTGTAATTCCACCTGCAACTGCCTGTAAAGCGGTGGATCATGAATCGTTTCTTTCAAACGTGTTTGTAGCTGATCGTAGTTGAACGACGGAGGACTATATTCTCTCCACGAGTCTCCGTGGCCTGCGACATCCATATTAATGTCGTACACATCAAATTTGATTTTTTGCTGCGGCCCTTCGAGTTGTTTTTTATCCACGAAAATAGAACCGTTCGTTAACCTTAACGTCATCATTTCTTTTTCAAGATTCGATTTTAAAAGGCCCGCTTCCGTTGTGATGACTAAAGGGTGCTGTTCTTCTCGTTCGTCAAAAATGAAGACGCGTTTTAATTCATTTTTAATCGGAACAATTTGTTCTGCAAAAAGCACAAGGCCTTTACCGCCAAAGGATTCTTGAAAGACTCCGGGTTTTAAACTTGCCATTGCTCTTTCGCTGGAAAGGCGTGTGATGAGCAATTCAAACTTACGGTTCCCTTGGGGAACGGTATAAAGTGCCGCGTACGTTAAAGTACCTGTTACCAAAAAAGAGAATACCAAAAGGGGAGAAAAAACCTGGAGGAGGCTTACGCCCGTTGCCTGAAGCGCAATCATTTCCCCTTCTGAATTCGCTCGCGATATTCCCATCAATACTGCGAATAAAAAGGCGATAGGAACCGCAATCGGAAGTAGCGATGTCATCAGGTAAATGGATAATTTGATCACATCTAAAATTCCTACTTGCTGTACTACAAAAAACTCAGCCAAGCGGATGTACTGGAGCATTAACATGATGAGCAAAAAAATAGATGTTCCCATCAGGAACCCAAAAAATACTTCAGTTCCCACGTACTTACTCAAGTACCAAGAAAACCATTTTGTTTTTGCTTCTACCTTCATGAATGTCTCGAATTATACCCTAACTTGATTCCATCACTCGATAAGAGTAATACCAGAAGTATGGATTTGTTTGAAGATACGCTCTTTAGCAGTGTCGATCGTGAAGCCGCACTGTCCCAAAGCCCTCTCGCACAAAGAATGAGACCCAAGTCACTAGATAAGGTGGTGGGGCAATCGCATTTTTTAAATTCACGTTTTAAATCCATCTTGGAATCCGACATGTGGTCGGGTCTGATTTTCTGGGGCCCTCCTGGAACGGGAAAAACAACACTCGCCACTGTGATTGCGGAAATGACCAAACGTCCGTTTGTGACCTTATCCGCGGTAAATACCGGCGTAAAAGAAATCAAAGAAGTACTCGAAGGATCTAAAAAAGCCTTCCGCTCTGGTAAGCCCGCCTGGATTTTATTTTTGGATGAAGTGCATCGGTTAAATAAAGCACAGCAAGACGTGCTTTTACCTTTTTTGGAAGAGGGCAGTATCCGCTTCATTGGGGCAACGACTGAAAACCCTTCTTTTGAAATCAACAACGCGATTGCGTCCAGATCGGTAATTTTTAATTTTAAACAGCTCACAGAAGAAGAAGTGCTCACCGTTGTAAAAAGAGCTGCGGGTGAAAACATTGAAGAAGAAGTATTGCAAAGAATTGCGGCTGTTGCTTTGGGCGATGCAAGACGTGCGCTGACTTTACTGGAACATATTTCGCTTTCTGCACCAAAAGATCAAAAAATCGGGCTGAAAGACTTTGAAGACATTACGCACGGACAATCGCTTTATTACGATAAGAAATCCGAATCTCACTACGATACAATTTCAGCGTTCATTAAAAGTGTGCGTGGCAGTGATCCGGATGCTGCTGTTTATTATTTAGCGCGAATGCTTGAGGGCGGAGAAGATCCGCTATTTGTGGCAAGACGGTTAATCATTCTTGCCTCTGAAGATATTGGAAATGCAAATCCGGCGGCACTGATGATTGCATCCAGTTGCTTTCAAGCAGTGCACGCTATTGGAATGCCCGAAGCGCGAATAGTGCTGTCGCAAGCAACGACTTATCTTGCGTGCTCTGAGAAAAGTAACCGCGCGTATCTTGCTATTAACGAAGCAATGGATCTTGTTAAAAAAACCGGGAACCTCGAAATTCCTTACCACATCCGAAATGCTCCCACGACGATGATGAAAGATTGGGGATACGGAAAAGGATACGATTACCCGCACAACAACGAGAGCGGTTGGGTGAAAAAACAATATTTACCAGACAAGATTAAAGACGTGCGTTTTTACCAGCCGTCACAGCATGGAAATGAAAAAAAGTTTCAGGAATTTTTAAAGTCGAGAAAAGGGCTTCCTTAGAGGAAAAGCCTGATCCCAAAGGTAAGATAGTAATCGATAAGTGGGCCGGGTTTATCAATTCCGGTAGCAACAGCAAGACCTTCTGTTTCAAAGGCGATAGATTTTGCAAGCATCACTCTAAAGCCAAGACCACCATTTCCAGAAACCCCGAATCTTTTTTCTTCGTAATCGTGTGCATCGAAACTGTACGTTCTTTTATTTTCCACATAACCGGCCCCGATAAAGATGAATGGGCGGAAGGCACTTTTGTCGCTTAAGAAATCAATGTCTACCCCAAGCGTATAGTTGAGCGATTGAGTATGGATAGAAGTGGCATACCATGGCTCGCCATTCACATTCGTTAGTTCCATTCTATTTTGATAGCCTTCGATGAGTGACATGCGGGCTTCTAAACGAACTGAAGAACCCAGACCAATCGCAAGACCAGTGGTTCCCGTTACACTTTGAGAAATAATATCGGCTGAAATATTATTTTTTGAGTACGAGCCTTTTGCAAAGATTTCGAATCCAATCGAAGAACCTTTCGCAAAAACTGGTTTAGCCGTTATTAGGCAAAAAACGCCACAGAGCATCAAAAAAATAGAGTTTCTTGGGTAAGGCATCTTTTTATTGTATGCTAGACAACGGTTTCTAAAAAGGCGCGGCATCCCTATGACTACTGATTATATAATGCAGGCTATCAATTTGTATGATTCCATCCCGACTAAGCGCCTGCGCTCCGTTGTTTCCGGCAAAGTTATCGATTTTTCACCACAGCAAATGGATGTGCAGTACAGCGAACATAGCTTTATGTTCGTCTACCGCTTCGGTTGCCTTGTTTTTTTCAATATGTCCCCTGAACTTATCCAGGAAGAGACAGCAAAAATTAAAACAGAGCTTGGTGCCGGTTTTCCGAGCCCCACAACTGAGTCTTTTGTCATAAAAATCGGTGAAGCGGCCGGTAAAGTCGAATTTGAATATGTTGAAATTAAGAAATTGGCAATCGATCATCTAAGACTGATTGCAATCACACTGGGACAATCAGCTGGTGTGGAATATTTTGAAAGATTGGGCGATAAACTTTTGCAAGATACCGCAAGCTTCATGCAAAAGATGGAAACAACGGGCAAAGTCCCTACCAACGCCAAGAGATTACTTAAATTCATTGGATCAGCTGCTGGTTCCAGACAACATATTGTCAGTAACCTGTCTATTTTGGACCCGCCAGAAGATACTTGGAAATCAAAAGAGCTGGAAAAGTTTTTTAAAGAACTGCAGCTGAATTTTGATATCGATTTGCGGTTTAAGACGCTCGATAGAAAGCTGAGCATCGTACAGGATAATATTGAGATTCTTTCGGATCTTGCAACCGCGAGAACTTCCAATATTTTGGAGCTTTTAATCGTCGTATTGATCGTTTTGGAATTGGTAATGGCTGCAATTCAGCGATTTAGTTAGGTCGTTTGACAAAACCGGGGAATTCAGCGAATTTTAAGCACTTAAAGAGGCTAGTATGGCAATGAGATATATCGTCCGTCGTAAAGAAGCGACGGATTTTTCAGATGTAAAAAAATCAGTTCCCACCCTGGACGATGTCTTGGGAAAACCGGGTGACAATTCCATCCGAGATATTACTTTGCGTGTAGGCCCTCAAAGACATTTCACTTTTCAATTTTTTACCAGAAAAACCGGGACAACTTATCAATGGATTTGTCCCTCTGTTGAAATTGTCGCAGAAAATGAAGCAGGCCTTTTTGCCATGACCGATAAACTCGGCGTCGGCCGTCCTGAACATCTTCTCCCTCAAAACAACACCACTCAGAAATAAGTAACCTTACTCCTTATTGAAAACTACTTTTTGCAATGAGATTGCTTCGGCTTCGCCTCGCAATGAC
>CAYNEF010000005.1:45003-93957 GCA_964396165.1 uncultured Pseudobdellovibrionaceae bacterium
CGCCTCGCAATGACAAAGACGATCAGTCATTGCGAGGCGAAGCCGAAGTAATCTCGTTGAATTGAGCATAAATAAAAAAAGCCTCTCTATTTCTAGAGAGGCTTTTTAAAATCATGTGTGACGCTAGTTACTTTACAGTAACTTTGTTCATCTTATCGCCCATTTTAATTTGCTTCACAAATTCCATACCCTTGGTGACCTGACCGAATACTGTGTATTGGTTGTCCAAGTGCGGATGTGTTCCTAAAGAAATATAGAATTGGCTATCAGCAGAATCAGGATCTTGCGCGCGTGCCATCGCAAGCGTTCCTTCTGTGTGTTTTCTGGTATTAAATTCTGCTTTTAATTTTTTACCGGATCCGCCTGTGCCATTTCCTTTTGGATCTCCGCCCTGTACGACAAATCCAGGAACTACGCGGTGGAAGGTAAGGCCATTATAAAAACCTTGTTTTGCAAGTTCGGAAATTCTTGCAACCGTGTTCGGTGCTTCTTCCGGATAAAGTTCAATTTCTACGTTTCCGTAAGTTGTTTCGATTGTTAACATGGGATGCTTCCCACCTTTCTTTTTTTCTTTAGCTTTTGCCCCAAAACTATCTTGAGGTACTACAAATAATGTGACTGCCAATAATGTAAATAGAAGTTTTTTAATCATAGTGGAAAAAATCTATCATAGGACCGAAAGAAAGTCTTCGATCAAATCCGCCGTGTCTTCGAGTCCAACAGAGACTCTAACGAGCGTATCGCTTACTCCAAGTTTTGCGCGATCTTCTTTGGGAATTCCTGAATGAGATGTCGTGGCGGGGCGTGTAACAAGCGTTTCTACTCCGCCAAGACTCGGTGCAAAAGCAGGCAACTTCATCTTTTGCAATCGTGCATCCAAATCTTTTGCGTCCCCCTCGTATTCAAAAGACACTATTCCACCAAAACCTTTAAACAACTCTTTCGCTCTTTGGTGATCAGGATGCGAAGTTAACCCTGGATAAATTACGCGGCGGATTTTTTTCACAGTAGAGAGTGCTTCTGCTAATTTTTGCGAAGAATCATTTTGGTAGCGCATTCTCACACCCAAAGTTTTTAACCCTCGGTTTAATAAAAAACAGGCATGAGGATCCAGGCACGGCCCGAGATGATTGATAATCGGTACAATTTTTTTGTAGAGCGCATTGCTAGTTAAAATAGCCCCCGCAACAATATCGGTGTGCCCGTTGATATATTTAGTGGCACTGTGCAAAACAACATCGAATCCGATTTTTGCAGGATTAAAATTATAAGGAGAAGGAAAGGTATTATCGATGAATGTAGTGAGGCCATTTGCTTTTGCAAATGCTGCCACTGCTTTTAAATCAACAATTTTTAAAAGTGGGTTAGAGACTGCCTCTACGTAGACACCTTTGGTTTTTGGCGTCATGTATTTTTTTAAATTCGCTGCGTCTTCTAGCGGAAAGAAAGAGACCTGTCTTCCGTACTTAGCAAACTGCTCATGTAAAAAATGGTGTGTACCGCCATAAAGAGAATCTTGGCAAATTAAATGTTCCCCCACATCGATTAAAGAAAGTAGCGCAGTCGTAATTGCTGACATGCCAGAAGAGGTCACTACCCCAGTTTCAGTTCCTTCAAGTGCAGAAAGCTTTTCTGAGAGTGTTTTATGGTTGGGTGTGTTGTTCAGTCTTAGATAAATGACATCGTTGTAATCTGTTTCACCACCATATTCAAAAGTACTGCTCTGAAAGATGGGAGTCGTTACTGCTCTTCCAATAAAAGGTTTTGGTTCTCCGACATGGATTGCCTGTGTATCAAATCCGAATTTATTTTTATCTAACATGGTTACTACTCTCCGAAGGAGTCTGGGACTTGGATAATCAAAGTCTCATCACTCATCTTGTATGGAATTTCTTTTAGCCGAGATCCTTCACAAGGTCCAGCGGTACAAAGCCCCGTGTCTGGTTCGTAAAGCGCGCCATGCATGTGGCACTGCAGGTGGGTCTTGTCGTGATTAAAAAAATTGCTGTCGCCAATATCGAGAGTAATGGGAAGGTGCATACAGAAATTCTGATAGACGTAAAAGACGCTGCCTTTGCGATAGACAATCCCCTGGACAATTTTCCCGCGCACTTTCACTTCGAAAGAACGTGTTTCACCATCAGGGATTTTTTTTGCAGGGATTTTCACTACACTGTCGCGGCTGACGAAATGGCGTTTCACTTTAGACCTGTACTTCCTCAGGTAGATCTTCGAAATCTATTTCCACAAGTACAACTGTGACATTGTCCGAATGCTCGGCTTTGGATGCTACATTACAAAGTGTTTCGACTATTTTTTTGGAGTCTGCAAAATTATTCTGGATGACGTTTGTGATTTGCTCATCACTCATTTGTTTGTACAAGCCGTCAGAGCAAAGAAGAATTCTATTTCCGGGAACGACTGAAAAAGTTTCTTCCTGAATTTTTAATTCTAGCACTGTGGGGTCGAGCCCCAGATAACTATCCAGCACATTACCGTGGTATCTGTCATCGTAGTGCTCATGATCAACAGTCATTTGTTGCAATAAAGTGCCGTTATAAAAATAACAACGGGAATCACCCACATGGCAAAGACTGACTTGGTTCTTCTCTAAGCGTACAGCAGTCAAAGTGGTTCCCATTACGGCAGATCCGAACATTTGCATGGCATTGTTTAAAACAGAAACTTGGAGCACGCGGAAAATTTCTCTCAAAGTTTTTTCGGGGGCGAAGTTGGACTTTAAACCTTCTGTCGCCATTTTTGAGGCGACTTCTCCTTTTTCGCCGCCACCAATTCCATCGGCTACGGCGTACACGGCACTTTCATCAAAAATTAAAAAAGAGTCTTCGTTGTTGTCGCGGCCCCCAACTACGGAATAGCTGTATCCCTTAATTTTCATATGACTATTGTAATTCAATTTCCATGGGCTTAAAGCATTGAATTTGGCAGCTGCGTTTTTCGGTTTTTTCACCGTTCTCCACCACGATAACAAGGCAGGTTCCACAAATACCCATGCCCCGACAATTGAGGAGTGTGTTTTTACCGACGTAGAGGCTGTATCCCTGCTCGAGTAAGGCTTCTCGAAGAGATTTGCCAAAGGGAATTTGGAGGTTTTTTTTAATCCCTTTTTCAGAAACTGTAATTTCAACGAGATGCTGCATACTGTCTAGAATGAAGACAATACGCCTGAAGAGGCTTGCAGCACAAGGGTTTACGTTTAGGCGAGGTGTATACAAGCTGTATATTGCTATGCGTCACAGCTCCAGATATAATTTTATTAGGTTTAAAAATGTCTTAACCCCAAGGGGCGACAGGACAAAAAAAGAACTAGCGGACAACCCCCGAACCGGAATCCTCTATAGTCAGATGCCCCCATCTGGCTAGTCCAAAAGTTTTAAAGTCTGTCGCCCCAATTTTTTTCCCTTTCTTTAAAGCGCACCCGATAGTAATCCCTTTATTCAATGATTCCCTCAACGACACACTGGCTTGCACTCGATTTAGCGGGGGCGATTACATCCTGGTCGATTGCACGCATGGATGTGGGAAAGCCGTGCGATATATTTGATGAGACAATAGGGCAGGGGCAAAACCATTCCGAAGCAATGATACCTGCGTTAATTCAGCTTTTTGAAAAATCCCATTTAAGCATGAGTGCGATTCAAAAACTTCTTGTGATGGATGGCCCTGGTTCGTACACGGGTTTAAGAATTGCGTACGCGGCTATCAAAGCTTTTGCGATGTCGAAAAATCTTCCGGTCGTTGCAATAAAAAGTCACGAAGCAAAAGCATTGGCTTATGCGGAGTCCGTTTTATGGGAATTGCCGTATGATCACATTTACTGTGTTTCGAACCACTCGATGAACCGATATGTGTCTGCTCATTACAGGTTGCGAAATAACAACCAACTGCAATTTGTACGTGAAAATGTGGTTACTGGTTTAAATGATTTTGAAAATGCAGATTCTGCGTTAATTCTTACGGATGATGAGGATGTGTCTTTCATGATGCCTAAAGAAGCGGGTGTAGAGGTAAAAACTTTTCCTCTGCAGGCAAATTTTCTCTTCAAAGCATTCGATAAAAGTACTAGCAAAAAAGAATATACTACTCTCGAAGAAGTCATCGCACTCTCGCCAACCTACTACGGCGAAAGCTTCAAACCTATCATGTAGTTTATTTGCGGCGGCGGCTGGCCCAGATTGCGATGCCGGCGATGAACATGGAGAGCGGTGCTCCCACGACGGACGCCAAGTTAATCACGCGAATTCTTTCTTCTGTGATTTCCAGATCGCTCGCATCCGTTGGTTTTGGACGGATGGAGATCAAGTCTTCATCATGCGCAAGCCAACTGACCATATTCAAAACTAAATCCGCATTCACACCAAATTTGCGAGCAGAGTTTGTCGCAAAGTCAGAGTCACCGACAACGACCATTCTCATGTCAGTCGATGCAACTTTTTCGCCTTCTTTGGGTTCGGGTTTTTTATCCTTTTTCCCAAGCGTTCCTTCCACAGCCACTGCCATAGATAAGGGGCCGTGACGATCGGTTTTTTCTTCAACCTTTACTTTTTCTCCAAGCACACTGACTTCCAAACTTTTGGGACTTGTCGAGAAAAGGCTTGTCGCCTTTAAACCTTCGGGTGTAGTTCCCGCTTTTTCAATCGGAGTCGCAACAGGAAAAATACTCATTTGTTTTGTTTCTCGAGTAATTTCGTGTCCGCCATCATATTGCGCAACAATAGGAGTCAGCGGGTTTCCACCAGCCAATTGTTGAAGCGCATTTGTTTCCAAAACAGCTTTTTTCGGTTTCCAGTCCACACCGTAACTTGCCAAAAAAGGCTTGATGTTGGAGGAACTGACAGGTTCCACCATGAATAACAATTTGCCTGCTTTAGCAAGATAGGCATTAATCGCTTTAAATTCAGACTCTAAAAAATCCGACTTTGGACCAGCGATAACAAGAATGGCAGCATCTGCGGGAACTTCCGCTTTTTCGAAAAGACTGAGAGTCTCTGTAGAATAACGGCCGCCTTCCATCGCTTCTTTTAATTCCGAGTAACCTTCTTTACCGGTGTCGGTAATCATGTGTTCCCCGTGACCCGTTAAGAAATACACTTTTTTCTTATCGCCTTTAGCGACTTGAATGATGGCGTTAGTGAGTTTTTCTTCTAGCTTTGTATCATCAGGACCCATCAGATTTTCCACACGAGCCGTGCGAGCGTCACTTTCAAAAATAATCGTGCCTGCTTGTTTGATATTATTTTTTTGAACTTCGAACGGCTCTTTGTCCACGTCTACATATTCAGGTTTTAACTTTTCTTTGTTGTAGTACGTATACTTTTCAAAGATAGCTTTAAAATCCTGCAGCTGTGTCGGATTGATATAAGCCTTCATCCGAATTTCTTGCGTCAACCCCTTTACGAGCTTGATGGATTGATCAGAAAGAGAGTGGAGTTGGTTCTTTGTGAAATCTTTTTTCGTATCGTAGTTACTGGAGATGACATTTGCCATCACCGCAATTGCTATCACAATCACGCTCATCAATACGGCATTCAGTCCGTATTGAGTTGTCTTTTGTGACAATACTTTTGCAAAGAAGTCTTTCTCTGCCACAAAGTATCCCACCCAAAGCGCAATAGTGAAGCCACCCAAACTGCGCCACAAATTTGCGAGATCAGGTCTTAAATACGCACTCATCGCGGTTGCGATAATTCCAGTTACCGCTGCTGTCAGCAGAGCTATTCCAAGTTTGTTTTTCATAAAATTATCTCCACCTGTTACTTTCCACAACCTTGTGGGTTAAAAATAAAACGCAAAATGTGAAACTGATGAAATAAACAAGGTCTTTCACATGCACTAGTCCTTCAGAAAACGTTGTGAAATGTCCTAGCGGGGAAAGATAAACCATCAAATTTCCCAGTTGAACGCCCGCAACTGTCGCTGTTATTCCCTGACCGAGTGACTGTAACAACCACAACATCAACAGCACAATGAAGGTCCAAACTGCGGCTACGGCTTGCGAACTTGTCATTGCTGAAATCAAAGAACCAATCGCGACGTAACAAGCAAGCGACAAGCACAGACCCAAGTATGTTGTTGCGATAATGGGAACTTCAGGGTTTCCCCAAAGCATCATGAAAAAGACATAGATGAATGAAAGCACAATCATGATCATCATGAAGAAGTATGCGGAAAGAAATTTTCCAAATACGATTTCAAAAGATTTGATGGGTGCGGTGAAAAGCAATTCAAATGTATGTTGTCTTTTTTCTTCTGCAAACAAACGCATCGTTAAAAGCGGCGTCAAAAAACAGAGAAGAAAAGCCATGTTTTGATACAAATAGGTCGCAAGCTTATCTAACGTAATGCCTTGCGGCCCGCCGAAAGAAGCACGGCTATTGTATTGTTGGTAGATGTAGACGAATTTTGAAAAGATTACTCCCATGAAAAACAAAAACACCCCAAGAACGACATAGGCTAGTGGGCTGTAGAAGTAAGATCTCAATTCCTTTTTAACAATTGCTGTTGTTCCGTTCATACCGCGCTCCGTTTCCCTTTGATGAGATCAAGATAATATTCTTCCAGTGCCAATGCGACTGGTTGCATGCGAATCAAACCGGCGTCGGATGTAACAACCGCCTTTGCAAGTTCAGCCATCACATCTTCTTTCGGTTCGGCTTCCACCAAAATGCGGTTCACACCATTGGCAGAAGTTTGCACATTCTTTACGCCCGCAATGCCCTTTAAAGCAGAGACGGTTTTCTCATGCATTCTTTGTACGATGATTTCCGTACGGGAAGATGTTCCGGTCGTCCCCATCGAGTTGAGAGACTCCTGCGCAACAATATTTCCTTTATCAATAATGATAATGCGATCACAGGTTGCGGCTACTTCTGAAAGAATATGTGTGCTGTAAATTACCGTGTGTGAATCTTTCAGCGACTTGATGAGAGAACGTGCTTCATTCACTTGCTTAGGATCCAAACCCACTGTCGGTTCGTCTAAAATCAAAAGTTCTGGTTCGTGAATCAATGCCTGAGCAAGTCCTACACGCTGGCGGTACCCTTTGGAAAGATTTCCGATGAGTCTGTTTTTCACATCGCCCAATTGGGTTTTTTCTAACGCTGCATCGATTTTCTTTTTCTTGTCTTTGGATGCAATGCCTTTGAGGTCTGCAACAAAAGATAAATATTCCCACACTAAAAGTTCTGGATAGATGGGGGGCGTTTCCGGCAAATAGCCGATGCGCTTTTTTACTTCGAGAGGATTTTCGAAAACATCAAAACCTGCAATTTTTGCCGTACCGGAAGTGGCTGGCATAAAACCTGTCAAAATTTTCATCGTCGTGGTTTTGCCCGCGCCGTTTTGTCCGAGGAAACCTAAAATTTCCCCTTTCTTTACGGAGAAGGAGATTTGATTTACCGCATAGCGGTCTCCGTATTTTTTAGTAAGTTCTGTTACTTCGATCATAGTTTACGCTCCAGATATCATTTTAGACTTGGCCCCGATGATTTTAGGAATTAGCCGTTTGCATTGTCAAGGAGACGAGACATAATAACTCTTATGAAATTTTTTATCGACTCCGCAGAAATCTCAGAAATCAACGAAGCTGCTTCGCTCGGTCTACTCGACGGTGTGACAACCAATCCAAGTTTGATCGCTAAAACGGGTAAAAAGTTTGAAGCCGTCGCAAAAGATATTTGTTCGACGGTAAAAGGACCCGTTTCTCTTGAGGTCGTGGGACTCACGGCGTCAGAGATGATCAAGGAAGGCAAAGCGCTTCGCAAGTTTGGAAAAAATGTTGTCGTCAAAATTCCCATGACATCAGAGGGCCTAAAAGCCGTTTACGCGCTAACAGACGAAGGAATCCCTACAAATGTGACATTAATTTTTCAACCGATTCAGGCGCTGCTTGCCGCGAAAGCCGGTGCTACCTTCGTTAGCCCGTTTGTGGGCCGTCTTGATGACATATCGCAAAATGGAATGACGATGGTTTCTGAAATTATTCAAATCTACAAAAACTACCAGATGAAAACAGAAGTCTTAGTTGCCAGCGTCAGACACCCCATTCATGTTTTGGAAGCAGCAAAGTTAGGGGCCCATGTTGTCACTTTACCTTTAAAAGTGATCCACCAACTGGCAAAACACCCGCTCACAGACAGCGGGCTTAAAACGTTTCTCGATGATTGGTCGAAGGTAAAGAAGTAAGACTAGAAGCGAGCACGAGAGAGAAAATGTGCGGGGTTTACTGGAACGCCGTTCTTTCTAATTTCATAATGCAGATGTGGACCTGTGGAGTGCCCGGTGCTTCCGACTTGAGCAATCGTTTCTCCACGTTTGATTTTTGAACCGTTACTGACAAACAAAACAGAATTATGCGCGAACAAAGAATGGATGCCATACCCGTGATCCACAACAACTGCTTTGCCGTATCCTTCGCGGTAACCTGAAAAAATCACAGTACCATCGGCAGGCGCTCGGACTGGAGTTCCCGGATCTGCGGCAATATCAATTCCTGAATGTAGTCGGTAGACACCATCATAGGGATTGTTTCTATATCCAAAAGTGGAAGACACCCAACCGGCAATCGGCATGATGCTGGGAGTGGCGTTCATAATGGCGCTTTTTCTAAGCAAGTTTACCTGCAAGCGGGAAAGATTGTTTTCCATGCTGGCTGAAACCAATTCTAATTTTGCAACCCGTTCTTCTAAAGGAAGAAGTTCGTTATTTAATAACGAAGTTTTTTGACCTTCGCCGTCCTCATCCGCATCTAAATTACGATCAAAACTTTTATTCGCGCGTTTTTTGGACGGCGCTGTTACTTCGCCCTCAGAGGTGGGACCCCAAGGAATTTCGGCAGCATTTTTGTCGCCTTGACCGGTCATCATTTGCAATTTTTTTGCGTAGTTTCTGACTCTCTCCAGTGTCGTTTCCATGGTTTCGACTTTATTTTTAATGCTTTGCACTTCCTGACGTAATTTAAAGTTTTCACCCTTTAAAGATTTGTTTTCAGAAAGGCGGGAAAGAACATGCATGTAATCGATACCGACCACTACAAGAAAAACGAAACTGAGCGAGAATAAAATTAGCCCAACTTTTAAGAGAAAAAAGGGCACAACCACTTTATGAACGCGATGCGTTCTTTCAGGGATGACCATTAGCGTTACAAACCGCTCACGTAGCCAGTTTTTTCTTTTAAAAATCAATCGGCAATTGTCCTATTCAAGCCTTTAAAAAAGCTATTAAATCACTATATAGCGGGTCGAGTCAAACCACTTGGCAGAGCACCGCGGTAATATTGTCGTCCCCACCGCGTTCGTTTGCGAGCTGAATTAGTTGTTTCAATCCTTCTTCGGGACCGTACTTTTCCACATATTCTTGAATTTCTTTAATGTCGACAAGGCCAGATAATCCGTCCGAGCACATTAAAATCATATCTTTCGGTAAAAGTTTTCGGCGATAAATGTCTACTTCTACCTGGCTTTCATAACCTACAGAGCGCGTGATTACGTTTTTAAATTGGTAGTTGTGAGAATCTTGTCGGGAGATTCTTCCGGCGCGTATTTCTTCGTTTAAAAGAGAGTGATCTTCGGTAATTTGCCAGATGTTTCCACTTTGAATGAGATACGCACGGCTATCACCGACTTGAGCAATATAGGCGCAATCGTCGTGAATCAGCATTGCAAGCACAGTCGTACCCATTCCTGATAACTCGGGCTTTTGTTTGCTTTGAAGAAAGATTTCGTTGCAGGAACTATTTACGCCCTTATCAAGTCGTTCGCGTGGATTTAAATTCTGATTCTCTTTACAAAACTTTTGGATTCCGGTCACAGCATTTTGGCTTGCTACTTCGCCACCTAAGTGTCCGCCCATCCCGTCAGCAACAACATACAGGCGCAAGTTGTCGTCACACAGGAAAGAATCCTGATTTATCTTACGCTTCATCCCGATATCGGTATGTCCAAATGAGAGCACTCGCATACGTATGCTCATCGGTATAAAAAAGAGGGGGCTTTACTTTGTGTACGGCACTACGCAGCAAGAAATTCGGCGTATTCAACAGGAGAGTTAAGACTCTGTTGTCCTTGAGAAACTACGAGAGAATTACCTAATAATTTCAATTCCAATGAACCTAACAGAGCAATGGGTTGGCTATTTGAAAGAACCACTGAAGAAATCTTATAGCCATGCCATTCGCATTGGAGTTTTTTTCCACATTTATTTGCTGCAGACAACGGGGCGCCTTGATGGGGGCAGACTGCCGGCCAAACGGAAAAAAGGTTGCCCTTTTTTTCGACAAGAAGCATGACACTGTCACTGGTCAGCTTGGTCGCTTTTCCCTCTTCGAGCTGAGACAAATCTAAAGAAACAACTTTATTCAACGGCGGGGCAACGACTCCATTGTCTGCCGTATTGCTATTTAAATAATCAGGGACATCCGTGTCGAACTTATATCCTTTTTCTCTTAAAAGATTTCTCTGCTGGATAATTTTCACATCTTCAGCAATCTGTACATGACTAAGGCGTTCTAATCTCCAGTGAAGAATGGGATGTAAAAACTTTAGAAACCGATTGGAAACAAGATACCATTCGATATGAATTTTCTTATCCAAGTTGTGCGTCAGGTTGTGCACGTAAATCATATTGAACAAACTGTAGCTTTGATAACAGAGGCTTTCAGACACTTGAACGTCGGTGACCAAGATTGAAAATTTAAAGAAAGCGAATTTAAACCTGGTAAGAGAAACAGCGAAATTTTTACCACGCGCGATTCTTAGCGCTTCAGTATAGGTGTTGTGAATCCAGGGACGATGCGCTTGGTCCATGTGGTTCCAAGCATGATCGGCAGCATTGCCAGTAGAACTCACAAGATAAGATCCGTGAGTGACGACTGAATTTTTTGTGATTTTTCCAAGTTCTACAGGGAGCGTAGCAGCATCCAGGCTAAATAAATCTTTTGAAACTTTTTTCATATACTTATTTATCGACAGAATTATGGAGAAAACTTAACAATTTGCTGTTGCGGTGTGTCCAGACTTAAGTAAGCAAATTATGCACGGTTACAGCGGGGCTTGCGACATTTCCATGCCACTCTATTTTGTCAGAAACATCGACAATGCATTCCAGGTACTTTGCAAGTGGAAAGGAAATCCGTTCGCAGAAAACGGGAAATTTCCCCTCTCCATTTTCAATTCGCCAACCTAAAGCATCAAATTGAACAAAATCTATTCCATCGCGTTCAAACATTTCCCAATTAGTCGCAGCCTCTACAAAGATACCGTCAACAGTGTGGTGAATGATGTCTTCGATTTTTTTGCTGCCTTTTTCCATATACAAATTGGAGTGGCTGATCCGGGGTCCTTTTGAGTTTTCGAAAGATCTCAAACTACCCGTGCCAGGCCTGTTGTATTTGGCTCCCGTAGTTGTGTTGTGGAGAAGCGACTGAACTTTTCCATCAGAAACTAAAATTACTTTTTGTCCGGCAACGCCTTCAAAATCAAAAAATTCTCCGGTTGAAAAACTCATTTTCCCATCATCAATAATGGCAACCTTGTCTGAAAGGGCTCGCTTTTGTGTGTTCCAGTAAGACTCTGCAACAGGACTATCGGCTGCGAACAACTGCGAAAGTCTCTCTAGAATACCTGCTCCTACCGACTCGGAAAAAACCAGACCTGTTGTTAGTAAAATTGGAAATGTAGGTGCATTTGAAAAATACTTTTTTTCATTCAAAAGTTTTTTAATCGTGCCGTGAATGGTGTCTGTACTTGTGGGGTTTTTGATTTTTTCTTTTAAAAGAACTTCGGTGTGCTTGACTGGCACTGACACCATCACTTCTACATATTGATTGGAAACAGATTGCTCGAGTACCTGCTTTTCGGTTTTTCGCTGAATTCTTTTGTTTTTCGTTTCATTTGAGACGACAACGTAAACCCCCTCAGGAACAACAATTTCATCCCTGTTTAATGGGCTCGTGCGAGCTTGAACGCCCTCTTTTGCAACAGAGCGCCACAACGGAAAGCGAAACCACGGGCAGGGAAGAGAAGATTCCGCAGAAGCAATTGCATTTTCGACAAGAAGATTCAGTGAATCAGAGTCGGTTGCAGTTGCAAACCCTTCTCCCAATCTTTTTCTGTGCAAAAGCCTGAGGGTAATCAAGAATTCTTTTTGAATTTTTGTGTTTTTTGTTTTGTTTGAGTGCGTCGATACGGTGTCTATAGAAGTTTCTTCAACCCCTATTTCAAAATCTTCTACAATAACCAGCTTCGGGTTTTGCGCTATTTTCTGCGAAATTTCTTTTAGCGTAAGTGCCATTTAACCTACATGAGTTTTAGTTTAGCTCTCAATGCCTGGGACCATTTCTGCTCGGGTGCGCGGATGATTCTTAAAGATCTGGAACTTCCGACAATCGAAATCGAATCGCCTTCAATCAAGTCCGTTTGTCCCTGACCATCGAGGGAGAGAAAAGCATTCCCCTTGCTCTTTTCAATCACCATTTCAAAACACATATCGACGGGAACAACCACAGGACGAGAGGAAAGTGAATGGGCGCAAATTGGAACAAGAACCATGCAATCTACTGCCGGATGTACCAGTGGCCCACCGGCAGAAAGTGCGTACGCTGTAGATCCAGAGGCAGAAGAAACAATATACCCGTCTGTTCTCACGCGGCTGAGCAATTCTCCGTTTAATTGCAACGTCAGACCGAGAGTCGTGCAGTCTTTTCCTTTTTGCACAACTGCATCATTAAAAACGTGCGATTGGTGCACAATGGAGCCTTTTCTTTTTACATGCACTTCTAAAAGCCGGCGTTTATCTTCTTTGTGCTTACCATTTAAAAATGCCTGGACAACTTGCCCCATTTCTTCACGGCCCACCTCGGTAATAAAACCAAGGCTTCCCATGTTTACTCCAATCAAGGGAAAAGCTTCTTTGTCTTCGAGTTGTCTGACCAAATTGAGAAATGTTCCGTCACCACCGATAGCGATTCCTAGTTTGATTTCCGCTTTTTCAGTGTTGGTCAGCTCGCTGTACTGATCAATATCGATCAGCTCAAATGCTTTTTTTTTAAAAAGTGTTTCTAATTCTTTCGCAGCATCGCGTGATGCAGCGTTCTTTTTGATGGATATTACGACACGTTTCATGATCTGCCACATCATACCACTGTTTCATTTCAATGCGGAACACTTGTTAATCCAAAGCAGGCAAAATACCTTGACGTTTCTCTGCACAACGATAGCCTTAACTAAACAGTATAATTAATTTACCTTAAAAATAACGCCACTTTCCATTAATAGGGGGACCTAATGAAAAAAGTAATCTTAACCTTGGCACTCAGCCTAGCCGCAAATTTATTTGCGAGTGAATATCTTGTCGAATTCTATAAAACGAATTCCACTGACCTTGCAAAATTTACAAAAGTACATGGCGGATCACTTTCATTAGTAAGCAAAGAGGGAAATCTG
Source organism: uncultured Pseudobdellovibrionaceae bacterium (assembly GCA_964396165.1). Taxonomy (GTDB): domain Bacteria; phylum Bdellovibrionota; class FAC87; order UBA2466; family UBA2466; genus CALCZU01. The sequence continues at coordinate 58,464 of CAYNEF010000005.1, forward strand.
TACAAATGGACTATTTCCACTGATGCAAGCCAACTTTCATTAAAAGACAGTAACGTTGTTACTGTACAAAAAAATGGTGCTATCCATCTCATTGAAAACCCCTCTTTAGCTAAAAACCGTGCTGCCATCAACGAATTGGCTCGCACGAATATGCTGCAAATTACAGACGGCCCGGCCTATCCGGACAACCCAGAGATTCCAACAGCTGGCTTACAGCAAGCTACCGGTAAAGACACCATGCTCGATAAACAATGGGGAATTGCCCAGGTGAAAGGGATAGCTGCACAACAAAATTCTCCTCAAGGAAAAGATATCATCGTAGCAGTCACTGATACTGGCGTCGACTACACTCATCCTGATCTTATCAATCAGATGTGGAGAAATGAAAAAGAAATTCCTGGAAACGGAATCGACGATGACAATAACGGCTATATTGACGACATCGTAGGTTGGGATTTCGCAAACAACGACAACAAACCTTACGATCTTTCCATGTCAATGATTGATATTCTGATGTCTGGCGGAAATCCAGGACACGGAACTCACGTATCAGGCGTGATTGGCGCGACAGGAAACAACGGAATGGGAATCGTCGGAATTGCTCCAAAAGTAAAAATCATGGCACTGAGATTTATCACAGAAAAAGGCCAGGGCACTTCTGAAGCTGCAATCAAGGCAATTGATTATGCTGTCAATAACGGCGCAAAAATCATCAACGCAAGCTGGGGTGGTGAAAAAGGGGATGAAAGTGATGATGAAATTCAAAAAGCAATTGAACGCGCCAAAGCAAAAGGCGTTCTATTCATTGCTGCTGCTGGAAACGGCCGCGTAGATCAAGCTGCAGGCAAGGCTGTCGGTTTCAACAATGATACCGATCCTAAACCTGTGCTTCCTGCGACTTTCAATCTGGAAAACATGATCACAGTTGCTGCAATCGACGTGAATGAAAAAATCGGTGAGTTCTCCAACTACGGACCAAAAAGCGTTCATTTAGGAGCTCCTGGTGTAAATATTCTTTCCACGGTTCCAGGAAACCGTTACCAAGACACCATCATTGAGCTTGGCTCCATGAAAGTCACTTGGGATGGAACATCGATGGCAACACCGCATGTGGTCGGAGCTGCTGCCCTTCTTTGGTCAACAGATCCCAACATGACAGCAACAACAGTCAAAGAAAAATTGCTTTCAATGACAGTGAAAATCCCCTCGATGACAAATAAAACCGTCACCGGTGGAAGATTGGATCTCGGCGGCGTGAAATAAGTCTTTTCGCCTTAAAACGTTAAAAAGCCCGTGCCAAAAGCGCGGGCTTTTTTATTTGGTCTTCTGTGGTGTATGATGCACCCATGATGAAAAAATACATCCCGCTTTTCCTGGTTTTAATGCTGGTTATCAGCCTTCCGTGTAATGCAAAATCCAAATCCAAACGAAAGCGTTACTCGACTCCCATTACGCATCCCATACTACTTTGGGCAAGAACGTTGTCTGGTTCTACAGATCCTGAAGAAAAAAAACGCGCAGCTTTCAAGTTGAGCCAATATACACAGACGATTTATCAGGAAGAAGCAGTCAAATCGCTTTTAGATTGTTTAAAAGAACCAGACATTACACTCCGTGTGCTTTGCACAAAAGCACTCGGCAAAGCAGGCACTGCAGCCAAGAACGAGCAAATCAGAAAAACTCTTCTTGAAACTTACAAAAGCGATCCGGTTTTGAAAAATGCAATTATCAATACACTAATCAAGAGAAAAGACCTGTCAAAAGACACACACGACACCCTATTAAGCACTTTAAAAGCTGCTACTGAACCCGAAGAAATTCAGGGGCTTCTTTCTTATTTCGAGCAATTCGGTTTGTCGGGGGATATGGAAACGATCGTAAACGTATATAAGAAAAATGATAATTCGCGAATCAGACGATCGGCAATCAAAGCAATGACGGAAAAAAGTCAGGGGCAAGATGAAGTGGTAGAAATTCTTTCCCTTTGTGCGCTGGATAAAGACACACCATTGGCGCTGAACTGTCTCTCTGGATTACAGGCTCAAGCTAAAAACAGTCCAAAAGCAATTGAAGCAGTTGAAAAAACCATTCAAAGTTCAGATCCGGATGTTTTACTCGCCACTCTCGATGTCATTAACGCTCTTCCCACCCAGAATAATCCCGTCATTTCCAAGCGACTCGTGGAAATTATTACGACCTCTGAAGATTCAGATGTGGGAGAAAAAGCTGTTTTATCCTTGGGGGTGGTGGGCGATCACTCGGAGCCAGTAATTACTTCACTAATGAACACTTTGAAAAATAAATCAATTACCGAAGGGATACAAATTGCCGCAGCACTGGTACTTGGAAAACAAGCGACAGAAAATGCAGCGGAGCCAAAAGAGCTTCTAAATAAATGCAAAACAGAAAGTGCGTCTCAGGCGCTTCGAAAAGCGTGTCAGTTGGGACTACAGGAACTGGAAACGAAAAGAAAAACCCAAGGGATCTCAGGCTAAATAGGGTTTTAATATTTCTGGAATATCGAAGTTTCCATCTTTTGTCTGGTAATTTTCCATAATGGCAAGCAGTGTTCTGCCTACAGCAAGACCCGAACCGTTCAACGTGTGCACAAATTGCGGCTTACCTGTTTTCGAATCACGGTAACGGATATTTGCGCGTCTTGCTTGAAAATCACCGCAATTACTGACGCTAGAAATCTCCATATAACCGTTTTGCGCCGGTGACCATACTTCGATATCGTATGTTTTCTTCGAGGCAAATCCCATGTCGCCCCCGCAAAGAAGCATTACACGGTAGGGCAGATTCAATTTCTGTAAAATACTTTCAGCACTTTGTAACATTTTTTCGTGTTCTTCTTGCGATGTATCTGGTGTCGCAAACTTAACCAATTCTACTTTGTTGAATTGATGCTGGCGTTTTAATCCTTTTGTGTCTTGACCGTAACTTCCGGCTTCTGAACGAAAACAAGAACTATATGCCACAAATGATTTGGGGAGAATTTTTTCATCCAGCATTTCATTTCTGTAATAGTTTGTGACTGGCACTTCTGCTGTTGGACTTAAGTAGTATCCAAACTTTTCTATGTGAAACACATCATCCGCAAACTTGGGCAACTGGCCGGTACCGGTAAGCGTGTCTTTATTTACAATTACCGGGGGGAGAATCGCTTCATATCCGGCTTTTATGTGTGTATTAAACATAAACTGGATCAAAGCCATTTCCAGTTGTGCAGCAATGCCTTTTACAAAAGTAAAACGTGCGCCGGTGACTTCTGCAGCTTTTTTAAAATCCAAAATTCCCAGTTTTTCTCCCATTTCGTGGTGCAATTGAGGGGAAAAATCAAATTTAGCGCGATTGCCCCATTCTTTAACCACTTTATTATCTTGGGAAGATACGCCCACAGGAACTGCGTCTTCTGGAATGTTGGGAAATTCGAGTAAGAGTCCTTTTAGTTTTTCTTCAATTTGAGAGGCTTCTTCGTCCAAAGATTTAACCCGGGCAGACACCTTACCCATTTCAGCGAGAATCTCGGATGCGTCTTTACCTTCTTTTTTTGCCTTGGCGATTTCCTGGTTGGCGAGGTTTCTCTGCGCCTTAAGCTTTTCCACTTCTAAAATATTGGTTTTTCTGTCTGAATCCAGTTTTGTCACCAGCAAAAGCGAATCAACCAAATCCTTTTTATTTCTTTTGAGTAAACCGGCTTTTACTTTTTCAGTTTCATTACAGATTGTTTTGATGTCGAGCATACTTCCTCTTAATAATAATCTATGTTCATGTCTTTCAGCTTTTGCTTGATCCTATCCACATCCTCTGCGGCCGGGTTTCTTCTCAAGTAAAGTTCGCATTCCCGGGTAGCTTCCGGAAATCGCTGTTGGTCAGCATAAACAAAACACAGCTCTCTGCGCAATAGCGCATTTTCAGAATCTACTTTTAAACCGAGTTTTACCGAACCCTCTGCCAAATCAGGCTTTGCAAGCAGCCTGTAACATCCGGATAGTAAATAATACGCCGTCAAACGCACTTTTATGTACTGTGCCGCTTTGGTTTTGTCCGCTGATGTTTCTGTTGGTAGGTTTGTGACTTTGGACAATTCCACGATGGCTTCATTGAACATATTAAAACGCATATAAAGTTCGGCAAATTCAATCACAAACGAGTAGTTTTCGGGGTTATTTTCTACTTCCTTTTTCATTTCTGAAATGGCCATTTCCTTGTTGCCGGTGGATTGCGCAACCAGAGACCCCAATTTATGCGAGCCTGGATAATTTGGAGAAAGCTCGAGCAACTTTTTAACGACTATTGCCATCTTGGGGTAGTTTTGTAGCTGAAAGAGCACGCGTGCTGACTCGTAAAACCCTTCCGCATTTTTTGGATCAAGTCGGGCAGCTTCATGGAATTCTTCGGCTGCTGTATCTAACTCTCCAATGCTTTCGAGCGCTCGAGCAAGAGACATTCGGGTTTTACTGCTTAAATTGTTGTAATCTAACGACCTATGAAAATAATTTACGGCTCTTCTGGGTTCGGAGTTTGCCAAGTACACTTCGCCCATCACACGCATGATTTCGGCGTTTTTAGGATCGTTCGCCATAAGGCTTTTTAAAAACTTAATTGCAAAAGCTTTCTCACTTGCCACAAGTTTCAATTTCAACCATTCAGAAAGAGCATCATAGTTTTCTGGGTTCAGCGAATACGCTGTATAGAAGGCTTCCATCGCTTCTCGCATTTTACTGCGATCGAGTTTTTGTCTTACCAGACCGAAGTAGTAGTAGAGGGCATCACTTTGAAAATTGTTTTGCTTTGCTTTTAACAACATGTCAGATGAAGAAACATAGTCCTGGCGTTTAAAATAATGCACACCTAATTCGAAATATGCTTCTGGATCCTTGTCATCCAATTGCAGGGCACGCATTAGATAGCCATGTCCCTTTTCAAAGTTGTATTGTTCCGTTTCAACAGCACCCAGGCGAACAAAGGCTTTCACAAACCCTGGATCTTCCTGACTTGCGATCTGATAAAAAGCTTCTACTTTCTTGTAATCCTCGATACCGGAAATTGTGGCTTCTAAAGCGCGTCCCATTGCCAAAATTGCTTCCCTGCTTTTCGGCGCAATACTTGTCGCCGCCACATAATATTTAAAAGCTTCTGTTTTGCCCGTTTCTTTATCCTGCTCAAGCGCTCTTTTAATTAAAAAATCATCGTTTACGACAAAATTTTCCCATTCTTTTCTGGCTTTTGCCTGTTTCTCGTTTTTTTCTTCAGTTGCTTTTAGCATTTCAGAAAATGCTTTATATTTTTGTACATCCTCTTCTTTCCCCAATACACCTTCTAATTGCGCGAGCCGATCAAAAATCACGATTGCTGTATCCGCTTTGGTAAAAGGTGATAAACGTGCCGAAAGATCTAAAAACGCGCGGGCTTTTTTCAATTGATTTTGCTTGGCGTAGCCCTCCGAAAGCAAATAATAGCACTCTGAATGCGCGGGGCTAGAAACAACACACGCCTGAGCAGATTTTTCTAAATTAGGATAGTTTTGCAATTCTAAATTCACTCTGGAGGCGATCTTTTTCTTTCTTACCGAGTCATCCAGCGACCCGTCTATTGTTTCCAAAAAAACTTTGCTGTCTGCTACATCTTTGTTTTCAAGAGTAATTTCTGAGAGGAGAAGCGCGTTTTCCGGATCTTCCGGGTTTGTTTCTCTGGCACGTAAGGCGAGTTTTTTAGCCTCTGCAATATTATTTTCGGAAAGAAGGATTTTCGCCTCTGCCCGGTAAAAATCCGAACCTTGTGGATCTTTTTCCCTTCCTGCAGCAATGAGTGTTTTAAGTTGTGTTATCAACTCAGTTTTATTCACTTCTAGCGTAACCAGCTCAGAGAGAACCCTGCACTTTGCCTTTACTAGTTCACCTGTCGTGTCAGCTGTGACATTGCCCAGGTTTAAAAGTTTGTTTGCCGCTTGATAGCCGGGAAGCGTGTCCTGGGAAGAATAATAAGCTGCCAAGCGAATGAGGTTTTCATTGGATACAGCAAGTGTCTGAACTTCTGCCTTGTCTTTTTTTGAAGCGGGCAAAATCGTACCCTCTGCAATATCCGTTTCTTTTCCGTCTTTCCCTTTTCCCAGGTTAAATAAAGAGACCATTACGAGAATCAGAACAATTCCCCACATCGCAAACCTTCTGCGATCACTGTTTCTGCTGGCGTCGTTGTCCTTGTGACGTTCATTATGCTTTTCGTGGAACGTCATTTGAATCTTCGGAAGACTTTTTTCTTCCTCTTCGCGCGAGGGAATATTTAATTCCTGGTTTTGTACTTCTGTTTTTTCAAACGACTCTGACTTAAAAAGACTTTGGATTTCTGAATCGCGCAATGTAAGTCCTGTGCCGCGCTCTTTTTTGGGAGTTTCTTCTTTTTGCTTGTTACTTGAGTCTTCACCATGAACTTCGGTCAGGTTTTCTTTTTGCTTATTCCCACTCTCTTTTTTTTCTTTCGCATGTTCGGATTTAAAAACATATTCTTTACCGTGGACTCTTTTTAAAAACGCATCATAAAATGCGGAATTTGAGGCAAGTCGGCTCCACTTGGTAGATCCGTGCGCACAAATTTCTTCTTCGCCAGTGTACTTACCAGACTCGATGGCAGAGATAAGCTCACTTTCCGTAAAATTCCCGACTACTTCGTGGGACTTATCGCGCAATTTGTATTTGGATGTTTTTTGAGACACTAATATTAATTTTACACTGAAAGTGCCGCTTGCGTGCCGCGTTATTGACTGTAATTGTGGTATTCTTTTCTTTCAAATGACGGATACGTTAATAGAGACAGATTATTGGTGGGTGGGCGCGTTATTCTTTCTTTTTTCGCTCTTCATTCACGGCATCTACTGGAGAAAAGCACGCGCAACGCGCAGTTTTACACTTCTTTTTACTTTCTTTTTACTTCCGCCCTTTCTACTAGCCTGTGTGTCTTTTTTTCGCGAAGCATTTATTTTTCCGTCTCTTATAAATTTTATTTTAGCCGTAAATTACATCGCGATATTTCCTGCGATACAAGCATCTTCGCCCTCCATAAAAATATTAGCGCTTTTGTTTAAAAATAATGGGCGATTAGAAAAAGATATTTTGATCTCACACTTTCCGAAAGACTCTCTTCTTTTAGAAAGATATAAAGATCTCGAAACGGCTGGTCTAATCCGAGCAAAAAACGACGGCGGCTGGATCTTAACAAAACCAGCTCAAACTCTTGCACAACTCTTTTTTATTTTTAGATACGTATTGGGATTAAAGGAGGGGGAAGGATAATGCATTTAACGGAGATGCTTTTCTATTTAGCTTCACCTCTCTTTGCCTTTTTATTTCAAATGCTTTTGAATCGTCTTTTTTTTCCACGCATTGCTGCACAAGTCATTGCACTTATCTGTCTTGCATTCGCGTTAGTAGTTTCGCTGACAGCTGGAATAAAGATATCCCAAAACACTACACTTACTCACCTAAGTTTTGCACTGTTACTAACATTAGGCATGCTTCATATTTATTTTCATTTTTTTAATATGAGCGAGACGGCAAGACGCATACGCATTTTGAATTCCATTCGCACTAACAATCCCTATCCTGAAGAAAAGGGAATACTGACGAGAATAAGCCGGTTGGTACAATTAAAGTTAGTGGAAGAAAACGGGGGAGATCTCTTTCTCACCAAGAATCCTTTACGCTATTTAGCCGTGTGGATTGAGAAGATGGAATACTGTCTTTACCCGGAACGAAATGCTTAAATCTTCGGCGTTTCTTCAGCGGCGTTTTTGATATTGAAGATACGGGTAAAGTTAACTGAAAGAGCTGCTATCCGTTGCAAATTGCCGATCAAATCCAAATGCACGGAAGTCGTATCCATCGATTGTTTTACACCGCGATGTAGTCTTTGAACGTGGTTTTCACTTAAGTCGAGAGTTAAGTCTTCAATCTGCTGATGTAATACCATCAGTTTCGCTGCCAATGCTCTATCATGAGACGTAAAATACGCAGTAGAAATCCTCAAACATTCGACCACTTTCGCATGGAACGTCATTATTTCATTCCAACCCTCTTCAGAGAATTTATACCCCTTTTTAATGTGCTTTCTTGCCAATTCTAAGATGTTTTTATCGATAATATCGCCAATATTTTCGAGATCGTTCGTTCTTAAAAGCAGTTCGAATTCTTTTTGTACTTGCTCAGGGGTCATATCACCTTGAGACATTTTCGTCAGATACAGTTTGATCCCTTTATTCAGAAAATCGACTACCTGATCCATCGCCTTTAAAGATTCTATTTCGCGTTCGTTAGATCCCTTAAAGAGATGAATACTTTTTTCAACCATTTGCTCGACGGTATCAGAGACTCTTAAAATTTCTCGTTGCGCTTGGGCAAGTGCCAGTTCTGGAGATTCCAGAGTTCTTTGATCCAGATATTGAAACTCAAACTGCTTTTCTTTTTCCGCTTCAGGAACAAGTTTTTGCACTAAGCGCACACCAACAGAAATAAACGGAAAGAATAAAACAGCCACGATCACATTAAATAGCGTGTGACTAAGTGCAATTTGCCGACCTAAGTCCCCTACTAAATATTCACAGCCTTGAGATAGTTCGTGCATAAAAGGCAAACAGATCGCAACGCCCACCACTTTGCAAACCAGATGGCCGAGTGCTGCTTGTTTACCCAGTTGTCCAGATTTGAAACTTGCGAAATAAGCAGTGGCTGTGGTCCCTAAGTTTGCGCCAAGCATCCACGGAAAAGCTTCGTATACTGTACCGTGCTGCGCCGTCATCAACGACATCACAAAGGCGATAGTGGCGGCACTGCTATGAATTACCGCCGTAAAAACTCCGGAAATACAGAGCGACACAAGCGGTCTGTCATGAAAATACTGAATCACATATTGGAAGAGCTCGTTCTTCTCTAGTGTCTTTCCCGACTCACCCAATAGTGACATCGCAAAAAACATAATACCCATAAATAACGAGCAGCGGGCCATGCGATCGATGCGATCGCTAGAACTTAAAGAGGATAAAATAACGCCGACCGCAATGAGCAATAAACCATAGTCCGCAATCTTAATGGCAAATAAATGTACGATAAAGGTAGAACCAATCGATGCGCCGAGAGTGACGGAAAATACTTGCGGGATAGACATCAGTCTTGCATTTGCAAGACCCACGAGCATCACAGTGACTGCACTAGAGCTTGTTAATAGAATCGCAAAAACGATCCCTAAGAAAATTCCATACAGTCTGTTTTCACCGAAGGTATTAATCCAGACTCTAAAGCGATTACCAGCAAGGTATTGAACGCTTTTTGATAGTTCGTCGATGGAATAGACAAGCAGGGCCGATGCCCCCAAAAGTGTGATGAGTTCTTGATTCAAGTTGAGATCCTGTTGTTATTCTATCGTTTTCTATACAGTAGTCGCAAATTATTTTTGGACAGGTCCTAAGATTGCTTCAACAAATGGTTTTGGATCAAATGCGACAAGATCTTCTACCTTTTCGCCGAGCCCGATGTATCTGATGGGCACTTTTAGGTCGGTTACGATGGAAAGAAGTGCTCCGCCTTTTGCAGTTCCGTCAAGTTTGGTCACAATGACGCCGGTTAAAGGCAGTGCCTTTTGAAATTCTTTTGCCTGTTGGATGGAGTTTTGACCCAAAGTACCATCAATCACAAGCCATGTTTCATGGGGCGCTTCAGGAATCACTTTTTTGATCACGCGATCAATTTTTTTCAGTTCTTCCATCAAATTGCTCTTTGTATGAAGACGTCCTGCTGTGTCCAGTAAAATGACATCTACTCCTCGGGCCTTACCAGCAGTAACGGAATCGAACGAGACTGCGCCCGGATCGGCTCCTTCTCTGCCTGTAACAAATTGAGCACCCGTGCGATCTGCCCACACTTTTAATTGATCGATTGCACCTGCTCGAAAAGTATCCGCCGCCCCTAGAAGAACGGATTTTCCTTTAGAAGAAAAATGGGAAGCAAGCTTACCAATGGTTGTAGTTTTACCCACGCCATTTATACCTACGATACTAATCACGTACGGTTTTGGTTTTCCTTCCAAATTAATTTCACCATGATCCACCGAATTGAATATTTGTTCTGCAGCTAAGGAAATAGAGGAAAACAAGGACTTGCTCTGATCCTTTTGCATTTCCTCTTTCACCCTGTTCATCAACTGGGTGGTTGCCGGAAAGCCTACATCGCCTTCTAGAAGCGCTTCTTCAATTTGATCCCATTCTTTAGGCAAAACTTCTTTTTTATCAGCTGAAAAAAATCCGCCTATTTTTCCAAGGACGGAACTTCTTGTTTTTTCAAGCTTTGAGTTCCAGGCTGATACGAGCTCTACTTTTTCGGTCTGGGGAGGCAGCGTTTCAACAGGAGTAGCTTTTTCGCTCTTTGGAAGTGTAGGCGCTTTCTTTTTTTTAAGTAGTACAACCGCAGCTATAACGATAACAAGTAAAACTACGGCAATAAGGGCGTAAATTTCCATAACGGATTACATACCTGAAGAGGGCTTTAAATTGAACCTTTTTCGACTGGATTTTCTGGAAGTTCGGCCGGTGGGGCATCGATAGTCGGCGTTTCTGCTTCTAAAAAACGGTAAAGAGTGCGGGGGTGAACGCCCAGTAGTTTCGCAGCCATTCGCTTATCCCCTTGCGCTGTTTTTAACGCTTCTCGCATCATGATTTTTTCCACCTGTCGAAGGGGGATGCCAAAGGGAATATTTACGCTCTGGGTTTTTTTGAAGCTGCCGATCTCGATAGGAAGATCATCCAGTTGTATTTCACCGGATGTATTTAGCACTACCAGTCTTTCCATCAGATTCTGCAGTTCTCGAATATTTCCTGGCCAGTGGTATTTGATAAGAGCATCCAGCACACTGCCTTGCAAAAGTGGCAACGCTCGATTGTTCTTCTTGGCAGAATCTTTTAAAAATTTTGTCGCTAGAAGTGGAATATCTTCTTTGCGGTCGCGAAGTGCTGGAACGTGAATATTAATAACGTTTAATCTGTAATATAAATCTTCTCTGAATTTTCCTGAAAGAATTTCTTCTTTCAATTTGGAGTTTGTCGCGCTGATTACTCTTGCAGAAACTTTTATTGTTTCCACTCCCCCCAGCCTTTCAAACTCACCATCTTGCAGAAAACGTAAAAGTTTGGTTTGAAGAGTTAGTGGGGCAATTCCTATTTCGTCCAAGAATAAAGTGCCATTGTGCGCAAGTTCGACGCGGCCTTTTTTCTTTTTCGTTGCTCCCGTAAAAGCACCCGGTTCGTATCCAAATAGTTCTGCTTCTAAAAGATTTTCTGGAATCGCAGTACAGTTAATTTTTACTAGAATGCCTGGGTTATCCCCGCTGTGCTGGTGAATATATTCTGCAAGCATTCCCTTCCCGGTGCCGCTTTCACCGTCAATCAGAACATTTGCACGGCTTGTGGCTGCTTGTTTTGCAGTGTCGAGCACTTTTCCAAGTAGGTAGGAATTTCCAACAATGCTTGTGTGGGACGCGCCATAGTTTATTTCTTCTCTCAAAGACGCATTCTCTGTCACAAGGCGTTTTTTCTCTAGCGCTCGGTGCACTGTTTTTAAAACATTTACTCTTTGAAGAGGCTTGGTAATAAAATCGTACGCCCCTTTTTTCATCGCTTCTACTGCGACTTCTACCGTGCCATAAGCGGTCATCATGATGATTTCAATGGAGGGATCTAGCAGCTTCACGGCCTCAAGTAAGTCCATCCCGCTCCAGTTATTCATTCTTAAGTCAGTAATGATTAAATCTACCGCACTTGTCCTTAAGTAAACGAGCGCGCTTTCCGGATCCAAAAAAGTAGACACGGTAGCGCCGTCGGATTTTAGAATCCGCTCGATCGACTCCAGGTTCGCTGGTTCGTCATCTACAATCGCAATTTTATAGTGGCTCATTTATTTTTTTGCTTTCACACGGGGAACTGCAAAGTAAATGTCGTTCCCTTGCCAATTTCACTGATGCAAGAAAGAGTACCTCTTGCTTCTTCGACGATATTTCTTGTTAAAGAAAGGCCCAGTCCCGTACCGTTTTCTTTTGTGGTAAAAAACGGTTTTTGCGTTTGCTTTACTACCGTATCGTTCATCCCGTGACCTGTATCGGAAAAGTGCACAACGCTAACATTGTTTTTTTGCTCTGTTTTGACAACAAGTCTTCCGCCCTTGGGCATCGCTTCTTTTGCGTTTTTAATAATATTGATAAACGCCTGCTTTAATCGGGACTTGTCTATTTTTACATAGAGTTCTTCCATTGAAAGTTCTGTTTTAATTTCAATGTTTCCGCGTTCTACGCTTTCAAAATCAACAAGCTCTCGAATCACTTCATTCAAACAGGCCTTACTCGTATCGTTGGTGGTGACTCTTGCACGCACAAGATAACTTTCTGTGATCTGGTTCAAGCGTTGAATTTCGCGGCTAATGCTCACAAGCGTTTTTTTAATTTCTTCTTTGCTGGCTGTGAGTTCTTCCTGCAACCAATCGATGTTCAAGCTCATCGAATTCAGGGGATTTCGAATTTCGTGCACGACTTGCGCAGAAAGTTGCCCGACAGCCGCAAGTTTTTCTGATTGCAGTAACGTCGCCTGTTGTTCCACGATTTTTTTATCTCTTTCTTTCAGAGCTTCAATCATGCGATTGAATTCACGCGCCATAACGGAAACTTCGTCGCGCGAGTCTCGAGAAACCTTAAAACTCATATCCAGCTTTCCGCCACCCAACATTTTAATGCTATCGATAAGCTCGGGAAGAGGTGAAAGCGCACGGTAAGAAAGAAACACAGAGATAACCCCAAAGAGCAAAATTAAAACAGATAACGCCGTGTAGGTGATCGCACTTTCGCGCGATTCTTTTTGCACAGTTGAAGTTACGTTCTGGCTTTCCTCATCCAGTACTTTTGAAAAAATTGCCATGGATGCTTTTAATTGCACAAATACAGAATCGAAATCCTGAATCGTCGTAGTTTCGGTCAGCCGCTGAAAAAGTGCTTTAGATCGAACGAGGTGATTCTCCAAATCTTCAATCACCTGTACTTTTGATCCGGCAGACACGCGGTGCAATAGCGCTTCGATAGCTTGAAATTTTCTGTACACTACGTGCGGATAAACATCGCGTGCCATTCTAGAAAACCCATTCGCATCCGGAGAGGTTTGCGAAAAATAGAACCGCTTGGAGTCTTCTACATAACCCTGAATATTACTTTGGATAGAGACAATCTGTCTGGAGAGAGGAAGAAACAGGTCGTTCACTAAGGCAATGCGCGAGTAAGAAATGTGCGATTTGCGGTATTGGTAGAGCGATAGAAGGCCAAACAACACCACCATACCTGCCAGGCAGGCTATAATTTTAGACCGGATTGTCATGATCAGTTCTTAGAAATTTACTCGGATAGTACCGCCGTACACATATGCATAATTTGCATCGAGCGTTTTGCTGCCTCTGGCTGAAATATCCACAGTTCCAAAATTCAAACCTAGTCTGCCTTCGATTTCGTTTAGCTTTGTCAGTGCGCCATAATTCACACCCGCTGCACAGTAGAAGTTTTTTGCTCCTGCAGTTGCAAAGCCACTTAATGTGTAGTCGCTTGAGTCAGAAAAGTTGTTCATCTCATAATGTGCTTCGATAGAGTAGGCGGGACTAAAACCCCAGCCAAGAGAAGCACCACCGTGTCTCACATCCGTACCGGCATTGTTTAATGTGGTACCGGCATTTACACCAAGAGAAAAACCCATTCTCTTTTGACCGTTCAAGTTAATAGTCGCATTTACGTAACCATCATTGGTTTGGTTCGTGGAAATACTCCGATGTGCTTCTACACCAGCAGTGAGTCTTTGATTGGCAAGAGCCACGCCAAGAGCCGCACCTACGACATCAATGCCTGCGTCTTTGTCAGCAAAGTCTGTCGTGTATCTCGTGCCGACAAGGCCAAACCCAAAATGCCCGTTCGCCCAGGCAAACGAAGGAGTAAGCGCCTGCACTTTGGTACCGTCCACTTTGTCGTATCCCACTTCCAGATGAGCACCGTTATTTAACGCCATTTGCCCTGGATTTATAAAGCTGTTTGGATCTGCGAACTGATATCCCAAGCCCCCCATGTAACTATTTCCTCCTCCACCTTTTGCAAAGGCAAACGCGGAAACAAACATTAGTACGTTAAAAGCAATGAGTTGCTTTTTCATAAACTCCTCCGGATTTTTTGTGGGAAAAATATATTTGGGAAATGACTTCTATCTATAAGTGTACGGCTCTTTTGACAGTTTGTCCATGAACGCCCAGCCAATGGAATTACGCCTTGTCCCCAAATAGAAAAAAACATAAGTTGTCTCAGGGGTTACTGCTTTGATATGGTGATCCAAAATTTGGAGTTACTATGGGCGGAACAAACCCCTACATTAAAAGTCCTGATGCACCAGCCCCGACAAAGAAGTACAAAATTACTTTCAAGGGACTCAATAAAACAATTGAAGTGGATCCAAGTCGCACGCCCGGTGAGACAGGTTTGCCGCATAGTATTTTAGATATCGCAATGACGAACGGCATCGACATCGATCACGCCTGTGGCGGTGTCTGCGCATGTTCTACCTGTCATATTTGGGTAAAGGAAGGGGGCGCAAGTTGTTCCAGCGCACAAGACTCCGAAAATGACATGCTGGATTTAGCTCCAGACGTTAAACCAAGTTCGCGCCTTGCCTGCCAATGCGTTCCCAACGGTAACGAAGATGTTACCGTCGAGATTCCCAGCTGGAATCGAAATCTTGTCCGCGAAGGAAAATAATTTTTATCTTCTTGTGGAAAATCCAACGTATTGAAATTCGCCATAGTTATGGGCGTAGTCAAATGAAATGGACCCGTAACCTTTTGTCGTACCGGCGGTACCAAGGAGATCGCTTTTTATTCCAAAACTTTCTGTGCCCCAAGAGTTTTTAAAGTAATACACTCTTTTTTCATCATCATAACCAATAACAACGATCGAATGTCCTGCAGGGTGTTCTTTGGAGATCTTCATATCTTTTTCAGTGGGAGTACTGACAATTCCGTTTTCCCAGTCTGTCATATTTCTAGTGCCAATTTTGTATTCTTCCATCTTTCTGTGGTTCCAGGCGCCGTAGAAAAATTCGATACCCAATAAAAGCGGATGACCTTGATCCAGATGTTTTTTAATTTCAGACTCTTCATAAACGCCTTCGTGCACCAATTTTTCCAATTCGAATTCAGCACGCACAGATTTTGCCTTCGCATCATATCTCGTATCATCTGGATTGAGATGAGAAAGCAAACAACCAGTCTTTTTTGCGCCAGTTAAAGACCCGCAAGTAGCTTCCGCTTTCTTCGCTTCTTCGTCTGATAAATCACTTAAATTTTCCCAACTGTTGTTTTCATAGGGCCAATCCGTTTCGTAAATAGCGCCATGTCTTTGGAATGCAGGAACATTCCATGTGGTGTCAGAACCTTCCGAGGGAAAGCTCTTGATTCTTGTCATTACAATAAATTCGAGGTGGTTTTCGGATAAATCTAGATCTTTTAACGTGCGTATTTTTAACAAGGATTCAAGTTCTGCTGTTGCAGAAAATATGGAGCAGGTTCCTCTACGACCCTGTGATTTGACTGAAGTTTGATTCGCAATTGCTCTATCTAAATCATTTCTGACTGATGCATCATCGAAAATCGGAAACTCCAGTTTCATAATAGTTCTTTTTTCTAAAATTTTGCGAATATTTTTGGGCGCTGGATCTAATTTGAAGTCTGTATCGGAAAAGACTGGGGTTAAACTTATTAAAACCAAAAGAACGAGTGATTGTCGTGACATTTTACTTCGAGCCTCCAAATAAAGCGGTAAGCCGCTTTGTACAGACAGGGCGTATAGAAACCACACTTGTCTTTATTTGAAAAGCACAGAATCACGCTCTGCGGCATGCACCCATCACAAGAACAATCACTTGTAGTTTCAGATAGTTACTTGTCCCTACACTCTTGCTAAAAAAGAAACGCTTGAATATATACCCTATATTGAAAATACTGCCGCTCATGAAGGTTTTTTTTATTCTGTTGGCGCTTGTGGGATCGACTTTATTCTCTGACGTTCTTCCGAACGCCCAATTTGTTACTTCGCAAAATAAGCCATTACAGTTTTACGACTTGAAGGGAAATTATCTTTTTGTTTCTTTTGTTTATACTCGCTGCCCGATCGCAAAAATGTGCCCGTTGACGATGACACTCAATAAGCAAGTGTGGCGAAAAGTAAAAACCGCTTTGCCTAAAGCTAAAATGAAGTTTCTCATTGTTACGCTTGATCCGGAAGTGGACTCTCCGGGTGTTTTGAAAAGCTATGCGAAAAAATGGAAGTTAAATGAAGCGGATTTTATTTTAACCACGGGTAGTGCGCAGGTGTTATCTGATTTTGCAAGTCAGTTTAATGTAATCGGTTTTACAAATCCCGATGGGACAGTCTCGCATAATCTGAAAAGTGTTCTCATCTCGCCTGAACTCTCGGAGTTAAAGCAATACAAAGAAAATGAATGGAAGGCTATAGATGTGGTGGAAGAATTAAAAAAGACTGTTACGCATTCTTCGACAGAAAGCGTTTTGAAAGTCCACCGATAATTACAATGGCTTCGGGTGCACTCACCCCAAAACATTCACAGAGTAGCTGGATAAGAGAGTTTGTTTCGTTTTCTTCGAGGTGCTTGCGAATCAGCATGGTCTTCATGAATATTTCATCGCTTTTGGCGTATTCTGCCATGTAGTGTTTGATGCACTTTTTAGAAAGTTCTGCTTCTATTGAAAAGAGAAGGCAGAGAATTTTTTCCGCTTCACTTTCATTTTTGGCAATCACCGCTTCTGCAAATTCTTTGAACGTGGGTTCTGCCTTTGCATTATTTTGTTCTGGTGCTTTTTCGCCGCGCTTTCTAAAAGGGATTACTTTTCCGTATGTTTCGCTCATTTAATTATTATATCACTATATTTTTGATCCGGCGGTTTACTTGGGACACGATGCAAGAGGAATCATGTTTGCTGTAAACTCAGGCGCGTTAGGCGACCTGTGACAAGAAAGACAGGTGTCAGGGACTGTTGTTTTGATACCGCGCGCACCGCTTGCGATATGTTCGCTGCGATTTCCGTGACAGTGTTCACACTGCACACCCATAAAAACTTTTTTGAGTTTTTTTTGCGTGTGCATTTTTTCTATCGTTGCCATGTACTTGTTGTGCAATAGTTTGTGTCTATCGGGTTCTTTGCGTGAATCAAGGGGCTTTGTTTCGCCATTAAAAATCGTGTGCATCAACGTTTCTACAAAAGGGGTTTTTCCTTTTTTCTTTTCTTCAAGCACTAACGGTTCAGATATTTTATTAAATCCCTCTTTAGAGTCAAAACCCAGAACATGACAGGTAATGCAATCAGAATCAAAGTGTTGGTTTTTAGAATAAAGCACCAAATACGCGGAAGCATGTTTTGTGTTTTTCCAAAACTCGAACTGCTTATTGTGACACTCTTTACATACAAACGGGTTTGCGACGTAAGCGTTTTTTACATGGCTGCTTTTGGCATGCGCATCAGAGGTAATGGTTTTAGTTTTTTCTGACTGGATATGTTCCTTTACCAGTTTTGCAACCGCGTTTGTTTTTTCAAATGTAGTATCGAGATCTACAAATTCAAACGTTGCCTTTGTTACGTCAGAGGATGAAAAAACAATTCTTCCAATATTTTTTCCTTCTTCTTTTGTTTCCACTATTACGCTTTTTCCGACCATCAGCGGATTATCTCCACCTGCCAGGGAGTGGCTTCCTGCAATCACG
The DNA here is from genome assembly GCA_964396165.1 of uncultured Pseudobdellovibrionaceae bacterium. GTDB lineage: Bacteria > Bdellovibrionota > FAC87 > UBA2466 > UBA2466 > CALCZU01. Next base: position 76,294 of record CAYNEF010000005.1, read on the forward strand.
ACGTTTTCGTATTTTTCCGCAAGTTTTTTGTCTGCTTCTATTCCCAGGTGTGAAAGCAAAATGATTTGGTCTGGTTTCTTACCCCTTAACTCATCCACTGCTTTATCTAATGAATCCGTTTTCAATACAGCGATCAGACCAAGTTTACTGTTTTCTTTTTCCAAAATAGTGGACCAGTAATTTACATCGGGCGGGGGAAATTTTGCGCCGGTTGCCTGTAGAAGTTCCGAAAGCACTGGCAGTCCCAAAGCCATGTCTCTTTCACCGAAGGAAATAAAATCGGCACCCAGTATTTTATAAGCTTTTGAAATGAGTTTTGCCTTTGATAATTCCCGCTCTCTTAACGCATCAGGAAACTTGGGGAGAGAAAAAAAGGTGTCTCCGCTGTCTAGGAAATAGGACGCGCCCTTAAATCCTTTTTTCGTTTTTTCCAAATAGTTGGCAAGTCTTGAAATTCCCCCAATCTGATTGGTTGTGCAGTGGCAGGGATCAATTTCCCCCTGTCGGTTTGCCGTAAAAAAAACCTGGAAGGAAGCGGCTTTTGCTTGTGCGACTAGGTCGATAAGCGCCAAAAGAAGCAGAAGTTTTTTTCGCATGCACTATTTTAACGCAAATTGAACTTTTATGCGTTGCTGCCGCGCGTTGTTTCACTTGCTTTCCTTGCCTGAATAGCAGACTTCCATTACCATTTGCCCCATGCGGCATCTACTATTTATCGTCTTGTTTGCCTCGATTTCGATACAAGCAAAGACTCTTGTAAAACTCAATGGATCAACGGTTAGCGAAGAAGAAGTGCGTGCACTTTTTCCGGATTTGAAAGCTGAAGAAGCTTTGGAACGGTACCTGCTTTACCGTCTGGCAATTACAAAGGCGGAACAAGAGGGCTTAAGCCAAACAGACACATTCAAAAAGAAACGCGACAAACTTTTATATAACGAGTTTTTGCAAAGTGAACTTGCTAAAAACAGTCAGCAAATCAGTCCATCAGAAGTTGAAATTAAAGCAGAATATGACAAACACCCGCTTTACCGAGTTTTTCATCTTGTATTAAAAGGCGAAGCAACAACACCTGAAAACAAAAAGAAAATTGCCGACATTCAAAAACAAATCGCACAAGGCGTCCGTTTTGAAAAACTCATCCTAAAATATTCTGAAGACAGGGCAAGCGCGTTTCGAGGAGATTTGGATTACAAGGGCATACACAATATTTCAAAAGAGTTTTATTCAGCCCTTCAGTCGGTCAAAAAAGATATCGTGACAGAACCTATCGTACTGGATGGAGCGACACATCTTTTACAGTGGACGGATAAAAAGGCATATGCAGACGCCCCTGTAAGTTACGTGAGCTATCTTAAGGCAGCACTGCAAAAACAAAATGAAACAGTACTTCTGAGAACAAGACTAAAAGAACTTCTGAAAACTGCCACGATTGAAAAAGAAGAGGCGCTTCCGTGAGATTTGTTTTTTTACTTCCACTTCTGTTCGCGCTTTGTGCCTGCACAAAGCAGATGGTGGATACAAAAGATCAGGTGATCGCAAAAGTGAATGGACAACCCATTTACGCACGCGAATTTCTCACTACTTTTGAACAGCTTAAATCAGAGCAAAACGACATTGCGCAAAAAAACCCCAAACTAATGGATCAGCTAAAAACTCGCGCATTAAATGAAACCATTATCAATGGAATCTTGCGCGGAGAAGCTGAGAAGAGATCCATCCGCGTTCCCAAAGAAGAAGTTGAAAGCAGACTATCCAGCTGGAAAGACGGTTATCCTCCAGGGGGTTTTGAAGAAATGTTAAAAAAACAGAACACGTCAGAAGATTTCTTGAAAAAGAAAATTGAAGATCAACTCCTTGTGGAGACTCTTGTGACTGCTGCCTTTGCGGAAGAAACTCTCGTTTCAGACGAAGAATCAAATAAATACTACGACAAACACGCAAAGGAATTCGTGCGCCCGGAAAAAGTACACGCCTTTCAAATTGTAGTCCCCACAGTAGATGAGGCGCAAAAAATCCGACAAGAAATTCTATCGAAAAAAACAACTTTTGAGTCTGCTGCAAGAACTTACTCGTTAAGCCCAGATGCTTCCAAGGGTGGTGATCTCGGCTTTTTTGCACGGGATGAAAAAATTGCCGCGTTTAACGAGGCCTTTTCGGTACCAGTGGGGTCTATCACCAATCCGATTCAAAGCCGTTTTGGTGTACACTTGCTAAAGGTTGTTGAAAAAGAAGCCTCAAAAAAACTTTCTCAGCATGAAGCAAAACCAGAAATCATCAAACTTTTAAAAAAAGAAAAAGAAATGCGTGTTTACCGAGAATGGGTGAACAAACTCTTAAAAGACGGGGAGATCTATCGTAATGAAGCCTTATATTCTCAATTTATGTAATTTGATTTTTTTGTTTTCCGTTTATTCTCAGGGCGCTGCCAAACTCATTGATCGAACAGCTGTTGTCGTGAATGATGAAGCAATTTTAGAATCTGACATTGATAAATTCCAACAAAAGCTAAAAATGAAAAGCTTTCAGGAACTCTTTGGTGGCGTCGATCCCTCTATCGCGAACAACCGTGAGTCGGCGCTGCAGCTATTAGTAGAAGAAAAGCTGATAAACCAACATATTAAAAAAATTGAGATGCAGGCGACAGAGCAGGAAGTAGACGGACAAATCAAAGCCATCATAAAAAGAAACGGGATTACAGAAGCCCAACTCTCGGAGCGCTTAAAGCAATTAGGTACTTCTATCGCCGACTATAAGGAAGGCATCAAAAGACAAATCGAGCGCAAAAACCTGATGGATCGCGAAATCCGTCCTTCGATGGAAATTTCTGAAGATCAGTTAAAACACTTTTACGCCCGCAATGCGCCCCCTGGCGATAAAGATGTTGTTTATAAAATCGCGCATATTCTTATTGCGACCAAGGGCACAGGCGTCGCTGCGGCAACTGCAGAAACTCGCGCGAAAAATGTTTATGCCGCATTAAAAGCAAAGCCTGAAGATTTTGAAAAATTTGTAAAAGAATCTTCGGATGACTCTACTTCTACTGATAGCGGTGGAGTCTTGGGAGAGTTTACAACCTCACAATTAGCGAAAGAATTTAAGGCGGTGATTCCAAAAACAAAAGAGGGCGAGTTCACTGCACCCATCAAAACTTCTGCCGGTTACCACATTGTAAAAGTTCTGGAAGTGAAAAGCTCTGATTTTGCCTCTGTGCCTAAAGAAAAAAGAGACATGTTGAAAAACCAAATGATTGGACAGGAACTAGAAAAAAAGATGTCTTTGTGGCTAGAGCGCAAAAAGGCAGAATCCTATATCAAGAGGTTTGATAAATGAAAATGAATGAGAAAATATTTAGAGAGTACGACATCCGTGGCATTGCAGACAAAGACCTGACTGACGAAGTTGCCTATGGTGTGAGTAGAGCAATCGCTACCGTTGTGCGACGACGCGGTGGAAAGCGAATGACATTAGGTAGAGATTGCCGAGTGAGTTCTCCCAGACTCCATGCCCAGTTCTTAAAAGGTTTTATGGATACCGGGATTGATGTTGTCGACATTGGTCTTGTGCCCACCCCTCTTTTATATTTTTCAGTCATTCATAAAGACATGGATGGCGGCGTGATGATCACAGGAAGTCACAACCCGGGAGATCAAAATGGGTTTAAAATTTGCGTCGGTAAGACCACGATTCACGGCGATGAAATCCAGAATTTAAAAAAGATGGTACTTGCCTCCGACTATATCTCCGAAAAAGGTGCCGTCACCAATATTTCTATCGTTGATGACTATGTAGAGATGGCAGCCAAGTCGATACAACAACCATTGAACGTCAAAGTTGTTGTGGACTCTGGAAACGGAATGGGTGGCATTGTCGCACCGAAACTTTATAAAAAGTTAGGTTGCGAAGTAATTGAGCTGTATTCCACACCAGATGGAACATTCCCCAATCACCATCCTGATCCAAGCGAATTAAAAAATCTGGAAGAGCTCATTACTGCAGTTAAAAAAGAAGGTGCTCTTTTGGGAATTGCGTTTGACGGTGATGCCGATCGCATCGGTGTTATCGACTCAAGCGGCAAATCTCTTTTTGGTGACGAAATATTAGCGCTTTATGCACGCGATATTTTAGAAACCCATAAGGGTGCAAAAATTATTTCTGAAGTGAAAGCTTCACACCGTTTGTATGACGATATAAAAAATCACGGTGGCGTACCCATCATGTGGAAGACCGGACACAGCCTTATAAAAGCCAAGATGAAAGAAGAAAAAGCATTACTTGCAGGCGAAATGTCAGGACACATGTTTTTTAATGACCGGTATTATGGCTATGATGACGCAGTCTATGCGGGTGCAAGAATGCTAGAAATTTGCCATAAGAAAAAACAAGGGCCACTTGCCTTATTAAAAGGAATGCCTCCCTCTTTTTCTACGGCTGAACTCCGCCTGGATTGTCCTGATGAAATTAAGTTTCAGGTCGTAGAAAAAACAACCGCTGAGCTTATTAAAAAAGGATTAAAGGTAAACACCATTGATGGTGCAAGAGTAGAATACGCAGATGGTTGGGGGCTTGTACGAGCTTCTAACACGCAACCTGTTCTTGTTTATCGTTTTGAAGCAACTTCAGAAAAAAGACTGAACGAAATTCGAAATGAAATTGAGACAGTGGTGAATTCGTTTTTAAAGTAGTGTAAATGGCAGATGCAATAACGATTAAAGGCGCGCGCGAGCACAATCTTAAAAATGTAAGTATTGTTGTGCCCCGAAATAAATTTGTCGTTTTCACAGGCCTTAGCGGATCCGGAAAATCTTCTCTCGCGTTTGATACTATTTATGCCGAAGGCCAGCGCCGTTATCTGGAATCGCTTTCAGCCTATGCACGTCAGTTTTTAGAACAGCTTAAAAAGCCTGAAGTAGACTCCATCGAGGGCCTTTCGCCTTCTATTTCAATCGAACAGAAAAATATTTCTAGAAACCCCAGATCCACTGTCGGTACCGTCACGGAGATATACGATTACATGCGTCTTTTATTCGCACGCGTGGGAACACCGCTTTGTTTTAATTGCGGCAATCCGATTCAAAGTCAGACGACTACACAGATACTGGATCAAATTCTTGCACTGCCTCAAGGGACGAAGCTTTCCATTCTTTCTCCCATTGCACGCGGTAAAAAAGGCGAATTTCAAAAAGAATTAAATGAAGTACGTGCGAAAGGTTTTTCTCGCGTTCGCATTGACGGCGAAGATGTAACGCTATCAGCTCCCATTAAGCTAAAAAAGACTTTTAAACACGATATCTCTGTTTATATCGATCGCATCGCTATCAAAGCCGGAATCGAAACCCGGTTAATGGAAGCAATTGAAATGGCGATTGAAATTTCCGGAGGAACTCTCGAACTTCTTTTACTCGATAATGCCGAGATTCGTTTCTTTTCTACAAAATTTGCCTGTACGGAATGCGGTTCGAGCTTTCCCGAAATCGAGCCGCGTTGTTTTTCATTCAATAACCAGCAAGGGCAATGTGAAGCTTGTCTGGGTTTGGGAACTTATTCGCGCTTTGATCCGATTCTTGTAATACCTAATCACTCACTATCCCTAAAAGACGGGGCCATTGCTCCTTGGGAAGAGAAATCAAAAGCATCCATTGATAGAACTATTGAAGCGCTTTCTCATAAATACAAATTTAAGCCTGACGCCCCTTTTGGCGATCTCTCTGAAGAAGTGCAAAAGGTAATTTTGTACGGATCGGGAGAAGAAAATCTGGAGTTTAAAGTCCCAGGAAAAAGTTCTTTTAAGCAGCCATTCGAGGGCGTTATTCCGGCGCTTGAGAAAGACTATCAAAAAGCAAAGAATAGTTTTGATGAATACCAGTTCGAACAATATTTGACCTACCTTCCTTGCGAAACCTGTAAAGGAACACGGCTTAAAAAAGAGTTTTTGTCTGTAATGATCCAAAATAAAAACATCGCGCAGATTTCTGAGATGGCCATTACCGACACGATTGAGTTTGTGAAAGAACTGCGGTTTTCCAAATCACAAAACATCATTGCGATTCCGATTTTAAAAGAAATTCAAGCGCGCCTGGATTTCTTAAATGATGTTGGATTGTCTTATCTGTCTCTTTCCAGAAGTGCCGCCACCTTATCGGGTGGGGAAGCCCAGCGCATACGCCTTGCGACTCAGATTGGCTCTAATATGGTAGGTGTTCTCTATGTATTAGATGAACCGAGTATCGGTCTTCACCAAAGAGACAACGAAAAGCTGATTCAAACCCTAGAAAAGCTCCGAGACATCGGAAACTCTGTCATCGTAGTGGAACATGACGAAGAGACAATCGAACGTTCGGATTTTGTAGTCGATATGGGGCCGATGGCAGGAAAACACGGTGGTGAAATCATTTTTGCTGGTGATCCGAAAGAATTAAGGAACAATCAACGCTCAATCACAGGCAAATATCTTTCGCATGAGATCGAAATCCCTGTTCCTCCAAGGCGTGCAATGGATCCCGCTAAGGTTTTAAAGATTATTGGGGCAAGTGAGAACAACTTAAAGAATCTCGACATCACCTTTCCGTTAGGGCTCTTTGTTTGCGTGAGTGGTGTATCGGGATCAGGCAAAAGTTCGCTTATCATCGATACGTTACTTACGAATTTGTCTGCTGCGATTAACCAAAAGAGAAAAACATTTGTAAACTGTGCCGCCATTGAAGGTATTCACCAGCTGGATAAAGTCGTACATGTGGATCAAAGCCCCATCGGCCGCACCCCCCGCTCAAACCCAGCTACTTACACAGGTGTTTTTAGCGATATTCGAACTCTTTTTGCCAATTTACCTGACAGTCAGGCGCGTGGGTTTAAACCGGGAAGGTTTTCTTTCAACGTGGCTGGCGGTAGATGTGAAGCCTGTAGTGGAGATGGTAATTTAAAAATCTCGATGAGTTTTTTGCCGGATGTTTTTGTGGAATGTGAAGTTTGTCGGGGCAAACGCTATAACCGCGAAACGCTCGAAGTTTTCTACCGTGGAAAAAATATTGCGGACGTTTTAAAGATGTCTGTCGAAGAAGCCGTGGAGTTTTTCGCCCGCATCCCGCAGATCCATTCAAAGCTGGAAACTCTTTTGGGTGTCGGACTTTCTTATATTGAACTGGGACAAAACGCCGTAACCCTTTCGGGCGGCGAAGCCCAACGCATCAAACTTGCAAAAGAACTGAATCGGCGGGCTACTGGCAGAACGATTTATATTTTAGATGAACCCACAACAGGACTTCATTTTGAAGACGTAAGAAGGTTACTAGAAATTTTGCAACTACTCGTAAATCAAGGAAACACTGTCATCGTCATTGAACACAATCTGGATGTCATCAAACAGGCAGACTTCTTAATCGATTTGGGACCTGAGGGTGGAAAACACGGCGGCGAAATCGTCGTGCAAGGCACACCTGAAGAAGTAGCCAAACACCCCACCAGCTTCACTGGTATATACTTGAAGAAAATCTTGAAGCGCCACAAGCGCCCGTAGTCATTGCGAGGGCGCAGCCCGAAGCAATCCCCTCGAGATAGCTTCGCTATCGCTCGCAATGACTGCGAAATAAAAAACCGCGAATCTAATTAAAGATCCGCGGTTCTTAAACTGTCATTGCGAGGAGAGAAGCGACGAAGCAACCTCCTCAACTAAAATTACATTTTTCCCATAAGCAAGTAAACAATTGCGAATGTGAACAGTACGAGTGTTTCAACGAACACTAAGCTCAAAATAAGCTGTGTGCCCATTGCTTTTTGCGCGCTTGGATTGCGGGATACGCCATCCATGTAAGAAGCGGCAATTTTGCCTTGTGCTGTTGAAGCGGCGATAACTGCCAATGCCATTCCGAAACCTACTGCTAATGCAGTTGTCCAGGTAGCGCTTGTTGCAGCAGCTGCTGCAGCTTCGTGTTCTTCAGCGAAAACTTGAGCGCTCATGAATAAGCTTCCCAAAATTAGACTGTATTTATTGATTAGTTTTGACATCTTTTCCTCCTAAATAAAAACCGTTAATGGTGTTCTTCTTCGTGTTCTGTTGCCATCTGCACGTATACCGACGTCAGCACTGCGAAGAGAAAGGCCTGTATCGTACAGACAACAATTCCAAAAAGCAACAAGGGTACAGGGAGAACCCACTTGAATAAATCCGCAAAAGACCCAGCCAAAAGATGGTCGATGGTCATGTTCAAAAACAGACGCAAACCTAGGGTAGCTGGTCTTAAAACGTGAGAAAGAAGTTCAAATGCAGCAATGGGTATTCCAAATACGCCCATGCCCATCAAAAAGTGCTTACAGTAGCCAACAAGTCCGTGTGCTTTGATGCCGTGTAAGTTGTAGTAAACAAAAGAGGCAAGTCCCAAAGCAACAGTTGTATTCAAACTAGAGCTGGGAGAATGCGACAAAGGCAAAATTCCCATCAGGTTAGATAAAAGCACGAACAAAAAGAGAGAGGCGATAAACGCAAAATACTGCTCACCGTGGTGGCCTAAAATATCCGTCACTGTTTTGTAGAGACCTTCTACAAGAACATCAATAAACCCACCCACCGTTGGCTTGGGATTGGGCACGACCATTTTTTCAATGCCTTTATTGATCGCAAGTTTTGCAAAAATAGAAATTACGACAATCGTCGCAAAAATAAGCAGAGCTCCATTTACATGGATCAGTTTTTCGTCCTGAGGTAATCCAGGTATCTGGAGTAACCAACTTTGTGGGCCGTGATGCGCCGTCATATTCTCCTAAAATGAACTTAAACGGTATTACCTGTAATACATTGATAATTCAATAGAGTTTGTTAGTTTAGATAGACAAACAGGGCGCCAAACAATACATGACACACATAGTCAAAGAAGAAATCAGTCAATATTGCGAAAATCACAGCTCACAGCCCTCTTCACTGACAGAAGAATTGGCCGCGTACACAATTAAAAATGTGGAATATCCTCAAATGCTTTCGGGATCTCTTGTCGCAAGTTTTTTAGGAATGATGATCCGGTTGGTAAATGCTACGCGAATTTTAGAAGTAGGAACGTATACGGGTTACTCGGCTCTTTGCATGGCAGAAAATCTGCCTTCTAATGGAGAACTCATTACTCTCGATATCAGCCGCGAACGAGTCGCCGTTGGACAAACATTTTGGGACAAGAGTCCGCACGGCAAAAAGATTAAATCGGTTTTAGGGCCAGCTATCGAAACGATGAAAACGTTGAAGCCTGCATTTGATCTCGTTTTCATCGACGCGGATAAACCCGGTTATTTGCAATACTTAAAATCTGCACTGCCGCTTTTAAGCGAAACAGGTGTGGTGGTTGTCGACAACTGCCTGTGGAACGGTACGGTTTTAGAAAAAAATCCAACAGATCCAGATGCAATCGCTATCAAGGCATTTAATGACTTTGTTGCTAGCAACTCAACCTTGCAGAAAACTTTAGTTCCCATCAGGGATGGTCTGTTTGTCATTCGGAAAGTGAAATGAAAGTACTTGTCTTGGGCGGCACATCTTTTTTTGGAAAAGAAATAGTCCGTGCTTTTTCTTCAGCCGGCCACAAAGTCACTACGTTTTCGCGCGTGAAAAAAACAAGCGAAGATGGAGCTCCCCACATTGAAGGCAACAGAACAATCAAAGAAGATTTGCTTCGCGCAAACAAAGCCGGCCCATGGGATCTTGTTATCGACAATATCGCATTTGGGGCAAAAGACATTACCTTAGCTTTAGATGTTTTTAAGAATTTGAAACACTATATTCTTACCAGCACGGCTTCGGTCTATCGCTTTGTTCCCAAAGACGCCTACCACCCTCCTGTAAAAGAAAGCGATGTCGATTTTTCGTATGTGCCGACTGAAGAAGATCAAAATAATTCAAACTGGATTTACGCACGAGGAAAACTCGAAGCGGAACGCACCTTAAAAAAACAAACGGCAGTTCCCTTTACCATTTTACGTCCTCCTGTTGTGTATGGAAAAAATGATGTCACTGCACGTGGGTTTTGGTATTTGGACCGTCTGCTTGCAGACAAAGAAATTTTACTCGCTAATGGCGGCAATAATAGCTTTCAACTTTGCCACAGTGCTGATCTGGCAAACGTATTTCTTTTGTGTGCACAATCGAAGGCGTCCTTTGGAAAAACATATAATGTTTCGATGACGGAAGTTCTCACACTTCGAAAGTTTATTGAAATCAGTGCGACAGCACTTGAGAAGACACCCTTATTCAAAGATGTACCAATAGAAGAATTTCTCGAAAACGGCGGGCCCTACGCGAAGATGGATAATAGAATTTACGATTGTACTGCTGCAAAAACAGACCTGGGTTTTATCCATAGTCCACTTCCGGGATTTGTAAGAGAAACTGCCTTGTGGTTTAAGGAACAAAAAAAGACTAGTTAGATTCTGGTTCCACTTTCCAGAAAACTAAATCGTAAAGAATTTCAGCAAGAATCACTAAACCATTTCGTACCCGCATGCATTTTGTCACGCCACCAATGCGCTTGGGTTCAGAACCCGCAATTTCAGCAACTTTCATTTTTAGTTTTGCGGCACGTATTGAGGAATTCACATCCCATCCCGCATATTTTGGAAAATTTCTTTCGGGCGAAAAAAATGTGTCTGTCATCATGTGCATGCGCGGAATGATTTCTCTTTTATAGGCTCTAAAAATCACAAGAGTGTCCGTGTATTTACCGCCAAAGCAGACGTTGATCATCGTCGTAAACATCCAGTTCCCAAAACGCGTGATTAAACTATCATCATCGCTGCGAGCACCATCTCTGTATCTGGAAACAATCACCAGATCATGTCCCTCTTTCATTTTTTCTATTAACGCAGGGATACATTCCGGCATAGAATTTCCGTCGGGACTGAAAGTAATGATGATGTCGCCAGTGGAAATTTTATAGCCGTCTCGTAAGGCATTAATCAGACCTGGCTTGTCTTGTCGGACAATGTCGTAGCCATGCTGCTTGGCGTATTCAATCGTTCCGTCTGTAGATCCACCATCCGAAACGACGATTTGATCGCACCACTCTGGTTTGATGAGTGGCATTATATGTCTCATGCCGTCTATTTCATTCAACGTCGGCATTAATAAAGTAACTTTCATTTTACAATTGTACCATAATCAATTCGTGATCAACCATCGATCAACTCACGATCAACCTTCGATCAACCAAAAATTATTCAGAATCAATTTTGTTTCGTTTTATTGTTACAAACAGGTACCAAAGTCCCAGACCGCCGCCGACAAAGATCCCCAGAAGTAAAAAAAGTGGGGTTGTAGAAAGAGCCTTATCAGCCTTGCTGCCTAGCCAGCCACCTAGAGCAATCATTGCAAACTTTGTAATAACTGCATTACTGATAACTGCAGCTTTACGGATCATGCTGGGATCAAAAAGTGCCATATATTAATTGTGTCATTGCGAGCGTAGCGAAGCAACCTCAATGCATTAGCTGAGATTGCTTCGGAGCTTCGCTCCTCACAATGACTAAATTACTTCTTCTTCATTCGTTTTTTTAGTTCTTCTTTTCTAAATGCCAAAATATCTTTGGATTGGTATCTGCCTTCCAAATTATCGTACGTCTGCAAAGCTTCTTTCAATTTGCCTGCCTGCTCATAGCACTGCGCAAGTAAAAACTCGGCTTCCACAGAAAACTCTGACTGCGCATGGTTTCGCATCACCTGTTTTAACGCCTCAATCCCCATTTCGTATTTGCCTTCCATGTAATACGAATTACCGATTTCGAAGCGTGCTCTTGCCACATTCGAACTTTTGGGAAACTTATCTACGATTGTCTGGTATTCGATTCTCGCCTGTTCGAAGTTGTTTGTTCTAAAAAAAGATTGCGCAATTTTTAGTTGAAATAGATCTGCTTCCAAACTTTGTGGATTCAATTCTAAAAGTTTTTTATAGGCGGTAATCGATTTTTCAGGATCCGAAAGATTATCAAAATAAATACCTGCAATCCGCTTTTGCACTTCATAGACACTTACCGGATCCTGACTGTGTCGAATAAACTCCTGGTAGCTAAAAAGAGCTTCTTCATAGTCTTTCAGATAGGTTTCTTGCGTGTGCCCAAGCTTGTACATCGCTTTTGTCGCAAGGGAGGAGTCCGGGTTAATCGCAATTACTTTTCTGAAGAGTTCGGCAGATTCTTGGTACTTGTTTGCAGACAAAGCCTCTTCACCGGCATCCAGTAGTTTTTCTTGGCGCTTTTGTGTGCAGGACACAGAAAATAAAAACAGTAAACCTGTCATTGCAAGGGCAAAACCCGCGGCAATCCTTTTAAGATTGCTTCGGGCTTTGCCCTCGCAATGACTTAATAAACTGTTTTGCATTTTTTTACTCAGCTTAAGTTAGGACGCAGTATCAGTGGGCTCTGACTCAGATTCGTCTTTTTCCACTTTAGCAACTGCGCAAACTCGTTCGCCTTCTTCCATGTTGATAAGTCTTACACCTTGAGCAACACGGCCTACTTCTGAAATTTCACCGACAGAAGTACGAATTACTTTTCCTCTGTCAGAAGCGATAATCAGATCATCGATGTCTGTTACTTGTCGAACAGCGACAACAGTGCCGTTCTTTTCTGTAATTCTCATTGTCATCGTTCCGCCGCCGCCACGACCCTGCACGCGGTACTCTTCGAGCAATGTTCTTTTGCCGTAACCTTTTTCGGTCACTGTGAGAATCTGCTGCGTGGTATCTGCTGTATCGCAAATCGCCATACCGATCACTTCATCACCTTGATCGAGTCTCATTCCAGCAACGCCTTTTGCTCCTCTTCCCATTGGACGCACATCTGTTTCATCGAAACGAATTGCCTGACCTTGCTTGGAAACAAGAACAACTTGCTGATTACCTGTAGAAAGTTTTGCTTCTACGAGAGAATCGCCTTGATCAAAAGAAATCGCGATAATTCCTTTTTTAGAAGGCCGTGCAAAGGCACCCATCGATGTTTTCTTGATCGTACCTTGGGTAGTTACCATTACGGCAAATTCATTTTCTTTGAATTCTCGAACAGGAAGAACAGCAGCCACTCTTTCGTTAGTGCTTAAGTTAAGCAAATTCACGATTGGTTTGCCTTTTGCCGCTCTGTTAGCTTCCGGAATTTTATGTACCTTCAGCCAGTACATTCTTCCCTGATCGGTAAAGCAAAGAATATAGTCGAGCGTACTTGCCGAGAAAATTTCCCAGATAAAATCTTCCGATTTAGTTTGCGCGCCGATCACTCCCTTACCACCGCGTTTTTGAGAGCGGTAAGTATCAGCAGAGATGCGCTTGATGTAACCGGAATAAGTTACAGTTACCATCATCGGTTCGTCTGCAATGAGATCTTCTACTTCAATATCTTCTTGTTCTTCGATGAATTCTGTTTTTCTTTCGTCACCAAATGCTTTTTGTACGTCATCAAGTTCACCGCGAATAATCGAAAGAACTTTCTTTTCATCCGTTAAAATGGATTTTAATTCTGCAATGAAGGCGAGTACTTCGTTGTATTCAGAAATAATCTTATCGCGTTCAAGACCCGTTAATCTTTGCAGTCTCATTTCCAAAATGGCTTTCGCCTGCACTTCGGTGAACTGGAATTTAGCGATTAATTTTTCTTGTGCGTCGTTCGGGTTAGAAGCTTTGCGAATGAGAGAAACCACTTCATCGAGGTTTTCCACTGCTTTTTTCAATGCTTCTAAAATGTGCGCTTTTTCTTCTGCTTTTCTTAAGTCGAAAATAGTGCGCTTGGTAACAACTTCTTTTCTGTGGTTTAAGAATGCAACTAGGCATTCTTTCAAAGTTAAAACTTTTGGCTGTTGGTGATCAATTGCCAGCATCGTGATACCGAAAGAAGTTTCGAGCTGGGAATTTTTGTATAGCTGGTTCAAAATCACGCGAGAGTCTTCGCCGCGCTTAATTTCAAACACGATACGCATCCCTGTACGATCCGATTCGTCTCTGATGTCAGAAATGCCTTCAACTTTTTTATCGCGAATCATGTGCGCGATGTCTTCGATGAGCTTTGCCTTATTCACCTGATAAGGAAGTTCATGAACGATAATTTTTTCTTTTTCTTTTTTATCGACTTCGATTTCGGTCTTTGCACGGAGATAAAAAATCCCTTTGCCTGTTTCATAGGCTTCTTTGATTCCTTTACGGCCGTAGATATACGCACCAGTTGGAAGATCTGGTCCAGGAATATGTTGCATCAATTCTAATACAGTAATGTCGGGCTTTTCTATTACCGCTTTTAACCCAGAAATAACTTCAGACAAATTGTGCGGCGGAATATTTGTCGCCATCCCGACGGCAATCCCTGAAGAACCGTTTACTAATAAATTCGGAATTCTTGTAGGAAGTACAGAGGGCTCTTTTAACGAGTTGTCATAGTTTGGTGTAAAAGAAACTGTTTCTTTTTCCAAATCCGCTAATATCTCGTTCGAAATTTTTTCTAGGCGAACTTCCGTGTAGCGCATTGCTGCTGCAGAGTCACCGTCGACAGAACCGAAATTTCCCTGACCTTCCACGAGTGGATAGCGCATGGAGAAATCTTGCGCAAGTCGAACCATTGTTTCATACACGGCAAAGTCACCGTGCGGATGATATTTACCAATAACGTCACCGACGACACGGGCAGATTTCTTGTACGGTTTTTCATGGGTATTTCCCATGTCATACATCGCGTACATGATTCTTCTGTGCACTGGTTTTAAACCGTCTCGCACATCGGGAAGCGCGCGACCGACGATAACAGACATCGCGTATTCAAGATACGCTTCACGCATCTGATCTTCGATGCCAACAGTTGTGAGTAACGGATTGATAGGTTGTTCAGTATCCATTTTAAATATCCAAGCTTCTTACTTTTAATGCGTTTTCTTCGATGAAATCACGTCGTGGTTTAACTTGATCGCCCATCAGGACTGAGAAGACGTTGTCTGCTTCAACAGCGTCTTCGACTTGTACTTGTAAAAGCGAGCGCACTTTCGGATCCATTGTCGTTTCCCAAAGCTGTTCGGGATTCATTTCTCCCAAACCTTTATAACGTTGGATGTGAAGACCGGTTTCACCGTTTTGCACAATGTGCGCTTTTAAAGTTTCAGCATCCGCAAAAGTGGTTTTTTCACCCGTAGATTTTTTTACTTCGTACGGTGCCTTCCCCAAATTCTCGAAAGAAAGTGCGAGTTTTCTTAATTCTTGGAGCTGTGTTGACACAAGAAATTCATACGAGATTTTCGTATGCGTTTTCAAACCGTTTCTGGAGGTTGTGCACTCTGCTTGAAAACCCGCATGTTCTTCGTCTTTCACAATTTTGTAACTAAAATCAGAATTGTCTTTTTTGTCTTTAAGCTGCTTTGTATAAGCATCAAGAAGATTTTTAAGATCACTTTCAGTTTTCAAAACTTTTTCTGTGATATTTTCGTTGAAAATTACAAAACGCAAAAGTTCCGCATCGGATTTTCTTGCCAAGATTCCCAATTGGTTTTGCAACTGAGAAACTTTTCTAAAAATATTTTTTGCTGTGATTTTATCAACCGGTCCTGCTTTGGACGTGATCTGTAATTCTTCCAATGCTTGTGTTAGCACAAACTCTTCGTACACGCTGTCGTTCAGCAAATATTTTTCTACTTTGCCTTTCTTCACTTTGTAGAGCGGCGGTTGCGCAATATACAAATAACCTTTTTCGATCATGTCAGGCATTTGTCTGTAGAAGAATGTAAGAAGAAGCGTACGGATATGAGCACCGTCAACGTCCGCATCAGTCATGATGATAATTTTATGGTAACGGATTTTGTTGATATCGTATTCTGCTTGCCCGATACCAGTACCCAAAGCTGTGATTAAGATGCGTATTTCTTGCGACTCTAGCATTTTATCAAAACGTGCTTTTTCAACGTTTAAGATTTTACCTTTAAGCGGCAAGATAGCTTGGTTTTTTCTTTCGCGCGCTTGTTTTGCAGATCCGCCTGCAGAGTCCCCTTCCACTAAGTACAATTCACAAAGTGCAGGATCTTTTTCCTGACAGTCCGCCATTTTTCCTGGCAGTCCTCCCAAGTCCAACGCAGATTTTCTTCGGGTCAAATCGCGTGCTTTACGGGCTGCGATACGCGCGCGGGCGCCTTCGATCCCCTTCATCGCAATTTTTTTCGCGGTACCTGGATTTTCTTCCAGATAAATCATGAATCTTTCGTTAATCAAGTTTTCAACAAGACCTTTTACTTCAGAATTACCCAGCTTTGTTTTTGTCTGGCCTTCGAATTGAGGTTGCGCAATCTTCACGGAAATAATTGCAGTAATACCTTCGCGTATGTCTTCCCCGGTCAAGGCTTCGCCTAAGTCTTTACTTAAATTATTTGCTTCAATGTATTTGTTCACACAGCGGGTAAGCGCTGTTTTAAAACCGGCAAGATGAGTTCCGCCTTCAATCGTGTTGATGTTATTAGCAAACGTAAAAATGTTTTCTTTGTAGCTGTCGTTCCATTGCATCGAGAGCTCTAAAGAAATTCCTTTTGTTTCTGCGTAAAAATAAACCGGATCTTCGTGCAGTTTTGTTTTCGAGCGGTTTAAATATTCTACGAAGGATTTAATCCCACCTTCAGAGTGAAACTCAAGATTTTTTTCAGTGCGCTCATCTACCAATGTGATGTGGATTCCGCGGTTTAGAAAAGCGAGTTCTCTTAATCGGTTGGATACAGTATCGAAGTTGAATTCTGTCGTCTCAAATACTTGTGCATCCGGTTTAAAGTGCACTGTCGTACCGGTTTTAGTGCTAACGCCCACTTCTGCAACGGGAGCGACTGGAGTCCCACGCACGTATTTTTGTTCGTAAACTTTGTTATTTCTTTTTACTTCAACACGAACCGTTTCTGAGAGCGCATTTACAACGGAAATCCCCACGCCATGCAAACCGCCTGAAACTTTGTACGCATCGTTATCAAACTTACCACCTGCATGAAGAACTGTGAGTACAACTTCTAAAGCCGATTTTCCTTCGCTTTTTACGATATCAACAGGAATTCCACGTCCGTCATCTTCGACAGTGATGGAGTTATCAACATGTATGGCAACTTTGATGTGTTTTGCGTGTCCTGCCATCGCTTCATCGATGGAGTTATCAACAACTTCCCAAATAAGATGGTGTAATCCACGAACGCCTGTATCACCGATGTACATCCCGGGACGTTTTCTAACGGCTTCTAGACCTTCCAATACTTGGATAGCGTCTGCACCATAGGCATTTGCTTTTTTAGATTCTGAAACTTCTTCTTCGTTTTCGACGGGCATCGTCTCTCCGCTTCATCAAGCTGCAATCAAGTTACGATCAACCGGCGATCAATCTCTGATCAACTCACGATCAACCTTTAATCATCCGTTAATCAAATACGCATCGGCATCACCACACTGATGTGGGTGCCTTTTTCTGATCGGATAACTCCAGGGTTCTGTTTTCCCCGGATCTCAAAAAATACTTTTTCACCTTCCATACTGGAAACGGCATCGATCAAATACTTGGAGTTGAAACCAATTTTGATCTCTTCGCCTTCGTATTCCACTGCGATTTCTTCTTTAGCATCTCCCAGTTCTGGGCTTTGGCTCGATAACTGTAGAATGCCTCCGGAAAGTGCGAAGGTAAGACTACGAGATTTGTCCGAAGACATCAAAGAAATTC
>CAYNEF010000006.1:0-90343 GCA_964396165.1 uncultured Pseudobdellovibrionaceae bacterium
CGGCTTTGCACTTTTTGTGCGGGGTAATGGACCCAGGAGCACAGAGCACTTGGCCACGTTCGACGTTTTCTTTGTCGATACCACGGAGCAAAAGTCCAACGTTATCGCCAGCTTGGCCTTGGTCTAGAAGCTTTCTAAACATTTCAACGCCCGTGACAACCGTTTTCTGAGTAGGACGGATACCAACGATTTCTACTTCATCGTTGATTTTAACAATCCCGCGCTCAATACGGCCTGTTACTACAGTTCCACGGCCTTGGATGGAGAATACGTCTTCTACAGCCATCAAGAACGGCTTATCGACCTGACGTGCAGGCATTGGGATGTAAGAGTCCAAAGCTTCCACAAGGCGCATGATAGAAGGTTCGCCAAGTTCGCTGGTGTCGCCTTCCATCGCTTTAAGAGCACTTCCTTTAATGATTGGAATCTCATCGCCTGGGAATTTGTACTTTGTCAGAAGTTCTCTTACTTCCAATTCCACTAGGTCTAAAAGTTCTTTATCATCGACCATGTCGACTTTGTTTAAAAACACTACCATCGCAGGAACACCCACTTGGCGAGCAAGCAAGATATGTTCACGTGTTTGTGGCATAGGGCCGTCTGCAGCAGAGCATACTAAGATTGCTCCGTCCATTTGCGCAGCACCTGTGATCATGTTCTTCACATAGTCAGCGTGTCCTGGGCAGTCGACGTGTGCATAGTGGCGTTTTTCAGATTCGTATTCCACATGGCAAGTCGCAATTGTAATACCGCGTTCTTTTTCTTCTGGAGCAGCATCAATCTGGTCGTAACGACGAGCTTCTGCCATTCCTTTTTTTGCAAGTACGCAAGTAAGTGCGCTTGTCAGTGTTGTTTTACCATGATCCACGTGGCCGATTGTTCCGACGTTCACATGAGGTTTTTTGCGTTCAAATTTTGCCTTCGACATTTACTTTCCTCCTGAAACTTTTTCGATGATTTCACTTGCAATACTATTAGGTACTGGCTCGTAGTGACTGAATTCCATCGTGTAAGTCGCACGTCCCTGACTTAGAGAGCGTACCTGTGTAGCATAGCCGAACATTTCTGCCAAGGGGACTTGTGCGTTAATTACTTGAAGTCCCGACTGTGGTTCCATATTCATGATTTTACCGCGGCGAGAGTTTAAGTCGCCGATAATGTCACCCATGTTCGCGTCTGGAACACTGACTTCTGCTTTCATGATTGGTTCAAGAATGATTGGTTTAGCTTTCTTACAACCTTCTTTGAATGCCATGGAAGCTGCAATCTTGAACGCGATTTCACTGGAGTCCACATCATGGTAAGAACCGTCAAACAGTTCTACTTGAATGTCCACTACAGGGAAGCCGGCTTGAATACCGCTATCCAGAGCTTCTTTAAGACCTTTTTCAACGGCAGGGATAAATTCACGAGGAATAGAACCCCCGACTACGTTGTTTACAAATTTAAAACCTGAACCAGGAGCCAAAGGTTCTACATTGATCCAAACGTGACCGTATTGTCCACGACCACCAGTTTGCTTAATGTACTTACCTTCTTGTTCGACCTTTTTACTGATCGTTTCACGGTAAGCGACCTGAGGTTTACCTACGTTTGCTTCCACTTTAAATTCACGGAGCAAACGATCCACAATGATTTCCAAATGGAGCTCGCCCATTCCAGAAATAATCGTTTGGTTTGTTTCTTCGTCGACTCTTAGACGGAAACTAGGATCTTCAATTGCCAATTTACCTAAAGAAAGCCCAAGCTTTTCTTGATCGGCTTTGGATTTTGGTTCAATTGCAATCGAGATAACAGGTTCTGGGAAGAACATTGTTTCGAGAGAAATTGGATGATCTTCGTCACAAAGTGTGTCCCCAGTTCTGGAGAATTTTAGACCGACAGCTGCAGCGATATCGCCCGCTTTTACGCTCTTAATTTCTTGCTGTTTGTTTGCATGCATTTGCAAAAGACGTCCAACACGTTCGCTTTTTCCTTGGCGTACGTTCAATACGGAAGTTCCCGTAACGAGCGAGCCGGAATACACACGGAAGAATGTCAGCTGACCGACATAAGGATCGGTAATAATCTTAAATGCCAATGCTGCAAAAGGTCCATTTGGATCAGGTAGACGTTCCATTGGAATGTTTTCGTCTCTTGTATCCGTTCCTTTTGTAGGAGGCTTATCTAAAGGAGAAGGCAAGTAAGCAAGAACAGCATCTAATAGCGGCTGAACCCCTTTATTCTTAAAAGCAGAACCAGCAAATACTGGAACGATTTTATTGGCCAAAGTAGCTTTACGAGCGCAACGGTTGATTTCTTCGTTGGTAAGTTCTTTACCATCGAGGTATTTTTCCATTACTTCTTCTTCTTGGTCCGCAACAGCGTCAATCAACTTGTTACGTAAATCTTTGCATTTTTCGAGCAAGTCAGCTGGAATTTCAGCCAAACTGTATTCGTCGCCCATTGCTTCTTTTTCTTTGTCCCAGACCATGGCTTTCATCAAAACCAAGTCTACAACGCCTAAGAATTTATCTTCAGCACCGATGGGGTAATTGAACATGACTGGATTGCCTTTGAGCTTTTCTACGATAGAAGCGACAGCTTTATCGTAGTTCGCGCCAACGCGATCCATTTTGTTCATGAAGCAAAGACGGGGAACTTTATAGCGGTTTGCTTGTCTCCACACAGTTTCAGACTGTGGTTGCACACCGGCAACAGCATCAAACAAAACAATTGCTCCGTCGAGAACGCGTAAGCTTCGTTCCACTTCAATAGTGAAGTCCACGTGTCCAGGAGTATCAATGATGTTGATACGGTAATCTTTCCAGAAACAGTGGGTGGCAGCAGACGTAATCGTGATACCACGTTCACGCTCTTGCACCATGTAATCCATGACAGTTTCGCCGTCATGTACTTCACCGATTTTATGAGTCATCCCGGTGTAATACAAAACACGTTCTGTACAAGTGGTCTTACCGGCGTCGATATGCGCGCAGATACCAATATTGCGAATTTTTGTTAAATCATTAGGTGTTGCGTCTGATGCCATATATTTCTACCATCTATAGTGAGCGAATGCCTTATTAGCATCTGCCATGCGGTGAACGTCTTCTCTCTTTTTAACACTTTCGCCGCGATTTTCGGCTGCATCAAAAAGTTCTTGAGCTAGTTTTTCCATCATCGAACCGCCCTTGCGGGAGTTGGAGTAAAGTTTCAACCAGCGGAATGCAAGAGCATTACGTCTTTCGGGTCTGACTTCTACAGGCACTTGGTAAGTAGAACCACCGACACGTCGGCTTTTTACTTCCACAGCGGGCTTGATATTAGTCAAAGCCTTTTTGAAGACCTTCATAGGGTCATCTTTGGTCTTTTGATGAATAATTTCAAAAGCTCCGTAAACAATCTTTTCTGCTGCGCCTTTTTTACCGCAATCCATAATAGAGTTTACAAATTTGGTTACTACTTTTTCATTGTATTTTGCATCGGGAAGAACTTCGCGATGCGGTACATGTCCACGTCTTGGCATTTTACTTACCTGCCTTTGTTCCATATTTGGAGCGGCTTTGCTTACGCTTTTCCACTCCGGTTGTATCTAAAGATCCTCTAACGATGTGATAACGAACTCCTGGGAGATCCTTCACACGTCCTCCGCGGATGAGTACCACGGAATGTTCCTGTAAATTGTGCCCTTCACCAGGGATGTACGAAGTCACTTCGTAACCGTTGGTAAGTCTGACACGGGCTACTTTACGTAGCGCCGAATTAGGCTTTTTAGGGGTTGTTGTATAGACGCGCGTACAAACACCACGTCTTTGGGGACAGCTGGCTAGAGCTGGCGATTTTGTTCGGTTTTTCTGAGCTGCCCGCCCGTCGCGGACTAACTGATTTATCGTCGGCATGTAACTACCTCAAATTGTTAAACTAAGGACTCTTATCGAAAGGGGGTATCAATGTCAATGAGAATGCGTGCTTTTTTTTGGAATTTTGAGAATAGTTGTCGTGGATTCCATTGACTCGAGGGCCGAATTCTTCTAAATATCCCCCCCACTCGGGGAAAGAACGATTTTTTCCTCGAAATAATGCACTGCTCTCAGAGTAGGAGAACGCGATGTACGGGAAATGTTTTTTAGTCCTTTTTTCGCTCTTGTTAATAGTGGTTACGACCCTAATGGAAAACTTTCGTTCTCTTAGAGCGGAAGCAAAAAACAAAGGTGTCTGTACCGAACGACTCCTTCCCGTGCATGAAGATGGGGTTTTCTCCCGTCTTGTTCGAGAAACCAGCTGCAAAAAGTAATCCGTCTTCGCTAAAGGCTTCCGTCTTCGCCCTGCGGGCTACGCCGCGACAAGACGCCGCGATAGGATGGTCCTCCTAAAATTACGAAAGTTTTAAAATCAAATCCGTTCGTGATAGTCTTTCTTTCTTATGACTAAGACTAGAGTGCGCTTTGCACCATCCCCCACAGGTTTTTTACACATTGGCGGAGCTCGTACAGGGCTTTTTAACTTTCTCTTTGCCCGCGCAACTGGCGGCGAGTTTTTGCTTCGAATTGAAGACACTGATCGCGAACGCTCCGAAGATAGATTTACCGCCGATATCATGGAGTCACTCAGATGGCTTGGGATGGAATGGGATGAAGAACCTGTCTATCAGTCAAAACGCTTTGGACATTATCAGGCAATTATCGAAGGGATGATTGAAAAAGGGCTCGCTTACCGTTGCGAATGTACCGCATTAGAACTCGATGCCTTGAGAAAGAAATACGAACAAGAGAAAAAACCGTTTCGCTATCCGGGGATTTGCCGCGATAAAAAAACAGTGGGGGAAAAGTTCGTTGTTCGCGTAAAAACTCCGGAAATCGGGGATACCGCCTTTCATGATCTCATCCGTGGAGACATCAGTTTTTCAAATAAAGATATCGACGATTGGGTAGTCATGCGAACCGATAAGGCGCCTACCTACAATTTTACTTGTGTCGTGGATGATGCGGATCAAAAGATTACACATGTATTAAGAGGCGATGATCATATTAACAATACGCCCAAACAGATTTTGCTTTATCAAACTCTCGGACTTCCTGTGCCGCACTTTGCCCATCTGCCAATGATTTTGGGGGCGGATAGGCAAAAACTCTCTAAGCGGCATGGTGCTGCTTCCACATTGGAATACCGTACAATGGGATATTTGCCTGAGGCACTTGTCAATTTTCTAGTCCGCTTGGGTTGGAGCCATGGAGATCAAGAGATCTTTACGATGGAAGAGTTGAAAAAGTTTTTCTCGCTCGAACACATTGGTATTTCCAATGCCGTTTTTAATACGGACAAACTCAATTGGATAAGTGGCCATTGGTTTAAGGAAACGCCTGCGGAGAAATTAGCAGAATACCTAAAGAAGTATTTTTCGACCGAAATGGCAAAGTACTCTAATGTAGAAGCCAAAAGAATGGCGCGAGGAATTCAGATTATCCAAGCCAAGGTAAAGCTTGCTCCTGAGTTTTTTGATCAATTGGATTGTTTGTTTGGGGAAGATCCTCAGTACGATTTGGCTAAATACAAACCAGAAGACAAAGTGAAAATGAAAGAGACGCTCAATAAGTACGCGCCTCTGATTAAAAACCTGGAGTTTGAACATACATTGCTTGAGAAAACGGTGAAGGAAGAAGTGGCGAAAACCGGGGGAAAACTTGGGCCTATCGCTCAGGCATTCCGGTTTGCGGTCACAGGCGGAAAAGTCAGTCCGGGGCTTTTCGAAATGCTGGAAGTGCAAGGTAAAGAAACCGTTTTTAGAAGAATAGACAAGGCACTCCTAGCACTTCAATGAAACCCAAAAACAATAAGCCATTAGTCATTCGCGATGAAATCCACGGAGATATCTCGTTTGAAGGGATTTCGAGGTTTGTAATCGATCATCCTGATTTTCAGCGCCTACGTAGTATTAAACAATTGGGCTTAGCTGAATTTGTATTTCCGTGCGCGACACACACGCGCTTTCAACATTCTTTGGGGGCAGGGTTTCTGGCAGGGCAATACTTTCAAACCATGCTGAAAGCCTGGCTTGAGTCTCCGCTCGAAAGAGATGAAAAATTTGAAAGTACCGAGCTCCATGTCCTTCGGACGAAAAAATGCTTTAGCCAAATTGCGACTGATTTAAAATCCGTTAATTTTTGGACAGATGTTTCCATTCTTTCGGGTCTTTTGCATGATGTGGGGCATGGGCCCTGGAGCCATACATTCGAATTTTTGGAGCTAGATCAGAATTTTTCGCCCGAAATTTCCGAGATGGATGGCTGTGTGCGGGCGTATTTTGATGATCTCGCAAAAACAAAAACGCCTCTCATGCACGAGGATATTTCGGTCGTTTATATCTTCCAGATTTTAAAAGACATGGAAAAGAATGGGCACATTGAGAATTTTGTGCCGTATTTCTTAACTGTTGCGACGCTAGTGAACAAAAAAGTAGTGAAAGGGAAGTTCTTTGCCCGATTCCAAAAAGAATTAGAAGAGGAATTGAAAAAAGAAAAAATCCTGGGCGGTTTGGACGTACACCGGATGATTGGGCCTTTGGTTTCTGGTCCCTTTGATGTCGATCGCATTGATTATATCCAACGAGATGGAAGAAATTCTGGCGTGCAAATCGGAGGAATTGAATGGCGAAGAATCGTCACAAAAGTCATTCCTTGTCTTGCAACGAACCCGAATAAATTTTCAGAACCTGAAGATGTGGTCTTGATATCCAATATCAAAAACCAACATGTTATCGACGATTTTATTTTTAGTCTTTTTCAAATGTACGCGCAGATTTATATGCACCCGAAAATTGTGGGAATCGAAGAAATTGCCCGTAAGGAGTTAAGTGGTAAGGTACATTCTAAGAAAAACCCGAAGATTACCTTTGAACTACACCGAAGTTTAACGGATGAAAAATTTCGACAAATGTTGAAAGAAGAATTCAGTGCGCCGAAAATTGAAGGGGTTCTTTTACGAAGCCCAGGAATGGGATTTCATGTGGGAAGATACCCTAAAGACGCACAGCTTGAGAAAGAGCTTTCGGGAAATGGGTTTCAACTGATTGAACTATCAGAGCGTCCGATGATGAAAGACAGCATGGGTGTTTTCTTATACAGTCTGATTAAGTCGCCTGGAAATAGCTTGAAATCTAGATGTTATGTCAGACCTTGGTCGAACATCTCGCAACTTGCCGAACAGTTCTTTTCTATCTATTACTCGCCTCGTGTCTGGCTTCAGACGGAATGGAATTAAGAAAAGCTAAATGTCTGATACGTAGTGAATGAGCCGGCCTTTTTGGACTAACTCATTCTCGAATGGTAGTATTTTTATATGGATATTTTCGGGATCTGGCTTTCTACTTTTGGTGTCATATTTGCGATCGTGGATCCGTTTGGCTACGTCCCCGTTTTCCTTTCTATGACCGCGAAAGATAGCGATGCTTTAAGAAAAAAAATGCTTTTAAAGGCATGCATCGCAGCTTTCATCGTGCTTTCGGTTTCGTCTATTATAGGGGGGCCAGTACTGCATCTGCTTGGCATTAGTGTGCCTGCACTTCAAATCTCAGGCGGGATGCTGCTTCTTGTGATTTCGTTTGAAATGCTAAAAGTTTTGCCTGTGTCAGAAAAACTTACCCCGCATGAAGAAAATGAAGGCACTAAAAAGGAAGATATTTCTATCATCCCACTTGCGATACCTATGTTATCCGGACCGGCATCGATTGCGACTGTGATCGTACTCACTTCCAAGTCGGAGTCGACATTGATTTATCCGGCAATCGTTGTTTCTTCATTTCTGACTCTTGCTTTTACTTACTGGATTTTGCGGTTCGCAAGCCCCATCTTAAAAGTGATCGGAGTAACAGGTTTAAATGTCATGACGCGAATTATGGGACTTCTTTTGTGCGCTATGGGTGTGCAATTTATCATCAACGGCTATTTGGCGGTGGTTACTCGTGGATGAGTTTTCGCTAATAGAAAAAATCAAACAAAAATTAACCGGCACAAATGAAAAAGTACTTTTAGGCATCGGGGATGATTGTGCGGTTCTAGTTCCCCCTCATGGGAACTTAATTACGACTACTGATTGTCTGGTGGAGTCAGTACATTTTGATTTGAATCTTATCAAAGCTGAAGAGTTGGGGCACAAAGCATTAGCCGTTAACTTAAGCGATATCGCTGCTATGGGGGGGACTCCCTTATACGCGCTTGTTTCTCTCGGTATCAGAAAGGGAATGAGTGAAGAATTTATTCTTAAAATGTACGACGGAATGAAAAATATCGCTGGCATGTTTAAAACAGCAATCGTAGGTGGAAATATTACGCACAGCCCAGAAAAGTTTTTTATAGATATTACTTTAATTGGGGAAGGGGAAAGGTACTGGACCAGAAGTGGTGCCCAAGTCGGAGATATAATCGCCGTAACGGGAAAATTAGGGGGAAGTGCGCTGGGACTTAAAATGTTACAGTTAAATAAGTTAGATGCCATTGCTCACTTTCCACATCTTGCCACTGCCCACTTGATGCCCATCCCGCGCGTACTGGAAGCGAAAGCGTTGATGCAGACGGGAGGCGTAACCTCTGCGATAGATATCTCTGATGGATTATCGAGTGAATTAAATCATCTAAGCAAAGCGTCAGGATTACATTTTGAAATTGAAGAAAATAAAATTCCTTTTGCAAACGGATTGGAAGAGGCAAGCCTGAAGAACGGTGTGAGTGCCATGGAAATAGCTTTACATGGAGGAGAAGATTACGAATTGCTCGTCACGGTTTCGCCATCCCAAATTGAGAAAGCGATTGGGGCAGTAAGAAGCATGGGCACTAAATTGACTGCCATTGGAATAGTGAAAAGCGGAACTGCAAGAGTGAGTTTGAAAAAATCTGATGGCTCATACGTGCAAATCCAGCCTAAAGGCTGGAAACACTTACTTTAGCCAGTCGGTGATTAACTCTTGAAGCTTTGTGCGAGCACTTTTGAGAATTGTCGAGTCTGAAGCTTTGGGAGTTCTTAAATCATCACAATGCGCCTGTCCCGTAATCGTCATCAAAGTCAGACTGGGGTTTTTGCCTTGTATGTTTTGTTCCACTTTTTCAGACAAGATGGATAAGTTGGACCACGGATCATTGGAGCCGTTAGTAAAAAATATTCTGGATGCGGATTGCTCTTCAAACAAAGGTTGGTAGAAAAGCTTATTGATAATCGATGTGTCGACCGGTTTTTCAATGTGGAACAAACGGCTACAAAGCTTGTTATGGTATTCCTGATTAATGCGTTGGGAGCGAACGGAAATCGCCGCATCAGGATAGGCAATCTGCCAATATCCGTATTCGTTGCAAGATTG
This sequence comes from uncultured Pseudobdellovibrionaceae bacterium, assembly GCA_964396165.1. Classification (GTDB taxonomy): domain Bacteria; phylum Bdellovibrionota; class FAC87; order UBA2466; family UBA2466; genus CALCZU01. The sequence goes on from CAYNEF010000006.1 coordinate 9,329, forward strand.
GTAGAGCCACTGACGGTAGCCAAAACCCTCTAAGTAAGAATTCGGATCTTCGTTGATTGCGCCTTCATACATCGACATTTTTTCGGCATTGACGCCAATCATTTCGTAAACGGATTGGGCGTATTCTCCGTATGCTTTGATAGGATCAGATGCTTCGAGCGCTTTACAAAATTTTTCTTGGTAGCCGTATTGGATAGCAAAGGCTCCCACATCAGCAACGACATAGAGAAAGTCTGTGTCGTCTTTGACGGCTTCAGCTTTAAAGAATTTTTTCATCTCTACTATTTCAGGCTTGCCAAAATGGCTTTCGATTTCGGCTACAACGCTGCGGATTTTGCTAGCGCACTCGTTGCCTGCGACTTTGGCTACATGAAAATCATATTCGAGGTAATCTGCTTTTGCCATGACAGGGGCAGAACTTGCTAGCGCTCCCACTACGAGGCTAGGAAGTTTACTTCTAAAGTAGGCAGAAAGAGAGCCAGGGTATGAACCACCGAACGCGACCCATTTGCCTTTTAAATTCAGTTTTTCTCTCGCAAACTCTACAAAGTTAGCAAGATCTTTCACTGCATACTGAGTCGTTAAGTATTTCATGTTCTCAGTTGTCAGTTTTGGAAATGGCTGGCTTTTGCCGTAATAGCGATGCTCTAGAGCAATCAGGTGCGCGCCAAATTTTTTGGCGTGCTCGCGGATAGCGCCGCCTAAGATGCTGCGTTGTTCGCAAGTGGATTCGCCACAAATGTATAAAAATACAGGGGCATTTTCTGAAGTGGCAAGGCTCGAGTCCACATAATAACGTTGTTTGAATGTTTCAAAGTTACAGCAGTTATCATGGTCAATGCGTTGATCGTAAGTGCCTTCGACTAGCGAATCTGTTTCTACTACCGGCTCTTGTTTGTCTAAAATACGGTTGTAATAGAATTCTTTTGGATTTGCGTGAGCAAGAATGGAAAAGGCCAATAAAAGTATAGATAAACGCATGGAAGTTCCCCCTGAAATAAGAAATAGATGGGATTGGTTGGTAGGGCAATAGATTTCGGGGCCTCAACGAACTTTTGTTAACATTAGGGTGAGTGGCAAAATGGCTCTATTTAAGCGCGCTTAGTGTGCGTTTTTCCATTCGTATTCGGATTTTTTGCCTTCTTTATCCAGCTCATACATCTGCACGCGGCTACGCATTGGGGTGACAAGCTTATCTTGGACGGTTTCTTTGTATTTGGGCTCATCTGGAAACACAAAATTATTTCCTTCCCCTTTGGCATAATGGGGATTTTTTTTCATGGCTTGGCGGATCTCTTCAAAACTTTTTGCTTCGCGAATTGCAGTTAATAAGATTTGTTCTCCGTGCTCTTCATGGTTACGAAAGAAGTAGTTTGAAGTGGTGGATGCAACCTCCAAAAGTAGCGGAGTATTGGCTTCCATCATTTCAGGGACTGCTTTTTGTACAGACCAACAACTGCCATTCACGTAAGCGAACTCTGATCCCCCGTTTGCCTCTCTTTTTCTTAACCATTCGCCGAAGTTTGCATTGGGAACTTTTACCGTTTCGTGTTTATGGCCATTGGGCCATATAAGATAGACTTCTTCTTTATTGCCTTCGGTGTATTCCAATGTGCCTTTGATGTACCAGGATTGTTTGTCCATCTCGACGAGGTTTTTGTTGTCCCCATCCGAATGTGCGTGTTTCATCATGTAATCTGCTTCATTAGATTCTATTTTTTTCTTTAAAAACTCCGGCAGATCGGGAACTTCGACAAAGTCGTCTTTAAATTTGAATCCCTTTTCTTCATAATATTTTCTTAAATGTGTGTAGGCATCCAGTCCGTTTTTCTTATCGCTCGATCCAATCAAATGTACTCCAGTGAAGGCTTTGTCTTTCCACATTGCGGAATAGTCTGGAGATTTTTTCCCCAAAGGGTAAATGTTTCTTTTTTCGGCAATTCCCGTAATCGAAGCAGTGTAGTTTTTATCTCCATGTTTCCACTCGATTACTTTATCCAGCATCTTAGATCCTACAGGTGTGTCATTTTGCACAGAAACGGGCGAAAAAGTCTGCGTGTAAAAACCGTATTCGTTTCTTTTACTTATAACTGTATTATCTTTTATGCGTTGTGCACTACTCGCATGCCCTCCATCAGTTGCCACGGGGACTGGCCCGTTTTTTTCTTCAGTATATTTCACTTCAATTGGTTTGGAACCCACAGCATACGGAATCACCAATACTTTTTTTCCTTCAACAGTGCCCATTCGGTACCCAACGTCAGTAAGTTCCGATTGAGTTTTTCCAAAGATAGGTTTTAACGCATCATCGATAAGATAGTTCACAGTAGATGCAAAAAGATGCGTGAAATCCTCACGAGTCGCGGCCCCTTCTCTGAGAGAGTTAGTCATCTGATCGTGTATCTCTGTTTTTTTACTTTCTGGAAGTACAGAAAGTAGCGATTTTAGAGGGAGAATACTTGTCCAGTCTTTCAACTCAGTAGGGTGTATAGCAAGCTCCATTTGCTGTTCGATATAAGGCAGTATTTTTTCCAAACTTCGCTTTGTTTCTTCCTCTGTTCGACAACCGTCTGTATTATTCTCCTTGATCATGTAATCCAATTCGCCCATTTCAGGAAATTCGGCGAGAAGATGTTCATATAATAGTGGTGAAGATAAGAGGACTCCTTGCATGGCACTAGCTATTAACGAAGGCGAAAAAATGCCTTTAGGTTTGCCGGGATCTTCGAATTCTTGATGTAATGCTGCATATAAAACAGGAAGGTGTGCCTCTGCTTGAAAACCTTGAGGTTTGGAAAATCTTTTTAAGTACAATTCCATCTGTATTTTGTTCACTGTAGCGCTGGGAGGATAGGGAGTAATTTCATCCCAGTCTTTTTTGTTTTTATCTAAAGGCAATGAGCATAGAGATTTCTCATTAAGCTTTTTTAAGTTTTCTTTGGATTTTGCTTCAACTTCTTTAGAACCATGCATTTCTAATGAATCGCAGCCATCTTTTCCACATTGGGTAATATCTTCTGCCATATGGACATCTAGCTTTACACAAACAGAAGCGAGTTCTCCTGTCTTGATTCCTTGGCCTGATTCGTAAATGACTTTGGAGCCGTTTTGATTGAATTTAATGCGAGAACTGCTGTCCGTAGTTCTGAGCCGTGAGATTTTTCCAGAGGTTACGTCGAGTTGAGTATGCGCTGTATCGTACCCATCTCCCCAGCGAAGATTTTTATTGTCGCTGTCAAAGCGAATACTTTCTTTGTCTATATCTTTTGACTCGAATCTACGTACACTTCCATCCTGAGTACTGTGGAGCATCAGTTTTTTTCCATCAGAAGTGTTGTAATACCATTTCCCATCCGGTGATAAGCCGTATTTTCCTCTCTGAACTAAATCTACTTTTTCCCCATCTGCTATATGGTAAAGAATTAAATCATCCTTTCCGGGGGCTTTTGCGGTTGCATACCCCGGCATTTGTGAGGAATAGTTTAATCCGCAATCTGCATTCTCCCCGCATACCTCAATCAATGATAGCTTTCCGGTAGTAAGATCTGCTTGCCAGATACTGGACTTGTGGTCTTTTGGATTGGTCGTGGAAAATAGGGCAAAACGCCCATCATCTGTGCATACGCTTCTGTTCACCTTTTCGCCAGAGCGGGATTCCATTTTCTTTTCATCAAACATTTGTTGCAAGTTAATTTCTTTAATCCCGTCAAATTGAGGATGGAAGAATTGAAGGGTACTCCCTTCACTTAAACAAATGCCCGATGTGTTTGGTTGCACTTTTCTAGGTTCGTCCATATATCCACTTGGAGCTTTCCAAGGCGTTTTTTTTACTCGTCCCGAAATTAAATCGACCATACAAACTTCAAGCTTGCGATAGTCAAATCGGTACAAGTATTTCCCATCTCCGCTTAATGTTTCTCTGCCTGCTTCGCATCCGAGTGCAGTGTGTGTGCGTTGTCCGGTTTTTGTATCGAATATTTCTAGCTCGTTTGTGGCTAGTCGAAAAAATCCTCTGTTGATTTGAGGTGAATATTTAAAATCCTGGCTTCCCTCTCTGGAAGTCATCTTCACATGTGAGAGTGAAATCGGGTCGACTATCGTAACAGAATTTTTTTCAGTCCCACCGTAAAAATTGGGCTTAATCACTAGCTGATTGGAATCTTCTTCTTGGTCCATCCAGGGATTTTTAGGGGTTTCTACAATCAGTTTTTCCTCTCCTGTTTCCATCGACTTGGAGATAAGTTGTGGGATGGATTGTCTGTCTGATTTTTTTCTTTTTAGATAGACGCCTGTTTTACCGTCTGGTGAGAGATGGTAGAGCGAGTAATTGTAGCCTTTTTCCACTTTTGGTAACCAATTACTTGTGCCGATGGGAAAATAAGTGCAATTTTTTGAGTCTGGAACAGGCCTTCTTGGTCTTGTTGTTTTTTCACTTACGAATCCCCCATAAGACAAGCGTGTGTCTGAAATGAGAAACAACAGAAAGAAAAAAAGTAGAAGCGTTTTCTTCACAAAACCCCGAAAAAAAATCTAACAGTTAAAAAAAATCCCCTATGAGTCAGTAGCTCCATTCTAATGGTGAAATGTGGAGTAAAAATGATGCGAAAAAGGACGTTTCACAACTGTTAACGGGATTTAGTGCGCTTTAAACGAGGGTGTATTCCAAAGAGATACGATTGATCCTACGGAGAAAATCATGAATCGTCTTGCAATCTTGTGTTGTCTGTTTACCTCTTTGTCAGCCTTTTCGCTAGACTTCGATAGGTACCACCGTCAGGATGAAATTAATCAGTATATGCGAGATTTGGCTCACGATTACCCCCAGTACATAAAATTCTACAATCTTGGCGAATCCGATGAAAAAAGAGAAATATCTTACGTTACGCTTACCAAGGGAACAGAAGCATTGCCTGCAATTTATTTTAATGGAACTCACCACGGTAACGAATGGTCATCCACTGAATCCATCTTGGGCTTGATGGATTATTTGCTTGTGCACCGGGATGACGCTGACGTGTCTCTTCTTTTGTCTAAATATGTTTTTTATCTTCAGCCAATCGTTAATCCTGATGGGCATCAACACCACACAAGAGAAGAAATTCACGGAAAAGATCCAAACAGAGATTATGCGTATCCGGGGGGAGCGGCGAACAAAAAATTTAAAACAAAAATTATTCCGCTCGTAAAAAAACTTTTGGATAGCCGCAAATTTATAGCTGCAGCGGCCTACCACTCGGGAATTGAGGAAGTGTTGTGGCCCTGGTGCTACACCGGTAGTCCGACCAACTTGAAAGATGTCTTTTTCACACTTTCTAAAAAAACGGCGATGGCGATGAAGTATAAACGGTATTTGCAGTCTTATTATGATTACGCTACCGACGGAGAATTTATTGATTATGCTTTTATGAGCCAGGGCACGCTTGCGTTGACATTTGAAGTGTCGAGCGCACTGACTCCAGCAGAGTCTCAGTTGGATTTTGTGGTTAAACGCTCTATCCAGGGTGCACTAGCATTTGTCCAAGCACTCGATGCCTATCGCGACGGTCGACTTATTTTGGAAGCTGCTCCGCAATACACACTAAGACAACTGCAGAATCCTATGTGGAAAATGCTTGGTCAAAAACTTGAGTAATTATTGAGCGCGGACTTCTAAATTTTCCGTGTAGCCGTTCAGATAGAAACTTAAGTATTCAATCTTGTCTTCCACACCCAGCCAAACTTCTACTTCTTGTTCTGGTTCCACTTCCACGGCATCCTGAAAGGTGAGGTGAGAGGTTGCAAAGTAAATGTTTAGTCTAGAGAGAGACATTTTTTCTCTTCCATGGTGAATGAAAAATAGTTTAGTCACTTTTTGTTCGGGGTGCGCATTGTTCATTTTGACCCAGTTATGGGAAGTGCGCGCTGTCGTTCCCACTAGAAAAGTAGGAGTAGCGGGAACTGGTGTCGGAGGCGTAACCACTGGTGGAGGTACGGGAGTAACTGGAGAAGGTACTGGTACAGGAGTGACAGCTGGTGGTGGCACAGGAACTACGATCGGAGATGGCACGGGTGTTGGGGATACGACCGGTGTCGGAGTGGGAGATGCAACTGGAGAAGGCGTAGGTGTCGGTGTCGGTTGTCTTCTTTCTGCTTCAGGTGAAGTAGGCGGCGTTTGTGGACCAGGAGCAGTTTCCTCTTTTCCGCAACTATTTAATAAAAGAACAATACTGAGAGCGAAAATAATTTTAAAACCGTTTTTGAATTGCATCTTTGCCTCTTTGTTAATTTGGACCTGCAACTTAGTCTAATTTTCTCAAGTTTCAAGGGTATTTAACGGTTTGTAACGCAGTGCAATTTTCCGGCCCCATCCTTTAAGTAAAAAGACTTCCCTTGTGAGCAAAGTAATGGAATTATTAAAATAATATTAATAAAGGAGTTCGGTTGAAGAAGCTTTTAATCAGTCTATTTATTCTGGCAACGATTCAACCCAACGCATTTGGACTGGGAAAAGTAGGGGATTACATCGGGACTGGTGGAATCGGGTTTACCGCATCCCCCTCTACTTTCTTACTCGCCCCACAATTGGAGTATGTCTACCGAGAAGATTTAACTATCGCAGGGGCTGCACAAATCGGTCTGTCTGAGGGTGTGCTTTTTACCGGTGGCGGGATCGCCCGTTGGAGTTTGGGAAGTCACGCGTATATAAAACCCAGTTTTGAAGCGGGTATTGGAATAGCATTAGCCTCTGGCATTTTATCGAAAAGTTTCGGCGTACATATTTTAACAGGGATTGGCGTCGACTATGTCCTTTCAAAAGACATGACGATCGGAACGATGTTGCGCCTGAATTTTGCGCCGCCCTTACAAGGATTTTTTATTTCCTGGCCTCTGATAACCGCGCGGTTTCTTCTATAGGCTAGAGCCTAGACGCCTAGCAAAAAGACGAATAAGCTGTACATAAATGGAAAAGCGCCAATTAGCTGAAAAAATTGTTTCTACTTTACGGCAAGCAGGACATGAGGCCTATTTTGCCGGCGGCAGTGTGCGCGATGCTTTGCGTGGCGTAACTCCTAAAGACTTTGATATTGCGACCAGCGCAAAGCCGGAACAAACGCAAAAACTTTTTCCAAAAACGATTCCTGTCGGCGTGCAATTTGGAGTGATTTTGGTAGTGGAAGAGGGCACTTCGTTTGAAGTAGCCACTTTCAGAAATGAAACTGGGTACCTGGATGGCAGGCACCCAACTCAAGTCACTTTTTCAAGTCTAGAAGAAGATGCCAAACGCCGTGATTTCACAGTGAACGGACTGTACTTTGATCCTGCAACAAAAAAAGTAATCGACTTTGTCAAAGGCGAAGCGGATATCCAGGCGAAAATTATTCGTACCATTGGCAGCGCGGAAGAACGATTTTTGGAAGATCATTTAAGAATGATGCGGGCCATTCGCTTTTCGGTGCAGCTCGGGTTTGAAATAGAAAAAAACACGCTTGAGTCCATTAAAAAGAACCATGCACTGATTCAAAAAGTCAGCATGGAAAGAATCCGGGATGAATTCTCTAAAATTTTAACGTCTAAAGAACCCTCACGCGGGATCCACCTACTCGATAGCACGGGACTTTTAAAATACGTTCTGCCTGAAATGGAAATCATGAAAGGGGTGGAACAGCCAATGGAGTATCACCCTGAGGGCGATGTTTTTATCCACACGATGATGCTTGTCGATGGGTTAAAAGAAGCCCCACTGGAACTAGCACTTGGTTGCCTGTTACATGATGTCGCAAAGCCTGCAACTTTTGTCAGAGCAGTCGATCGCATTCGATTTCATGGCCATGACACGATTGGCGCTGAGATGTCTGAAAAAATTATGAAACGGCTTACGTACTCGAATGATCAGACGGAGCTTGTGTGTGATTTGGTGAGAGAGCATTTGCGTTTTAAAGACGCATTCAATATGCGGACTTCGACACTTAAACGTTTTTTGTCGATGCCACGTTTTGACTTACACCTGGAATTACACCGTCTGGATTGCATGGCGAGCCACAAAAAGCTTGAGGCGTATGAGTTTTGCAAACAAAAGTACGAGGAGTTTTTAAAACTTCCTCCTCCTCCACTAAGATTGATAAATGGACAAGATTTGATTGCGGCCGGCTTTAAACCCGGGCCAAAATTCACAGACATTTTGCGTGCTGTCGAGGATGCGATTTTAGAAGGGACTGTGAAAACGAGGGATGAAGCGCTCACCTATTTAAAGGAGAATTTTTCACCTGATGAAAACTAAACCAAATTACACAGAACTGCTGACACGTTTTCAAAATGGCGATTTACGAGCTTTGGGAAGATTGATTTCCTTGGCGGAAAATCAGGATCCGGCAGTTTATCAGGTCTTAGAAAAAATATATTCTCCTAGCAAAAAAACAAAGGTGTTTGGCTTGACCGGTGTGCCGGGGGCGGGAAAAAGTTCTTTAATCAGCGGCTTTATCAAGCAAATTCGAGAAGAAAAATTAAAAGTCGCAGTCATTGCCGTAGATCCGGTGAGCCCGTTTTCTGGTGGCTCTATTTTGGGAGATCGCATCCGATTGTCCGCGCATTTTAATGATCCCGATGTGTACATTAGAAGTTTGAGTACAAGAGGTAGACTGGGCGGAATTTCTCTGGCGACAGAACAAGCCGTGCATTTGGCAATGGCCTTTGGGTTTGATTGGGTACTTGTAGAAACAGTAGGTGTCGGGCAAAGCGAAGTGGACATAAGAAACATCGCTGATCTAACTTCAGTCGTGCTGGTCCCTGAATGGGGCGATTCTATCCAGGCGTTAAAGTCAGGTATCATCGAAATCGGGGATCTCTTTATCGTAAATAAGTCTGATCGCGAAGGTGCAGATAAAATAGTGATGGAGTTGGAAAATACGCTTCACATGGCGGGTAAAACCGATGTGAAAGTGAAACCGACGTCTGCCCTAGACGATACAAAAGTATGCGAAGTGTATAACGAGATAAAAACACTCTTTGCTGCGAAAGCCAGTTATATCGAACAGAAAAGAAAGTTGCGAAGCTTCGGCACGGCAAAAGATGTTATTCAATTATATCTGCTTAAAGAATTAGAAAATTGGCTGAGTGATAACCATTCCCTAGAGACTCACACGAATCCGTATGAAACGATTCAATCTTTTCAAAAAAAATATCCTCCTGGGAGCTTGCTTAAAAAATGAGTCTTAAAATTCTGATTTCTAGAACAGACAGATTGGGCGATGTATTACTCGCTCTGCCTGCGCTGGCCTATGTCAGACGTGCACTTCCCGATGCGGAGATAGATTTTTTATGCCGGATGGAAGTAGGAGATGTCATTCGGCCTACGCTCGATGCCTTGCGCATCCAGACACTGTTCATTCCCGATGGTGATAAGTTAAAATTCGTAAAAAAATACAAGGCATGTCTATTTTTATTTTGGGAAGAGCGTTTGTGTAAAGGAGCTTTCTATTCTCGTATTCCCATTCGAATGGGAATTTACTCAAAACCGCTTTCCTATCTTTTATTAAATAGTGGCATCAGACAACACAGATCCCTCGCGCGAAAAAATGAAGCTCTGTACAACCTGGATTTAGTAAGAAAGTTTTTAGCAAAGCTTGGAGTAGCAGAAGAGTTTTCTATCGAGGAGAAAATAACACTTTCCACAGACGAAATGAGCAAGCGACGGGCGGAACAACTGGTTGCGCAATTAGGGCTTACCAAATCTCAATACGTTGTCGTTCATCCTGGAATGGGAGGAAGTGCGCTTAATCCTTCTATCGAAAATTATATTCAAATTATTGAAAAACTGCGTGCGGACAAAGAAGAAGTGGTGCTTTCCATGGGACCTTTGGCGCTAGATCAAGGAATGGGTAAACGCATCCAGGAAAAACTTGCAGATTTAAAAATTATTCAAGGTCAGACGCTTCCTGTTTTAAGGGAGTTCTTCAGGCTTTCCAGAGTCGTCATTGCGCCAAGTACAGGTCCGTTGCATCTTGCCCATCTTTCGGGTGCAAAAACGATTGGTTTATTCTCTCCTGTTTTAAGCCATTCCCAAGTCCGATGGGCACCTTGGGGCGGAATAGGCGAAAGTTTGACGCTAGCTCCCCAAGTTCCTTGTCCTGCTAAACAAGATTGTTTAGGGCAAGCATGTACATATTTTCCGTGCATGGACAAGGCAGATTGGGTAAATTTGATGGGAAAAATATGAAAACAGATTTTATCGAAAAAATGAGTGGGGCTCATCTCTTGGTAGTCGGGGAGGTGGGAATTGATGAATACATTTGGGGCGATACCAAACGCATTAGCCCTGAGGCTCCTGTGCCAGTTGTGGAAGTGAGCGCGCAAACTCAAAAATTGGGAATGGCGGCAAACGTAGCACACAATATCACTTCTCTTTCTGGACAAGTCACACTTGTCAGTGTTTGCGGTAAAGACAGGGAAGCGACAGAGCTTAAAAAAATGATTAACGAAGCGGGTATTACGCAAAGTCATTTTATAGAAGATGCTACGCGACCCACTTTGAGAAAAGTGCGTGTAATTGCGCAAAAACAACATGTCGTGCGTGTGGATTATGAGCGCTCGCACTTACTAGATGAGAAAATTGCAAAAACGCTCACTGAAAAAGTTTGCGACACACTAGATTCTGTAGATGGCGTGATTGTGCAGGATTATGGGAAAGGTTTTTGGACAGAAGCTTCGATGGCATTTGTAAAAACAGCACGCCAGAAGAAAAAACCTGTGTTCGTAGATCCCAGCCGTAATACTCCGCTGGAACTTTATAAGGGTGTAACACTTTTGACTCCGAATATGGCTGAAGCGGAAAGTTTGACGGGGCTTCCTCCCGATAGAGCTCCAAGTAGTGGACTGAATATGGAGCGCCTTGAAAAAATTGCGCAGAAAATTTTAAATACGACGGAATGTACGCACTCCATTGTGACTTGCGGAGAGTGGGGCATGATTTCTGTTTCTCATGACGATAAGAAAATCAAACGTATCCCGACTTTTGCAAGACAGGTATTTGACGTAACAGGAGCGGGCGATACAGTCATTGCAGTCATGTCTTTGATGATGGTTTTAGGTTATTCCCTTTCGGAATGTATGAAGGTGGCTAATGCTGCGGCCGGTATTGTGGTTGGCCAAATTGGCGCCGCGTGCGTAAAACCTCAAGAGCTTAAATCTGAGCTTGAAAGATTAGAGACACTTGGTCTATTAAAATAGTTTCTTACTGGTCGATCGTCTAATGGTAGGACAGAGGACTCTGACTCCTCTAATCTAGGTTCGAGTCCTAGTCGACCAACCAAGTCTGACTAAAGAAATAATTGATGAATCAATCTTAAACAGTGTTGCATTCTCGCAAATTTATTCCATAGGAAAATCAATGCCATTTTCGAGGCGGATTTGGCGGATCTTTTGCACCCTAAAAAAGCATATGACTAAAAGAACTTTTTTAATCTACTTATTACTCTGTTCCATATTTACGGGCCAAGCGAAGGCTGGATGGTGCGGTGATATTCTTACGGCAATATTCGTTCCCAAAAAAGTCCAAAGAATTTGGGAGATAAATAAGGAGCTCGCCGATTTGAAGAAAGTGATTGCGGATAAACCTAAGAGTAAAGCAGAGCAAATACGCGAATCGTGGGACAACCGTTTCGCACCTGCTATACATCATAAAAAGATTAAACCAGAGGAAGTTCAGATTTTTACGGGCCCCATTCGTCAGGATCCCAATTATCTTAAACTCGAAAAACAAATGGTGAATGACTATTATTCATTCTTAAAAAAAACGGACGGTTTGGTAGAATTTGAAACTCCTTTTCCTAACGCCGTAAATGAATTCATTGAATATACCCGAAAGCACCAAGAACTCATCGATTCTGCTGTCGTTTACTCAGTCTACAGTCCAGTTCACGGGGGATTCTTGCCATGGAGTAACCCCGGCGCTGTTATCGATGTACGGTATAAGCGCCTCCCTTCCGACGCAGAAACTCAAGCGCGGCACAAACAAGCCGAGGATCGTATCCAGGCCCTAAAAGCAGAAGCTCTAGCCCTGCATCCTCCCAAATAGATTGTATGAAATTTACTCTCGTATAAGCAGGCATCGTTTGCTATTAATACAGGCTCAATGAGCTGCTGTATCTCTCTTCGACATCGCTTTCGTTTAAGTCCTCCCAAACAAATTCGTTCTGCTTTGTTTTTACAGAAACGATGTGAACGAGTCCGTCGTCTCCAACAGCAAGTTTCGCTAAATGGTACCCTACATACTTCGGAGTAGTGAATACGAGATCATAACCGTTTTCAATGTGCCATGAGACGTCTGCAGCAAAATCCACGATCTGTTCAATGTTATCCACGTCGATTTTTATCTTTCCGTTGGATGCATCATAGAATGTAAAACGCATTTCCGTTGCTTTAAGAGCGTCTAGAACAAAGGGATAACTGGTCACGTTTTTCTTGCAGGCTTCGCTCATGCCGTTTAAGTAATAATCCTGAAACGCAAGCTGATCGATTCGCTCAATTTTTGCATCCACTAGCTTAAAGTCTACTGTTCTTACGTAATCTGCTTTAAGGTTGAATGAGAAAGTCGGAGAGCCTGCTGTAGCAATAGTATTCAACTCGGCACCGAACTCGATTTTAGCTTGATAATGCTTATTTGCGATCGAACTATCATTGTCCCATCTTAAGTTTGAAGGTTTTCCTTCGATCATCTCGGGCACACAGCGATTCGCCGGTGCCATAGGGGAAAGATTGTCCGGAGCTCCTCGGACTAGCAATCCAGTTCCGACACCTGTCATCGGGTGTGTAAAGGGAATAAATCCATTTTTCTGAATTTCTGTGAAATATGCCTTTTCAGCTTTACATCCTCCTAGGAGAAGAAGACCGATAAGAGCGAATGATAAATGTTTCATAAAAACTCCTGTTACGATTAGGTTGAGATGTAGAGTACAGGAGCATTTTAAGGTAATGATGCGACAAATATTTTAACAAGCTGAAGCTTTTATGTTTTTCGAGACATGATTAGAGATTCGGTGCCAAAGCGCTACTGATGTTTTTTTGGTAATCACCCAGCAGGAGATTTTTTAATGTGATGTATTTTGTAATTCGTGTTTTGTAAGGTCAGCGATTACTGCCGATTCACACACGCTTTTCTGAGTCTTGTCGATTACCACGGACTCAGCCGGGAAATCGCTGAAAGATACTTTTTCAAATTTTCCATTTCTGACATAGGCTTCGACATGACTTCCGTTTAGGGTCGTACCGACAAGCTTTGCACCATTTGTACTGTCTTCGCTTTCGAGTCTTAGTGTGAGTACTTTATAAGAGGCGGGCTTAGTTGCGTCTGCATCTTTTACTTTAATAATAAATAAACCGTACTCATCTTTACTATCATAGGCTGCAGTAAACGGCATTTCCCCTGCAGTTTTAGAAATAAGCACACCCGAGTTTTGATCCGCTGTCGAAAAATTTTTCATTCTTTCGCACGCATCGATATCCATTCCATCTACCGCGGAAGTTGCTCTAGCAAGACCATAGTCGAGATGTTTTGTGACTTTGTCTTGGAAACTTGCAAAGTCTTTTGGAACATCAAACTTGATTTTAAAACCTGTAATTCCGACAGGTACAGGCCTCGGCCAGAATAGATCGGCTTTTAATTTTTCTTTAAAATCTACCGTATCAATAAATTGAATCCCTGGCATTTTTGACACCATTTTTCTGCGTTCATTGATGTCAGTTCCGTACGCATTTTCTAAAAACAGGGTTTCACTGCCCGAGAAACGATGCGAAAGGCTCATTACTATTTGTCCACCATCCGGATCTACAAGACACTTTGCCAGTTCTGCTGGGTAAAGATCGGAGGACCCGCCCAGATAGGTTTTACCGTCTAGAGTCGCAGGTTTCATTAAATAGGGATCGGATATGACCGTTCTAATCGCTTGATTCATAGTCGCATTCGTCACAGTTCCTGTTTGATTGGCAATTCGGCTGTCTGTTTGTTTGCTTAATGCAGACTCGAAACCTTCCAGCTGTTTTGCCGTATCCGGATCAGTAAAATAGATTTGTTTATAGAGCGGATCATTTCCAATTTTTTGACCAATCTTGTCTTTTTCATACTCAAGTTCAGTTGCTAGATAAATGGAACGCAGGCCCTCTTTAGGAAAAGGCAGATTAAATTCCGTAAATCCCAAAGTTTGGGGAACGTTTAAAATATGGTGCTCATCAAAATCTTTAACCGTATTGGATTCCCGGTTAGCTTTAAGTTTGCTGAGATTATACATGGTCTTTCTGCCTTCCCAGCTATCGTCGACTTTAACGGACTTTAAAAAGTCATAAGATCTCTCAGAAAGAACGTAAGCGCGCTGTTTTTCTAACGAAGGTTCTGCTTGGATCAAGGAGGCAGGAATAGAAGAACCGCAACTGGAAATGATTAAATCAGGTTTCCAGCCTTTTTCTACGAGTCCTCGATACATCCCTAGTTGTAATCCTGCTTCAAGACCACCACCGGGAAGGACTAAGATTTTTTTAAATTTTCCGTGCGTTTTACATCCATTGGCTACTTCAGAAGCTTGGGGTGCTTCACTGGCAAAAACTGGGACTGCAAAAAAAAGTGTAAACGACGTTAAAAGCGCCAATGTGCATTTCATAGTTTTTTTCCTTAGTACCAGATTAGAGTAGTCATGACTGCAGTGACACATACTTAATTGGCAGGAAGTTAATACCAATAGTGGTCGTATACTGAGTAAATACGGTGCTTCGATTTACTAGATTTTCTTTTTTTGGGTGCCTAGATAGATGGCAGAGAGGGTGAGAAGCGCTCCACATATTTGCAATGTGCTTAAATGCTCATTCAAAATCAGATTGCCGGCAATTACCGCAACGACAGGTTGTGCGTTGATGATAAGCCCCGCGCGAGATACCGGCACAAGACGCAGATTCTTGGTGATAAGAAGCCAACCCATTACTTGGGCTACAAAGGCGAGAGAAAAGAGTAGCGGCCATTCGTTACCCACTGGTAATCTGAAAGTCCCTTCCATTAAGGACGCAATAAACAGACAAAGAGATGCAATAAGAGAAACCATCATTAAAACTTGTTCTCTGGGAACTGTCTGGCTGAAACTCTCAAGCTTTCTCATGGTAAGAATATAACTAGCGTAGACCACGCCAGTAATTAGTCCGTAGGTCACGCCCAAAGCAAACTCCGGTTTTACTTCCGTGGGAAGGCGATAATTAACAAGAAGATAAATACCAAAAAATGCCATCACAATAGCAGCTATAAAGGAAATCGAAATTTTTTCTTTGTGAAAGTAGATACCCACTAGTGCCACATACAAGACCTGTGTATTGCCAAGGATGGTTCCGAGACCTGCACCTGCGAAAATGACAGATCGATGCCATACAAAAAGATCTAGTCCAAATAAAAATCCAGCGAGCAAAACAAATTTCCATAATTCTTTGGTCCACTGAAGTGGTTGAAAGGGTTTTTTAAGGTATTGGATGTAGGCTACAAGGAGAAGGGCAGCGAACCCGCAACGGTATGCACCGATTAAAGAAGGCCCGAGGAAAAGAACACGTACGAATATGGGAGCAAAGCCAATGCAAACAGCCCCCAAGAAAAGTTTGAACACTTATTTCAGCTCTCTTAATTGATTGTGTGCGTGGTAAGCCGCAACTTTGTATGCTTCAGCAAGAGTCGGGTAGTTAAAAACATTAGCCACAAAAAAATCAATTGTAGCACCGAGTGACATCGCAACCTGTCCGATATGGACAAGTTCAGTCGCATGTGTGCCAATGATATGTACTCCCAAAATTTTTCGAGTCGTGCAATCGACAAGCAATTTAAGAAAACCACTTTCGTCTTCTAGTATTTTACCGCGCGCCAGTTCCTTGTAACGTGCTTTACCGGAAACGAATTTAATTTGTTTGGTATTTAATTCTTCTTCATGCAAGCCGACTGAAGAAATTTCCGGAATAGTGTAAATTCCATACGGAAATGTTTCTGGAAACGTCGTTGTTTCCAAACCGAATGCATGAGCTGAGGCAAGTCTTCCTTGTTCACTCGACGAAGCCGCCAGCGCCGGAAATCCTATCAAATCCCCCACTGCGTAAATGTGAGGGATATTAGTCTGGTAATGCGCATTCACTTTTAGGGTATTGCCTTTTTCTGGAGAAATTCCCACTTTCGGAAGATTTAAGTCTTCTATGTTTCCGTCTCTACCCATGCAGTAAAGTACAGAGCTAAATCTTTCTGTTTTATCACCCAGTTCGATGGCTACTTTGTCGCCTTCAAGCGAAACTTTTCCTAATGTAATGCCGAGACGCACAGAAATATTATTTTCGTCGAAATGTTTTGCAAGAAGTCCG
This sequence comes from uncultured Pseudobdellovibrionaceae bacterium, assembly GCA_964396165.1. Lineage (GTDB taxonomy): Bacteria > Bdellovibrionota > FAC87 > UBA2466 > UBA2466 > CALCZU01. The sequence goes on from CAYNEF010000006.1 coordinate 25,670, forward strand.
ACGATCTCCTGATCCACAGATCTCAATAGACAATTTCTGCGATCCAGTAGTGTTACTTTCACTCCCAGTTTTGCAAATATACTTGCGTATTCGCAACCGATGACTCCAGCGCCCAAAACGGCCATCGTGTCGGGGAGTTTGTTCATCGATAGAACAGAATCACTGTTAAAAACATTTTTATCATTAAAGGGTATGTGAGGCGGGCAGACTGGTCTGCTTCCCGTTGCGAGAATGATGAAATCGGCTTCGGTATCTTCCACTTTAGAAGTTGTTTTAATTGCAATTTTTTTTGAGGATAAGAATGAAGCTGTGCCTTGGATAAACTGCACAGAGTTTCTCTCCATCTGCATTCCAATCACTTCTTGCTCTTGCTCGATGATGAGATTTTTTTGCGCCATTACCCGAGTAAGCGTATTGGGGCCTGAGTCCTGGTAAATTGACGCGGCTTCACGTAAGGTTTTGCTGGGAATGGTACCGGTATGAAGGCAGGAACCGCCCATATGGTCTTTTTCCACGACTAAAACAGATTTTTTTAGCTTTGCTGCCTGGATAGCGGCTCTTTGGCCACCGGGACCCGAGCCGATTACTATCAAATCGTACTTTTTTTTCAGTTCTATAGGGGCTTTTGCCATTGATGTACTATTTTACATCAAAGAATTTCTTCCAGTCTTCTTTTTTATATCCCACGATTCCGCGGTCTCCATGAAACGCGAAAGGGCGTTTTACCAGTTTTCCATTCTTAGAGAGCAGTGTGAGGGCTTCGTCTTCGGTCATTGTGGGAAGTTTGTCTTTTAATTTCATCTCTTCAAAGACATGTCCATGCGTATTAAAAAGGGCTTTGATATTTCCATTTAAATAACCGAGCATCTTTTTTAATTCGGCTTTGGTAGGAGGATTCGTAAAAATATTGATTTTTTCTACTGCGTAGCGGTTATGTACCAAAAATTTCAATGCGTCTTTGCAAGTACTGCATTGTGGGTATTCGTATAATTTAACAACTGGCATAAGTCTCTCCAAATAGGATTTTCGAAATAAAGCGTTTGGTAACATAAAAAGCACGCGCTGGGAATTTGTTCCCTGTAATTGGGCAAGTGCTAAAGTGTTTTCCGTCTCCGGTGGGGCGTAACTGTATGTAGTCGTCTGATCTGCCTACGTCATGGTACATCGATAGTTCGCCGCTGATTAAAATGTGTTGTATGTCCTGCCAAAAATCTTTGATGGGATTGAGCAATTCGGGACAGTTTAAATCCAATGCACGTACGGTAACTGCTTTGCAAATACTTTCAGATTCGTGGTGGCATCCGACGAAAATCAGACGGGTTAATTTGTTCCAAAGTGCAGATGTTTCAAAAGTTTCTTCAAGCATCTGAGTGGGATTTAGCATCGTGACTTTGATTGTTTCTTTGGGAACCCAGATAGAGTCTTTTAAGACAAGGCTAGTAGACTTTAATTCAAAGTCCTCCCCATCGCTTTTTTGCGCATTCGAAAGCTCAAGTTCTGCTACTTTTTCCAGCGTCTGTCCGACCCAGCCTTTATTGAGCTTGCCGTTTTTTTCAACCGTGATGGCGTGGATTTTCGCTAAATCATACAGATTTTTACCAGGCAGGATGGTCTGAAGTGTATGTAGGGAATCTGCTCGTAACATGGATTTTAGGATTAACATGAAAGACTTGAAAAGCGTACCCCGATGGGAGAAAAACTAAGTAAGAGGTATCTATGTCGACAGCCCATCCATTTCCCGACCTTTTTTCCATCGATTCGATGCTGACTAATGATCAGAAGCAGGTGCGCGAGGCTGTGAGAAACTTTGTGCAAAAGGAGATGGAGCCTCGTGTACAGAAAGCCTGGAGAACCGAGACTTTTCCAGTCGAATTAATTCCCAAAATTGCGGCGTTGGGGCTTTTGGGCGGTGATTTAGACGCAATTAGTTATGGGCTCGCAATGAAAGAACTCGAAAGATGCGACTCCGGTTTTCGCAGTTTTGCTTCAGTGCAAAGTTCCCTTGTGATGTACCCCATTAAAACATTTGGGTCCGAAAAACAAAAAAATGAATGGTTGCCACAACTGGGTAATGGGACGGCGATTGGTTGTTTCGGTTTGACCGAATCGGACGGAGGCTCTGACCCGTCAGCCATGCGAACCCGCGCAGAAAAGAAAAACGGAAAATGGATTTTAAACGGTTCAAAAACATGGATCACAAACGGCAATCTTGCTGCAGTGGCCGTGGTTTGGGCAAAGACCGATGATGGCATCCGCGGATTTTTAGTTCCGACAAATTCAAAAGGTTTTATGGCAAAAAAAATGGAAGGAAAAATTTCGCTTAGAGCTTCTGTTACCTCAGAACTCTATTTTGATAATGTAGAGCTTTCTGAAGATTCGATTCTTCCCAAATCGGAAGGGATAAAATCCGCACTCCAGTGTTTAAACCAGGCCAGATATGGCATTTCGTGGGGAGTGTTGGGTGCCGCAGAGGCGTGTTATGACGAAGCAGTTAACTTTGCAAAATCCCGCATTCTTTTTGGTAAGGCTTTAGTCCACAAACAACTTGTGCAAAGAAAACTCGCAATAATGCTTTCTAAAATCACGCAAGGCCAACTTCTTGCTTTAAGACTAGGGCAATTAAAAAATGAGGGTAAGTTGCAGCATTACCATGTCAGTCTTGCCAAACAATCTAACGTTGAAGCCTCACTTGAAATCGCAAGGATGGCGCGCGATATCTTGGGCGCAAACGGAATCATGGATGAATACAAATCTATGCGCCATATGTGTAATCTTGAAACGGTTTACACCTATGAAGGTACAAACGACATTCATTTGCTTGTCTTAGGCAAAGAAATTACGGATGTTGCCGCTTTTTAAGAAAATCTAAAAGCTCACTCCCATAATCTTCCATCCGTTTTTCTTTAATACCGTTGATTTTTAACATCTCGTCTAATGACTGCGGATTTTTTGTCGCAAGATGTAGAAGCGTGCGGTTGTTAAAGATCCGGTAGGAGGGTATGCCGCGTGTACGCGCTAAGTTTTTTCGCCACAGTTGAAGTTCGTTCACACGATCTTGAACTTCGTCTGGCAAAAAATCCAACTGGCGCAAGTCTTTTGCGACTTTAGGCACGACTGGCATTTTCCTTTCCCCATGTACGACGGAAACGAGGTTATCGACGTTTCTTCTTACTCTTTTTTCAAACCAAGAAATAATCATGAGTGGCTAGGTAGTGCGTAATCTTTGAACTTGCAAGAATAGGAGGGGAGCATGAATAAAACATTGAAATCTCAATTGAAAACGGAATTTGCTGGATTAATTATTGTCTTTTCTTTACATTGCGCCATCTCCAAGACCGAAAGGGCCCCCAAAATGAAAAGCTTTTTAAGTATTTTAGTGTGTCTTCTGTTAGTGAGTGCTTGCGGCCAATCCATCAAGCAAGATTTAAATACTGAACCTGCAAACAGAAACATAATTGATGGGCAAAAAATCTTTTCAATGAATGCAAAAGATTTTGGCCCTCTATTGAAGCTAACCTTTAGCGGAAATGACAATTACACTTATTCCTGCTCAGCTGTACACATTGGCCATGGTTGGATACTGACGGCAAACCATTGTATCGCAATGCCTATCGCACGCTATGGCGGTATGCCTTACATCACCGTAAATCAATACGCGCGTCGCTCGACAATCGGGCCTATTTCAGGACAAAATTATAAAGCCTACTCCCCCAAAGCAACGTCTAAGAGAGTGTTATCTGAAGAGGGGGTTTTCTATAATCTTCAGAACCCGGATTTAACGGCTATAAAATTGGATGCGCAATTTTCTAACCAAATTGCCCTTAATCCCAAGGTAATTATTCCGACAGAAGAGTTGAAAAAAGAAGAAGAATCAAAACTTCATATCGCAGGTTTTGGCGAAACATACCCACATAGAAAAGACTATGGAGTACTGAATGTGGCTCTTGCCTATCTTTGGTTCAGTACAGACGATTTTTTTCAGCTGACGCAGCTGGACTCAAATAATAAGCATTATGCAGCAGCACTGCCAGGAGATTCGGGCGGCCCTCTTTTTACAAGAAACGCGAAGAACGAAATCGTCCTCTACGGCATTTTTTCTACGTACAACACGATGGTTGTGGGCGGTAAACCCTCTACGGATAATTCCTATACACGTACAGAAAAAGGTGCTGGTGCTGCTTGGTTGAAACTTTTAATGGAAAGAATCTAGTAAAATTATTTGTCGCAAAGTAGTTTGCGTGCGGCAAAGTAAAGCCGTACCTTTGCCCTACTGGTTTGCAAATTTGTCTGTGGCAGAGACAAGCGCTTTTGAAATTCCATGCTCAAATGCGGAGTGGCCTGCATCAGGTACTAATACAAATTCCGCCTCAGGCCACTTACGGTGCAGAGCCCAGGCGCTATCCATCGGACAGACGACATCGTAGCGTCCTTGCACAATCACTGCGGGGATATTTTTTAGCTTGATCGCATCTTGTAGTAACTGATCATCCGTTTTTAAAAAGCCTTTGTTGATAAAATAGTGGCATTCGATCCTCGCAAAGGCTAGTGCGAACTCATCTTCTCCGTAATGCTCTACAAAAGAGAGATCAGGCAAAAGCTTGCTGGTAGATCCTTCCCAAACACTCCACGCACGCGCAGCATCCGTCTGTACTTTTTTATCAGGGCTTGTCAGGCGCTTGTAGTACGCTTTTACAAAGTCATTTCGTTCTTCGACAGGAATGGCGTTTTTATATTCTTCCCATGCGTCGGGATAAATAAAGTCACAGCCGCCCTGGTAGAACCAATCGATTTCTTTTTTTCGAAGCAGAAATATTCCGCGTAAGACTAACTCAGTGACTACTTCGGGGTGCGTTTCGGCATAGGCTAGCGCAAGCGTGCTTCCCCACGAACCACCAAAAACCTGCCACTTACTAATAGAGAGATGCTTTCTTAATTTCTCCATGTCTTCTACTAGGTGCCAAGTCGTATTTTCTTCTAACGATGCGTACGGAGTGCTTTGCCCGCAACCTCGCTGATCAAATAAAATGATACGGTATTTATCCGGATTAAAAAAACGGCGCATTTTAGGTTCGGTACCGCCCCCAGGACCTCCGTGCACAAATACGGCAGGTTTTCCTTTAGGGTTACCTGATTCTTCATAGTAAATTTCATGAAGGGAGGAAACTTTGAGTCTTCCTGTGTTGTAAGGTTTGGGTTCTGGATACAGCCAACTTTGTGGATCTTTTTGTAAGTCTAACATGCGTAATTACTCCGATCTTATTTCAGAATGCCGTATTTGTCCGCCCTTAAAAGCCGTATAAGAAAGCGAGAGAGTGCAAGATACCGCAAAAGCGAGCAGCACTTTCATGAGCAATGGTTTTGGAATTTTCAGTTTGTCAGTGAAAAATAAAATTACGATTGAAATAATTCCGCAAATAATCGAAAGAACCAGTGACACCAAACCAGCTTCCTCGTGTGGTTCGATGAGTTTCTCTACTCCTGGCAGCATACTGACTGCATCTTCTGCCGGCTCTCCCGTTAAATAAACGGGGATAGCAATGAGTGCTACAAATATAAATAGGCTTAGTCCCAGTTTGATTATTTTTTCGTCTTTTGTAACGAGCCCGACTATATAAACCAGAAGGGTGAAGGGAATTCCTACTACGGGTAAATGGTTTAAGAAAAGATGTACGTGTGTGAAGTCAATCATGGTTGAATAGACTACTCCTTCACTGGCAGTTTTCAACTAGATAGAAACATATTTCGCTGTGCGTAACGCTTAATTTCGCGCAAACAATATGGAGAGTTACGCATAATCTGCTCTTTACTTAATTTCTCAGGAAACGTTGCCGAATTGTAATACATGAATACAAAAATCTTATCCGTAATTACATTGGCATTAACCCTTTTTACAAGCGAAGTTTTCGCTTCTGATGTGTCTTCCATGGTGCAAGACGAACTGCAAAAAACGCAGAGCGAAGTCAGCAAATCGCTCAGTGCTGCCACTTCCAAGCTTGCAGAATTAAGAGCGCAAAAAGAAAAAGCGCTTTCTGACTCCAAGAAAAAAGGGGAAGAAGAAGTAAAAGGCAAAAGTTTGATGGAAAAATATGCCACACTTCTTGTAGCTCGTTATAGAAACGACAAAAACGAATTTGAAGTCGGAATGGTTATTTCTGAAAAAGATCAGGAAAACGTGAATAAACTTTTTCAAACTTACCTTTCATCCCAACCGTTAAACGGCCCTACAAGTGCTGGGGAAGCAAAGCGCGTTCTTGAAATCGGGTCCAGAAACTTAGGCGAAGTGGCAAAACTTCACTTAAGTCCAAGTGAAAAAAATAATTCCCAACTAGAAATTTTGGAATACCAAGTTCAAAACGCAGAACAAAGCTTGAAAAGAGCTAACGAACTTGCAAGTACATTGGGTGTAAACTCTGGCAGAACACCAGCATCTGAAGTTCCGCCTTCTTCAGAAAAACCAGGCAAAAACACTTCTGCAAAAAGATAGGCTTTGTCGATTCTGTAGTCGTCCAAAAGTACATTTTTTGTCTCCAACATTTAGTTTTATCAAATACAAGCCTGAGATAAGGCTTGTATTCATTTAGTCTTCTGGCCACGCGTTTGCTTTAAGTATCCTCTTGAAGGAGAACTCAAGGAACGTGTTCTTATCTAAAGAAGAAAAACCAAAGCGCAGGATAGCCCAAGTCGAAGACACAGATCGGTTTAATAACTGGTATAGAGACTTCTCTGTCCGCAGTGAATCCTGGCCCATTATCGAGCATTGGGCGAATGAAATGGGTTATCACTTAACTGCAATGAAAGGCAGAAAGCGCACCTATACAAAAGGCTATAATACTTCCACCTATCAAACCTGCGTTGAGTTCAGACATGAAGAAGGAAGAGTAGTCATGTCCGCGTGGATTCTAGTGGGGCCCATGCTTCGCTGGTTAACACTCTTTCAATTACCCGAAGTGCTGCCGATTGATCCCAGCGGTTGGAAGGGAATTCAAACCAGACGTGAAGCGTGTCAGGATCTCAATGTTTTATTAAATCGTTTTCGCCAAAGAGAAATTGCGGGATCTGATGGTTGGCATCCGGCTGATTTTGATCTCTCTAGTATTTTATTCTTTTTCTTCAGTCTTTTTACCATTGGTTATTTTGGTGTCTTAAGTGCGATGCGCATGGAAGTACGCCCCAATCTTTCAAACGGACTACTTTCCATCATTTTAGAACGGCTGGGAATTTTAGGAGCCTTTGCTTTTGTTTTTTTGATCGTTCACGAAGGAATTCTTATCAAGCGGTTTGAAAAGCCGGTTTTGAAATGGACATCGATGGGAGTCTTGTCACTCTTTTTGACTATCGGTTCTATCTTTTTTCTCTTTCAATCTAAAAACCGCATGCAGGAATTAAAAACTGCACACTATTGTCTGACACAATACGATGCAAAACGCTGTGAGATGCTGGTTCAGACGCTGAAGCCGGAAGAGCGCGAAAACATCAAAAAAAGACTCGAAGTCTTTGAGAAACACCTCTCCTTGAAGCCCTAACCCTTGGCAATTTAGACCTCTCGTGTAAATATTTACGAGTGAAAACTCTACTTATTCTTTTGTGTCTATCTATCAATCTTATTGCTGAAGAAGAAGCGCGCGAAATTGACGCTGTTGTTTCGCTGGAAACCAAAGCTGAAAAAACCGAATTCAAAGAAACCGGTCGCTATGAAGAAGTCGCAAAGCTTTGTAAGGCATTTGTAAAAGCATATCCCGAAAAAGTGAAGTGTCACAGTTTTGGCAAAACTCCAGAGGGAAGAGAAATGCTTTCGTTGGTCGTTTCTGGAGATGGCACGCTAGAACCTGAAACTGCAAAAGCAAAGAATAAACCTGTGCTCTTTTTCCAAGGGGGGATTCACGCAGGCGAGATTGACGGAAAAGATGCGGGCTTTCTCTATCTGAAAGAATTGCTAAGAGGAGAAATAAACGACAGCCCTCTTAAACAAACTGTAATGGTTTTTGTTCCCGTTTTTAACATCGACGGGCACGAACGCTTTGGAAAAAATCAACGTCCCAATCAGCGGGGGCCCGAAGAAACGGGCTGGCGTACGACAGCACAAAATTACAATTTAAACCGTGATTATCTAAAAGCAGATGCGCCGGAAATGCAGGCAATGATTTCCTATTTAAATGAATGGGATCCGATTGTGTATGTGGATTTACACGTCACAGATGGCGCGGATTTTCAGCCGGAAATTTCTGTCATGATTAATCCTGCACTGAAAGGGGAAGAACCCCTGCACCCTTTAGCAAAAAGTTTTTCTGATTCAGTGATAAAAAAAATGAATGCCAAAGGGCATTTGACGTTGGATTTTTATCCCTCTTTCGTAAAAGATGACGAACCTGAAACCGGTTTTGAACTAGGGGTTGCACCGCCTCGTTTTTCTCAAAGTTATTGGGGCGCAAGAAACAGAATCGGTATTTTAGTTGAAACACATTCGTGGAAAGAATACCCAGTGCGGGTAAAAGCGACACGCGATGTTCTTGAATTTATCGCAGAAGAAACAGCACTGAAAGGTGCGACCTGGAAAACCGCGGCAGCGAAGCTCGACGAAACTTCCAAAAAACGAGGTGGAAGCGAAGTCGTTCTTACTTACGAAGCGACAAAAAAAAGTAAGACAATTGATTTTGCTGGTTATCGCTATGAAAGAACTGCTTCTCCCATCTCTGGACAACTGGTCACAAAATACTTTCCAAAAGAACCTGTAGTTTGGAAAGTGCCTTTTTTTGATGAAGTAGTTCCGAAGCTAACTGTGTACGCACCTAAAGGGGGGTATCTGATTTCTCCGGCATTTCAGGATATGGTTGAGAAGAAATTAAAAATCCATGGATTGGAATATAAGGTGTTAACCAATCCCTTGTCGCAAGCAGCTGTGGAGCGTTTTAGCCCCAAAGAATTTGAGTTTGGAAAGTCCTCTTACGAGGGACACATGACTTTAAAACTAACCGGGAAGTGGGAGCTAGCACGGGAAAATTTACAAAAAGGGACACTTTTTGTCCCCATTTCGCAAAGCAAATCAAGATTGGTATTACACCTGTTTGAGCCTGAGGCGCCAGATTCCTTGCTCAGCTGGGGCTTTTTTAACACCGCTTTTGAAAAGAAAGAGTACATGGAGGCATACGTAATTGACGTGGCTGCCAAGGAAATGCTGGCGCAGGATGCGGCACTTAAAGCAGAGTTTGAAGCTAAATTAAAATCTGACCCGGTTTTTGAGAAAGATCCTGATAAGCGCTTTGAATTCTTTCACAAGCGCCATCCTTCTTGGGATACGCGTTTTGGTGTCTATCCTGTGCTGAAAAGTGCAACACTCGATTTTAAATAATTCGATTTTTTATTTGTAAAAACTGACAATAATTGCGCGTTTTCCTCTCGTATATTCCCTTGTGTTCCTCTTTAGATTTATGGTACAAGCCGCATCAACATATCGTCCCTGACTTCTTCGCTTAAGGGATAACAAAATAATTCTGGAGGTTCCATGTTCCGTGCCCTTATCGTTCTATGCGTGTCTTTGTCCGCATTTGCTGGACAGCGTGAAAGAAAACTTTACGTCGGTAGTAACTCTACTGAAACAACAATGAGTTTTAATTACCAGGTGGAAATTCGCTCTAACTCAGTTCCCACACTAGAAGAAGTAAAAGAAAAAATCGATAATCAAGTTGTGCATATGTTTGGTCCAATGGGAGAAGCAACAGTAAAAGCTGTACCCAAAGGTGATTATAAAATTACCAATATCGGAAAAGCACAATTGGTCGCGAGAAACACTTTCTCCGTTCCTTATACATATACCGGCACTGTAATCGTTCAAAACAATGCGACAGGAAATTCCTACAATGTCATTTTGCCGAAAAATCCTGATCTGATTTACAAACAAGCGATGGTTTTAAACCGTAAACCTTGTACGGATCACCACTATGATTCCGAAGGGGATTTTTGGTACTTTTGGAATCCGTCCAATCCTGGTTGCAGATTAAGACAAGGCGTTCATTATGATGTGATCAAATCTTCCATCAAGCGCATTGCAAATACAAATGTTAGCTACCCAGAGTATGCGAAGCTTGTACAAAACTTGTCTGTACCTACCATCAAAGTAAGTATGATGATGGGAATGGATGATACATCAAAAGGCACAGATCCACTTCGCTCTGGCGATATCAATGCTCAAAACTACAGAGGCATTCGTAATACTTTAATCCAAATGGGCTTCCAAGAAAGCCGCGCATTATCTGAAGCTGAATTTGAACAACTAGTCGGGCATGCAGTGAAAACGGCTCACTATGTTCAAGAATTCGTAAAAGAAGACAAGAAAGCACGCATCCTTGTCAGATTATCTTTTGGACCTACTGGTATTGATGAAGATTCCGATGGCTTTCACTGGTTGATGAAAGAAGCGATGGAAAATTCTTCCATCATGATCTACGACGGCCATTCTGGTTTAGGAGGTCACCTTGATTTGGCTTCTATCGAGAATACAGAAGGATTCAAATTTCAACCGAATAAGAATCAATACCAAATCTACTTCTTTAACTCCTGCAGTTCTTATACGTATTACAATACGATGTACTTCGCGAGAAAGAAGACAGCTCAAGATCCTAAAGGAACCAAAAATCTGGATATCATGACAAACGGTCTCGCTACATACTTCTCTGTAATGGGTGAAACCAATATGGCAGTAGTAAAAGCCGTAGACTCTTGGGCAAACGATAAAGGTACGATGAGTTATCAAACTTTGGCTCGCCAAATTGATAGCGGAAACCTCTTTGGAATCAACGGCGATGAGGACAACAGTACAAGAGAATAATTAAACTATCATGAATAGTAACTTCTTAAAGTTAGGCTTGCTTGGATTTTTCTGGGCAAGCCTTTCTTTTTCCGCTGTTACTTGGGAAGCGGCAGTTGTATTTCTTGGCACAAAACTCCCAGAAGATTACCAGGCCGATATTGATCGCAATATATTAGATCTCGCAAGAAGTAATCCGAATGACACTTTTCATTTAAGCATTTTTCGTGAATTTGAAAACCGTTCTGTCACGTACTACGTCGATTCCAAATCACCGAAATTGCAGTCGTGGCGACCACTCTTTCAATCTCAAATCATTGCAGACATCCAAGTTCCTGGCGAATTGATAGTGGAAACGCGAGAACCGGACGATTTAAGTATTCTGAGTCGCAATGTAAAACTCGCTGATTTTTTTCAGCGCGCTTACCAAAACAAAGATGCAAAGCGCATCCTGCTTCTTTATGATCACGGGCAGGCGTTTGAAGGGTTGGGCTCCGGCGTCACTTTATTGGAATTAAAAAAACAACTGACTGATAATTTACCCGCACGTGCCGGTAAGCCTCTGGATATCCTTTGGATGGATGCTTGCTTCATGGGAAACCTGGAGAGTATTTTTGAATTAAGAAAAATTTCAAAGCTCATCATTGGTTCCGAAGAAGCTGAATTTTCTGCCGGCGCCCCTATGGAAATGTTTAAAAGCTTGTCTTACGGCGATCGTGACAGTGCGAGAGTTGCGTTCGACTTTGCTGAGCGCTTTATCGAGTCGTATTCCTATTCCCTTCAGGGCAGTAAAAGAAAAGCCATATTTTCTAGCTCAGCCACCATTAGTGTAATTGATACCGCTGGACTAGATACACTTGCAGAAGAGATTACGAAGTTAAAACAAGCAATCGGGAGTCTGTCCAAAGAGCAGATAAGTGAGATCCGAAAAGATGTTCCCGCAATTTCTATGGATCGAAAGGATCTGGTTGATTTAGGATCTTTGCTACTTAAAATGTCAAAAAGCCGACTATTTTCAACGAATTTAAAAATACGCGAAGCCTTATTTAATTTAAGAGTGCTAATGGATTTGGGAAAGCCAAGTAAAACCCTTACCAATCCCCGAATCGTCATTGATCCAGATTCAAACCGTTCTCACTCCTTTGTATTCGGATACAACTATTGGAAAAACGGGGACGAAACAGATAAGGATACTTTGGAAAAAATTCCTCAAGAATTAATGGATTCTGTTTCTTTTGTTTCGGGACCCATGCGTAAAAAATGGCCAAAGAGACAAATGGCAAACCTTATGTACTTCTCTCCCTTTTCTGTAGGGCTGAATGTTTTTAGTTATTACGCCGTGACTGATAAGGGAGACAAAGTACTGTCGTCAACCAAGACTCTTAAACGAGAAAGAGACTTTACTTTGCTTTCGCGTGATACGAGAACAAACCCGATCTTATTATCGGGTTATACACAAGGCATTGGCAAGAATGCGGAACGCTATACGGGATTGAGCATTGCGGATCCAACGATAGGACTACCTTCATTCGATTATACCGATTTGGAATTCTATAAAGAAACTGGCTGGACAAACTTTTAAGAAGCATTCCGTCTAGGGAATTTGCTAATCAATTCTCTTTGCTCTGCTACAATTTTTCTTAAGGGAAGGGGAGTTTTCAGTTTTACGGAAACATCCGCATCCGATAAGCGTGTGATACCACCGCGTACAAGGTACGTTTCTCCGTCTGGAAAATTGAGCGTGCCCGCCAGTGCATCATTAAAAGAAATTTTTGAAGATTTGATATTCTCAAATCGCAATCCTTCTTCAGACAAATCCAAAACTTTGTAATTAACCCCATTCATTCTAAAAAGCGGACAATGGCTTTCCGAATAATAAAGTCTGTAATAAGTTCTGCGGTTTTCTTCTGACATGGCTTATACCTATCGGAAAAAATTGAGGTTTTCATTATCTGCAGTGCGACAATAGACTTAACAGGCAGAGGCTTTAGGAAAATGCTTCATACACTATCTTAATAATTTCGAACTCTTCTTCCCCTTTAGGAAGGCGCACCGCAATAAAATCACCGACTTTGGACTGTAAAAGCGCCTTTCCAATCGGTGAAATCCAACTGATATGACCTCGGCCTGCATCGATCTCGTCAACACCAACGATGCGGTAAGTTTTTTCGCTTCCCGCTTCCGTTCGAATCGTGACTGTCGCACCAAAAACAACTTTTTCGGAATTTTGGGCTGCTGGATCGACTATCTCAGCAGCATCAAGACGTTTAGTCAGAAAACGTATGCGTTTGTCTATCTCTCTCAGTTTTTTCTTACCGTAGTAGTAATCTGCGTTTTCCGATCTATCGCCATTAGATGCGGCCCACTGTACGACTTTTACAATCTCTGGACGATCTACGTCCATCAGTCTTTTAAATTCATCTTTCAGTTTTTGGGCACCCCAAGGAGTGATGTAGTTTTTTCCTCCGGGCACCTGGAGTTTGGCATCATCCTCGTCGTCAAAATCGTCGTCTATATTGTCAGTTTCTTTTGTGAAAGCTTTGCTCATACTTTTTCAGGTGTCCCCATTTTGCAAACAATTTCGAAGTGTGTTTCGCTCACCGGTTGCACTGACAGCCGAGATCCCTTTTGTAACACTAACATTTTGGCTAGTTTCTCGTTTTCTTTAAGCTCTTCTCTTGTCACAGGAGTTTTAAAGCGTTTAACTGCTTTAACGTCTACCATTATCCAAGGGCTTGCGCCTTTTTTAAAACTGTCTTCGTCAAAATATTTGCTTTTTGGATCCAGCGCTGTTGAATCCGTGTAACCTTCTTTGGCGACTTCTGCGACGCCCATGATGGCAGGAATGTCTGTATTGCTGTGATAAATCAAAACCTGATCTCCCAGTTTAAATTCATCGCGCATAAAATTTCTTGCCTGATAATTTCTAACACCTTCCCACGAAGTGGTACGCTTTGGAGCTTTTACCAAGTCCTCAAAGGAAAAAACATCAGGTTCCGTTTTTACAAGCCAAAATTTCTTCAAACATTCCTCGTAGTTAAGGTATCATAGAGTATATAGGTAGCATCCGTAATTTGAAGAGAGGAGTAAGGGCTCCAAAAACCAGTCGCCTCACCCCTCTCTTCAAATTACGGATGCTACCTATGTACCGCTATTTTTAGAACATAAATTATGGTTGTAGAAAAGATGAAAAAACTGACAGCAAATGCACCGATCACACTTCTTTGTATCTGGTTCTGCTATACGCTGTATCTTGTCTTATCAGGCACAAAACTTCCCGGATCTGACGTATTTATTTTTAAAGAAGCGGGGGTAAACCTGGCGTTAAAGGGCAGATTTGTGGTTTCCAATCTACCGTTCATGCCGTCGAACCAGGAGTTTACCTACTATTTTTATCCTCCTCTTTATCCGTTTATCTACGGTGTGTGGACAAAAATTGTGGGATTTGGTTATTCACAAGGAGTGCTGTTTGATTGCTTGATTCGGTTGATTCGTACTTTGTTGATTTTGGGATTTTTAATCAAGCCATTGAAAAATGCGCCGAAGTTTAATCAACGTGTCTTTTTGTTTTACGCGCTTCTGTTAAGTTTTTTTATGAGTGACGGGGATAGGCCTGATGATTTGGCAGCCCTGTTTGGACTTGCGGCGTGGCACTTTCTTTTTCGTACGGACAAGCTTTCTCATCTACTGTGCGGACTCTTTATAGGGTTGTGTGCAAGTACTTCGGCAACAGCGGGCGTATTTTTTACTATCGGAGTCATGGCATATTATTGGCCCTGGTGGAAAAAAATAAAAAACATTCTGCCAGTGGCTTTAGTCTCTGTACTTGTATTTCTTGCCATTGTTGCCCCGACATTTATTCGTGAACCTGAGTTGTATGCGTTATTTAATAGACAAGCCTCTTTCAGTAATTTTTTACAATTTAGAAATTTTGAGGGCTGGTCGAAGCTTTTGCCTTTCTTAATTTTCTGGGCAGAACGGTATTATATTTGTCTAATGGGAGCTCCAGCCGTAACGCTGGCAGCAATCTTAGTACTGGTAGCTTCTCTATGGGTCATAAAATCAGAGAAGCTGGATTCTCATGCAAAAACTTTTGCTACTCCTGCGATAGTGATGTTTGCGCTTACGGCAGTTGTTTGGATCATGCAACCCTACTATTTGTGGTTTTCCTATCTTTCCTTTTTCATATTTATTGGAACGTATGCATTAAAGGAAAATAAAAGAGCTTACGTGCTTCTTGCCATAGTGGGAGTGTCCTTAATCCCGAAATCGTTTGATGAGGCAAAGGGAATTCTTATTGCTCTTCAAGAACCAAAACAAGAATCTCAATTTGAAATGAGTAAAGAAATAAAAAAATATATTCCCGTGAGGGCGAAGGTTTCTGTCACACACGATCAGTTTTATTTATTGGGACGTGAGTACCAAATTTCAAATGTAGGACACATCTGCATGCACGCAGAAGACATGGATTTTATTTATATGAGTCGAATGGGGAATGCGAAACAAGAACTTCCCATACCGCATCCGTGTAATACCCGCTCCGCTTGCTTTGAAGTGGTTGCCAATACAAGCCAGAATAAGCACTTTACCATTGCTGGCAAAGATACAGGCTATTTTGTCAAAACAAGTGGCGGTACTTTGTACAAAAACGTGCGTTGCGTGGGAAAACAAATTCCCTGGGATGTGTCAGCGGAGCAGTATTTGAAAGAAGAGCAAAGTTCTAAATAGTGGTAGGTAAGGGGCGTAGGCATAAATGAGATTGCCGCGCACTTCGGCCTCGCAATGACTGCCGTTGCGGAAAAATCTTGTGGGCCCGGTTACTATTATATGTATGAGGATTCGATAAGTTTTGGCGACACTTCCGCGCTCTAGTGGGTCTTATAGATTAGCGATTGGGGTGACCTTCGCTTAGAAGCCCACCAGATTTTTTCGGAGTCATTGCGAGGCCGAAGGCCGCGGCAATCCAGTCGAATTAGGATGCATCTCCGCTAGTATTGTGAGTTTTAAACTGTCTTCTAAACTACCATTTCCAGTTGTCTTTTTATCTTCGCTTTATACGCACTTTTTAGCAGTCAATTTGGAGCGCCCCGTGCTTCTCATTTTTAACGAATGATCCGCGATCAAAATGAAATGAGAGAAGCATTATTGCCAAAATTTAAATCCATTTTTTCTCTTGGTGTTTGAGAATATTCTTTTTATGACAAAAGTGAATGAAACAGGCCTTATTATTTAAAGATAAGAAAACATCACTAGAGTTTGGTGGAAGCCTTTTAAAGGGAAAAAGAAAAGGCAAAAGGCCCATTACACTTTCAAAGCCTTTACATCTAGTGATGCGAAGTGATGTAGCGGTAGGAAAGTTATCACTTAGACGCTTTCAGCTTTTGATAAATGTCAGACTTGAGAGTTATGCTTTAAAGTTTCATATCAAAGTGTACAAACTAGCTATTAATAGAAATCACCTGCATCTTTGCATCCAAGGGCAGGACAGAGAAGAAATAGCTTCTTTTTTAAAAGTCTTTGCGGGGATTCTAGCGAAGAAAATCATCGCGCATTCCAATTTGAAGATAAAGAAGTTTTGGACGGAAAGGGTCTTCTCTCGCGTTGTGCAGTGGGGACAAGACTTTAGAGGAGTCAAAGCCTACATCTATCAAAACATCCTAGAAGCAAGTGGGGCCGTCCCCTACAAGCCGAGAAAGAGGAGAGCGAAAAAGCATCCGAGTGCATCGAGATTGCCGCGGCCTTCGGCCTCGCAATGACTGGGCTCACCCTATGCGAAACTTGGCCTCTGGGAAGCTTTCAATGATCTCTGGACCAAATGCGAGCGAAGGCGTGTAGCAACCGCCGGGGATTTCGAGTTTTAGAAGGCGTTGCACTGACGTAACCGCTGTGAGTGCGGTGAAATGGTAAGCCTCACAAACATCCAGTGTAGCTTCTTTACTTTCGCCTTTAGCATTTTTAACTCTGCCCCAAAGATGTACTTTGCCTTTTGCCTGATCTTCTTTTGTAGGACCTTTCACAAATTTTTCGATGAGTTTTTTTAATGTCTCTTGAACAAGAGGGATTTGTGTAATTCCCGCTACTTTTTCTAATACTTGTCTGCCTTTCACGAGCAACTCTGGTGCTTGTGCATAGACTGTAATGTTGGGAATTCCCGTAGAGTAATAAGCTGTACTCACATCTCCCCAAGCAGCTACAGTTACTCGCAATTTTCGATCGCTGAAACGTGCCTCAATGGATTTAGAAAGGGCACGGATGTCTGTAATTACCCCGTCTTCTCTTATTCTGCTCCCTCGCGATAAATTTTCTATTATCGTTTTAGAAGTTCCTGGACTTAATTTCCCCCAACCGTGAAAGGCGAGTTCCAAATGCGTTGCATCTGGTAACGCTTTTTTCAAAAGTGCTGCAAGACAATCAGACGGCAACACGTCGAAGCCCACCCCGGGAACCACGATACAGTTTTTATCCTGTGCTTCTTTTTTTCGTTTAAAAATAGCTTCAAAAACATCAATCTCACCAGTGATATCCAGATAATGAATTCCACTATCAAGACAGGCATTCAGCATAGGAAGACTGGTTTTGGAAAAAGGGCCGGCACAGTGGAGTACAGCTTTGACCTCTTTAATCCCTTTTACTATTTCCTCATGCTTATCGAGAGAAAAAACTTTATAGGAAACGCCATATTCTGTAGCCAGTTTTTTTAAGACTTCTTCATTTCGTCCTGCAATGACCGGCTTTTCTCCTCTTGCCGCGGCTTCTTGGAGGATCAATTTCCCTGTGTAACCAGTAGCTCCATATAACATCCAGCTCATTCATGCTCCTTTGGAGGGTTTAACAAACTCGCAAAAAAATGTTCGAATAATTGAAAAGAAAATGGGTCGAGCGGAATGGTCAGATCTTTCGCCGTAAGGACTTCATTTTTTAAAGAAAATGTTTGTTGAATATAAGTATGTAAATCCATCCCTTTTTCAAAGCCCTTTTTAAATTCGAGCACTATGTTTTGCAGTTCTGCAATCACCTTTTTCTCTTCAGGGAAAATGCATTTTCTAGCAGTTTGCTCGAGCATCAAAGTCCACCATTCGGTAGAAACTTCTGCTATGAAGATGGGTACTCGCTTAAAAAGAATGAAGTGCTGGTCTAATTTATGGTGCTGGAGTTTTAAATTGCGAGGGGGTAAAAAAGTCCCCCACTGTAATCCAGCTACCCGAGAGAGTCCTTTAACAACAGTTTTTAAACGGGATTGGCTTTGAGTATCGCGTCTATATTGCTCGATTCCTTCCGACAAGCGCAAAAGGCTTGTGGCTGCCCGATTTTTAATCTTCGCTTTTTCATTTTCAAAGGCGCTTTCAAGCCCCAGCTTTTTCTTTTCTTCTCTCCAATCGCTTACAAGCTTGAGAAACTGTGTTTTGAAGGTAGGGACAGTCTCTTTGATACGAGGGTTCTCGGTAATATGCTTTCTGACGATGCGGATGAGGTGGACATGGCCCTGATCTTCAATCGTTTTTTTTAAATGTTTTATAGCTCCCAGCGTTGATTCTTTTGCGTTCATCTCACTCTTGATCTACCATGGTTTGCCATGAAAAAGACAGGGATCTTGCTTGTAAATATTGGAACGCCGAAGAACCCCGAGCCAGAGGCCGTTGGGAAGTACCTCACCGAATTCTTAATGGACCCGTATGTGATCGATATTCCGTGGCTCTTGCGGTGGTTCCTCGTCAACGTTTTGATCGTCCCCAGAAGAAAAAAAGCGTCAAGCATACTTTATAAAAAAGTATGGACGGAGAAGGGGTCTCCACTCATGCATTTTAGTTTAAGCTTTGCAGAAAAGTTGCAGCGGATGCTAGGCGATTCTTATGTAGTCAGGATGGGCATGCGTTACGGGACTCCCAGCATTGCAACGGCTCTTGCTGAAATGGCAGAAAAACATGTTGAGGAGCTCATCCTCGTGCCCTTGTATCCCCAGTTTTCTTACGCAGCAACAACCTCGTCCATCGAGAAGACCAACGCACTTGTGAAAGATTATTTGGGAGATATAAAAGTAAAAGTTGTCCCTCCCTTTTTTAAAGATCAAAACTTTTTGACCAGTTTCGAAAATGTAGCGAAAGAACATATTGAAAAAAGAGATTGGGACAAAATTCTTTTTTCTTTCCACGGTTTGCCTGAGAGACAAGTAAAACGAACTGATCCTACAGGCTTACATTGCCGAGCAGACCATTCTTGTTGTGTAGAAGTGCACGAAAAAAATCAGGATTGCTATCGTACCCAATGCTACGAAACGGCAAGGCAACTTGCAGTGCGATTGAATTTAAAAGAGGAGCAATACCTTGTCGCATTCCAATCACGCCTGGGTAGAACACCCTGGATTAAACCCCATTCAGATGAGTACTACCGTACTCTGCCGAAAGAAGGGGTAAAAAAACTCCTCGTTATCTCTCCCTCTTTTGTGACTGACTGTTTAGAGACATTAGAGGAAATACAAATTCGAGGGAAAGAAGAGTTTTGCCAAAATGGGGGTGAAGAACTCACTTTGGTCCCCTCACTGAACGATTCAGATCATTGGATAGAAAATTTTAAGAAAATGGTTTTAAGCTAAATAACTGCAAATACCTTAGGCAATCAGGAAATTAGATTTTGATGTGGAGGTTTTGCCCAATTCTGCTTGTGGAGATTAAACTCCCGGTGTCGGAAAACATCGGAGAAGATTCTTTTTGTGCGAATATAGGGTTGGGTTCATTTGCGCGAGTGTTCTTTTCTGGCCACTCGGGTGCAGAGGGATACTTCTTTTCAAACAAACTGCTACCGTAAAAACTAGTATTATCGTCTCCCAGTGTTCTAATCATGATTCACCTTCTTCTAGGAAGTAGGCCACACTTAAATTTTAATATTAAGTATTTGGCCGCTACGACTTGGAAAGTGCATATTACCCGTTTGGGTAAACACTGCTCCCATGGAGCCTGAACCACCGGATGGGGCGTAAAGCTTTGCTAAAGCATCGCCTTTACTTGCATTGTTCTGGCTTTGGACTCTGTTAGACAAAGCCTGCGGCCAGAAAACATTGCCTGGATTTTCACCCATGGCACTAATCATTTAACACCTTCTTTCAACGTTCTACGTGACTAACAACTATAGTATGCCATAAAGAAGTTAAAGAAATATGCTGCTGATAAGTACTTGTTACTTATTAATTATTTAGATTTTATTAGGCCAAAACAGTGACGAAAATATACAGGCGTCACAATTAAAGATTCGAACTCCACAATTTCTTTTGGAGTTTTGGCCCTCTCCTTTTATAGGGTTTCCTTTGCGAGAAAAGTCGTTAAACTTTCACAAATGGATAGGAAATCTTTAGTTGATGAGCAGCGTCATTATTTCAATAGTTTTAAAACCCGCTCTTTGGATTTTAGAAGAAAAAATTTAAGACGACTGGCTGATTGGATTATGGCCAGCGAAACAGAAATCCACGAGGCTTTGCATGCCGACTTAAACAAGGGAGTGACTGAAGCATACATGACAGAGACTGCACTTTGTCTCGATGAAATAAAATATGCTGAGAAGCATTTAAAATCCTGGATGAAACCAAAAAAGGTAAAGACGTCTTTCGTACAGATGCCCGGCAAAAGTTATATCTACCCGGAACCTTTGGGGGTTGTTCTCATCATTGGTCCTTGGAATTATCCTTTTCAATTACTGATTGCTCCTCTTGTCGCCGCAATCGCAGCGGGAAATTGTGTAGTGATAAAACCTAGCGAGCTTGCGCCGAAAACATCGGCGCTTGTCGCGCGAATGTGCAAAGAACTTTTCGATAAAGCTTATGTGAGTGTCGTGGAAGGGGACGCAAACGCGTCTACAGCTTTGCTTCAGCAAAAGTGGGATCACATCTTTTTTACCGGCGGTACAAAAATTGGGCAAATTGTAATGGAAGCTGCGGCAAAAAATTTAACCCCCGTGACTTTGGAATTGGGAGGGAAAAGTCCCTGTATTGTCGACGGTGAATGCGATCTGGAAGTAACGGTAAAGCGCATCATCTGGGGCAAATTCATGAATGCAGGACAGACTTGTGTTGCACCAGACTACGTTCTACTCCCTGCGGGAATGCAAGGGAAGTTTGTAGAGCTTGCAAAAAATGAAATCAAACGCTTTTTCGGAGAAGATCCTAAAAAAAGCGAAGATTACGCGCGCATTATTTCCGAAAAGCATTTAAAGCGGCTCGAAGGATTATTGAAAGGGCCCAAAGTTGCTGTGGGAGGTATTGTGGATGAGTCCACCAAGTATTTTTCTCCGACACTTCTTACTGAAGTCGATTGGTCACACGCCGTCATGCAAGATGAAATCTTTGGTCCTCTTCTTCCTCTTATCGAGTATGGCACACTGGAAGAAGTAATTAAAATTGTAAACTCGCACCCAAAACCCTTGGCACTTTATTTCTTTTCGACCGACGAGAGTAGGGTAAAAGAAGTCTTAACAAAGTGTTCATTCGGCGGCGGCTGTATAAATGATGTGTTAATGCATTTGGGTAACCCGCGTCTTCCCTTTGGGGGCGTGGGCCCGAGCGGAATGGGCGCCTATCACGGGGAATATGGTTTTGAGGTTTTTTCCCACAAGAAGAGCGTAGTTCACCGTAAATTTGCCTTTGATCTTCCCTTGCGCTATCCACCCTATAAGGACAAGTTGAAACTTTTGAAGAAAATTTTGGGGTAGAAATGAAAACGCTAACCGTTCTTTTTTTAGTCGGGATAACTTTGAGTTTACAGGCGAAAGAAATCGCAGGAGTTAAATTCAGTGATACGGTCAATGTCGGCAGGGCAAATCTGACATTAAATGGAGTGGGATTAAGAACTGCTACGATTTTTTCTGTAAAAGTGTATGCAGCAGGATTGTATCTAGCGCAACCTTCACATGACGCTGAAAAAATAATGGAAGCACAGTGGCCAGTTCAATTGCAGATGGAATTTTTAAGAAACGTGAAAAGCGCGGACATTGCAGATGCCTGGGACAAATCGTTTAAAGAAAATTGCTTAAAAGAATGCGAAAAGTTGGAGCCTCGGTTATATCTTTTAAAACAAATGATGCCTTCTGTGAAAAAAGGGGATCGGATGATTTACACTTTCCAGGAAAGTGGCGTAGAGATTTCTTTGAACGGTAAAACGTTGGGGGATGTAGCGCGCGCAGATTTTTCCCGCTTTTTACTTTCTACGTGGTTCGGGAAAAAACCGCCCACTGAAGACTTGAAAAAAGGGCTTTTAGGTTTGACTCCCTGATGTCTTTCTCAAATCTCATTCAGAATATAAACGAGTCTGGTCTTGTTTTTTTAGGGGAAAGCTCGCTGGATCTGGATTTAGACTTCGAGCGGTTTCAAAAGTGGCTGTCGGATTCGAAACATGCAGGCATGCAATTTTTGGAAAAATACGATGACATACGGCGAGACCCAAAAAAACTTTTGCCCGAAGCAAACTCCGCCTGTGTCGTCGGTCTTGCTTACGATCAAGGCGATCACTGGCCAATGTCAGATCTCGAATCTCCGCGAGTGGCACAGTACGCGAGATTTCGCGACTACCACAAACTCTTCAAAGAAAAGGTGGAAAAAGTATTTTTTGAGTATGCTGCAAAAACACCAGACTTTAAATACCGCGTTTGCGTGGATACAGCCCCTCTTTTAGAAAGAGCATTGGCTGCGAAAGCGGGAAAAGGATTTATAGGTAAAAATACCTGCTACATCCATGAGTCTCACGGCAGCCTGCTTCTTCTTGCCGTTGTTCTTTCCAACTCCCCTAACCCAAAAAAAGAAGACGGTGCTAAAGACGGTTGCAACACGTGTACGTTGTGTCAGGTAGCCTGTCCTACGGGCGCTTTGAATGAAGACTACACAATCGATTCGAGAAAATGTTTGTCTTATTGGACAATAGAACACAGAGGAGAAATCCCGTTAGAATACTGGCCGCATCTAGCAAAATATTATTTTGGTTGCGACATCTGCCAGATAGTTTGTCCTTATAATCAAGAAGCGCGGGAAAATAGATTGAGCGCAAAAATTGAGACGCGGTCTTATCCGGACTTGCCAACTGTCGCATTGATGGGTGAGGGGGAATATGAAAAATATTTCGGCGGGACTCCACTTACTCGAGCAAAACGCACTGGACTCAGACGCAATGCTTTGATTGCGATGACGGTCATGCGACACCCAGAACTGTCTCGAGTCTTAAACGCATTTTCAGAGGAATCTGATCCTGTTTTAGTTGCGACAAAGAGAACTGCTGAGGGGTATTTAAAAGTTCTATTTTAGACAAAAAAAAGGGAGATCCATATGGATCTCCCTTTTCTGAAAGATAAGTAAGAATTAAAGCTTAGGCATCCAGGTACCTTCAGTACCTGCAAGACAGTTGTCTCTCAATTCTTTCAATTCTGCGAGAGTAAGGCCTTTTGTAGCAAGCCCTTTAACCATTTCGTTATTTGCAATTTCGTGAGCTTCCCATACTGTGCTGCCGGATTTAATCGCAGCAAGAAATGGATTTGCAAATAATTGCGCTGTGACAGCAAGACCATCGACTACGCTCTGAGCGTCTTTACCTTCTTTTAGGTATTCTTTGATTTTGCTGATTTGTCCTTCGAGTGCTGTTGGATTTCTGTGGTACAGCATCATCAGGTTAGCAAGCATATCTTTTCCCATGTTTTCTTTTCCGGGAAGATTGTTTGGCACTTTCGCAATTGCAGCCATGATGTCAGCATCAGAAGTGAATTTTTTGATAGCTTCTTTTGCTGCTTCTAAAGACTGGCCTCTAGCAAGAGTTTCTTCTCCAATAACTACCAGGGCTTCTTTTAATCTGTCGACTTGAGAAGCTTCCAATCCTTTGATTCCATCTACTAGTTCGTTGATGAACTTATTCACGGATGGGTTAGTAGATTTGATAGAGACTTTTCCATCTACACCTTTTTCAGTCACTTTCAATACGTCTTCTACTTTTTTGAAAGTGCTTTCGAATTGCTTCTTGAGTTTTAATTCGGCTTTTTTCTCTTCAAGCTTTTGTCGGGCAATTTCATTAGTGAGAGTATCTTCTGTGGCTTCCGCTCTTCCTACTTTGCCTGCAACTTCTGCAGCTTTTTGAGACGCATCCACATCATGTGGGCCGCGAGCTTTTACAACAGGGGCACTTCTTTCTTTGTCTTTATCTTGCTCACGTTCGCGAACTTCTACTTTAACCCCTTTTTCTTCGGCGCTATTTGCTCCTTTTTGAACTTTTTCTCTTACTCTTTCTCTTTCTTGAGCAGGAGTGACACCTGGTTGTTCTTCTACTTTACCTCCGCGGCCTTTGCTAACTTCTACGGCATTTACGGTGGGCGCGATAAGCGCTAAGGATGCGAGTACTGCCAACACGGTTGTTTTATTTTTCATGTTCAAGGGTTTCATTTTATTTTTATCTCCTAAGATTAAATTTTGCTTCAAACTTGTGCCCACACTTTGAAATAGCAAACTACGTACCGTTAAAAAAAGTGGGGGAAGACCAGTTGTATACGACGAAAAAGCAATACAAATATTTTATAACAGTTTCATTCTTTTGTGCGTATTTTGTTAATAGGTACAAGTACTTCACTTGTATTTTAGAGCGATTCTATTTTTGCAACGCGCAACAACTCTACAGCATATTTGCTGTCGAAACTTTTTACAGTAATAACCAAAGTGACGAATGTTAGTATCATTACCTTTTATTTATGGATATCAATAGTTTAAGTGTTTAATCTGCAGAAACACGAAAGTATCGACCATTAGTTTTGCATGTTGTACTGCGTAAAACATTTTGGCGATTGATCATTTTCCTCATGAGCATACTGAAATCACATATAAAAAAAATGGACTCAAGATTGTGGTGATTGTGAATACTGCCGGCATACGCATTGCACAATAAGAGGCTAAGAATCTTATTTGAGGTACATACATGCGCTTTCATACTCGCTTACTAACATATGCGTACATCGTATTATCAGCCATTTCATTTACTGCGTTCGCTGCAGAAGCAGAATGCAAAGATGGCCTGTGCAGCCCAGCTTTATTAAATTTAAACCAACCAGGCAAAAAGGATGAAAGTCCGTTTGAAATCAATACGGTTCTTGGGAAAAGAAAACACGTTGAGTTTACTGATGAGACGTGGGAGTTGCCAGTATTTTCTGAAGATGGCAGTGGACGATCTTACCCTAAAGAATGTTCTGCTCAACAAACGTACAAAGTCAGAACGCCTTTTCCTTTTGCAAAGCCAAAAGACAGATCAAAAGAACCCCTTCAAATAATGCTGAATCCCAGTCAAGATCCTTTGGTCGACCACTTGAGAGATTTGAAAGAACAAGACGAAGCAAAGTACCGCTATGAACACCCAACGGTTGAGCAAAAACTAAAAAGAGAAGCAGAACTTCTCCGTGACTTTGCCATAGCATTACAATGCCCACCCGATTCTCACTTCATTCAAGATGTAATGACAAAACTTGCAGATTTGCAAAGAATCGAAATCATGCAACACACTCTGCTTTTAGATCGCAAAAATAGAACCGTCGGTTCATCCAGTGAATTAATCGATGCGATGATTACAGCAATTCCTCTTTTTCAAATTAAATCAAACTCTGTACGCGGAGCATGGTCAAATGCCATTACCGCGCAGGCAGAGCGCAACTTGGCTTTGGCCGACAAGATCAAAACGTCAGGATTTGGTGGCTACCTGGAACACAGAATTTTGCCGAACGAACCGATGACATTTAAAAGCCTAGAACACGAGATGAAAAATTACGATCAAAGGATGTACGATGAGTTCCAAGTAAAAATTGCTGAGCTCAATACAAAACATCGTACTACTGCAGAAGTTGATCCTACATCCCGCATTAAACTACTTGCGCATAATTTGGGACAAAAGCTACAAGCCTTAAAAACAAAGCAAATGAACCCCAATTTTACTGAAGACGATTATGCTTCTCTAAAACTTTTAAACGGGCTTATTTCCCAACTATTTCACCAAGGTGATGAGTTGTTGGGCCAGCTGACCATGGCAGAATTACGCTTATTATTGCACGGAGAAAAATTTAATTTGCCAGATAGTAATAAGGACCAAAAATTACTGGACCTTGCAAAAAGTTTGATGCCTGCAAAAGCAAATAATGTTGAAAAAAATATGTTGATGAATCTCGGCGATATCGCGGGATTTGTGAACCAGGTTGTCGCACAATCAGGCGGGCCGCTTTTGACACAAAAAATGTCGGTGTTTTCTTTCTCCCCTGATGAATCTATCAGTATGAGAAAGTTCCTCATTGCGCAGATTGAAAATCTACATATCAACCGGTCCTCACCATTACTAAGCGAAGTGGATGTTTCAAATCCCAGTAAAAGATTAGCTGCTAAAGCCGCATTAGAAAGAGTTTTAGATTTATTGGATAAAGGCGCACCTGAGTACGAATCGTCTGACGAACTTCCCTTGGTAACGGATTATGCCTATGACCACTGGACTACTGCGGAAAAGTTAAATCATGAACGCAAAGGACGCCTTAAAGCTGCCGATCTTGTCATGAAAAATTCGCCTATGAGCAAAGAGCAAGCGATAGCCACAGTTGATAAAGAAGTAGATTCGCTTGCAAAGATTGCGCAAAAATGGACTGGATATCCTATCACGTCTGAAAACTACCGTGATCTGTACGCGCTGCCACAAGCTTTTCGACAGGATCTGATCGTGGGACTTTCGAACGCAAAAAACAAGAAAGAGGCAGACCACGTGCTTGCTGCTGTCTTGAAACCTAGTGTGGATTCCTATTCAGACGCACTTACTTCCTCCGGCAAGAATACCTCCACCATACTTGATTCTATTGACAAAACATTTTTTGCTCACGGGCTTACTCGTAATATTCCAGGAGATCTATCCAAGATGACCTTGGAGCAGAAAAATGCACTGGCTGATTGGGCAGTGACTCAGCTTTCTGTGCCATCAACAAAAAAAGGGGAAGTGAAATTGAGAAACTTGCCCCCTGACGTACATTCTGCGCTTAACCTGCTTGTAAATTTACGCGAAGAGTGGGGACATACAGATAATGACTTGAGCTTACTGAGAACTTTTCGTGGTAAAGATGGCGTGAGAGGACTTGCGAGTTTCAATGTCGGTACTTATCTCGCTGAAAAAGAAGCAAGAAAGACAGCATCTAAAGAAAATATTGGTTTAGTGGATGAGTTAGTTAAATATGCAGATACAGAAGGCTTTGCTATCCCTAAAGCATCGCAATTAAGACTTCTTGGACTTGAAAACACGATTTTAACGATGCTTCAACACTTAAAAGGGATTGCTAAATCCAGAGGAATTCAAAAAGAATTTATTCAATTGATGGTAGCCGCAGATCCCCTTGAAGTGACAAAGTTCTTTCAAAGACACGAGCCACGGCTGCTTAGTCTTTTAATCGAAAAAAATATTCTAAAGATTTCTGATGCTGAATTGGCAGCTAATCCAGCCGCTGCTCGTGCAAAAGAAGTGATGGAATTTGAAAAGAATGCAAAAAACTCCTTTGTGTTGGAAGCTCAAGGCACTCCCTTGCCTGAAGACAAACAACAACAAATCAATGCACAGTTTGATTTCCTCGGAAAACAATCTGCTCATCAGGAAGTTGCCGCAAATTTACAGATGCATCCAGGCTTGTTAAAAAGCCGCATTGACATGCTCAAGAAATCGGAAGAAGAAGGTAAAAAAATAGGGGCTGCCGATAAAAAGTTTCTTGAAGACTATTCCAGCCAAATGGAAGAACTTAGTCTTACACATCAAGAAAATATCATGAATAACTACCGCAAGCGTGCCGCGGAAGACCTTCTGACAAAAGCAAAATCTCCAGATGCTGTCAGGAAACAATTAGAAGGCATTTTAAAACCTGTCTTTGGAACGGATGCAGAACTAAATTCTGCTATTGATGGAATCATTGCATCTCGTAAAGACGAACAGATGATCACAAACAAATTGGCAGCTGAAATCGGCACTTTTTCTATTGGAAAAATCATTCCTAAAATCGGATTGAATGATGAGCCTTTGACGCAAGATGAACAAAATCAAATCGATGCGTTTGTTAAAGAAATACCAAAACTGCGCGACGGTTTATTAACAGAAAAATTGAACATCAACCGGGATATCAATGAAAAAGAATTACAAAGCGCGAAGGAAATTAACGAGGATGCCGCACGCATTTCCGAACATGGTCGCGAAAAAGACGATCATGGAATCATTCGTTACTGCCAATGTGACGAATGTAAAGCACGCAAGTTGACACCTCGCCAAAGAGCGGAAGAAGCAAAAGCTAAGCTTGAACAGATGTCCTCTCGTTTTGACAAAATAAAAGAGGATCTCGATGCGGAAAGAACGGCTTTGCTTTCTGAAGTAAATAACAAGGAAGCGGCCTTGAATGAAATGTCTGAAGTGATCAAACAGACATACATGAAAAACTCTCTGATTGAACTATCGGCACGTGCCAAAAAAATGGTAGAGGACAAATTAGCACCGGAACTTGTTCAGTCAGGCCTTAAGGGAGATGAGCTTGAAAAACGCAAGCAAGTTTTGATTGGTTTAACACAAAACGCATTAATTGAACGCTTGCGCTTACAGCAATCAAGTGATTCTGCACAAGAGCTTCTCCATCCTAATTTAGGTGGTGACGCACAAGATTCTCTTCTTGCAAAAAAAGTAGAAGAAACTTTGAAAAAAGAAATGACCTCGGGTGAAACCGCTATCAAAATGAACGAGGAACATGCAGTAGCCCAAATCCAAAGTTCCAAAAACAAGGCGAGAGAAATCCAAAGCAAGAACGATGCAGAAGTAAAAAGACTGCTTACTATCTTAAAACCACTCGATATGAAATTTGATGGAGAGTGCAATTTTGACAACGCAAAGCTTTGGTTGCTCAGCGAAACCAATCCTCCTACACCAACTCCTTGGAGCGACACTCGCCATCCTCTTTCAAGTGATGCTAAAAAATTAATCGAAGCCTTGCACGAAATTGGAAAATATTCGATTTCCAAAACAGATTGCTACGATTTCTTAGTGGCAAAAACGAAAGACATGGTATTGGAGCGAAAACAATTAATCGATAACAGACAAACGGTAGCTACCCAAGATGGATTGAAAGCAAAGCGTAATTCGCGTTTGATCGAACTTTTTGAAAGCGGAGAAGGGGCCATGATCCAAAATCCCTACGCAATGGCTGGCTTGACTGGTTTAAAACCTGAGGAAGGTGCAGAGGTGATCTTTTGGAATAAAGAACCGCTGCAAAAAGCTGCTCAACAAGCAATTATAGATAATGAAAAAATCATCGAAAATGAATGGTATCAGGATTATGTCAATGCAGAGCATTTTAAACGACGCAATATGAATATGGTTCAGGGGTTTGTGGAAAATGCACGTGATGTAGGTTTAGCCAGTGCGTACGATAGAACTCTTGCGACAAAAGAAAGAGAGTCTTATTGGAGTTATCCTTTCTGGTGGGCGCTTCGCAAAGGGGAGCAAATTACACCTAACTTCGTAGGCAACAGTATTGATTATCTCAGTCGTAGCAGTACGAAGAATGTAGATAACGTAGTAGAAATGTCCGGCGGTCAGAACGCGTACTACAGCAGAGGTGAAGAACTACAAAATAAAGTTTACCGTAACGCCCGCATTTTACAGTCCTCTGGAGATGTTTCTGTAACAATGGATGATTACCTATTTGGTAAGCAAGCAACAACTGCGGCTCATGCCTCTGACATCGAATTGCAAAAAAATAAGAAAATGTCGGAACAGTGGAATGCCCTTATCGCAGGGGATATGAATCACTATGCGCTGACAGAAGATATCGCCTGGAGCGCCGCAATTACTGCTGCTTCAATGGGTACTAGTGCTTATATTCAGACTCTTGTAAACGCCGGTAGATTTGCAGAAGCAGCTAAAACGCTGCAAATGATCCAAAACTGGGACAAATTATCCAAGGCAGAAAGAGCTAGCATCACCTTAAAAGCTTCTTTGCAGGCTCGTGCTCTTGGTATGTTTACGACAGTGGGAGATGCAAGCACTCTTGCGAATTCTGGCCTAAGAGCAGTAGGCAATGGAAAACTGGTAAACGGAATGCTTCACGGAGCTAAGGCCGGTATTCCCATGGTGCTTTCGGAAGTGGGCTACCACCATTTCAAAGAAAATATGGATGAAGAAATCCATAAAAAAGTTTTGGAAGCTCAAAAAACAGGTAAACAAGTTACCTTGACTGACTGGGATTATAAAAAGTTGTTTATTGATGCAGACAAAATCAACAAATTCCTGATTGCACGACAAGGACTGAATCAGGATGGAACAGCACTTTCTGAAATAGAAGATCAGGACTTGGAAGTTTCCAAGCATTTGGAAGTTCCTTATGCATTCATGGATAAAAATGGTGATGGAAAAGTCGACGCCACTTTCGTTCCTCAAGTAGAAGACTATGGTAAATACATACAATCCTTTCACCATGGGTACAGACTGTTCGGTATTTCCAAGTCTTTAATGCCAAGTGGTGCAATTGCACGCAGCTTGGATGCGATAAAAGCACCGAAAGCCCTACAAGGTTTTGCAGAACTTTATGCCGCAGCAGAAACAAACAATATATTTGATAATTACAACAGTGCACACGGTCCCAATAAAGATTTCTGGAGCTGGGACTCTTTCGCCGACAGACAAATCAATAACGTTCACACTGCTGTTTGGGGATTAACCGGAGCAGCTACTCAAAACGTAAGAAGCGTTCCGATGCAGATCGCAGTTGGATACGGAGTTAACGGTGGTGTAAATGTACTCAGTACCGCAGCAGATAGATTGCAAAACGGATGGGGCATGACAGATGATCCAGAAAAAGGATTGTTTAGTCGTTTGAGTGATTACTGGAACAACGGCTACACTGTTTTGGGTGATGGCGGAATTGAGAGAGATATTGGTAAAGCAATTTCCCATAAACTCGCAAGTACTGCAGCGATGGATTTATGGTTCAGCGCAGGCCACTCTTTGATGAATTCAAAGCAGACCCGTGCTACTAACGAAGCACGTGGGACCTTACAAAAATTCTTAGCAAGCAACAGAGAAACGAAAGTAGTTGCTGTTGAAGAAGCACATAAGCTCGACATTGCTAGCAATGTAACCAAACTCTCAGAAATGCCTCTGATTCCTGAATACGTTAAAAACCCAGTGTTTGATAACAGCAAAGAAGCCAATCTTCGTGCAAAACCTGACATGAATAAGCGACTGACAGGCGACGCACTTCAAACAAGAAGAACGCTTGAATACTTCGCAGAAAAAAGCGGCTTAACGCCGAAGTTAAATCCTGGTGTGGTAGATCGCATGGTAAAAGAATACCAAAATGCGAAGAGCGCTCCGGATTCCGCTACACGCAACCAAACGCTTGCTCAATTTGTTGCTAAATTTAAGTCTAAAGAATTAGCAGCTGAAAGAGAAAAAATCTATAATTTGCCATCTATAGATGCGCAACTGTTAGGTGGAGCATTGATCGATAAACCAGGAGAAAGAGACAACAGCATTGTGGCGAACACTCAAGTGGCTCGCGATAGAAAAAATCTGCAAATGACTCTTCCACACCGTCCGGAACTTTACATGAGTCTTGAAGTGGGCAAACTCGATAACAGATTCAGATATCTCGTAAATGCAATCGGTCGTTTACCAGCTTCACAAATCAAAGAAGAGCACCAGAATAAATTTTCGAATGAGTTTGAAGCGTACAGAACAAAAAATCCTGGTAAGACGATGATGGATTACTTAATGGATTTCAAAGTGGCAAATAACTACGAAGGTTTTACGCCACGTGATTTCAATTGGTCCTCACCTACTGTTAACAAATGGGCGAACACAATTGAGCGCACAAGACAGCAAAGAAAAGACAAAGCTGAAGCACGTGAACTTGCCGAAGCTGAACGCGCAGGTACAAAGCAGGCTTTTGCTCCTACAACAGTAACAAAAGGTACTACTAATTCCAACGTACCTTCTTACACATACAATGCTGAAGGCGTGAAGGGTCGCATTGAAGGTTCTGATGGAATGGTTGTGAGATCTGGAGATGGGCATATCGTATTTGCTGTGGAATCCTGGGGACAAGGTTTCATTCCAGGTACAAACGGAAATGGGCATGCTGTTGTGAAAACACCTCAAGCCGTTGTTGAAGGAACTATTGAACCTGTCACGACTGTAAACGGTGGAACTACAAAATACCCACAATTCAAAATCGTTGGTAAAAACGGTGAAACGTTAGCAGCTGTCGACTTTAAAATCGCACCAGATAACAACGGAACAATTGCGGAAATCAGAGTTGCCAATACGAATGAAACAGCCAAAGTAGCATTACAGGAAAAACCGAAAGTGTTCCGCTCACAAATGGCTCCAAGTTTGGCAGCTGTTTATGAAGGAATTGCTCTCGAAGAACCTATTCCCAGAGGCACTACACGTGTGAATGAAACCGGAAAATATACTACGGGCACTGTGCTGAGAAGCGAACCGGGTGTAGAAGGAAACAGAAAAACTGCAGGGTATGAAAGTTCTGACGGGCTTATTAAACTTGTCTGGAAAATTTCTGCAAATCCAAAGGCGGATCAATTAATCACTGTAACGATCCCTGAAGGAGAAACTTTTACGGCAATTGCGGCGCCAAAAACGACTCAGAGCGGTGCAAGTGGAGGTGAAGAACAAGTACTTCTTGATGCCACAACCCGTCAGGAAATCGGAAAAATTACTTTCAGAAAAGGAAATAAAAACAGAATAATAGTAAAAATGAACGATGGCAGAAATGTTTCTTCGTTCATCCAATAATGTTAAACTGTTGGGATGAAAAAAATCCTCTTTTTGATTACGTTGGTTATTGCAGGTTGTGCAACACAGCAACTGCAAAAAACAGAACTGCCGGCAAATTCTACGACTATTCTATTCTCTGCGAATAGAAATTTGGAATTTGAACCTTGTGGTTGTTCGATGTCTCCACAAGGCGGTTTGGTCAGAGAGTGGAACTATCTTCAGGCAGTTAAAAAGAGTAATCCCTCTGCCTTTTATCTTGTGTCTGGCACTTCATTTTATCCAGAGTTAGGTCAATACGAATCAAAAGAAAAAAAGAGTTACTTTTTAAAAGCAGGGTATATCGCCGAGGCTTTTAAAAAAATGGGAGTGGATGTAGTGGGACTCTCCGATGAAGATTTGCGTTTGGGACTTTCTTCTTTGAAAAAACTCGCTTCTCAATACCACTTGGATTTTATTTCTACGAACATTATAGACAAAAAAACAAAGGCTCCTCTGTTTTCACCTTATAAAAAAGTAAGCCGTAACGGTGCTACTTTTTATATTTTGTCACTCACATCGGATGAAGGTGTTTTGCCCGCTAAATCTGGTGTGATGATTCAGTCACCTGAAATTGCTTTGCAAGAGTGGTTGGGGAAAATTCCGCAAGATGGATACGTCGTTGTGCTCTCTACCCTTTCTAAAATTGATAGGGATCCGTTAGTGCAGAAATTTACTGGCGTGCATCTATTTTTGGGGGGGCAGAGAAGAGAAGATATTCCAGGACGCTTTACACAAAATACGGTTTCCACTTTATTTGCTAACCAAAGCGGAGGAGGAAAAAGTATTTATCAAATCACTTTATCTTCTCCTGCACCCAAAAAGAGATTTTATAATGCAAACATTGTAAGAGAATATGCGGAGTTAAGGACATATTGGGAGGAAAACCTCGAGACTTACCAAAGAGAAATCGCTTCCAAGCAAAACGAAAAAAAACGAGCTTCTTTACAAGCCAGTATCGAGCAGCTTCGTACAAACCTGAAATTGTCGAAAGATATTATTGTAAATCCGGACGAACAGTCTGTTTTGTATGATTACAAACTTGTGGAATTGGGTCCCTCCTTCGATAACGAAGATGCTACACAAAACCCTATGTACGACTTGATAGAGCGCAAGAAAGAAAGCGTCAGGCAGTCGATGTTGCGATAGGTAGTCATTTAACCCTTAAAAGGCATCCTCACAATTTTCTCACTCGTTTTAGCTAACGTGTCTTCACAATCTTCACAATTTGGTAGGTGAGCGCGCCAAAACTCTAAATTGGAAGCGTGCTCCTATTCCCACATAATGTATACGAGATGAATACATTATTACGAAATTCAATATTCCAGGAGAAGCTCATGAAACGAATGAAAATGAAACACCTCAGACTGACTTTGTTTTTGGTAACGATTCTAAACTACCCGCTTGCCTTTGCAGGAGAACCAGCCAGCCGTACGGGCAGTGTGGGCGCGGCCCAGGCAATCCAAAATCAGAGTGCCATTCGCTACGGTAAGATAGCGGAAGAAGAATTGAAAGCAGCACAAGATGCAGATAAGAAAATGAAAAATGCTACAAACAAGGCAGATGTAGAGAAGTATAAAAAAGAGAGAGACGAACATCTGAAGAAATATGAACAGGCCTCTGGACAAGCTATGAGTGACATTGCGTACGAACGTAGTAACAGCGGTATTAAGGACTTGCTTCGTACAAATGAAACACCCAATATTGATCTTAGCACGACTCCTGGTGGCTTGCCTGGGCCGCATAACCCATTGCCCTCTGGTAACAGTCCACCTACTACTGTTCCCCCCCAATTCGGACGTTTAGAATCCGTAGATCTTTTTCCTCCAAACTTTCCGGACTTAATTGATTTAGGCAAGTAACGTTCTGTTTTAGTTCAGTGCATAGATGCGATCAGCTTGATTACCGCGTCCTTCGGCCTCGCAATGACGATCCCCCCGGATTGCCACGCACTTCGTGCTCGCAATGACCTCCCCTCCGAATAAGCAATTTACCCCTGTCTAATCTTTTGACAGTTTCTCTGACCTAGACACTAAAAACCCGCATTTTGTGCCTGAAATCAGTGGTATATGGCTTGCAATCTAATAGGCATATGAAACATGCAATCTACACCTTGTCTTTAGGGCTTTTAATCCTCTCTGCTTGTGGAAAACAAGAGAGCGCAAAGAGCCGTTCCATCGTAGCACCTAGTGCAGTTGCAAGTGCCTGCTCACTCCATGCAGTAGGGGAAAGTTTCGCTGCAGAAGATGGTTGCAATACCTGCTCTTGCAGAAGCAATGGCGCCATGATGTGCACCCAGATTGCTTGCTCTTCCGACTCTCTCACTATGCAAGCTGGAATCATCCGCTAAATTTTCCAATCTTACTTCTTTCGCGTATAGTGTTGTCTAATGACACAGACGGCATCTTCGAAACGCACACTTCTTATTGTTTTTTTCACTGTTTTTTTAGATCTCATCGGTTTTGGAATTATTATTCCTATACAACCATTTTTTGCTGAAAAATTAGGCGCTGCACCCCGTGTGATTACCCTTCTGGGTGCTTCCTTTTCCTTGATGCAATTTCTTTTCGCGCATTTTTGGGGAAGACTTTCTGATCGTGTAGGACGTAAACCCGTCATGTTGATTAGCATCGCTACAACCGCAATTGGATACGGCTTATTCGGACTTGCTCAAACCTTACCCATGCTTTTTGCTGCACGGATGCTGGCTGGTTTTGGCGGAGCCAATATCGGAGCCGCGCAAGCAATCATTGCAGACTCTACGGACGGTAAAAACCGCGCAAAAGGAATGGGATTGATTGGTGCCGCCTTTGGACTTGGATTTATTTTTGGCCCCGCGCTTGGAGGACTCTTCGGGCAATTTGGATTATCAGCGCCCGCTTTTGCTGCAGCTTTTCTTTCTTCTTTAAACTGGATCTTTGCGCTGTTTTATTTGCCGGAAACAAATTTGCCGGAAAACCGCGGGAAGTCCAAATCCGCTTCACACGGTTTTTCGTTAGCGGCACTAAAACATGCTGCACGCCATATCAATGTCCCACAAATATTTATGGTGTATCTCATCTACTCGATTGCTTTTTCGATGATGGAGCAGGGCATAGGCTTATTTATCGCGCATACTTGGGTAGAAACAGTAATGAATATCGGTGCCGAGTTGCACGCGAAAAAAGCGGCAGCTCTTACAAGCTACATGCTGATCATCGTCGGAGTCACGGCGACGATCGTGCAAGGTGGGCTCATTGGAAAACTTGCCAAGAGGTTTCAAGAAAGAAAGCTACTGGCAACAGGTCTAGTTTTGATTACGCTGACTTTCTTCTTTCTGCCTTTTATCGGGATGAGTAAAATTTATGGTCTTCTTTTACTCAATTCTGTTTTCATGGCTTTTGGTACAGGTCTTACCAATCCCTCTTTATCGAGTCTGCTTTCTCAATCTGTGGATCCGGGAGAACAGGGTGGAGCATTGGGGATCGGCCAATCTCTCGCTGGATTAGGCAGAGTCATCGGGCCTTCGATGAGCGGTGCTCTTTTTGAACTATACGCCGGCGCTCCCTTTTGGGTTGGTGCGTTGGTTATGGCTATCGGAGTAGGGGTAGCTCTGACCATCAAGGCTAAACCAGCATCCTAACACAATCCTGACATGAATTTTTCCTCCAAACAGCTATAAAAAGGCTGCAACTTAACGGAGGATCCTAATGCGAAATCTGCTTCTAGCAATCTTAACAATTTTATCCCTACAAACAGTCCATGCCCAAACACTGGTAAACGGTGCGGGTGCGACTTTCCCTTTTCCCCTATATTCAAAATGGTTTTCTGATTACCAAAAATTAAAGCCAGATGTCGCAATCAATTACCAGTCTATTGGAAGCGGCGGCGGAATCAGACAGTTCTTAGATAACACCGTAGACTTCGGAGCTTCAGATGCGCCGATGAATGAAGAACAATTGGGAAAAGCCAAAGAGAAAAAAATTGAAGCACTTCATATTCCCACTACATTAGGTGCGGTAGTTTTAAGCTACAACATCAGTGGCGTTGATTCCGGTTTAAAGCTCACAGGCGAAATCGTTGCAGAAATTTTCTTAGGCACAATTAAAAAATGGGATGACGCTAAAATTACTGCGTTAAACCCAGGTAAAAAATTAACGGGAGAAATTGTAGTCGCCCACCGTTCAGACGGTAGCGGTACTTCAGCCGTATTCACAGACTATCTTGCTAAAGTAAGTCCTGCCTGGAAAGAAAAAGTAGGAGCAGGTACAGCCGTCAATTGGCCAGTGGGACTTGGCGGAAAAGGAAACGAAGGCGTGGCAGGGTTAATCAAGCAGACGCCAGGCTCTATCGGATACATCGAATACATTTATGCAGAAAGCAATAAATTGCCTTACGCTGCTTTAAAGAACAAAGCCGGCAATTTCGTATTGCCTACTACTAAAGCGGTAACTGCCGCTGCGGATGCGACAATTAAGTCAGTTCCCGAAGATTTCAGAGTATCCATTACAAATGCAGATGGAAAAGAGAGCTATCCTGTCAGCAGTTACACCTATCTTTTGGTAAGTAAAACCCAAAATGATGCTGTAAAAGGCAAGATCATTGTCGATTTTTTGAAGTGGGCTATGAAAGACGGTCAGAATTCTGCGGAAGCGCTGATGTATTCCCGTCTTCCCAAAAGCTTGATTGTCAAAATCGAAGCTAAAATCAATACAATTGAAGTGAAAAAACAATTGTAGTTTTGGAAGAGAGGGGTAATCCCATGAATGTTCTTCAGTACTCTGGTAAAGAATCGCTGAAGATTCGGGTACAGCGAAATTCTACCCGGATAAGTTTTTGGGAGTACCCTATTTTAAAACAACTGCTACAATTCTCTCGAATGAGAATCGGAGATAAGATATTTTTCGGCCTGGCAAGATTTGCCGGGCTGTCTATTATAGTGCTTTTGCTTTTGATTGTTACTTACCTGTCTTTTGCCAGTCTTGCCTCCATCAAAACTTTTGGATTTGAGTTTTTAACAAGCAGCGTTTGGGATCCGGTGAGAGAAGTCTTTGGAGCCTTGCCGGTAATTTACGGAACTTTAGTAACGTCCTTTCTTGCACTGCTTTTTGCGGGACCCCTGGGAATTGGAATTGCGCTTTTTTTAAACGAACTGGCGCCAAAAAAAGTAGCAACGATAGCGGGCTTTTTAATTGAAATGCTAGCGGCAATACCAAGTGTAGTGTTTGGTCTGTGGGGGATTTTTGTTCTTGCACCCTGGTTTCGTGAGAGCATACAGCCTTGGATTATCGAACGTTTTGGTTTTATCCCGTTTTTCGCGGGACCTGCTTACGGAGTAGGTCTTCTCACTTCAGGAATTATTCTTGCTATCATGATTCTTCCGACGATTTCTTCCATTGCGCGTGAAATTTTCAGGACGATTCCCATTCACCAAAGAGAAGCGTCATTAGCATTGGGCGCTACCAAGTGGGAAACGATGAAGATTTCCGTTTTAAAGGCTTCAAAGAACGGCATCATTGGTGCTTTATTTTTGGGCTTGGGTAGAGCTCTCGGCGAAACGATGGCCGTGACTATGCTCATCGGAAACCGCGCACAGATTCACCCGTCACTTTTTTCACCTGGGCAAACGATGGCAAGTGTAATTGCCAATGAATATGCGGAAGCAACAAGTGATTTGCATATGTCTGCGCTTGCAGAAGTCGGTTTGGTCTTGTTCGGTGTAACCTTTATTATTAATTTCGCTGCACGCATCTTGATTTACAAGATGAAAAAGCCAGGTGCAGCATGAAAAAATCCGCTTTATTTATTTTTGCAGAAAAAAGATACGGCAAAAGAAAAGCAAAAAACGTCTTCTTTTTAGGAACTCTCTATTTTTCAGCGACATTGGCTGTACTTTTTTTGGGAACCATTTTTGGTTATGTTGTAATGAAAGGCATTCCTGGAATTCATCTGACTTTTTTGACGGAGCTTCCAAAACCTGTAGGTGAACCCGGTGGCGGTATGGCGAATGCACTTTGGGGTTCATTCGAATTGGTACTATTTGCTTCCATACTGGGAATTTTGTGGGGTGTGATGGTAGGCGTGTATCTTTCGGAATATGGCAGAGATCGTTTCGCTTCCTCCGTACGCTTTGCAACTGAACTACTTTCGAGTGTTCCTTCCATTGTAATTGGTGTTTTTGTGTACGTTGTTTTAGTACGTCCCTTAAAAACATTTTCGACTTTGGCAGGGTCCGTTGCACTAGCGATTTTGATGGTTCCTACTATTGCCAGAACGACAGAAGAAATTTTAAAAATGATGCCTGTACTTTACCGAGAAGCGGGTCTCGCGCTTGGTATTCCTCGTTGGAAAGTAATTTTAAAAATCGTAGTTCAAGGGTCCCTTCCTGGGATTGCAACGGGCGTAATACTCGCGATAGCAAGAGCAGCGGGAGAGACAGCACCGTTACTCTTTACAGCTTTGAACAACAGATTCTGGCAGTACAGTCTTTTCGAACCCATCGCTTCTCTTCCGGTACAAATTTATACTTATGCGATTTCTCCTTTTGAAGAATGGCATACTCAAGCCTGGGCAGGCGCGATGTTACTAGTCTTTCTCGTTTTTATTTTAAATCTGACTACCCGCATTCTGATCGGGAGAAGAGGAAGAACAAGTGCTTGAGCAAGAATTAGTATTGGATGTGAAAAAGCTAAAAGCATTTTTCAATGAAAATGAGGCTGTGCACGGAGTGGATATGAAAATCTACTCCAATTCCATTACGGCGATCATCGGGCCCTCTGGCTGTGGAAAATCTACTTTCATCCGTTGTCTCAATAGACTCCACGAAGAAGTGCCAGGAGCAAGAGCCGAGGGTAAAATTGAATTAAGAGGACAGGATATTTACGCGAGAGAAATTGATCCTGTCATGATCCGAAGACAAATTGGGATGGTTTTTCAAAAGCCAAACCCCTTTCCCGGGATGACGATTTTTGAGAATGTAGTGGCCGGTTTAAAACTTGCTGGCATTAAAAAGAAAAGCTTTTTAGAAGATATGGCGGAACGTAGCCTTACTCACGCAGCCCTATGGGATGAGGTGAAAGACAAATTGCACATGCAAGCTACTTCCCTGTCGGGTGGGCAGCAGCAGCGTCTTTGTATTGCGCGCACACTTGCGATTGATCCGCCTGTTCTTTTAATGGACGAGCCTACTAGTGCCTTAGATCCGATCTCGACCGCGAAGATTGAAGAACTCATGCTTAATTTAAAAAAACATGTAACGATTGTGATAGTAACGCACAATATGCAGCAAGCAGCACGCGTTTCAGATTACACGGCTTTCTTTTTGCTTGGTGACCTCGTAGAATTTGGTGAGACATCAAAAATATTTACTATGCCTACAGATAAGCGTACGGAACAATACGTAACGGGGAAATTCGGTTGAACCAAAACAGACTAGATAATGGACTTACGAAATTGACAGAACTTTTAGTTCTGATGTCCGCTTTTGTCGAAGAAGCAGTGAATTATTCCATTTTAGCTTGGCGAGAGCGTGAAGCAAAGCTTGTAGAAAAAGTGCACCAGATTGAAATTCAGGTAAATGAAAAC
Organism: uncultured Pseudobdellovibrionaceae bacterium; assembly: GCA_964396165.1. Taxonomy (GTDB): domain Bacteria; phylum Bdellovibrionota; class FAC87; order UBA2466; family UBA2466; genus CALCZU01. The sequence goes on from CAYNEF010000006.1 coordinate 65,855, forward strand.
CATAAGCGTATCGATGCAGAGTGTTTAAAGTTATTTCCTATCGCACCTCTTGCTACTGACTTACGTTTTTTACTTGCAGCAGTCAAAATCAATACTGATTTGGAACGCATGGTAGATCAGGCTGTGAATATCGCAGAGACTGCAAATTATTATCTTAAATTTCCAGCTCTTCCGCACCAAAATGCACTGTGTGAAATGGCAGACGACGTGCAGTTTATGGTGCGAGAGGCAATTGAGAGTTTCATCAAGGGCGACGGGCTTCTTGCTACAAATGTATTAAGATGTGACGACAAAGTTGATAATCTTAAAGATAAAATATTCAGAGATATCATTACTCATATCACTGCCAACCCTAAAGATGCGGAGCAAGGGCTAAACGTCATACTCATTGCTAGAAATTTGGAACGCATCGGAGATCACGCAACCAATATAGCTGAAGACGTGATTTTTACGATTTCGGGCGAAGATATCCGGCACACAGGAAAAAAAGCATTCCTTAGCAAGGGAGATAAAAATGAAAAGCAACAGTAAGATACTCATTGTCGAAGACGAATCTGATATTGCAGAACTCATGTGTTTGCATTTAAAGCGCGAGGGACTTGATGTAGATCATGTGGAGAATGGGGAAGAAGCCCTGAAAAAGATGCAGACAACCCAATACCAGCTGCTCATTTTAGATTGGATGTTGCCGGGAATTTCAGGACTCGAGCTTTGCAAAAAACTAAGAGCTGAGAAAAAGGTAAAACCACTTACTCCTATTTTAATGGTCACTGCTCGTGCGCAAACATCAGATATCGTCTTGGGGCTTGAAGTAGGTGCAGATGACTATCTCACTAAGCCTTTTGAGATCCCTGAGATGCTTGCCCGTGTGCGTGCGCTGCTAAGACGATCAAGCTTATTAGCCGAACCCGATACCGACAGAATTCAAATCGGACAATTGCTTTTAGACGCGGAAAAACACGAAGTGCGTTGCGCGAAGATTGAAGTTTCGCTCACCCCTTCTGAGTTTAAACTCTTACACGCCCTGATGAAAAACTCAGGCAGAGTACTCACACGTGAAAGGTTGATAGAACTTGTGCAAGGAGAAGGTGTTTCAGTGGTCGATAGGGCAATTGATACGCATGTTTTTGGCTTAAGAAAAAAACTGGGTGCTTGCGGTGATTTGGTTGAAACCATCCGTGGTGTCGGCTATCGTGTGAATTACGAGTAAAACTTGCAGAACAGCCCTAGTAAATTTCCATGGAAAATCTTTTTAAGAGTTGCTGTACTTCAAGTGCTGTCACTTTGTATTTTTCTTTTGCTCTTTAATTATTCCCAAACAAATGTGTGGTGGTGTCTTACCGCCTTTATCGTTATCAGCGCTCTTGCGATTGCGTATGACACGTCAAAACCATTACAAAGAGTCATTGAGCAGATCCAGGTAAAAAGCTGGCCGATGGAACAACTCTCTAGCGAGGCCTATGGCGAGTGGTCAGAGCTCGAATCGAATGTTCAGGGGATTAAAAAGAAACTTGAAAATACTTCACAAAACCTCACGATGGAGCAGATTGAGTTAGATACTCTGCTGGGCGCTATCTCGGATGCTGTATTGGCAGTCGATATGGAAGAGACGCCGCTCTTTTATAACTCTCGACTGGAAATGATTTTGGAAGGTAAGAAATTTAATAGACGATCTAAACTATGGGAGCTATTCCGCATTCCAGAAGTATTAACGTCTTATAAAAAAGCCCTGGAAGAGGGAAAAGTGTGGACGACAAGTGCTATGCTTTTTCAAATCAATCCACAGTCAAAACGCTATTATATTCTTTCTGTATCGCCGTTGAGACGACATGACGAAAAAATCTACGGCGCTTTGGGTATTTTTCATGACGTGACGGATTTAAAAACGGCAGAGCAAATGCGAATCGATTTTGTGGCGAATGTGTCACACGAACTTCGAACGCCACTGACTTCCATTAAAGGCTATATAGAAACATTGATTGCCGATGCCACGAAAGATTTGAAGTCTCTTGCTACAAACGAAACCAAGGCGCATCTGGAAACTATCCAAAGAAATTCAGCGCGTCTAATGAACTTGATGTCAGATTTGCTGGATCTGTCTTCCATTGAATCTACAGATGTTTTACATAAGGATTGGTTGTTAACTTCTGAAGTAACTGAGAAGGCATTCAAACAAGTAGAAGATAAAATCAAAGCAAAAAACCACAGTTTTGAAACTTCTATGCAATCCGAGAAAGTGTTTGCGGATCCCGTGCGCCTTGAACAAGTATTAGTTAACTTGCTCGACAATGCATGTAAGTACAGCCCGCCTGGAGGCAAAATTTCTGTCCAATGGCGCGCAAAAGACAAAGATATTATTTTAAAAGTCTCAGATACTGGACCTGGAATTCCGATGGACGCGCAACCCAGAATATTTGAACGCTTTTACCGCATCGACAAGGCGCGTTCGCGTGATCAGGGCGGTACGGGTTTGGGTCTTGCTATCGTAAAACACATCATGCAAAGACACGAAGGCGCCGTTTGGGTGGAGAGCATTGCAGGGCAGGGCTCGTCGTTTAGCTGCCGTTTTCCCGTGCAGAATATTTCTTAGTTTCGATAAACACGCTTGCAAAAAAGGAATCGTTAGCGAAACGTAACGCTAATCGATGGCATAAATTTGCCTTGAGGCAAAAACTGCGAATTACAAGACTGGAGTTGAAGGGGTTCGTTTTTGTCCTCGCGAGTGGTAAGGCCTTAACTATTTCGTACAAAAACAAAGGAACTCTGAACTTCGTCGAAGTCTCCGTGGTTTCTTGAAGTTCGAAACTTACAGAACTGGCACAAGTCGGTAGATTCTAAAAATCTTGCGCGCCAGATTCTGACCCCTTCAAATACATTCTTGTAATTCAGGGTGTTCTGGCTTGCACACGGATGCTCATGGTGGGTTGGCTACGTAATATTTTAGCCTTAAGGCAAATTTGATCGGTTTGTATTCTGAATAATACGCGAGTATATCTATAGTCATGAAAAAAATCTTAATTTGCTTCTTTTTATTTTTTCAAGTAATCGCTTCTGCAGCCACGCAGACGGCCTTTGAAAAGCAATGCAGTGCACTCGCAGCGCAAAGCAATTTGGCCCCCTCAAAAAAACTCCACAAGTTATTTGATATCACCTGGGACTACTGGATGAATGAGTCTCCAGAAAGTGCAACCTACAATGGCTTTCCCGGACACAATGACAAATGGACAGACCTTTCTCCCGAAGCTTTTGATCGCCGAGTAGTGGAATTGAAAGCTACTTTAGCGGCCTTAAAAACAATTGATCGCAATAAACTCTCTAAACAAGACAAAGCAAGCTTTGATCTCTTTAAGTATGATCAGGAAGACGAAATTGAGAATAAAAAGTTCGGTGGCAGATATCTTCGAGTGGATCAAATGGGTGGGCCTCAGCAAGAAATCGCGCAGCTGATTGCGTCCTCTCCCACTGAAACAGAAAAAGATTATGAAGATATTCTCGCGCGTTTAAATACCGTGCCTACCGTAATCGACCAAACCAAAGTGCTGATGGAAATGGGACTGGAAAAGGGAATCACGCCTCCCAAAATCACCCTACGTGATGTTCCTGATCAAATAAAAAATATTTCAGAAGCTAGAGTCGAAGAATCTGTCTTACTCAAACCGTTTAGAAGTTTCCCTGCCTCTTTTTCTGAAGAACGTAAACGTGATTTGAGAGCAAGAGCAATTTCTGTATTTGAAAATAAAATACGTCCTGCGTTTCAAAACTTTAATAAGTTTGTCACAAACCAGTATATTCCAAAATGCCGGGATTCCATTGCTTGGGAAGACCTGCCAGAGGGCAAGGCGTGGTACGCGCATAATGTACGGGCACAAACGACTACAAATTTAACGCCTGATGAAATTCACCAAATTGGACTTTCAGAAGTAGCAAGAATCCGTAAAGAAATGGACAAGGTGATGCGTGAGGCGAAGTTTCAAGGAAGCTTTAAAGAGTTCACCCAATTTTTGCAGACTGACAAACAATTTTTTTATGGATCTGCAAATGAGCTCGTAGATGGTTACCGGATCCTTGCAAAAAAAATAGATCCCGAACTGCCTAAGCTTTTCGGTAAGTTGCCCAGACTGACGTATGGAGTGCTTCCTGTCCCGGCGTATGCCGAGAAGTCTCAGACAACAGCATACTACCAACCCGGTGCTCCTAATGTCGGACGGGCAGGGTATTATTTTGCCAATACTTATAAAATCGAAACGAGACCGAAGTGGGAAATGGAAGCTTTGACATTGCATGAGTCTGTTCCAGGCCACCATTTGCAGATTGCCCTGTCACAAGAAATGGAAAATGTGCCGAACTTTAGAAAATATGGGGGCTACAACGCATTTGTTGAGGGTTGGGGTTTGTACTCTGAAAGTCTGGGCTATGAACTGGGAATGTATCAGGATCCTTATTCAAAGTTTGGTCAACTCACCTATGAAATCTGGCGCGCCATTCGATTGGTGGTAGATACCGGAATGCATTCTAAGGGCTGGTCACGTGAAAAAGCGATTGAGTACTTTAAAGAGAATAGCCCCAAATCCGAACACGATATCACTGTAGAAATTGACCGCTATATCGTCTGGGCAGGACAAGCCTTGGGTTATAAAATCGGGCAACTTAAAATAAAAGAATTAAGAGAGTTATCGCAAAAAACACTGGGTTCTAAATTTGATATCCGTTTTTTTCACGACGCAGTACTTGAAAACGGTGCACTTCCCTTAAGCGTGCTCGAGTCGAATATAAAAGAGTTTTTAAAAAATAAACAAAAACTCAAGTAGACACTCTGAATGCACACAATCTTGTGCAGCATTTTTCTTAGCGCTTAAAATATTCACACACTCTTTTTGTGCACACCTCTATTTTTAGCCTTAAACAAAGGGCAACTAAATTGCATGTCAGATATGCGGCGCACCTATTTTAAAATGATAAGGAAAAAAACATGAATATCAAATTACCTCTTCTCGTAGCAGCTTGCATGCTGCAACTCTCTGCTCACGCAGAATTATTTCGTAATCCCATTCTTGGCGGTGGCCATAATAACGGTGGGGATTCTACAGGTAGAGCCTCTACCGATGCTCCTTTGACTGGTTTGCAAGATATGGCAATTAGAAACGTGACGAACGATTCTGCTGCGGCTCTTTCTGCTTCCATGAGCATTCACGATCGCAATGGCGATAAAGTTGTCTCCAAAGAATTGCTCGATAAAACTAAATGTATTGTCACGATGAAAGTAACTCGCGGCGCTTTTCTTCTCGGAGGAAGTGGCGGCGAAGGACTTATGGTTTGCAGACTTCCTAATGGTGGTTGGAGTGCTCCTTCGTATGTAAGAACCGGCAGTTTTGAATTAAGTGCCGCTATTGGGTTTGATTCTACAAACATCACGATGTTTGTTACAGATGATGGATTGGCTCAGAGCTTTAAGAGCCAATTAAACTTCGGTGCAAAAGCCTATGCAAAAGCCGTTGCTGCTTCTGCAGGTTTAGCACTGGAAGCATCCAATAAATACGGCATGGCAGTAGTTCAAACTAATTCACAAGGTTTATTTGCGGGTGTCGGTATCAGCTTTAGCTCCTTTAGCCACATGCAGGCGGGAAGAAATCAAAATGTTTATGCTGACTCTCTCGGCGATGGAACTCCAGTCGATAGCTCCGGCCGTCGCTGTGATACGTATATTCGTCCACTCCTCAGACAAAGTTGTCTGGATAGCTATGAACAAAAAATCGGCAGAAAAGTTCAACCTGTCACAGCAGACAAGATTTTGAGTTCTCCCGCACAAACGGCTCCTCAAATCACAAGAGCAGTGACGGATATTTTGGAAAATAAATAATTTATTATCTGACTTCCTTAGGGAGGGAGAAGCTTACTTTTTCTTCCCTAAGGACTTTTTCTTCTACTGTGGCACCAAAGTTTTTGACAAGCGTGTTCACACATTCTTGAACCAGTCGCTCGGGCGCGCTGGCTCCTGCAGTAATTAAGATACGTTGTTTATTTTTGAACCACTCTAAATCAATGGCGCTTGCATCGTTTACCAGATAAGCCGCGCAATTCGATTGCTTTGCGACTTCTACAAGTCGTAAAGAATTGGAACTATTTTTACTTCCCACGACTAATACCAAATCGGCATCTTTGCTAAAGCTTTTCACCGCGTCCTGGCGGTTTTGAGTGGCATAACAAATGTCGTCTTTTTTCGGGCCGACTACCTGGGGAAACTTACTTTTTAACTTGTCGATAATCGCTACTGTTTCATCGACACTTAAAGTGGTCTGCGTGAGATAAGCAAGCTTCGTAGAGCTATCAAAATGTAAGGCTTCCACATCGTCTACAGATTCCACAAGGTGCATGCACTCGGGCGCTTCACCGAGAGTACCGACTACTTCCTGGTGTCCTTTATGTCCGATATAAATAATTTGAAACCCTTCGCGCGAAAAGTGCACGGCTTCCATATGTACTTTGGAAACAAGAGGGCATGTTGCATCTATGGCGCGCAATTTTCTTTGCTCGGTCATGCGACGTACTTCTGGGCTCACACCATGGGCACTAAAGAGAAGAGTGGACTCTTCGGGAACTTCACTTACATTTTCAACAAAGACAACGCCCCGTTTTCGAAATGATTCCACAACGTGTTGGTTGTGCACAATTTCGTGGAGTGCATACAAGGGGGTTCCGAATTTGGTGACAGCAAGATCCAATGTTTTGATCGCCATTTCGACACCGGCACAAAAGCCTCTCGGATTTGCAATTGTTATCTGCATCGCGACAGAGATTAAAATGTGATTGGGGCAGAGCGCAAGTAGTATTTCGATTAACGAGTGATAAAGCAGGTTCTTAGTTAAATTGCGGAGGGGAAGACAGATAAGTACCGAGATTTGTTTGAAATGAAAAAGTAGGCTCTTCTGTTCCAACCGCTTTGGAACAGTTTCAGAGTTCTTGACGGAATATTGTCGTGAGCTTCCCTCTTCTGAGGACTAACATTGGATACACTTAGAGATACAACACCATTAATCAGGAGGATCCCAAATGAGTAAAAGAAAAATCAGTCATCTGTTACTTGGACTGGCATTGATCATAATGCCGGCGCTGAGTAAAGCTGCGGTACAAGACAATCACCAACAGCAACAACAAAAAGCTCAGTGTGGCGAAGGCCAATGTCATCAAGGTCAGTGTGGACAGGGGCAATGCCAACAAGGTGAATGTGGGCAAGGTCAATGTGGCGAAGGTGAATGTGGACAAGGTCAATGCGGACAAGGTCAATGCGGACAAGGTCAATGCGGACAAGGTCAATGCGGACAAGGTGAATGTGGACAAGGTGAATGTGGACAAGGTCAATGTGGACAAGGTCAATGTGGACAAGGTCAGTGTGGTGAATGCTGCGGATGTGCTTGTGGCGAAACATGCCCCGATCCAGACGAAGCAGAATAAAGATGTAATGTAAAAGAAAAGGAGCGTCGTCAAAGACGCTCCTTTTTTTATGTATACAGATTGTACACTTCCAGCCAGCGCCTCCGTATTCACACTGTGCACGCTTTCGACTCTATAAAGTACAGTAATTTCAATATCTTAAACTTTCCTCTTCAAGTCACTGCCTAACCTCACAACACTTTTAACATTGAACAGCGTTTAATCGTTTTGCATTAACACATGAAGAATACAGTTGTTTATTTGAACGCCTCTGTTTGGCACCTGGCTTGCTCTACTAAGTAATGCCTATATCGATTTTAATTTTTACGACTTTGTAGAACAACCTTGGAGCAACAAATGAAACGGGCACAAATAGCTTTAGGCCTCATCAGTATTTTTATCTTGGCTTCCTGTGGTAGCAACCGCAGTTCAAACACTTCGGCTGTCACTGTCCCTCAAACAGGAGGAACTGTATTTAGTTGTTCTGCTGCACCTCTTGTAGAAGAAGTGGAAAGCGATGCTTCTTTCACCGTAAGTGTGATGGCAAGCAATGGAAATGCCCCCTACAAATTAAATGTGGGTACCGATAATTCCACATTCACTATCAGCAAAACAATTCAGGCTAAAATTTCAAATACCTCTAGTACTTCCAAAATTCTTTCAGGCTCAGTACAAATTCTGGATGCAACCGATAATGCGGCAAACTGCAGTTATAGCATCACGGTGAAGCCGGCTAATGGCGGACTTGTCTGCTCGCAAGTGACTTCTGTTTTATATAAACAATCCACAAATAGTTGCGTGCAATCTCTTACGAGTTGCCAAACGACAGATTTAAAAACGCAAGGCTATGCGGAACTTACTACCAGACAACAATGTAATACATCTTGTGCTGGTTTAAGCACAGCTTGCAGCGCACTTCCCGATACAGGTTCACTCTCTTGTTCGATTGCAGCACGCTCGATTGCTCCTTATTATGCAGATCAAAAATATGAATTCGAAGTAAAAGGCGTCAGAAACGGAGTTCCTGTTGAGCTCTCTGTCACTAGCTTCAGTGCAACTCCTGCACTTGCGACAAGCGAAGACTTGGGAGTTAATCCGGTCAATCTTGCTACAATCAAACGCATCTCGATTTCCAAAGCTTCTCTTCCCGCAGGCGCCGCTGCGATACAAGCTAATTTACTGGCAAGTGCTTCCTTAAAATCGGATCCGACAATCAAATGCGGAAGTACAACAGATGGAGCCTTGCCACAGTTCACGATTTTCATGCAGAAACCCCCGGTACTTGTCTGTTCCATGCAAGTATTGAACTACGCTTATGTCCCGATGCTTTACGCTGGCGACAAAGTATATATTAGAATTGCGGGGAGAAAAGCAGGGCTTCCTATTCTGCTCACACTGGGATCTTTTAATAGCAGTTCTACTTACGCCAGTGTGGAAGCATATGGCCGTGATGTGAACACGGGTGACTTACTTTACGCCATAACTTGGAATGCGAGTGTCATCCCGAGCGGATCTTCTTTTTCTATCATCAATCTGGGAGCCAAGGCCTGGTCTGTCGGCTCAAATCCAGAATATTGTAATGACGATGCTCCCAATGGTGGAATCGCTGGAGTTTCCTTTTATCTCTTTAGTAATCCATAACGCAATACGTCGTTAGTATTTGTTTTTTGTTCGCAAATCGTTATTTTTAGGATAAAAATAACCCACTACCCAAATAAGTTGTTTTGGATTGGGTGGGGGGAAACATGCGAACAAAATTATACGTCATCGTAGCTATTGCTTTGCTTTCAGTATATTCCGCTCACGCAGATGAACTCACCGATTGGATCGGAGTCGTTCAACCCATCGCCCAGAAAAACTTGCTTCGCAATATTTCTTATCCCGGAACAGCGCGCGGTTGTGTGATAGCTTCTCCCTCACGAGAAAATCCCGATTATTTTTACCACTGGGTCAGAGACGCCGGCATCACGATGGATGTGGTAGTCCGTTATTTTATCGAAGCCAAAGACTCTAACGAAAAAGTACACTTAGAAAGTACGATTCTTGATTACATCAATTTTTCAGCGCAAATTCAGGCTACTCCCAATCTCAGCGGGGGAGCAGGGGAACCAAAATTTAATGTAGACGGCACTGCTTACTTGAAAGACTGGGGCAGACCGCAAAATGATGGTCCCGCATTAAGAGCACTGTCTTTAATCCGTTTGGCCGGTTACTGGATTGCCCAAGGGAAAAAAGACTGGGTAGAAGAGAAATTGTATAACAGCCTCAATACCTCTGTAGTGAAGTACGACTTGGAATACATTTCACACAACTGGAAAAATTCCAGCATTGAGTTGTGGGAAGAAACACGGGGTCAGCATTTCTATACACGTCTTGTCCAAAAACGCGCTCTGGAAGAAGGTGCGGGCCTTGCGGAATACTTGGGAGACAGAAGTGCTGCAAGTTGGTACAGACAGCAAGCTGCAGGGATTACAAAAGCTCTCTATTCGCATTGGAGCGAATCGAAAAAAATTATTGTAGAAACACTTAATCAAGAGTCAGGTCCTTCCAAACCAAGTGGTTTGGATTCCGCCGTTGTACTAGCAGTGCTTCACGCCGGAAATGAAAATGGAGACTTCTCTATTGCTGATGAAAAATTAGCCTCTACTGTTGCAAAGTTAGAAGAAGCTTTCCAAAGCATTTATCCCGTGAACCAAAAAGGTTTTCCTGCTGTTGCCATCGGGCGCTACCCCGAAGACAAGTACGACGGTTATACAACTCACGGAGAAGGAAACCCTTGGTTGCTTATCACCAGTGGTTTTGCGGAGTATTACTACCGTTTGGCGAAAGTGTTAAACAAAGCCAGCGAAATTCGCATTACTCCCAATAATCAGGCGTTTTTCGCTTCCCTACTCGGACAAAAATTCCAAGGTAATATGACCTTTAAATCGGGTGAACCTCAGTTTAGAGACATTATTGAACGGTTGACGCGCAAAGGGGATGATTATCTTACCCGTGTAAAATTACACACCGATGGAGATGGCGCGATGGCAGAGCAAATGAATCGCCACTCTGGATACCAGCAAGGTGCAAGAGATTTGACCTGGAGTTATGGCGCCTTTTTAAGCGCGATAAACGCTAAAAGCAGATAATTTCCTCTTCTTTGACACCCCAATTTTTCTGGATTAAACACTTCTCGCTATGTTGCGCGTGTGTTTATTATTTATCTTTTTTCTGACGTCCTGTTCGCATAATTACTTTGTCCAAGATCGCAGTAATCCCCATTACTACACGGGAGGTTCTCGTTTTTTTCCTATTAATTTTTTAGGTATGGCAAAACAAGTCAGTGAGAAGCCTGGCTCGATAGATTCGGTAAATGAAAGTGCAAGCAGTAGCAATAGGGTACAGGCAGAGCAGGCGGCAGCTAGTGTACTTGCTAGTGGAATCAGTCTTCTTGTAAATAAGGATTACTACGAATCGCCCTATATCAGTGGCACATGTCTTTGTTCTTCGGTCAAAGATTCTGTCATTGAACTTCCGTGTTCTGATTTAACACTGAAGTTACTAGATAGTGCCGGACGAGAAATCCAAAAGGTGCATACACACGATGGCGACTTTATGTTCGCAGTAGAAGCAAATAAAGAATACGCCGTAACTGTTGAGTCGGTATCTTACCAAGTGCTCGGAGACGTGAAAAAACCGCTATTTTTGGGTGATAAAGTCTTGATCCATCTCATCCCCGTGCCTCAAGAAAAATTGATGCTTGCTCAATAACGAGTCTGACAATTGTGAAGTTTACTGCTGTGGCGAATCCGTAAATCAAGTTATAATGAGTACCAATGGATAATGTCACACATTCTCTTGTCGGTCTGATGGTAGGAGAAGCCGCCTACGAAATCAGAAAATACAATGACAAGCCAGACGATAAAAATTTAAGACGTTTCTTTCTCGTCTCTTCACTTTTGGCAAACAACTTTCCTGATTTGGATATTTTTTACTCAGGTCTTTTTGGGGAGTTGGGTTATTTGGTGCACCACCGCGGCCATACGCACACACTTCTAGCCTCGTTTCCATTAGCAGCTCTTCTTTTTGCCTGTTGTTTCTATTTTGCAAAGGTCAAAAAAATTGTCTTTGAAAAAGAAGGGTGGAAGTGGATTGCAGCACTTTCAGTCCTAGGACCTATTGTGCACATTTGGATGGACAGTCTGAATAGCTACGGAGTGCATCCCTTCTGGCCGATTAGCAATAAATGGTTTTATGGAGATTCTCTTTTTATTGTAGAGCCATGGATTTGGGTGCTGCTTTCTGTCACTTTATTTCGTTTAAATAAAAATAAGTACCTAAGGCTCGGGCTTGCAGTTATTACACTCACTGCCATCCTACTTTGTTTTTTTACAGGTTTTGTCCCAATCGAAATTACACTTGTTCTCATCGGTTTTTCTGTTCTTTTATATTCGTGTCTGGGGTATTTAAGCGAGTACCGAAAAACTTTTACCGGACTTGTATTATTCAGTCTTCTCATCCTTTCATTCAATCGCACTTGCAAATATCTGAAGAAAGAATTTTTTAAATATTATCAGGCGCAGTACGAACAGACCGATTTGCGGGATTTGATTCTCACTCCTTATCCGGCCAATCCCTTTTGCTGGGGCGCCATTACTGTCGAAATGAGTGAAGAAAAAACGCATTATTTTATGCGCCGGGGAGTCATCGCTGCATTTCCCAGACTTTTTTCGCTCGAAGCATGTGAAAGGCTGGGATTTGTAGGCAAGATAGGCGAGTTTCAATCCGATCCCAAATTGCCGCAAGTCCATTGGATGGGCCAAGTAAAAACGGATTTAAGACAATTGAAAAATTATCAGGAAAATTCCTGTCTCGCGCATGAGTTTTTGCAATTCGCCCGCGCTCCGTACCTTGTGAAAGAAGACAAAAAAATAAACTTAATCGATTTAAGATTTATGAGAAAAAGTACGCCTTCGTTTGCGCAAGTAGTGCTAGTGGATAACCCGAAATGTTTAAGTGTTCCCGCCCCCTGGGTTCCCCCCAGGAGCAGAGAGCTGGATGAGTATGACTCTCATCTATTAGAACCGACAAAATAGCCTCCGCTTTTACTCTCACAGTTTTAGCTACCTTCAATTTATCTGCTGATGACGAGATAATTTCGAGGTTATCCGTGTATGAAGGCTTGATGGGGCCAAAGCCAGAGCCCAAACTAAGAAGAAGCAATAGAATCAAAACTATACAGGCTAGTCTTGCGATTGAAGGAAATACACTAAGTTTTCTCCCAACTAATCGATTTGCTTTTGTCCCAATCGGTATGTCTCGTCCCTAATATAGTCGATTGCAACTTCATCATCTGGGAATTTCGACAGAGTCTTTGAATCGATTGGCTCGCCTAAAACTAAGTCCACAGTCGTGCCCCGACGTTTCAGAATCTCAACCGGATAAAATGACTGCTTCAATTTCCCGATGTAATTACTCACTAACCTATAGAACAACCCGGGCTGTCCTTTAACAAAAATGGGCAGAACCGAGGCTTGTGATTTGCGCGCCAGCATCGCTGTACTGCGACTCCAGGGCTCGGGCTTAGTAGGCGAAGTGGTAATTTGTGCAGAAGGAAAAATCACAAGTGCATGTCCGTCTTTAAGCCAGTCCAACATTTCTCGAACCGCTTTACTATTAGCACCTGCATCGCTTTGCATGTTTATTCCAATGGATGTTCCTTCAAATCCTGGAACCAAATCCATCGTACTATTGGCAACTATCTTTACGTCCGGGCGTACCTTTTTGAGCATGGACATTATGGTAAGCCCGTCTAGTCCGAATAGCGGATGAGTCGCTGGTATTATCAAAGGTCCCGTTTTGGGAATAGAATCCAATGATAGACCATGTGTGCGGTAGTCTACATCCAATGCTTCCAGCATTTTATCGTGAACAGAAATCGGCTTATTATTTTTCGATACATTTTGCAAAACTTTACTCATTTCGCGCAGCCAGAATGGAGAAGCCATCTTAGTTAACAAGGCTCCTATGTGCTTTGCCTTGCTTGATTGTCCGTCACCGATAGTAAATCTGAGACCTGCCTCTGGGGTAAACACAAGACGCGGAGCCTTCGCGACTTTAGCAGTAATTGTAGCGCAATCGGATGCAAAAACTGAAGTCGTAAGCAAGAGCAGTAATAAAATTTTCGAATACATTCGCATTTATTATTTTTGCTCCGTCGTATTTTCACTTACCTCTTGCCCTACTATGGGAATTTCAGGTGGAGTTCTGAACTGCATTCGGACTCGCGAATGGTCACCGGCTTTTGTAGAAACTCCCGCAACGACACTAAATTCAGGGTTTGGAGAGGTAAATTTGAATCTTTTTACAAGAGCTGCCATCACAAGTGCTGTTTCAATTTGTCCTAAATGCTGACCTGGACAAACTCTTCGTCCATGTCCAAATCCCATATGCAGATAATTCTTTGCTGTACTTGGATTTGCTTCAATCGCCTCCCAGCGTTCAGGATGGAACTCGTTTGCTGGATAACCAGTCTTTTCTACGCCCCAATGATCTTCATGACGATTCTGGTGCCAGACATCTAACAGGACCATCGTATCTTTTGGGATCATCATAGTGCTACCGTCAGACGTCGTGATTGTTCTGTCTTCTGTGGATCTTCGCGGTAGAAAATACAAGGAGGGTGTTAATCTCAAAGTTTCTTTTAATACGCGGTTTAGGTAAGGTGCTTTCTCCAGATTTTCCGGTGTAAATTCTTTTAGATCTTTAATTTCGTTATAAATCTTTTCCTGCATTTCAGGGTTTCGCGCAAGATGGTGAGTCGCCCAACCTGCCCAGGAAGATGTCGCTTCAAGAGCACCCGCTAAGATCACCTTAAGATTACTTTCAAGCGCTTCCTTGTGTTCATCCTTCCGAGTCGGATCGACGGCATCTGGCTTGAAATTCGCCCACGCTCCCTTTTTATTGTGGCGTGCATTCATTACAAGGTCAGTCAGTTCCTGATAGGCTACGTAATCTTCTTTTGGCATCGGGTGTAAAAGATTTGCGAGCACCGGAACTTTATTATAAATCGTACGACCCACCAGGTTGTCTATGATTCTTTCAAGTGCGGGAATATATTTACTACGCACCAATTCTGGATCCACTTCAGTGCCTAAAAAATTTCTGGTCAACATTTCAAGCATGATAGGCTTAATTTCAGTATCCAAATCCAACTCGATTTCGTTAATGCCATTTTTTTTGAAATGTGTATCGAGTTTTCCGATTCTTCCTTGAAAATAATTTTTTGCGGTTCCTTGAAAACTCTGGAAAACATCATCTTGGTAAAGGCCGGTTTTACCAAAGGCGCTGGCCAGTGCTTTTCTCATCCATGCCCAATCTTTTCCGTTGGCTCGAAGCACTGATTTGGGTCCAGTGGATTCCGCTATACCGTCTGAAGGATTTGTCGCCCTATCAAATTCACCTGGTTTGTCTCCGGTGTCGGTGAGTATGGCGCGATTGACTTGCATATCGCGTGAAATCAAAACTAATCCCATACCCGGAACATCGACATAACGGAGGTGCTTCCCAGCGCCCGTCTCTTTATCTGCACCGACAAAAACGCTGTCTAGAATATCCAATGGGCGATAATAGTTTCCTGGGTGGGGAAACAGCGCCCAGGAGGATCTTCCAGCAAAAGGATTAAAAAGAGAAATTCTAGTCGGAATCAGATCCCCTTTGAATGGACTGATACCTCGATGATGGTCAATGAGGCGACTGCCATAGACACTGGCAGCGTTGGCAGCAGCTTTCACTACCTTGGGCGTTGCGATTGCGGAATTTACGATAGTTCGGGGAATGGCTAGCGCTATTTTTCCCATTGTAATCACGCAACTCTTTAGCATTGAGTGAGTACTCGTTTGAGTTTTGCTTTTAGTATCTAAGTTGGAAAAGGTGATGTCCCCAGAAAACGCTTGATAGGAAAAGCTGATAAATAATAGAACAAAACAGATTCTTGCCATACTGCCCCCGCTATATGGACTTGCAATGACTACACCACGCAACACCAAGAACTGAATCAAATTGAGCGTACCGATTTAAAGAATTCATTGTGTATACAGAGGCTTTGTCGCGCATTTTGTCTAAGTTCTACACAACATAATTATCAATTTGAGCAAGTTCGCGAACTAATTGAGAGAAAATAGGTTATAGAGAATTTTAGCTAAATTGGCTTTTCGAAAAAAATCTAGTCACCGTTTAGAATGAAAAAACACTTACCGACAAATCATCCGGAGCGCCTTAGCCACTTTTTTTGCAAAAGGCGTTTCGATGTCGGATTTTCTTTTTACTAAAAAGACATCCTGATTCACGTACTGCGATTTTAACGGCAGTGCGCCTGGGTACTTCACCAACTGGAATTTCTCAATGACCTTTTGGTTGTGCAAGTCGACCACAAATTTGGGAAGATAACTCAACGCCAGTCCCATTCTGCATAACTCTAATGCCGATTCCATCATCGTTACTTTGTACTTATTGTTGCGCGGAATTAAATTGTCGGGCCATCCATCAAGCCCCTCTACTTTTGTAGGAGAACCTTGGATAGGTGTGACTGGTATCGCAAAGGGAACGTTTTCCAGAGGCATTTTTAATAATGGCCCTTTGATTCCAAATACCCCCATCTCAATCGTTGTGATTTTAAGAAATTCCACTTCTGGTCTGGGAATAGGAATGTAGGAAATGCCTAAATCAATTCTGTCTTCTGCTAGCGCTGCTTCCAGCTGTCCCGGTATTAATTCATGCAAGATAACGGATGCATCTCCCAAGTGATCTTTCAGAAGCGGGCCGATAGTGTGTGTTGTAAAAACTTCAAACGAGCCCAGTCTTAAAAGGGGCGCAAGAGATTTGTTCTGCAGCTTTCCTTTACAGATAAAATCAATTTGCGCGAGAATTTTTTCTGCTTCTACCGCAAAGAGTTTCCCTTCGTCGCTTAATACAATGCCGCGACCGGAGCGGACAAAAAGTTGTCGGGAGACTTCGGATTCGAGTACTTTTAAAGCTTTAGAAATTGCCGCAGGAGAAATATGCAAAAGTTCAGAGGCTTTTTGCATGTTCTGCGTCTGGGCCAGCGTACAAAAATAGCGGAGTCTTTCCGTGTCCATCTACACACCTTACCTCATGTGCTTGCCAATTGACCAGTCTATGGCGTACTTTTTCATACCTATGGCAAAACTATTTCTTATTGCAGGTGCGTTTCAGGGGTTTTTATCAGTCGCGTTTGGCGCGTTCGGGGCGCATGCCTTAAAAACGAGATTCGATGAATATTCGATGGGTGTCTTTCGCACCGGTGTCGAGTACCAGTTCTACCATGCCTTTGCACTTCTCGTAGTAGGGATACTGCTGTTAAAAGCAGATGAAAAACTTTTGCAGTACAGCGGCTGGAGCTTTCTGATAGGTACTGTTATTTTTAGTGGTAGTCTTTATCTACTTGCTTTTACCGGTGTCAAAACGTGGGGTGCGGTAACACCCATCGGAGGAACACTTTTTTTAGCGGGATGGTTGATGACCGCATTTGCTGTATCGAAAATGAATTTCTAATGGCGCGTGGCGGAAGCTCGAGTCAGTCTGTCGTTAATAGCGCGTCCTAATCCACTACTCGGAAATTCAAGCGCGACAATCAAATCCAAATCATTTTTGTCCAAACGGTGTAAGGCTTCGTATAAACCTGCCGCTGCGTCTCGTAAATCACCCCGTGTGGATAATTCTTCAACGAATAAATAGTCTGCCGTGTTCGTGGGTTTTTTCAAACAAAGTAATCCCAGTTTTTTCCCTTTAGGAAGATCAGCTGCCTGATTCAAAAACAACACTTTCGTGTGCGGAGAGTAATGGCTTTCCAGCATGCCTGGGGCAATCGCTTTTGCTTCTTTCAAAGGCAAATCTACTTTACCGATTACAGATTCGATTTCTTCCAGACTGATTCCACCCGGACGGAGTAATTGAGGAGTCGGTTCCAAAAAACTCACAATCGTAGATTCGACACCTACCTGAGATGGGCCTCCATCCACGATGCAATCGACAAGATTTCCCAAGGCTTCTTCCACTTGTGTTGCGGTAGTCGTGCTTAAATTTCCAAAAAGATTTGCACTGGGTGCAGCTACCGGCATACCGGCAAGGCGAATGAGCTCACGCGCTACGGGATGCGAAGGGCATCTGACGCCTATGGAATCTAATCCTCCTGAAACCACTCGCGGAATTTCCAGCTTTTTTGGAAGAACGACTGTCAGCGGGCCTGGCCAGAATTTAGCGATTAATAAGCGCGCTTTTTCAGGCACCACACTTACGATAGTTTCAAGCTGAGACGGTTCAGCGATGTGGACGATCAGCGGGTGAGAAAGAGGGCGATCTTTGATTTCGTAAACACGGGCGACGGCTTCTGGTAAAAACGCACAGGCTCCCAGACCGTAAACTGTTTCAGTCGGAAAGGCCACAACTCCGCCTTTTTTTAAGATTTCTGCGGCTTTATTTAAGTCTTGAGTCAGCATGTTTACTTAGGGTTTAGACCGTCTTATAGCTGATTCTTCTGATTTCTCAAACAGGGGCTTTTTTCGTGGATAAAATGCACCACTTGCCGTCTTAAAAACCCCTTTGTAAGCTATGGTTTATGCCATCTATAGCCATCATCGGTGCAAGCAAAGACAAAAGCAAATTTGGGAATAAGGCGATTCATACCTACAAAAGAATCGGTTACACCATATATCCCATCAATCCCAAAGAAACAGAAATCGAGGGGTTTAAAGCGTATAAATCCATCCTAGATTTGCCCGTAAAAGAGCTCGATATGGTGAGCCTGTATTTACTTCCCGAACTTGGGCTAAAAGTGATCGAAGATGTCGCTAAATTAAAAGTAAAAGAAGTTTGGCTAAACCCCGGTGCCGACAGTGACGAACTGATGGATAAGGGTGAGAGCTTGGGACTCAATATGATTGCGGCCTGCAGTATCGTGGCAGCAGGCAGTAAAGCCTAATGTTTAAGACGGACAAGCGTGTGTGGATTGTAGTGCTGGTCGGAGCACTCGGTTATTTCATCGACATTTATGATTTGGTTTTGTTCAGCATCTTACGTGTTGCAAGTCTTCGCGATTTAATGGTTTCGGAAGCCGATCTTTTAGATGTAGGGGTGACGCTTCTGAATTCGCAAATGTTTGGAATGCTCATCGGTGGTGTTCTGTGGGGAATGTTGGGAGATAAAAAGGGCAGAATCTCTGTCTTATTCGGTTCCATTTTTCTTTATTCCATTTCCAATATTGCAAATGGGTTTGTGACATCTGTCCCTGCCTATGCCGCTTTGAGATTTATTGCAGGTATTGGTTTAGCTGGAGAGTTGGGTGCTGCGATTACTTTAGTGAGTGAAATCTTGCCGAAAGAAACGCGTGGTTATGGTACTGCGATCGTAGCAAGCATCGGGCTATCGGGTGCGATAGCGGCAGGGATCACAACAGAATATGTCGGCTGGCGAGCGAGTTACTGGATTGGCGGGGGATTGGGGCTCGTGCTTTTGGTTTTACGCCTTGGAATTTTAGAATCTTCGCTTTTTGCTAATTTAAAAAAAGAAGCGCATATCAAGCGTGGGGATTTAAAGATGCTTGTGTCGAATCCCAAAAGACTTTCAAAATATATTTACTGCATTTTAATCGGTATCCCGATTTGGTATTGCGCAGGCGTGCTCATGACCTTTTCGCCAGAGCTTGGAAAAGAATTACAGACTCTTTCTCCACTAGTTGCCGGCAAATCGATTATGTATTCGTACGTCGGGGTGGCATTGGGGGATTTACTGAGTGGCGTGCTAAGCCAGTGGATTAAGAGCCGCAAAAAAGTCGTGATTGGCTGCATGATTGCCGAACTAATTGTCGCCTTTGTGATTTTACTTTCTCGTGGGCTTACGTCTGATACGTATTATTTTCTTTGTTTCTTGATAGGACTTGCAACGGGTTATTGGGCAGTCTTTGTCACGATGGCGGCAGAGCAATTTGGAACGAATATGCGTGCCACGGTAACGACAAGTGTTCCCAATTTTGTACGCGGTTCGGTAGTACCGATGACTTTAAGCTTTCGGTGGTTGGGGGCAAGTACCAGTCTAGTTACCAGTGCAATGATTGTGGGAGTAGTTGTTCATGTCGTTGCCTTTTTAGCCGTCTTACGTCTGGAAGAAACCCACGGACGTGATCTTAATTTTGTCGAAGTCTAAGAGACACTTTTTTAAGAAGATTTTTTACCTTTGCCGACATCCGTATTAATGGGGCGGCCTTTTGCACAAAGCGGGCATTCACTCGCAGGCCAAGCGTCCCAAGTGATATTTACAAGCGCATCGAGTTTTGGGGCTGATAACGACTCGGCTGAGATTCCACCCCTATTGCAAAGTGCGGCAACGGCAACGACATGTCCTCCGGCTGTTTTTACTTTCTCGACAACTTTTTTTACTGAACCGCCCGTTGTTAAAACATCTTCGAGAACTAAAACATTTTTATCGCTGATGATTTTGTCGTAACCGCGTTTGATGACAAACGAGTCTCCGTCTTTTTCTGCGTAAACTGCTAAAATTTCGCGTCCTGTGATTTCTGTCAGGTGGTGTGCAACCCATTGAGAAAGAATGATTCCCCCTAAAGCAGGTGCTAAAACGACATCAATCAATTCTTTTGCAAAACGATCTGCGATTTCTTTACAGAGTTTTGAAGTGAGAAAAGTATGCGGATAAAGCGCATCTTTATTCATGTAACTATGGCCGTGTAGCCCAGAGGTATAAACAATGTGGCTGTTTCTGATAAAAGCGCCACAGCTTTCCAGTGTATTTAAAATTTCTGCGTCACTTAGCACTGGCTATTTCATCCAAAATATTTTTTACGGCATCAATCGGACTTCCGATACCGCGAGGAGGACTGGAAATGGGGCGTCCCACTACAAGGTGAGTCGCACCCCGTCTGATTGCTTCTCCGGGAGTCATCGTGCGTTTTTGATCATTTGCTTCTGCCCATTCGGGGCGTACACCGGGAGTTACCTTCAAAAGTTTTTTAAAGTCTGGAACTTGAATGAGCTGTTCCAATTCTTGAGGAGAGCAGATAATCCCATCTGCGCCCGCTTCTAGCGCATCGTGGGCGAACTGCAGCACTTTGTTTTGCGCGATGGTACCAAAAATTCTTTCTGATTCTGAATCTTCGATAGAGGTCAGAACTGTGACAACGAGTAACTGAGAACTCCCTTTGTTATCCACGGCGGCCTTGATGGAATCTTTTCCACAAGAGGCATGCACATTGAACATTTTTACGCCTAGGCCGGAAATTACCCGTGCTGCTTTTCCTACCGTATTGGGAATATCGCAAAATTTACCATCGAAGAATACTTGTCCCCCATGACGGTGGATGTGACTGATAACTGCTGGAGCACCGGCAGCGCTTACAAGTTCTAAACCGACTTTAAACATCCCAACGTGAGGGGCAAGTGCTTCGATATAGGAAGTGGATTTTGCAATCGTATCCACATCGAGAGCATAAATCAGTTTCTCTTTTGGAGTGAGCTCGGGAGGTTGTCTGTAATTATTTTCTTCCATAAAATTTATTCCATTTCTTTTAAGGTTTCTAAGACTTCGTCCACGTGTCCTTTAACTTTCACTTTATCAAAAATCTTTATTATCTTGCCGTTTTTGCCGATTACAAAAGTGCTTCTCACTATGCCCATGAATTTTTTTCCGTAAAGCGTTTTTTCCTGCCAGACACCGTATGCCTTACAAACTTTGCCGTCTTCGTCGGAAAGCAAAAGGAAGTTGAGCTTATCTCGTTCCGCAAATTTTTTGTGTCTGTCAACCGAGTCTTTGCTGACACCTAAAACGACGGCTCCAGCTTTTTTGATTTTTGCTTGTGAATCGCGAAAATCACATGCTTCTACTGTACACCCTGGTGTCATGTCTTTGGGATAAAAGTACAATACGATGTTTTTACCTTTAAAGGATTTTAATGAATACTCAGTGCCTTCTTGAGAAGGAAGTTTAAATTCCGGAGCTTTGTCGCCTTCAGCAAGCATGTTTTCCCCGCGTTAAAATAGATTGAAATCTTACACGATAGGACAGGGTGTTAACAGAGAAATAAATATGTCTGTACTCTTCTTGTGCAAGTTTCTAACATAGAAAATAGAGGTGATTATGAAGCTTGATGCTCTTAAAAAAATTCATTGGGTCAATGCTTTTTATTTAGTTCTGACGCCTGTAGTCACTTTTATTACCGTTCCCATGGCACTGCACTACGAAGGATGGAATTGGTCAGTAGTGATTTTGAGCTTTCTCTTTGCGGCAGCTACTTCTCTGGGAATCACCGCTGGTTACCACCGGTATTTTGCCCACCGCAGCTATCAGGCGAAAAACCCGATGCCACTTTTGTATCTTTTGATTGGCGCTTCTTCCTTCCAAGGCTCTGCATTGAAATGGGCAACCGATCACAGGCGCCACCACAGAATGGTGGATTCTCCTGATGATCCATACAACATCAATCAAGGTTTTTTCTATGCGCATATGGGTTGGTTAATATTAGAAGACAACCCAAAATACGTCGGACAATACCCACCGGATTTAATGAACGATAAACTCGTCGCATTTCAACATAAGCACTATTTGGCTCTTGCATTATTAACTGCAGTTGCTTTCCCTACGATTGTAGGTTTCTTACTGGGCGCACCTCTGAGCGGGTTTGCATTTGGTGCAGCTTTAAGACTTGTACTTACAAACCACTCCACATTTTTTATCAATTCTCTTTGCCACATGGTGGGCACGCGTCCTTACTCGGACAAAGTTTCAGCACGCGACAGTTGGCTCATGGCGTTTTTGGCGCATGGAGAGGGTTATCATAATTACCACCATGTATTTCAAACGGATTACCGAAATGGAATTCGCTGGTACCAGTGGGATCCTACCAAGTGGTTTGTCGGTACTTTAAATTTTCTGGGTTTTGCATCCAATCTAAAACGCACGCCAGCTCCTCTCATCTTAAAAGCTCAACTGGAAATGCAACAAAAAGCAATGCTCGAACATGGTGCCTCCGAAGCATGGGTCATCGCACTCAGAAATAAGGTGGAAGAAGCGCAGAGAAAAGTGAAGATATTGAAAGAAGATTACGCATTGAAAAAGGCTGATCTGCAAATTGCCTATACTGAAAAAAAAGAATGCATGAAGCTTGAAACCTCAAAGAAAATCTGCCAGCTTAAGGCCGAAATTAAACTGGCAAAAATGGAGTTTAGACTCGCACTTGCAAGATGGGGAACCTACAGAAGACGTCCGCAATTGATTCCTGCGTACGGTTGATAAGAGATGAAATACGATTCAATTATATTTGATTTAGACGGTACGCTTTGGGATTCGACACAACTCTGTGCAGAAGCATGGAACGAATCGATGGAAGCTTTAAAGTTAAAATCCAAAAAATTTCAGGCAAAAGATGTAGAGCAGATCATGGGATTACCCCATGATGAAGTCTTTAAAAAACTCTTTCCCGAATATAACAAAGAAACTCGGGAGCAAATCGCTTCTGAATTTTATGTCAGGGAAATCAACCGAGTAAAAAGAAACGAAGCCGCCATCTATCCTCACGTGATGGACGGAATCAAATTGTTATCTCAAAAGTACCCGCTTTATATCGTCAGCAATTGCATGACGGAATATCTGGAAGCTTTTTACTTTGTGACTGGTATGAAACACCATTTCAAAGATGCCGAATGTTATGGACATCAGGGTAAGTTAAAAGCCCATAATTTAAAACTGATCAAAGAAAGAAATTCGCTTGTAAATCCCGTCTACGTGGGGGACACAGCTGGAGATGAGCGTGCTTGCAAAGAAGCCAAAATGGATTTCATGTTTGTGACGTATGGATTTGGTACGGCAACTAGCCCGCTGAAGACTTTTCATTCTTTTTCAGAACTTTCCGATTACTTTCTTCGGTAGTACAATAAACTATCCATGACAAAACCAGTTCTCACTATCTCAATCACGTATCACAACGAACGTGAGCTGCTTTCGAACTGCCTGAACAGTATCCTGCCGCAAGTGGACTCTTCTGTCGAAATTCTCATTTACGATGATGCCTCGGAAGCTCCCGCAAAAGACTATACTCCCGAGCATGCGAATGTCCGAGTCATTCGCGGTGAAAAAAATATTGGTCCTGCTAGAGGCAGAAATACTTTATTGGCGGAGGCTAAGGGCGAATACATCCATTTTCATGATTCAGACGACTGGTTTTCTCCAAATTGGTTTGAAAGTGTTAAACCACACTTCGGACACCAGGATGCCATTTTCACCGAAGTAACTTCCTACAGGGATAACAAGCTTTACCTCGAGAAAGTAATGGAAGTGAGCCATCTAAAACAAAATAAAGATCTGCTCAAATTTGCAATTGAAAGTTTCATGCTTGTACCTTGTGGCACATATAAAAAGACACTCCTCAATAAACTGCATGGTTATCGGGAAGAATTATGGCAGTCAGAAGATTGGGATTTTCACGTGCGTCTTGCACTACACAACCCAAGCTTCATTGTAATTGATTCTCCCCTGGTCTTTATCAGTGTCAGACAGAATAGCCGCAGCCAGAATGTAGTCGAAACAGCAACAGATACATTGAAAGCGATCAATCTTTTAGAATCGCAAGTCCCAGAAACGCATCACCGCTATTTATCAGACAAGGCTGCTCAAATGGGGAGCAAACTATTTACGGCAGGTAAGACAAAAGAAGCACGTTTTGCCTTTGAAGTTTCTCGAAATCTCGGCCCCAGTACTTTCTTTTGGCAAAGAAGCAGTTATCAGATTATCGCAAAACTGCTTGGGCAAGAGTATGCGGAAAAAGCAGGTTCCTATTTTCGTTTTGTTAAAACATTGTGTTCAAAAAAACATCATTGCTAACCACTATCATTTTATCTAATGCACTACAGCATTTTTGACGATAATGCTGTAGGATGAATCAACCTATTGTTGAAAAAATAGAAGAGTTCACGAGACTTGGAAAATTGCACGAAGCAAAGCTTTGCCTGCTCGAACTGAAAGCAAAGAGGCTTGAAAGAACTTTGCGCCAACCTTTGG